>NZ_JAKUGJ010000001.1:0-818156 GCF_022663915.1 Bacillus cereus group sp. BfR-BA-01331
TGCGATAGATGCCAAGAGTAAAGAAATTGATTGTCCGGCAGTAATCGATATCGTTGGGGTTATATTAGGGATATTCGCTTGAGACATGTTTCACCTCCTCTCGCTTTTTTAGTATCTGTACATTCTATGCTTCTTTACAATGTATATAGCTTATTCAATTATATATTTTTAGGCATCTGTAATAAAAATGTAATTTGGTACTCAGAAAATAAACGTTTGGTATATTAATTTAACTATTTTAGTGTATTCAATCTTCCTATAAAATCCTTTTATTGAAGTTTTATTATATTAATATTGTCGCCCACTACATCTATAGCGTGTCCGGAGGCATTAACCAATGTTAATATGCTAGTTCCTGCTCCTGTATTAAATACTGCACTTGAACTAAGTGATAAACTAGTGACATTTGGAGGGGAGTTTGTAGCTGTTTGTGATAAATTTAATTCACTTTGTGACCCATTTAATACTGCTCCTTTCAACTGCAACTGTAAAATTGCAGTTCCTTGATCTGCGAATCTTAAATTTGTAGAAGCTTTTTCATAATAGGTTTGATTAGGGGCCAACGTAATATTTGTTGATCGAGGTGTGCGTGAAATTGCAGTTCCATTAATAACAGAGTTAAAAGTAAGGGGAACTGCATTGCTAAAATCTACCTGTACAATATCAGGATTGATTATACGTGCATTATTAGCAGTATTAGAGGCCTAGTAGGTCCTGTTAATACAGGTGTTTGTATCACAATATCCAACTTACTTTGTAACAACATCTGTGTTTTGAGTGCGGTTTGAATCGTTTAATTAACACTTTCATTGACTGTTAAAATTTCATCTAAAGTAGCAGATGATGACAATCCAGACAAAGTTCCAATTGCGTATTGAATTTTCTCAGCTTCTACATTAATAATATGGGCTAAACCTAATTCTTTTAAAGTGATATAAGCTAAAATTAAATTAATAGATTCTTCTCTCGTCAAAGAAATATTAGGGGTAATATTAGGTATGTTAGCTTGTGGCATAATAATAAATTTGTATTTTATAAATCTAAAAAACAAATTTATTATTTATTTTATTCAAAAATGTTTAGATGGGATGAGCTCTTAGTTTAGCTTTATAAAATTTGTTTGTATAGTTAGCTACTTTTAATGATTTATAATTCGCTAACTGTTTCAGTTGTTTTATTTTCCTGTTTTTAATATAAATTAATTTTGGGTTGTTGAAGGTTGTCTAATGCTAAGTCTTACTCTTACTCAAATATAAGGGAATATTAGTGCAAATATTAATATATGTATTGAACTTGAGGATTTATACTGAACGGTATATATTTTAAAACTGTAAACTATAATTTAGTTATCTAATTATTAAGTTGAGATTATATCCAAAATATTTGTTCCTATTCAGTTTTGTTCGAATTGAGTTTGCAAAAATAAAGATGTTAAACCTCTCAAAATTTGTGAGTATAAATATTCTATATATAGATATATAGATAATGATACAGGGGTGAATTTTCAAAATGAAACAATTGTTCTTTTAATCACAGAAAACAGGAGAATAGCCTTCTAACAAATAAAGACTGTTAGTTTTCTGCATTTAAGAAATTCCAATAATGCTATTGTGGATTTTTTTTAATTAAAAATAATTAAATTATCTTGATAAAGATAATTGCCTGTAAATCTCAGTGGAAATTAAACTACCTAGTCTTTAGGGAATAGGTAGTCGTTTGGAAATACTACTTATTTTAGTGATTCATTGTAAGTTAGTTATTTTTTAGAGTTATTCTATTTTTACTATGTTAATATTAGTTCCTTCAAAATCTAACGTATGACCTGAAGCATTAACTAATGTTAATACACTAGGAACTGCGCCTGTAGTAATAACTGCATCCGAACTTTGTGATACCCTAGTCGCAAATGGGAAAGTTGGACTTAAGCCGGCTAAATTATATTCACTTTGTGTTCCACCGACTAATGAACCATCTAGATTAAATTGTACTATCGAAGTTCCCTGATTAGCAAATCCTAAATTTGTTACAGTTTCATAGGTTGCAAAATAAGTTTGATTGGCTGCTAAGATAATAAAAGGTGATCCTGCAACATGCGTAATTACTGTACCGTTAATTAGGTTATTAATTGTTAAAGGAACTGCATCTCCATCGGCTAATTGCTGGGTTCGTTATCCGGGCGTTATTAGCGGTTACAAGAGGTCCAGTAGGCCCTGGAGTAGCAATAATTAACTGAACTAATAAATTTAGAAGAAGTTGTAAAGATGCTGGATTAATAATTAATGCAAAAAAGAAAGGCGCGAGAGCACTGTAAAATTGTTGAAGTAATATAGCCAATTGACTTAGATTAGGTGTAGGTGATTGTAGGATTGTTAGAATGCTTTGAATTAACTGTTTTAGGTAATTTTTCTTCTGGTGAAGGTATTAACGAGTTTAATAAATCTAATAATTGATTAAATAAATTGATCAATATCAATCTATTGGCTTCGCTCGAATCTGCAAAAAAGCTAGCAACGGCTGTTACTAAATCAATTAATAACGTTATTAGTTGATTTAATTGTTGGCCTGTAATAGGAATTGTTTGCGGGTTGTTGCAACATTATGCTGTGAAGGTTACAGGATTACAATGTTTTTTGTCATGACTCATAAGGTTCCTCCTTTAAATTTTTTATACGAATATTTTATGATGTGGAACAAAAAACGTTGAGATAAACAACTATTCGAAATAATAAAGTTTGTGAATGATTAACAAATAGATTTTCAATTAGCAGGAATAATAGTTTTCAGAAGAGACAACTATTATACATCTAGAGTAAAGTGACAGATAAACTGCCTTTAAATACCCCTAGATTTATCTAATTATTTGGTTTTTGAACTATTAAGAAATACGATCTTGGGGCTGTGATACATGCCAATCAAGCTAGACTTAAATAAGTTTGATGTCACATGAGATTTTCTTCTGTTTTTGTAAGAAATTAAATAGAGGAAAAAATCTGTACTAACTCATAGCTACCTGTTCGTAAAGTTTTCTAAATGGAACTACAATCTATAAAAAATCTATTTTTATCCATTTATTTTTCTCTTAGGAAATATTTATTGAAGAATGGCTTTCATCTTCTTTTAAGTATTGTTGCTATCGATTAAATATTTTATAAGGATAATCTTAAGTAAAAAACTATAAATTCATATTGTTACACAACGGAAGCCAAAGAAATATAATTTTCTTCCTATACATATATATATGTCATAAGATAGGAGGGGAATTATATGGCAAAAAGTCCAATCACTATCAGTTTGTGTATGATTGTAAAAAATGAAGAACAAACTATTTCAAGATGTTTAGATTCAGTTAAAGGGATAGTTGATGAAATTATTATTGTAGATACAGGTTCAACAGATGCTACAAAAGAAATTGTCAAAAGGTATAAGTCGAAAATTTATGACTTTAAATGGATTAATGATTTTTCAGCAGCACGGAATTTTGCGTTTTCTAAGGCCACTAAAAAATATATCCTTTGGCTTGATGCAGATGACGAGATTACAAATGACAATAAGAAGAAATTCCTTCAATTAAAGCATACATTAGATGCAAATATTGATGCGGTATCTATGAAATATTATTTGGGTTTTGATGTAGAAGGAAATCCAACATTTCAGCTGAGGAGATATCGCTTAGTAAAGAGAAACAGGAGTTTTAAATGGCATGGTTTTGTTCATGAATACTTAGAAGTATATGGAAATCTGATGGACAGTGACATAGGTGTAACGCATAAAAAAGAAAAGGCGCATAGTGATCGGAATTTGAAGCTATATGAAAAGCATATTGCAGATGGAAAAGAGCTAAGTCCGCGAGATGTATATTATTATGCGAATGAATGCAAGGATCATCAATTATATGATGTAGCAATTAAGTGGTATTCGAAATTTTTAGATGAAGGGCAAGGATGGTTTGAAGATAATATTCAAGCTTGTCTGAAAAGAGCAGAATGTTATTTGGAATTAGGTAATTGGAAAGAATCTGTCCATGCTTGTTTACATTCATTTATGTATGATACACCTAGAGGAGAAATTTGTTGTCATTTAGGCTATCTATTTTTACAAAAAAATGACTATCAAAAGGCTATTTATTGGTACCGTTCAGCAATTGAAGGACCAAGGCCTAAAGATTCTTATTTTATTCGTGAAGCTTGCTATACATGGGTGCCACATATTCAATTGTGTATTTGTTATGATCGTATAAAAGAGTATGAAAAAGCTATTTATCATAATGAACAAGCTGCGCAATTTATTCCTAATGATCCAAGTATTCATCATAATAGGGAATATTTTAATAATTTTTTCAAGAAATGATTCTGATATAAAAGACTATTTGATTCAAGGTACCCTTTTCTTGGATAGCGAGAGTAAATTGTTTTTGTTATAACTATAATTAGATTAATTACAGTAAATGCAAGAATATATCCATAATATATTGAACTACTCACCACTTAACATCTTAGCGGAATGTTTGAAGTGGGAGATTCCTAAGTATGGTTAGGAGACAAAATATTTTGTTTCAAAGGTTCAGTCTTAATACGCCTATCATGATGTCTGTCGTAAGTAAGAAATTTCTACTCAAGAATTTAGTTTTTTTACGTCTTTCTTTTGATAAATACAATTCGAATCTAATTGATCAGGAGTAAACGAAATTAATTAGCAAGGGTGCAAATGAAAGTAGCTTGCTAAATTATTGAATCATCTCTGCGCAGTATATCTCCTATTAGTCACTAAACGTAAAGCATGTAGTTAAAATATGATGATTTGAAGAAGACTGAGAGCACCTAGAATACCAATAGGGTTGGACAAATTTTATTGCCATTTGTTATATTTCTTAGGAGTTTGCATATTTTAATGATTGCTTTTTCTTTAGTACATTTTACGTTTATTTTTGAGTTGAATTTGTATGCGTGAGTTCCTCTTCAGAAGGAACTTTAGGAATGTCGATAAAAAATAACAATACTATATGTTAATTAAACAAGTTCATCCGATGGTAAAAGTAATATATTCTATAACATTTTGGTTTATTGTTTTTTCGTAACGGACATTTTTATAAAGTATCCTAAAGAATTAATGAGATTGGTGCAATACTGTGCTTTTTCCTTTGTTATATAGAAATTACACATGAAAAAATCGAAGAATCTTTTAGGTATAGTTAAGGATTAAATATCATACAATGGTACAGAATATTGTCTAACGTGTTACCAACCTTGATCCATTCTTAAAAAGAGCATTCCAAATAGGAAGTGCTCTTTTTAAATTGTATTTTTTGAGAAGGTAAAGCATCTTTTGAAGGGTATTAAATAATACTCATCAAATGTGAATTCTTTTTACATAAGGAGTATCCATTGTAAAGGGTGTTCTATTTTTGTTGGACAAAGTGGAAATTTGAAAAATGTTCAAAAAATAGTAACACATACCAAAAAAGTAAAATTCCAATACTTATGATTGAAAGTGCTGTGTATTTTAATATTCTCATGAAGACTCCTTTTAGAGATAGCATGTGCTATGGAAAGTAGTTTTATTACTTCTCGAACAAAATGGACATTTAATAAGATTATAAAATGTATATAGGAATGAATGTTTAAGTTCTTCCGTAATTTAGGTGTGATGGGCTTGTTATGGAATGTTAAGAAGGGAAAAAGAAACGGATTAATCTAGAAAAAATAAATAGTTTGAGCAGAATACTTACTAAGGTTTTATAGCGCAAGGTAATTAAAAAACAATTTCCTTGTGCTATAATAATTTGTATATTTTGATTTTTTGTTTGTGATATAATTTTTGTTATGTGGTATTTCTTAAAAGTATATGTGTTCAAGTTAGGGAAAGGCGCTCAAATGAGTGTTTTTTCTTTGTATATAAATTAGGAGGATTTCAAAATGACTATTCTTAACTTAGAGAATTTTCGAAAACAGAGACAACTAGAAAAACAGATGGTTACTATACCAATCATCGAGAGAATTTATAAAGAAGATGGCGAAATAAAAATAGAAGTCTCCGGAGAAACAGAAGTTTTTGAGGCTTGGCTAAATAGAAAAGATGAATATCTGTAATTATAGTTGTATCAAAAAGAATATGTAATATAAACAATTCTTTTTCCAAAATATTTATTGGCCATATGATTAAAAGAGCTAATAAACAACCAATTATGATTACAAAGGGATATGGCGAAAGTATCTTTAGGTGATTTAACAATACATACGTGCCTCTTATAAATTAAATGATAAGTTGGGAAGTATTATGCAATTTTTTAATAATTATGTTGGATAATTTACAACATAATTATTAAAAAATTGAAAATCACAACAAAAGAGGTTATTTTTTCTACTATTGGTATGTTACAAGATGCAAAAAGGACTTCTAATATTTCAAGTGAGGTTTTGCACACTATTTTTGAAGTAAATAAAAAACCAGGTTACTAGTGTTCAGGAAAGTTCATCATCAGTGAAGGAACTTTCTATTAGGGCTCAAACTGTACAGTCAGTCCAATTACAAGCAGCATCAATTGAGGCGATATCGGAGAAATCTAGCGAAATGAAAGAGAAAGTAGAAGCATTATCAAAATTTATAAAATGGAAAAGACTTTTTATTATTATTGAACGGATTCTTTTAAAAAAAGAAAAGACACTCAAATGAGTGCTGTTCTTCGATTTGATAACCACTTTAATTTTAATAATATTTATATGGACTTCCGTCCAAATTTTATTTTATCATATATTCTGAATAATTAGAAGTGGATTATTTAATCTTTTATATGCTGTATTTATTAACATTGATTGCAAATCATTTTCAAGCATTATTTTTAAAAGTATATCAAAATAGTAGGATTGCGCCTCGAAATTCTTCTTTTATGTTTGTTTCACATCTACATATTTTGAGGAGCAGTTTAATTTAGGTTATTGTGAACTACTCGCCCCGACAAATCTTAGAGTCGTAGCTTCTCAGTTACACGACGAAAGTAACCTTTCGTTCCCCTGAGCGTTACTTCGGGGTGTTCCAGCTCCCCAGTATGAGGAAAGAGATAATTTATGATGGAAATTAACGAGTACAGATTGTGCTTTACTCATTGCATCCTCATATAATCTCCATTGTGTTGAATTTGCCATTTGTCTATAGGAAATATCAGGCGTAGCTTCAGCAATTTTTGTCATGCCTATGTTTGTTCCCAGTGCCATAAGTGCAGACATAAGAATAGTGGTTTCTTCCTCATTTGGAATACGATTGGTTGAAGCATGAACAAACTGCTCATGGAAACCAGTCCAATGAGCTACTTCCATTAATAAGTCAGTGAGCTTTACACGTGGAAGTAAATCATAAAGAGATGAGCTGAAATTTTTTGCTTCTTGTGGTGTGTCTTTTTCTAAACGGCTTAAATGCAGTCTGCCATTCTCTAAACTTACCCCATTTAATTCGCCTATATGACTTGACACCCATTTTAAGCGCCTTAATAATGAAGATGTTTGTTCTTCTAAATATTCATGAGCGAATAGACTAACAGCTAACTCGGATGTTTCAGGCTGAATTTCGTTCCACTCTTCTTTTGAAATAAGGTACTCATCAAAATCTTTATGTTGTCTACTATCACTAATAGATATATTACCTGATCGAATAGAATTTCGTAGTTCAGTTAAAACAGCCATTTCATAATAATACCTGTTAATGGTTCCATTTTCATCATATACGTGCTTTTGCCATCTATTTGATACAAAATCCAGAGGTGCACCTTCCGGTACTTTACGTTTACCTGTTTCGTTCATTTCTCTAACCGTGTGAATAGCACGTATTAATGGCTCTGCTAATTTCGTAGAATGAAACTCAAATGATTTTAACAAGAGGGGTGTATACTTTCTCAATGTATAGAATTTCTTCTCTAATAAGTCCACATAATCATAGTCAATTGGACGCGCTAATTGCTTTGCTTCTTCTACAGATTGAACTAGCTTTTCCCAAGGCATTATCATTTCTAATACTATATAAGGATCGGCACCTTCATCTCTAGCTTTGATGAGCGTTTCGCCAAGATTAGCAAAGTGCACCACTTTTTCATTAATGGATTTCCCATTTTGTTTTTGTCGTTCTTCTTGTGCTTTTCTTCCTTTGGATAATAAAGACATGATCTGACGGTCATGTATCTCAAATGCTTGGTCCGTCAAATCTTGAATTAATTCCATGAGATAAACAACTAAAATAGCATATTTTTTAGAATCATCAAATCTTCGAAAAGAGTGGGGTTCATATCTTGAACCCATTTTAGATAATTGTCGTAATCTGTTTGGATGTAAGTTCTTTGTATCAATTTGCAATTGTAAATTCCGGATAAATTCAAGTTTTTCAACTACTTTGAGAAAAGAATCAGGGGAATGAGAGCCTGGTATTTCACGTAACCACGCCAAATATGTTTTAAGACTGTCTTCCATCGGAAGTAAAAGACGGTTTAATTTTTGGATATGTTCCATGGTTAAAGAAGAATTAAGTAATCAAAAAATCTTTTCTTCTGCACGTCTTCGAACTTCCCATACCATTCGCTCTATTGTTGTCATAGCTGGTAAAATAATTTTTCTTTTTCTTAATTCTTCAATGGCTATCTGGATTAAGTGTAGAGCATTCCCATTTCTTCGAGATGTTCATGTTTCGTTTGCTCACGTTCTGCATATATGTGTATTTCGTTCGCATTAATTTGCAGTTGTTTAGCTATATAGTTCACAACACAATCGGGTATATGTTGAACGTCTGACAAAGTCCAACAAGGAAATCTCAATACACAAAGCTGTAAAGCAAATCCTAACTTATTATGATCCCGACGATGGCGCTTGATAATTTCAATATCATGAGGGGACAAGGTGCAGTAACTTCCTAATTCATACTCACTAATTTGTTCTGGAATAGATGTAAACTCTAAGCGCTGTTCTGACGTCAATAATTCTCTTGCACGTTTTAAAGACATGTTTTTCTCCTTTCTACAATGCAAGAAAATACCTTGTCTATAGGATGCTGTAGCTCAATGGATGTTAGATTGAAGTATCTTCTTGTCATGCTAACATCTTTGTAAACTATTACTGTAACTACTCATTTGCTCCATTAGATTATCAGTTGACCATAGTATCTTGTTGCATCTTGCGATACAAGGTCATTCTAGAGATACCGGATTTCTCCGCGGCGTCTGTACGACTCATACCTTGATTAATAAGATATAAAGCATAATCTATCTTTTCCTCATCGGTTTTTGGTCTTCCGGGATGTTTCCCTCGTTTTCTTGCGGCCTCAATCCCTTCTTTTGTCCGTTCAGAAGTTAAATCCCTTTCAAATTGAGCAATACCAGCAAAAATAGTAAACAACATTTTCCCATGTGCTGTTGTTGTATCAAGCCATGATTCCTTTAAACTTTTCAAGTGCGCCCCTTTTCGAGAAATTTGTTCCGTAATTTCAATGAGATCTTTTGTAGAACGTGATAATCGAGTTAAATCCGTTACAACTACTGTATCTTCTGGACGAAGAAATTCTAGCATACTATTTAGCTCCGTTCGGTTTCGTTTTGTACCGGTTATTTTTTCGAAGAAAATGCGGTCGCATCCAAATTCTTCAAGCTGTTTCTTTTGGCGATCTAAATTTTGATCTAATGTAGAAACACGCATATAGCCAAACTTCATATTTATCATCTCCTTCACCAAACATTGTACCAAAAACTATTAAATGAGGATATTGTTACGTATTTTTGTTACGCTCCGTATGCACGTTAATTAGACTAAAAGTTTATTAGTAATGACTGTAACAAAAACGGATGTTTTTGTTACAGCTATTGCTACATTTTGATTCCAGTAGATCATTGGAGGGTGTGGAAAAAACATAAATTTAAATAATTGATTCTTTATATTAAAGAGAAGTCTTCAATTTCTATTATCTCATCTATTTTAAAGTAGATTTCCTTTATTTTTTCTTATTTCTCAACGTTTGGATGAAAGTATTTCAGAAAGTTGAATAGATATATATTATGAGAGGTTGTCCACTATTCTATATTAGGATGGATATAAATTTTTATGAAAAAGGAGCACGTATTATGAAATTTATCGAAATTATAAAGCGTAGCTTTGATTCTGTACACTTATATAGTCAACAGGAGCTTATACAGATTGTACAAACATTAGATTTGTCACCTGAAAATGTCATTCCTTATATTAGAGCCCCAAAACAATTGGAATACGGGCGAAATATCATTTATCATACAAAAAACCTGGAAGTAATTGTTCTTTACTTCCCTAGCTTGGCGAAGACTCCCATTCATAATCATGGTACTTCAACGGGGTGTATTTATATTGTACAAGGCAGCTTACAAAATATCCTATACAATTTTGAACCCTCCGAGACTACACCAATCTATCATCAAACGCAACAATTTACGCAAGGAAATGTATTTACTGTTGATAAAGATACGATTCATATGATGCAGAACACTATGCCCTTACCAGCTATTACTTTCCATGTATATTCCCCATCATTAGAAGGAGTAACAATCCATTCTTCTTAATAAGATGTAATAGGAGCTAATTATTTTCCTTTAAATTGTTCATTTTGAAAGGGGTTATTATGGATCAATTTAAAAATCATTTCATACAAAGTCTACAAGACGGACGGAGTGTTTGGCTAAAAGGTAAACAAATTGATGTCACAAAGAATGAAAATTTCCAAGGTACGTTAGCTACTATTACGCATTTATATGACTTGTTTAAAGATCCTACACATCAGCAATTAGTTGGCTATCTAAGTCCTAAAACGCATACATGGGTTCATACAGCCTTCTTAGTACCAAAATCTTTTGAGGATATATTAAAAAGACGGACAGCTTTTGAAACATGGAGCCAGATGACAGATGGGGTTATGAGCCGTTTATCCGATTATGCTCGATCTCGATTAACAGGGTGGTATGCAGCTCGTGAATCATATAAAGAGTTTGATCCTCAATTTCCTGATAAAATATCAAATTACTATGAAGAGGCAAGAGATCAACACCGTTTCATAAGTGTAATTCAACGTGATCCACAAATAAATCGATCTGCTCAGCATCCAGTCGATATAAATGAATTAGGTTTATTAAGAATTACAAGAAAAACTACTGATGGGATATTTTTAAATGGTGCTAAGATGATTGGAACCGCATCGCCATACTCGAATGATTTACTTATTTATCCTGTAACACGATTAAAAAGTGAATTAAGCTCTTTAGCTCATTTCCTTGTTGTTTCTGCAAATTCTCCTGGTTTACATATGATTTGTCGGGAGTCGTTCGCAACTGATTTTTCCCAACAAGTTAATGCACCGATTAGCTCCAAATATGATGAAATGGATGCGCTATTAATCTTTGATGATGTCTTTGTACCTTGGGAACGTGTATTACTGTATGATAATCCAGAGGCTCTATGGAAATTAAAATCAGATGTAGCCTCCAATAGCTTAGCTTATCACCAAGCGATTGTTCGATTATTAATAAAGCTAGAATTCGTTACAGCAATTGCTTGTGAAATGGCGGAAGCAATTGGTGCTAACTCTTATTTACATGTCCAAGAAAAGCTTGGGGAACTTATTATGCAAATTGAAACGATCAGAGCTCTTTTACTCTCTTCAGAAAGAGAAGGGAAGCTAGATGAACATAAAACATATTTACCTAATTTTAAATACATCGAAACAGCAAGAAATCTAGGATCTAAGTATTATCCAAGAGCTATAGAAGTTTTACAACTTATTGGAGCCGGAGGCTTCATACAGCTACCTTCTCGTGTAGAGGATTTTCAAAGTCCATTATCACATCTATTAGAAAAATATTTTAAAGGAGCTACTATTCCAGCAGACCAAAAAACAAAGCTCTTTAAGTTGGGATGGGATATAATTGGAAGCCCTTTAGGATCTCGGCATGAATTATATGAGCGATTCTACGCGGGTGATCCAATACGTAACATGGCAAACCAGTATATAAACTATGACAAACTTAAATTCAAAAATATGGTAAGTAAATTTCTAAATACTTAAATGTTTTAGAACTGATTCTAATAAATAGAGAAATGGGGGTCATTTATAATGAATGAAAAAGTAAAGAAAATCATTGAATATGGGGCACGTGCCCCTCATTTTCATCCTAATTTCCCTTTAATTTTATTTTGGAGTCAAAAGAGTGGGTGTACATCATTTGCAAATTGGTTCTTTTCCCAGATAGGATTATATGAAACTGCAATGCAGTATAATCCATTTATTCATAACTATGAATATGATATATATAAAAGCAAAGCTGGTTATATAACGAAATTGTCAAGAGAACTTCTAAAAGGAGAAAAAGACACGCTAAAATTAGTACGGAATCCTTACAAAAGAGCGGTAAGCTCTTTTGTTTCGCTTATTGCTCCACCAGGTATAGAAAATCCAGAGTGGGGACCCATTAGAAAGTTTATTTATAACGATAGTACATGCAAAAAGAAAATATCATTTAAACATTTTTTACATTATCTTCATGCAAATGGGGCAGATGCTGACTATCTTAATGCACACTATTCACAACAATATATTCAAGGAGAAGAAGAGTTTGTAACAAATTATATATATTTAGAGGATTTCTCTAATGAAATCTCAAGAATAGAAACTAAATATAACCTACAGACTATCCCACTAGACACATTAACGAAATCATGGCATCATCAGGCGCCTAAGATGATTCATAAGGGAAGTTATGCTGAAGCTGACATTACAGATCCATCCTTCCCTCGGCTGCCTACATATCAGAGGTTTTATGATACGGAGGCTATACAATTAGTTACAGATATATTTAATGAAGATTTTGAAGCGTATTATTATCTTAAAATGGATATTTCTATAATATGAATCAGTTTCAGAGTACTTAAATAATATTCTTATTTTTAATATGGAAAACACCGTGACCACTGTTATGGTGTTTTTTTGGGGGGTTAACACTATATTTTTAACTTTATGTAATCCATATAACCTCAAGATAAGATGCATTTGTAAAATAATGTATGCTAAGCTATCGATAAAAATAGCTATTGTGAGTGGGAACAGTAATTTATTTTGGAGTGAGTTTATTTTTAGTAAAGCTTTGTATTTGAGACACATCCGGTTTTATAAAAAAAAAGAGATGGAATCTTATGTCATCTCTTTTTTAGTGAATTTATGTCGATAACATTATATGTTCCGTTATATAAAATTGCAACTAGTTCCATTTATTTAAAAATAGGTGATGTACCAGGATCATTTTTTTTCTTTGTGCATTTATTATAAATAGTAAAGCCTTTTTAAAGGAATAAATCGGAGGCGAATTTATGTCAGATAAAAAAAAATCAGAACAATTTAGTTGTAAGGAATTATTATCCGCGGCTGCATTAGATCCAAACTTAATTGGTCCTACACTCCCACCTATCCCATCATTTACACTACCAACAGGACCAACAGGACCAACAGGACCAACAGGACCAACAGGACCAACAGGACCAACGGGACCAACAGGTTCAACGGGACCAACAGGTTCAACGGGATTAACTGGAGCGACAGGACCAACAGGAGCAACTGGAGCGACAGGACCAACAGGAGCAACTGGAGCGACAGGACCAACAGGAGTAACTGGAGTAACAGGAGCAACAGGAGTAACAGGAGCAACAGGTTCAACGGGAGTAACTGGACCAACAGGAGTAACAGGAGTAACAGGACCAACAGGGCCAACAGGTGGAGCAACAGGTTCAACGGGAGTAACAGGACCAACGGGACCAACAGGTTCAACGGGAGCAACAGGAGCGACAGGACCAACAGGAGCAACAGGAGTAACAGGAGCAACAGGAGTAACAGGAGCAACAGGAGTAACAGGACCAACTGGAGTAACTGGAGCAACAGGAGCAACAGTCGCAACTGGAGCAACGGGAGCAACGGGAGCAACAGGTCCAACAGGGGCAACAGGATCAACGGGAGTAACAGGCCCAACAGGATCAACAGGAGTAACAGGAGTAACAGGCCCAACAGGCCCAACAGGATCAACAGGAGTAACAGGAGGAACAGGTCCAACAGGATCAACAGGAGTAACAGGAGCAACAGGTCCAACAGGAGCAACAGGATCAACAGGAGCAACAGGCCCAACAGGAGTAACAGGTCCAACAGGATCAACAGGATCAACAGGATCAACAGGATCAACAGGAGTAACGGGAGCAACAGGAGCAACAGGATCAACAGGAGCAACGGGAGCAACAGGAGATACAGGTACAAGTATAACTGCTACGTATGCATTTGCGAATAATACATCGGGTACGGCAATATCAGTATTACTTGGTGGGACAAATGTCACACTTCCAAATAATCAAAATATCGGTCCGGGAATTACTGTGTCTGGGGGGAATACAGTATTTACGGCCGCAAATGCCGGGAATTATTATATTTCATATACAATTAATATAACGGCCTCATTATTAGTCAGTTCGCGGATTACAATTAATGGAGCAGCGCTTGCTGGAACTATCAACGCTCCTGCATTAGCAACGACTTCATTTAGTGCAACAATTATTACGACTCTTGCAGCGGGGAGTGCAATTAGTTTGCAGTTGTTTGGATTGTTAGCTGTTGCCACGTTATCAACGACTACACCTGGTGCAGTTTTAACGATTATAAGATTAAGCTAAGTAACGTGAACTCTCTTATTCTTTTAAAATTAGGAGAGTTTCTACATATAATAAGAAGTTAAGGAAGTAAAGCATAGTTATAAAAAAAGTCAGAATATTATGATTGTAACGATGTTACGACTATAATATAATGAAAACAACTATCATGAATGAACATTCATTTATTTTCACAAGTATTGGAAGGGGGAATGAGAGTGGAAAAACCTTGGCTGCAGAGTTATCCAGATGAAATTCCAGGGACAATTTCTTATGATATTCAGCCACTTCATGGATATTTAGAGAAAATGGCTGCTCGTTATCCAGAAAAGAAAGCGCTTCACTTTTTAGGTAAAGATGTTACATTTTCAGATTTCCATGACAAGGTAAAGAAATTTGCGAATTACCTTCAAAGGCTTGGTATTGAAAAAGGCGATAGAGTTGCGATTATGTTACCGAATTGTCCGCAATCTGTAATTGGTTATTATGGTACTTTGCTTGCGGGAGGGATTGTCGTACAAACGAATCCTCTTTATACAGAAAGAGAGCTGGAGTACCAACTTCATGACTCAGGGGCAAAAGTTATTCTGTGCCTGGATTTAGTGTTTCCGAGAGTTACTAACGTTCAAACTGCAACAAAGCTTGAGCACATTATCGTGACCCGTATTGCAGATTTTTTACCATTTCCTAAAAATTTACTTTATCCATTTGTACAAAAAAAGCAGGCAAATCTTGTTGTGAATGTGTCGGAAAGCGAAACGATTCATCTTTGGAAATCGGTAGAAAGGGAAAGTAGTACTGATGTTGAAGTTCCATGTGATCCTGAAAATGATCTAGCCCTTTTGCAGTATACAGGGGGAACGACAGGGTTTCCAAAAGGGGTTATGTTAACGCATAAAAACCTCGTTTCGAACACTTTAATGGGAGCGCATTGGTTATATAATTGTAAAGAAGGAGAAGAGGTAATTCTTGGTGTTCTTCCGTTTTTTCATGTGTACGGGATGACAGCTGTAATGAATTTAAGTATTATGCAAGGATATAAAATGGTGCTTATTCCGAAGTTTGATATGAAAATGGTTTTTGAAGCAATTAAGAAACATAAAGTTACACTATTTCCAGGAGCACCAACCATTTATATTGCTCTATTAAATAGTCCTCTTTTAAAAGAATATGATATTTCTTCAATTCAGGCTTGTATTAGTGGTTCTGCACCGCTTCCTGTAGAAGTGCAGGAGGAGTTTGAGAGAGTTACAGGTGGTAAATTAGTAGAGGGTTATGGATTAACGGAGTCATCACCAGTTACACATGGGAATTTTTTGTGGGAAAAGCGTGTGCCGGGAAGTATTGGGGTACCGTGGCCGGATACAGAGGCAATCATCATGTCACTTGAAACAGGAGAGTCATTACCTCCAGGTGAAATTGGTGAAATTGTCGTAAAGGGCCCACAAATTATGAAAGGGTATTGGAATAAGCCAGAAGAAACGGCAGCTGTACTGCAAGATGGCTGGCTCCATACAGGTGATGTAGGATACATGGATGAGGATGGCTTTTTCTATGTGAAAGATCGTAAGAAAGATATGATCGTTGCTAGTGGCTTTAACGTATATCCTCGTGAAGTAGAAGAAGTGTTATATGAACACGAAAAGGTGCAAGAAGTAGTAACAATCGGTGTTCCTGATCCGTATCGAGGGGAAACTGTAAAAGCGTTTGTTGTTTTGAAAGAAGGCGCTGAGTGTTCTGAAGAAGAATTAGATCAGTTTGCACGTAAATATTTAGCAGCTTACAAAGTTCCGAAGGTATATGAGTTTAGAAGTGAGTTGCCGAAGACGACAGTCGGAAAAATTTTACGTCGTGTCCTAATAGATGAAGAGAAGAGAAAGAATGAGGATGAGCAAACGGGCTAAGGCCCTTTCTTTTTGAAAAAATAGGATTGACACTTTTCTAAATAGTCAGTATTATAAGAATATGAATGACTATTCATTCAGTCATCTTCTTGAAGGGGACAGTAAAGTGAAGAAAAATAGACCGAAATACAATCAGATTATTGATGCTGCAGTCATTGTGATTGCGGAGAATGGATACCATCAAGCGCAAGTTTCTAAAATTGCAAAGCAAGCTGGGGTAGCTGATGGCACGATTTATTTATATTTTAAAAATAAAGAAGATATATTAATATCCTTATTCCAAGAGAAGATGGGAGAATTTGTTGAAACAATTCGTCAAAAAATAGCAGGAATTGAAAGCGCTGTAGCGAAGTTATTCATGTTGGTAGAAACGCACTTCTTGCTGTTGTCACAAAATGATCCTCTTGCTATCGTTACGCAATTAGAGCTAAGGCAGTCCAATCAAGACTTGCGCCTTAAAATAAATGAAGTATTAAAAGGCTACTTACAAGTTATGGATGAGATTTTAGAGACAGGTATAAAGCAAGGTGAATTTCAGGCGGATTTAAACGTTCGCGTGGCAAGACAAATGATCTTTGGAACAGTAGATGAAGTTGTGACCAATTGGGTAATGAGCGATCATAAGTATGATCTGGTCGCACTTTCAAAAACGGTACATGGGCTACTTATTGCAGCTTGTGGTTATCGTAAATAATGGGAGGGATCATGTTGAAATTCCTATCTGTAAAAGTTGAAGATCATATCGCGGTGGCGACGTTAAACCATGCTCCAGCTAATGCGATGTCTTCACAAGTTATGCATGACGTTACTGAATTAATCGATCAAGTGGAAAAGGATGATAACATTCGTGTTGTTGTTCTACATGGTGAAGGACGCTTCTTCTCAGCAGGGGCAGATATTAAAGAATTTACATCTGTTACTGAAGCGAAGCAAGCAACAGAGTTAGCACAGCTTGGACAAGTTACGTTTGAGCGTGTTGAAAAATGTTCAAAACCAGTTATTGCGGCAATTCATGGAGCGGCACTTGGCGGCGGCCTGGAGTTTGCTATGTCTTGCCACATGCGCTTTGTAACTGAAAGTACAAAGCTTGGTTTACCTGAATTAACACTTGGATTAATTCCTGGTTTTGCAGGTACACAGCGCTTACCACGTTATGTTGGTAAAGCGAAAGCTTGTGAAATGATGTTAACAAGTACACCAATTACTGGCGCAGAAGCATTACAATGGGGACTTGTTAACGGAGTGTTTTCTGAAGAATCCATTTTAGAAGATACGCTTAAAATTGCAAAACAGATTGCTGGAAAAAGCCCAGCAACAACTCGTGCTGTGCTAGAGTTATTACAAACGACAAAATCGTCTCATTATTATGAAGGTGTACAGCGTGAATCACAGATTTTTGGTGAAGTATTTACGAGTGAAGATGGAAGAGAAGGCGTAGCAGCGTTTTTAGAAAAACGTAAGCCTTCATTTAGTGGTAGGTAATCCAATTATTTTTTTAATACAAATTAACAGAATTTTAAAATTGATAGAATCTTTCTGAAAAATAAGGGGGTAAATGAAATGAACATCTACGTACTCATGAAACGAACATTTGATACAGAAGAAAAAATCGTAATTAAAAACGGTGCAATTTACGATGGCGAAGCGGAATTCATCATCAACCCTTACGATGAATATGCGATTGAAGAAGCAATTCAAGTAAGAGATGCACAAGGTGGAGAAGTTACTGTTATAACAGTTGGTGGCGAGGATAGTGAAAAAGAACTTCGCACAGCATTGGCGATGGGCTGCGATAAAGCGGTACTAATTAACATTGAAGATGATGTTGAGAATGGTGACCAATTTACAACAGCAAAAGTACTTGCTGAATATTTAAAAGATAAAGAAATAGATTTAATTTTAGGCGGGAACGTTGCGATTGACGGTGCATCTGGACAAGTTGGTCCACGAGTAGCTGAAGCGTTAAATATCCCATACGTAACGACGATTACGAAGCTTGAAATTGATGGTACAAATGTGAAGATTGAGCGTGATGTTGAAGGGGATACAGAAGTAATTGAATCATCATTACCTCTTCTAGTAACAGCGCAACAAGGTTTAAATGAACCGCGTTATCCATCACTTCCAGGTATTATGAAAGCGAAGAAGAAGCCACTAGAAGAAGTAGAATTAGATGATTTAGATTTAGAAGAAGATGATGTGGAAGCAAAAACAAAAACAATTGAAATCTATTTGCCTCCTAAGAAAGATGCAGGAAAAGTGTTACAAGGCGAGCTGCAAGATCAAGTAAAAGAACTTGTATCGTTGCTCCATACAGAAGCGAAAGTAATCTAATAAAATACGAAATTATATATGCAGGAGGGAAAATCTATGGCTCGTAAAGTATTAGTAATGGGTGAAGTTCGTGATGGATCGCTACGCAACGTTTCGTTTGAAGCGGTAGCAGCAGCAAAAACAATTGCAGAAGGCGGTGAAGTGGTAGGTCTTCTAGTTGGAGACAGCGTTGCCTCTTTTGCAAATGAATTGATTCATTACGGTGCAGATCGCGTTGTGACAGTTGAAAATGATAAATTAAAATCATATACGTCTGATGGTTATGCGCAAGCGTTCTTAGCTGTATATGCTGAAGAAAATCCAGAAGGTATTGTATTTGGACATACAGCACTTGGTAAAGATTTATCACCAAAATTAGCAGCGAAGCTTGAAGCTGGTTTAGTTTCTGACGTAACTGCTTTAGAAGTTGAAGGTGGAAATGTTATCTTCACTCGTCCAATTTACTCTGGTAAAGCGTTCGAGAAGAAGATTGTAACAGATGGTATATTATTTGCGACAGTGCGTCCAAATAACATTGCAACTCTTGAAAAAGACGAGTCTCGCAGTGGTGACGTGTCTTCTATTACAGTTGATGTGAAAGATTTACGTACAATCATTCAAGATGTTGTCCGTAAAACTGCAGAGGGTGTTGATCTTTCTGAAGCGAAAGTCATTATAGCTGGCGGACGTGGTGTGAAGAGTGAAGAAGGATTTAAACCGTTAAAAGAATTAGCTGACGTACTAGGCGGCGCTGTTGGAGCATCTCGTGGTGCTTGTGATGCAGAGTACTGTGATTATTCATTACAAATTGGTCAAACAGGTAAAGTTGTTACACCAGACCTATACATTGCATGCGGAATTTCTGGTGCGATTCAGCATTTAGCTGGTATGTCTAATTCAAAAATAATTGTTGCGATTAATAAAGATCCAGAAGCAAGTATCTTCAAAGTAGCTGACTATGGTATTGTCGGAGATCTGTTTGAAGTATTACCTCTTTTAACAGAAGAGTTTAAAAAGTTAAAAGTACATTCATGATTTGAGTACCCTTGAGTTCCAAGTGAAGTACCCCTATATATAGAAAAAGGTGAGAGATCCCCTGTCTCTCATCTTTTTAGTATTTCATCCATATTTTTATATAGTATAAAGGAACATTTTTTTGTTACAATACATAACGATACATAATATTCGCCACGTATAAAAGTTAATGATATACTCTTGGTAGAATATACTTGAAGGAGGAAATAAAATGGCAATTATAAATGCAAATGACCAAAGCTTCGCAGCTGAAACTAGCGAAGGTGTTGTACTATTAGATTTCTGGGCGCCTTGGTGCGGACCTTGTAAAATGATCGCTCCTGTATTAGAGGAAATCGATTCAGAGTTAGGCGAGAAAGTAAAAGTAGTAAAAGTTGACGTTGATGAAAACCAAGAAACTGCGCGTCAATTCGAAGTAATGAGCATTCCAGCTCTTTTCGTATTAAAAGACGGTAAAGTGGTTGATCAAGCGTTAGGATATAAACCGAAAGAAGCGTTAGTAGAATTAGTTTCTAAACACTTCTAAAATAAAAAAAGCTACCATTTGGTAGCTTTTTTTATTTTCTTTTTTACAACCTTTCCGTTACAATAAAAGAACGTATGTTGGGTGTTTTGGCATAGTATGTTTTTATGTGAAAATAAAAATGATAAGCATGTAGAAATGGAGGGAGACGAGTGCACGAGCATTTAAAAGAGAAGTTAGCAATTTTGCCCGATCAACCTGGTTGTTATTTAATGAAGGATAAGCAGGGAACGGTTATATATGTCGGAAAAGCAAAGGTACTCAAAAATCGTGTGCGCTCGTACTTTACTGGTTCGCATGATGGGAAAACACTTCGGCTTGTTGGAGAAATTGTTGATTTTGAATATATTGTGACTTCCTCAAATTTGGAGGCTCTTATTTTAGAGTTAAATTTAATAAAAAAATATGATCCAAAATATAATATTCAATTAAAAGATGATAAAACATATCCTTTCATTAAAATTACAGCTGAAAAACAGCCGCGCTTACTCATTACGCGAAATGTAAAAAAGGATAAAGGAAAGTACTTTGGGCCTTATCCAAATGCGCAATCGGCACATGAAACAAAGAAATTATTAGATCGTATGTATCCACTTCGTAAATGTTCAAATATGCCAGATAAAGTTTGCTTGTATTATCATATGGGTCAATGTTTAGCACCTTGTGTGAAAGAAGTAACGGATGAGCAAAACAAAGAAATTGTTGATGAAATTATTAAATTCTTAAACGGTGGGCATAAAGAAATTCGTTCAGAATTAGAAACGAAGATGTATGAGGCTTCAGAAAAGCTAGAATTTGAACGGGCGAAAGAGTTGCGAGATCAAATTGCTCATATTGATGCAATTATGGAAAAGCAAAAGATGATTATGAGTGATTTAGTGGATCGTGATGTGTTTGGATATGCAGTTGATAAAGGGTGGATGTGTGTTCAAGTTTTCTTCGTTCGAAAAGGAAAGCTAATTGAACGTGATGTTTCTATGTTCCCGATTTATGATGAACCAGAAGAGGGATTTTTAACTTTTATCGGTCAATTTTATGAAAACAGTAGTCATTTCAAGCCGAAGGAAATTGTTGTTCCAGGAAGTATAGATTCAGAATTAGTAGAGCGCTTTTTAGAAGTTGAAGCGACACAGCCGAAGCGTGGGAAGAAAAAAGATCTTGTGGAATTAGCAAATAAAAATGCAAAAATTGCACTAGAAGAGAAATTTCACTTAATTGAACGTGATGAAGAACGGACGATTAAAGCTGTTGATAATCTCGGGAGGCAACTAGGGATTGAAACACCATATCGTATTGAAGCGTTTGATAATTCGAATATTCAAGGAACAAATCCTGTTTCAGCAATGATTGCTTTTATCGATGGGAAACCAGCGAAGAAAGAATATCGGAAATATAAAATTAAAACGGTTCAAGGTCCTGATGATTACGAGTCTATGAGGGAAGTTGTAAGACGTCGTTATACGAGGGCGCTTAAAGAAAATTTACCTTTACCAGATTTAATCATTATTGATGGTGGAAAAGGCCATCTGGCCGCTACAAGTGATGTTCTGGAGAATGAACTCGGATTATATATTCCAATGGCAGGGCTTGTAAAAGATGACAAGCATAAAACATCACATTTAATTATTGGAGATCCGCCTGAACCTGTGATGCTTGAGAGGAATAGCCAAGAATTTTATTTATTGCAACGCATTCAAGATGAAGTGCATAGATTTGCAATTACATTCCATCGCCAGTTGCACGGGAAATCGGTCATTCAATCAGCATTGGATGATATTCCAGGAATCGGTGATAAACGAAAAAAGGTATTGTTAAAACATTTTGGCTCGTTAAAAAAGATGAAAGAAGCTTCCATAGCTGAATTTGTCGAAGCAGGTATGCCGAAAAATGTTGCAGAGATGATATATACTTATTTAACAGATAAGAAGACGTTGTAGTTTACAACGTCTTCTGTTTTTTGGTATAATTTCTGAAGATTTAAAATAAACTCACCTGAATGAATATACAAAAAAGTCAACTAAACTTATATGTCTAGTTGACTGTAAGTAGATGCTACACTTCAATGAGATCTTTTATATCCCATTTAACAAGAAATGTAATAGAGTCTGAACGTTTTTTCTGTTCCTCATAGGACTCTGCAACGACGTTTCTTTGTCTTTGAATTTGCTCGGCGATAAATCCAGCTTCTAATTGATAAGATGAATGTCTTTTTTGTTTTTGACGCTCAGTAATAAGTGTACCTTTAAGTTGAAACTGCATTTCACGACGTTTATGTTCAATGATGCTTAAAGTGCCCCAACCAGCTTTTTCAAAAAACTGAATGACTTCTTCAATTGTTTCTAGCGGATATTTTCTCCCAAGGTTTCTACCGGCCCAGTATAAAATACCATCTAAATCGTTACCAATTAAATCAGGTAGTAATTCTTCACGTAGCAATTCATAAGCGAAGGCGTTCAATGAAACATCTTCTAAAGATGTTATATCGATTGTATTTTTGCTCACAATATTCCCCTCTTTCTATAGGGATTATTATATAACATTTTTCATTTATAAAAACAGATTTTTCTTTGGGTAAATCTGAATATATAAGAAAAAAAAAGAATTGGCAAATTATATGCAAATTATGTATACGTTTTCTTGACGCTTCGACAAAAATAGGGGTAAAATGAACTTGGAATCAAATTATGCTGAAATATTTTGAATAATTTTTTCAGTTTTTCTTATGCCAATAGTGAAAAAACATTATTGTTGTAAATTAATCTGAAAACAGCAGTCAAACATTCAAGGGGGTAATGGGGACATGAAAGGCCGCGAGTATACGTTTCGTAAGTGGCACTCATTAATGGGGGTCATCCCGGTTGGTGTCTTTTTGACGCAACATTTAATTGTAAACAACTTTGCAACAAGAGGAGCAGAGGCTTTTAACAAAGCTGCAGGCTTTATGGAGCTCCTTCCATTCCGGTATGCGCTAGAAATTTTCATCATCTTTTTACCTATACTGTACCATGCTATATATGGCTTATATATTGCATTTACAGCTAAGAACAATGCGGTATCTTACGGCTATTTCCGTAACTGGATGTTCGTCTTCCAACGAATTTCAGGTATCGTTACGCTGATCTTCATTTCTTGGCACGTCTGGGAAACTCGTATTCAAGCATTGTTAGGTAAAGAGGTAAACTATGATATGATGGCAGATATTTTAAACAACCCATTTATGTTTGGTTTCTATTTAGTTGGTGTTGTTTCAACAATTTTCCACTTTGCAAATGGACTATGGACATTCTGCATAAGCTGGGGAATTACAGTATCTCCACGTTCACAAAGAATCTCTACTTATGTAACATTAGCTATTTTCTTAGGTCTATCTTATGTAGGTGTGAGTGCATTATTAGCGTTCATCGATCCACAGCTAGCAAACCAGTAAGGAGTGGGAGAGCATGAAAGGGAAACTTATAGTAGTCGGCGGTGGCTTGGCCGGCTTAATGGCAACGATTAAAGCGGCAGAAGCAGGAGTAAATGTTGAACTATTTTCTTTAGTACCAGTAAAACGTTCACATTCTGTATGTGCCCAAGGTGGAATTAACGGTGCCGTAAATACAAAAGGTGAAGGGGATTCTCCATGGATCCACTTTGACGATACAATTTATGGTGGGGACTTCTTAGCGAACCAACCACCAGTTAAAGCGATGTGTGATGCAGCACCTGGTATTATTCATTTAATGGACCGCATGGGTGTTATGTTCAACCGTACGGAAGAAGGACTTCTGGATTTCCGTCGTTTCGGTGGAACACAACATCACCGTACAGCATTTGCTGGCGCAACAACTGGTCAACAATTACTATATGCATTAGATGAGCAAGTACGTCGTCATGAAGTAGCAGGACTTGTAACGAAATATGAAGGTTGGGATTTCTTACGAGCTGTTGTAGATGATGAAGGTGTGTGCCGAGGAATCGTCGCGCAAGACTTACAAACTATGGAGATAAAAAGTTTCCAAGCTGATGCCGTGATTATGGCAACAGGGGGCCCTGGTATCATCTTTGGGAAATCAACAAACTCTATTATTAATACAGGTACAGCAGCGTCTGCTGTATATCAACAAGGTGCATATTATGCGAACGGTGAGTTCATTCAAATTCATCCAACGGCAATTCCTGGAGACGATAAGTTACGTCTTATGAGTGAATCTGCACGTGGTGAAGGTGGACGTGTTTGGACGTATAAAGATGGTAAGCCATGGTACTTCTTAGAAGAAAAATATCCAGCTTACGGAAACCTTGTACCTCGTGATATTGCAACGCGTGAAATCTTTGATGTTTGCGTAGAGCAAAAACTAGGTATTAACGGTGAAAACATGGTGTACTTAGATCTTTCTCATAAAGATCCGAAAGAACTAGATATTAAACTTGGTGGAATTATTGAAATCTATGAGAAATTTACAGGTGATGATCCTCGTAAACTACCAATGAAAATCTTCCCAGCAGTTCACTATTCAATGGGCGGATTATGGGTTGATTATAAGCAAATGACAAGTATTCCAGGTTTATTTGCAGCAGGTGAGTGTGATTATTCTATGCACGGTGGTAACCGCCTTGGTGCGAACTCATTATTATCAGCAATTTACGGTGGTATGGTAGCAGGACCGAACGCAATTGAGTATATGAAAGGTCTTGCTAAATCATCTGATGCTGTTTCATCTACTGTATATGAGCAAAATGAATTAATCGAAACAGAGAAATTTAACAATATTTTAATGCTTGATGGTAACGAAAATGCATATGTTCTTCATAAAGAGCTTGGAGAATGGATGACAGATAACGTTACAGTAGTTCGTGAAAATAAAAAGTTACTAGAAACTGATGCGAAAATTGAAGAGTTAATGGCGCGTTACAAACGCATTAACATTAACGATACAGCAAGATGGAGTAACCAGGGTGCTTCATTTACACGCCAACTTGCAAATATGTTCGAGTTAGCACGTGTTATTACAATTGGCGCATATAACCGTAATGAAAGCCGCGGAGCGCATTACAAACCAGAATTCCCAAATCGTGATGATGCAAACTTCTTAAAAACTACGATGGCGAAATTTGAGGGAGAAGGAAAGGCACCAGCATTCCATTACGAAGAAGTGGATGTTTCATTAATTAAACCACGTAAACGTGACTATTCCTCAAAACATGATGTAGCTGCTAAGGGTGAAGAGAAGGGGGATAAACAACATGTCTGAGAAAACAATCCGCCTCATCATTACGAGACAAGATGGCCCAGATGCACAAGAGTTTGACCAAGAGTTTGAAATTCCATATCGTCCTAATATGAATATTATTTCGGCGCTTATGGAAATTCGCCGTAATCCTGTCGACTCAAAAGGGAACCAAACAACTCCGATCGCATGGGATATGAACTGCTTAGAGGAAGTATGTGGAGCATGTTCGATGGTGATTAACGGAAAACCACGTCAATCATGTACAGCCCTTATTGACCAGTTAGAGCAACCAATTCGCTTAAAGCCGATGAAGACATTCCCGATTGTACGTGATTTACAAGTTGACCGTAGCCGTATGTTTAACGCGTTAAAACGTGTTAAAGCTTGGATTCCAATCGACGGTACGTACGACCTAGGACCAGGTCCAAGAATGCCAGAGAAAAAGCGTCAATGGGCATATGAACTTTCGAAATGTATGACATGTGGTGTTTGCTTAGAGTCATGTCCGAACGTAAACAGTAAGTCTGACTTTATTGGACCAGCACCGCTTTCACAAGCGCGTTTATTTAACTCGCATCCAACTGGTGAAATGCATAAAGCAGATCGCTTACGTGCAATTATGGGTGATGGAGGACTTGCAAACTGTGGTAACTCTCAAAACTGTGTGCAATCATGTCCGAAAGGTATTCCATTAACAACTTCAATTGCAGCATTAAACCGTGATACAACAATTCAATCGTTCAAAGATTTCTTTGGTAGCGACAATAACTATTAATAAATATTGCCTCTTCATGTTGAAGAGGCAATATTTATAACTTTATATTTCTGTTTATTCTGTTTATTATGTTTATCCCGCATTAACGGGCAGTAAAACTCCCACCTCAAAATTCAGGTGGAGCAAAGAAGCTGGGTGGGAGATCAACTGCCCGTAAACCCCCACTGATTAAAGTTTCACTTTATTTTAAGGGCGAAAAGGAGAGGGAACGATGAAGAGAATTTCTTATATTGAAGACTTTGAGCAATGGGAAAGTGGTTTTTCATTTTATAATCCTGTCAAAGTTCGTTTTGGTGAAGTAGATATGTTTGGACATGTAAATAATGTCGTTGCTTTTACATATTTTGAAGAAGCGCGTATCGCATTGTTTAAAGAACTCGGATTTATGCAAGAATGGACACATGAATCATCAGAAACGATGATAGTCGTCGCAGATCTACAATGCAATTTTATTAAACAAATTTATTTTGATGAGCAGTTGAAAGTATATGTAAAGGCGGGAGCGGTTGGGAATTCCTCTTTAGATTTACACTATATGGTCAAAAATGCAGAAGGAGAAGTTTGTTTAGTTGGACGCGGTATGATGGTCCAAGCATCGAAAAAAACTGGAAGAGGCGAACCGTGGCCTGAGGAATGGAAGAAATTATTACAATAATAGAATAAAAGAAAAAATAAGAGAGCGATTCGCTCTCTTATTTTTTGTCCTTCGTTGCCTCTTCTAATGTTAGATGGTGCTTATATATGTATGTGGCATATGGATTGCCAACGTAGCGTAAGTGCCACGGTTCGTATGAATACTCTGTTGTCTCTGTTTTATCCTCTAAATAACGAATTACAAATCCGAACTCATGGGCATGTTCTGCAACCCATTTTCCTTCTGCTGTCTCTCCGAAAATTGGTTCTAATTGGAATTTGGCGGATTTTGAGCTAATATCCATTGCTAGACCAGTTTGATGCTCACTTGTTCCAGGAATTGCACTTACCGAATCAGCCTCAGCTTTTCCTTGGCGTTTAATATATGTATTATGTAATGACTGTTGGCGTTTGTAAGAACGGTAACCTGAAACTGCTGTAAGTTCTAAACCTTCTTTTTTCGCTGCTTGGAACATTTTTTCAAGAGCGTCTGCAGCATCTTTGCGAAGTAATGTTTTCTCTTTATCTTTTGGACTAGTAAATGGTACGTTCGGTTTCGTTAAATCTTCTGGAATGTACCCATCTGGTAATTTACGATGTTTATTGACTAATACAAGAGCAGAATCTGGGTTTGTTACAACGGAAAAATTATCATCTAGTTTCTTTGCATTATGATCAGCTTTTGGGAAAGCAGGAATCTCTTCTTTTGGATGGTTACTATGTTTTTGATTTTCGACAGCTTTCGCCTCGTTTTGCAGTGGTGATTTAGGACCAAAGTAAGCGAAAGATGTGATACCGATTACAATAGTAGCGGCAGAAATAATTATTATCTTTTTCATGATACCTTGTAATCACTGTCCTTTCTTAATAAAATATGTATCGGTTTTATTATAAGTCTAGCTTATTGAAAAAGAAATATAAGAGTCGTAACGTAATAGAAATGCAAAGAAAATGTCAGAAAATGTGTGAAAATGTAGTATTTTTTCATATAATTCATTTCTTATCTTTCATGAAGTTCATTTTTTATGTAATATATGTATATAAGAAGATGTAACGATTATCGAGAATAAAAGACCTCTTGTATAGACTAGGAGTGAATGGGAATGGATTTTGCAACAATTATTGGAATCATTTTAGGGGTATTAGCGGTAGTCGTAGGGATGGTCGTCAAGGGCGCTGACATAACAGCCTTACTAAATCCTGCCGCAGCACTAATTATTTTCGTCGGTACATTTGCTGCAGTGTGTATTGCATTTCCGATGAATCAACTAAAAAGAGTTCCAAAATTATTTAAAGTTCTTTTTGGTTCAAATAAAAAAGATTTAAGTTATGAACAATTGCTAGAATTATTTGTTCATTGGACATCTGAGAGTAGAAAATACGGTATTTTGTCTTTAGAGCAACAATTAGATGAAATTGAAGATGAATTTCTTTTGCGTGGTATGAAATTTGTTATTGATGGCGTATCTGCGGAAGATTTAGAACAAATTTTAGAAGCCGAATTAGAAGCAATTGAAGAGAGGCATGCAAAAGGAGCTGCTATTTTCTCACAAGCAGGTACATATGCACCTACATTAGGGGTTTTAGGTGCTGTTATTGGTCTTGTAGCTGCTCTTGGTAATTTAACTGATATTGACAAGTTAGGACATGCTATTTCGGGTGCGTTTATTGCAACGATTTTCGGTATTTTTTCAGGTTACGTATTATGGCATCCATTTGCAAACAAATTGAAGCAAAAGTCTGCTGCTGAATTAGAGAAGAAACGTTTAATTATTGATTGTTTATTAATGTTACAAGAAGGTACATATCCATTTATTATGAAAAATCGCATTTTAGGTGCGCTTTCTGCAACTGAGCGTAAAAAGCTAGAAAAAGGAGCAGAAAAAAATGCGGAGTAAGAAAAATAGAAGAGGTAAAAAGAAAAAACATGATGAGCATATCGATGAAACTTGGTTAATTCCATATTCTGATATGTTAACGTTGTTATTTGCATTGTTCATCGTTTTATTCGCAATGAGTAGTATAGATGCTGCGAAGTTTAAACAGATGGCAGTTGCTTTTCGAAGTGAGTTAGCCGGTGGAACAGGAAATAAAGAATTTTTAAGCGATCAAAAACCAAATGAGGAAAAAGAATTATCAGCAAATAGCCTTGAGGCAGAACAAGCAAAAAAACAAGCGGAAGATAGAGCTAAAGAAAAAAAAGAAATGGATGAGTTGAAAGCATTACAAAAAAAGATTGATCAATATATTAATGAGAAACAACTATCCTCTTCTTTTCAAACTAAGTTAACTGAAAAAGGATTAATGTTAACGATATTAGAAAATGTACTATTTGATTCAGGGAAAGCAGATGTGAAGTTGGAATCGTTAGGGATTGCAAAAGAGATGTCTAACCTACTTGTTTCAGCATCACCTCGTGAAATTACAGTGTCGGGTCATACAGATACGGTTCCTATCGCAAATGCTCAGTTTGCATCAAACTGGGAGTTAAGTACACAGCGTGCAGTTAATTTCATGCAGGTGTTACTCCAAAATAAAGAATTGCAACCAGAAAAATTTAGTGCAATTGGTTACGGAGAATACCGTTCAATTGCACCAAATGATACACCAGAAGGAAAATCAAAAAATAGACGTGTAGAAGTATTTATTTTACCTTTAACAAGAAATATGCAATAAAAGAGGATGGCGAAAGCCATCCTCTTTGTTATTTTGCATCAAATGATTTTAAATTGTTACGACGAATTTTATCTTTTTCTGCATCTGATTTTTTGAAATCATAGTCATATAAAGCGCCTTCCCAATCGCCATACATCGGATTAGGGAAAATGATGAATTTCTCACCAAATTGTGCTTTTGAATCTGCGACTGTTTGATTGCGATCTTTTACAGATTTTCCATCAAAACCAGTGAAGTCAGATAAGTTGTCACCGAAAAATAGGACGATGTCATGTGTTTGAGAAACAAGTTCACGACGTTTTTCTTTCCCTTTTTCTTTCGGATCTTGTAATAAGATATGCTCTTTTGTTGCTTGAGGAGCCCCTACGCGCTCAAGGTTTTTAATAGTTGCATCTAGTTGATTCGTTTTGCGATTTGAGATGTAGTAAATATCTACACCTTTAGACTCTGTATATTTTAAGAAATCAATCGCGCCTGGAAGAGCTTCAGCTTCAGCTTTATTAATCCAATCGTCCCATTTATAAGGATAGCCTTTTCCTGTTTTTACGCTCATTGCTTGATGAGGACTGTTATCTAAAACAGTTTCATCTAAATCAAGTACGATAGCAGGTTTTTTGCCTGTCCCTTTTGCAAGAGCTGCATCAAGCTTAAATTGACCAATATTGTATCCTTGGTAGTATAGTGCTTTCGTTTCGCCAGCTGTTTGATACCATAAATCAGCCATTAATTGCTGGTCTGTTAATTTTACTTTTTCTTCTTTCGCCACTGTTTTCTCAGCTGTTCCTGAACATGCTACAAGCGATGTGGAAAGAACGGCTACAGATAATAAAGTGGTAATACCCCTCTTCATCTTCATATGTATCCTCCTTGATGTTAGTAAATCATTTAATATTATATATTAAAATATAATGCTTTTTATATTTTTTTTTATGAACATTTGCATATTGTCTTTTGTATATGTAGTAGTTTGTCCTATATTAGAAAGATGGGTTAAATAATAATAATTATTTTGACAAGTTTTATTGTCGTAATGACAATTATAATTGACAAAAACAGGATTTTTATTTACAATTTTAACTAAATGAAACAAATGATGGGTTAGGTGTAGTGATACATATAAGAGAATGAAATATAGTACTATATTTTATTCTGAACAATCATAGGCTTTAACAGAAGGTACGAATGATACTAAAGGGGAGGCTTTATACATTGAGTTTACAAATTCAAAACTTAACAAAAATATTCGGAGAATCTAAAGCGGTTAATGGTTTGCAAATCTCGTTACCGAAAGGTGAAGTGTTAGGGTTACTTGGCCGAAATGGTGCAGGGAAAACAACGACAATTAAAATGTTACTAGGTTTATTAACGCCAAATGAAGGTTCTATTACGTGGGATGGAAAATCATTTGGTGATAGCGGGGTAACAATTGGATATTTACCAGAAGAAAGAGGATTATATACAAAAAGTAGAGTAATAGATCAGTTGCGATATTTTGGCAGATTAGAAGGAATGACGAAAAAAGAAGTGGATCTTGCAATTGATCACTGGTTAGAACGCTTAGCAATTCCAGAATATAAATTTAAAACGGCGGGAGAACTTTCGAAAGGGAATCAGCAAAAAATTCAATTGATTGCTGCTCTTCTTCATGATCCAGAACTTCTTATTTTAGATGAACCATTTAGCGGACTTGATCCAGTTAATGCGGGAATGTTAGCTAATATTATTGGAGAACAAGTACAGAGTGGAAAGACAATTATTTTATCAAGTCATCGTATGGAGCAAGTAGAGGCTTTTTGCCAACATGTATGTATTTTGAAAAAAGGCGAAGCGGTTGTAGAAGGACAGTTAAGTGATATTAAGAAAGAATACGGTTTTCGTAATTTAACGATTGAAGATACAGTAGAGAATGAAAAGGGATTAGAAGCTATACACGTTCCGTATGAAAAACAACAAGGCCTTCTTTATGTAAAAGTACAAGGCGATGCAGAAGCTCTAAAGATTTTGCAACAGTTGCAAGAGCAAGGTATTAGCTTACGACAATTTAAAATGTTAGAGCCGACGTTAAACGAAATCTTTGTAGAGAGGGCGAAATAAAGATGCGTAAATTTTCTCATGTATTTTCATTTTATTTTAAGGAAGCGTTTTTATCTAAAAAATCATTAATTACGAGTGCGATTTTATTTTTAGTTGTGTTTGGGATTTTTGCATTTAATCATTTTACTTCAGGCGATGATAAAAATAAGGATAAAGATAAAATTGCAGTTGTAGTAGAGAGTTCCACATACAAAGTACAAAAAGAAGAGCTAAATAAGCTATTGCCATCAGCAAAAATAACGGTCGGTTCAAAGGATGATTTTGATAAACTGCATAAGCAAGTAGAAGAGGGAGATTTAGATGGTCTATTCCATGTGACGGAAAAGGATGGAGTTCCAGAAGTTACGTATATGTTTAATAAGTTACCTAGTGAAACAACTTCTACAATTATAGCTAGTTATTTAAAAGCGCAATATACGGCGGTAACAATTGCTAAACATAATGTTTCACCGGAAATTGCACAGCAATTGCAAACCGAAATTTCTGTGAAACAAGAAGCGATAAAAGATCGTTCTGCTTCCGCAGGAATCGCATATTTCTTTACATTTGCTTTGTATATGTTTATTATCATGTTCGGAAGTACAATTGCGATGAATATTGCTTCTGAAAAAGCTTCTCGCGTTATGGAAGTTATGATTCCGAAAGTAAAACCACTTACGATGATGTATGCGAAAATTTTAGCGGTTGTTTCAACGGCGTTATTACAACTTGCCATATTGGCATGTGGTTACTTGGTTCCTTGGTTACTAGGATGGGTAGATTTAGAAAATGGTTCATTATTTGGAGCGCCAATTGATTTTACAAAGATAGATGCACAAGTTATCGGTATGTTCCTTATTTATTTTGTTACAGGATATTTCCTTTATGCGATGATGTATGCGGCTGCTGGAGCGGTTGTCTCTAGGACTGAGGATTTACAAGGTGTTATATTGCCAGTATCGATTTTAATAATGGCCGCGTTCTTTATAAGTATTAAATCGCTAGGTGATCCAAATAGTACTGTTGTTGTTGTAAGTTCTTACGTTCCATTCTTCAGCCCGATGATCACATTCTCACGCTTTGTAGCTGGTGAAGCTGGTATGTTAGAAATTACGATAACAATGGCGGTTCTTTTAACAACAATCGGTATATTAAGTGCTGTTACAAGCCGCATTTACGTAAACGGTGTAATGAATTACTCTGATAAAGTGAAGTTTAAAGATTTGGCGAAATTTATAAAGCGTCAATAATAGAGGGAAAGCATGATTTTCTAATGGAATCATGCTTTTTCTTTACCCCGCATTAACGGGCAGTAAAACTCCCATCTCAAAATTCAGCTGGAGCAAAGAAGTTAGATGGGAGATCAACTGCCCGTAAACGCCCGATTGGTTCAACTAATAATCAGTGGGGGATGAACAAAACCCCCACTGATTAAAGTTTCACTTTATGTATAAATTAAAAATAGTATATAATAATAAGAGTTGTCTTTTAATAGAATGAATAAAAAGGAGGGTGTGCAGATGGGAATTAGTAGTCGTTTTACAGTAGGTGTTCATATGTTAACGTTACTTGCAATAGATCGAAACTCTCGCTGTACCTCTGAATGGATTGCTGGTAGTGTGAATACAAATCCAGTTGTGATTCGTCGCATTACAGGAATGTTGAAGAGAGCAGGACTTGTTGATGTACAAGCCGGTAAAGGTGGTACGACACTTGCTCGTGATTTAGATGAAATTACATTACTTGATGTATATAAAGCTGTGGAAGTTGTAGAAGAAGGACATCTATTTTCTTTCCATGAAAATCCCAACATTGAATGTCCAGTAGGAGCTAATATTCAATCGGTATTAGAGATTGTTTTAATACAATCGCAAGAAGCGATGGAAAACGTACTTGCAAATGTAACGGTGCAGCAATTAGTTACAAATTTAAAGTCGAAAATTAAAGAATAAAAAAAGCGAGCTTCCTCATGATGAGGGCTCGCCTTTTTTTATTCGGAAATATTGAAAATTCTATTTTTCAGTATTTAAAATAAACTTTCCTACAACAGCTGCTACGATACCACCAAAAATTGGGGCAACGATGAACACCCATAGTTGAGAAATTGCTTCTCCGCCAGCGAATAGAGCTGGTGCGATACTACGAGCTGGGTTAACAGATGTTCCAGTTAACGGAATACCTAATAAGTGAATTAATACTAATGTGAAACCAATTACTAGTCCAGCTAAAGAAGAACTTCCTTTTTTACCTGTTACAGCAACGATAACTAAAACAAATACGAAAGTTAAAATGAATTCAACTAAAAATGCTCCAGATAAACCAAGAGTTCCAAAACTATTTTGTCCTAAATTATCTAAAGGTAATTTAGCAGATCGTAAAATTGTTACTAACGTTGCAGTTCCTAATAAACCACCTAAAATTTGAGCTAATAAATAATAGCTAAGTTCCATAGCGTTCATTCTTTTGTTGATGAACATAGCGATTGATACTGCTGGGTTAATATGACATCCAGAAATTGTTCCAATGCTATATGCCATAGCCACGATAGATAATCCGAAAGCCATAGCGATACCTAATGTTCCGATTCCTTCAATTCCGCCACCAATGACAGCTACTCCAGTTCCGAATAATACAAGTACAAATGTACCAATAAATTCAGCAATTGCTTTTTTTAACATAATTTACCTCCTATTAATGCACATGAAACGTATTATAACATAGGTTTTAGTATAAACAGCTAATGAAATACTATTCTGATAAGGCGAAATAGGGAGATAATAAAAATAGATATGGTTCTATGAAGAAGAACCATATCTATTTTTATGCTGATTTTTTTTGTTTAATGACTGGAACAGAACGGTTTAAAACACTATTTACGATCATTCCTAGCATGATAATAATCATCCCAATCAGTGACAGTCCGCTAGGGAATGAACCATTTAAGAAAATAATCTCACCAAGCACAGTGAAGACCATCGTTCCAGCTTGTGTTGCTTCAACAGCTCCAAGTAAAGCAAGATTGTTTTTTGCTAAGTCAGTAGCAAAGAAAAATGTCATCGTCGCAATAACTCCGGAACATAATGCTAACAAAAATCCTTGCATCATTTGACTTGATGATGGAATACCGGTAGTGGAAAATCCGTATATACCAAGTAGGATTGTAATAGGGAGACTTCCGATTGCCATTCCTAATACACGTTGGAATGTATCAAGACGCCCACCAACAAGTTCCATCATTTTTCGGTTACCGAACGGATATAAGAAAGCCGCTAATACGACAGGTAAAAATCCCGAGATGAACTGAGTCATTGTAATATGACCCGCTGCAGTCGCTTGCATACAAATTACACCAAGTAAAATAAATAATGCTACATATAAACTGCGAAGTGGAATTTTTCCACGTACAAGTTTTGTACCTGATTTCGTTTCTATTTTAACGAAAAATAATGGTGATAGTAGTAAACCTGCTAATATCGTAACTTGCCAAGTTCCAGCAACGAGCCAAGCTGGAGAAAAAACAGCTGCGAAACTTAATAAAGAATAGAAGCCGATGCCAGCGACCGAGCCCCACCCGATCCATACAAATGGATGTTTTTTTAATTCTGCCCATAAAGCTCCTAAGTTTTTGCGAAATAAAACGATAAGGAATAAAATAGGGAGAGCAAATAGAAAACGGAAGGAAGCAGTCCAAGCCCAGCTTGTTCCAGATACATTCATTGCTCTGTTAATAATAAAGGTTGCAGAAAAAAAGGCCGATGATAAAAGACCTAGTAATATTGCGCGCATGAAATATGGCACTCCTTTCGGAATTGAGTATTTATGTATAGTATAATATACTTAAAATAAATAAAAGTAAACTATTTTATACTTCAAGGTGGTTTTATATATGAAAGAAAATGAAGATATACAAACGAAAGAAGTAATTCAGCAAGTAGGTCAGCTATTAAGACAAATTCGAAATGAACAAAAATTAAGTTTAGAAGAATTAGCCCAAAAAACAGGGGTTAGTAAATTAACATTAGGAAAAATTGAGAGAGGCGAAACGAATCCAACGTTAGCTGTCATTTGGAAAATAACGAAAGGGTTATCGATTCCTTTATCGAGATTAATGGTTGTTGGAGAACCTGTAGCTGTTGCGCGCTGCGGAGAAGGATTTGCAGTAGATGTAGGACAAGCATGGCATTTAGAAACGATGTTCCGTTACACGAAAGAAACAGGGATGGAAATGCATCGTGCTTGTTTAAGAGCGAATAGTATATATGAACCGGAAGCTCATCATGAAGGAGCAATTGAGCTTGTAACAGTAATGAAAGGGAAAGTTTCTATTCAAGTTGAGAATGACGTATATGTGCTAAATGAGTTTGACTCCATTCAGTTTGAAGCTAATAAGAAACATAGTTATAAAAATGAAGAGGATGAAGTGGCGGTATTACATTTAACGATGAAATATTCTTCATGAAAAAATCCCCTATAGAAAAATCTATAGGGGATTTTTTATACGCTATGCTCAAATATATGAAAGAATGTTATTAGTAAGAGCGTGGCATAAGTAATAAACAAATAAAATAAACTAAAAACCCCGTTCCAAAACATAAAATAGCAATGACCCAAAGTATGCGAATGAGAGTAGAGCTAATATCAAAATATTCTCCTAAACCACCGCATATACCAAATAACATTTTATCAGTTTCGGATTTATATAACCTCTTCGACATATTATGATCCTCTCCTTTTTATATCACCGCTGTTATGTATGAGTGATACAGTGTACTTTTATTCTATATGGAAATTTATGAGAAGACCATTAGGTTATATTACATTTTTTTGTGAAAGGACAATACAGTGGATTAATTGTCTTAATTTTCAGTTGGTATTAAAATGAAAATGAGGGTGTGACGTATTTTCTAATATAAGGTGGGGAAATGGTAATGACATTATATTGGTTGACTAATGTAAAGCTTGAAACAGGTTATACATATGAAGAAGCGAAAATTTCACAAACGGAAACTGAGATATGCAGTCTTCTTATTGAAGATGGGCGAATTAAAAGAATTATATCGGGAATCGCCCAAGAGGAAGGAACGTTAACTTTTGATGCTAATCGTTTATTAGTTTTACCAGCTTTTGAAGAGATGCATATTCATATTGATAAAACATATTATAGTGGGCCTTGGAAAGCTTGTATGCCAGCAGAAAATATTTTTACACGTTTTAATGAAGAAAAAACGATTTTACCAAAGCAATTAGCAACTGCTCAAGACAGGGCGGAAAATATGCTAGAGTTATTGCTTCGAAATGGCGCAACAAATATTAGAACGCATTGTAATGTGGATCCGGTTATTGGACTTCGTAATTTAGAGGCAACGTTAGCGGCTTTAGAAACATATAAAGATCGGTTGTCTGGTAGAATAGTTGCATTTCCGCAACATGGATTGTTGCGCAGTAATTCTGTGCAACTTGTAAAAGATGCGATGCGTATGGGCGCACAATTAGTTGGCGGAGTGGACCCAGCTACAGTAGATAATGATATTGAAAAATCATTACATACGATTATGGACATTGCGGTAGAATTTAATGCGGATGTTGATATTCATTTGCACGATGCGAATAACCTTGGAACGTTTACAATGAAGAGATTGGCAAGTCTAACGGAAGAAGCAGGATGGCAAGGTCGTGTAACAATTAGTCATGCGCTTGGACTTGGTGGTGTTACTGATAAAGAAGCTGAAGAAGTGGCAGAAAGACTAGCAGCATTAAAGATTGATATCACTTCAACTGTTCCAATCGGTAAACAAGTAATCCCAATTCCATTACTAGATAAAAAAGGAGTTAAAGTTTCATTAGGAAATGATAGTATTACAGATCATTGGTCTCCGTTTGGCACAGGTGATATGCTTCAAAAGGTAAATCGATTGGCAGAACGATTTGGTTGGAGTGATGAAAGGTCTTTAGGGAAAGCTCTTCGTTTTATTACAGGAGGGAAAGCTACGCTAAACGATGAAGGCAAGAGATTATGGCCAAATGTAGGAGATGAGGCAAGTTTTGTCTTGACGAATGCAACATGCGCCGCGGAAGCAGTGGCTCGTCAAACAGAGAAGCGTGTAGTTATGTATAAAGGGAATGTTGTTATAGGGGATTTAGATCAAGTGAAATCTGATAATCTTGTATAGAGGAATCGTTTAGATGTTTTGAGAAGGGTTCTAATTGTGAAAATAGAACCCTTCTTTTTTATTTAGTAGAAACAGGGAAGTACTATACTTCCTTATAAGGAAGCAAGAAGGGATGAAAAGTTTGGACAATCAACATAATCAAAATCATATTATGGGAACTTTGCAATGGTTTATTTTTTTATTAGCAAACTCAATCGCGCTACCAATTGTTGTTGGCGGATTATTTCATCTTACGACGGAAGAAGTATTTTATTTAATGCAGCGTACGTTTTTCGTAGTTGGTATATCTTCTTTTTTACAAGGATGGCTTGGACATAAGCTTCCGATTGCGGATGGACCAGCTGGATCTTGGGTTGGTGTATTTACCGTGCTTGCTTATGCAACTGTAGGACAGGATCAATTACATAGTACATTGCAAATTTTAGAATTAGGAATGATGGTTGCGGGAGTTGTTTTAATAGGGCTAGGAGTAACGGGAGTTATCGGGCGTATTTTATTTTTATTTACGCCGCTCGTGACAGGGACGTTCTTACTTTTATTATGTTTACAATTAAGTGGTGTATTTTTAAAAGGAATGCTAGGAATTACAGCTACTGTTTCTCAAATTGATGGATTTACAGCATTAATTGCTTTTGGCATATTTTTATTCGTAGTCATACTCTCCAACTTTGGAAAAGGGTTTGTTAAAAGTTATGCGGTTTTAATAGGGCTAATTAGTGGCTGGATTATTTTTCTCATTGCAGGAAAAGTGACGATCCCATCTCAAGTAACTCATTTTGTGCAACTTCCACATATATTCGCGTGGGGAATTCCAAAATGGAATACAGGTATGGCTGTATCAAGTTTCGTTATGGTATGTATTTTAGTTTCAAATACAGTGGCAGCTATTATAGCAATCAATCAAGCTACGATTCATAAAGCGACTATTGAACAAAAACAGTTGAGAAATGGTACGTGGGTCGGAGGGATTTCGCATATGATTTCCTCTTTGTTTTCAACTGTAGGTGTCGTTCCATTACCAGCAACGGCAGGTTTCATACGTTTAACAAATCAAAAGTACATGCGTTCATTCTTATTTGCATGCGTACTATTAGTCGGTATGTCGCTGTTTCCAAGTATTATCCGCTACTTAGCCTCTCTGCCATCCGCGGTCGCATCTGCGGTTTTAATGGCTTCGTTCGTACAGCTAATTGGAATTGGGTTTCATAATATAAAACAAGTGCCAATGAGCGAAAGGAATATAACGATTTTAGGAGTTGCTATATTATTTGGAAGTGGTGTTATGTTTTTACCGTCTGGAGCACTCCAATCCTTGCCGTCTGTGATGCAATATATATTCGGAAATGGTTTGTTCGTAGGTACAGTTGTCAGCATATTACTAGAACAAATATGGTGTACTGAAAAGTAAGTGGATAAAAAGAGTGTACGCACTGTATAAAAGTCTAAAATAACATAAGAAATAAAGCCCATTTTCATTCACCACCTGCACATTTCGTTCATACAATATCTTGACTAAATAAACACCCAACTTACACATATACAGCTCTGGCTTAAGCAAGGAGGGTTATACCAGTTGAAGGAAAAAGCGTATCAATCTAAACCGTTACTCACAAAGAGAGAAAGAGAAGTATTTGAATTACTGGTTCAAGATAAAACGACGAAGGAAATTGCAGGTGAACTGTTTATAAGTGAAAAAACAGTACGTAATCACATCTCAAACGCAATGCAAAAGCTAGGGGTTAAAGGACGTTCACAAGCAGTTGTTGAGCTTCTTCGTATGGGAGAGCTCGAACTATAAGAAAGCAGCCGACTTTTATACAAGAGGTCGGCTATTTTTTTGTTTGTTTCATGCTCCATATGAATGATAAGAATGTTTCCTACATAAATAGGTAGTAAGGAGGGGATATGTTGAAAAGGGTATTATTAGTTTCAACAAGCGCTCATAACTTGAATGGACACCCGACTGGTTTATGGCTTGAAGAGCTCGCAGCTCCGTATAATTTATTTAGAAAGGCTAAGTTCGATGTTGATCTTGTATCTATAGAAGGTGGAAGGGTACCTATTGATAGAGTGTCAATTCCAAATGGGATACCTCGTGAATTTAAGCAGGTAGCTATGATATTGCAAAGTACGAAGCCGATTTCGAAGGTTCATTTTTCAGATTATGATGCAGTTTTATTTGGTGGTGGGCACGGGGCTATTGTAGATTTTCCTGGTAATACATATGTAGCGAATTTGATTGTAAATATGTATAACAATAACCGGGTTGTAGCGGCTGTTTGTCACGGGGTAAGTTCTTTAGTTGGTGTGAAAAATAAAGATGGCTCGTTTTTTGTTGCCGGTAAGCGTATAACAGGTTATACAAACGATGAAGAAAAAGCTGTACATTTAGAAAAGCGAGTTCCTTTTTTGCTAGAAAGTAAGTTGAAAGAAGAAGGGGCATTATTTTATGTGGCACCTAATTTCACGCCGCATGTTGTAGTAGATGGGCGTTTGATTACAGGGCAGAATCCGCAGTCTAGTGTGGGAATAGGTAAGGCTATAAAAAGAGCTGTAAATAAGTTATAGAAAAGGTGCCCGCTACTAACAAAGGTAGCGGGTACTTTTTATGTATAGCGTAGATTGAAATTGTAATAAACTAAAAAGACGTAATGAGTATAATAACTTCATTTATAAACATTCATGAATTTGCTATACTATTTTGTATGAACAAAAGAGGAGGCTCTTTTAAATGAGAAAAGTAGCGTGTGCAAATACTTATATTAATAAAATAAAGCCCGTTATTCGAAAGACGAGTTTTAGCCAATTAAAAATAGATGAAATTGCGAAATATATGGATATTAGTAAAGCTACTTTATATAAACGTTTTTCTTCGAAAGATGAGATTATTGAGGCAGTAGTAGAGGATTTTATAAACTATCTTCTTGAAGGAGATGCGGATAATCAAGATGAAAGTATGTCGTTTACAGAACGTTTCCAAAAGACGTTTATCCATTCTTTAAAATGTGTGACGTATATTTCGGATGTCTTTTTACAAGATTTGAAAGAAGCGTATCCGCATTTGTCGGATCAATTAGTCGCTGCACAACAAAATCGCAATCGTAATTTGCAAATGTTTTTTGAGTCGGGTATGGAACAAGGTTACTTTAATAAAATGAATGCGCAACTATTTATGGTGCAAGATGATGTGATGTTAAGACGCATTATAGATCATACTTTTTGCATTCAGTACGATATTACGTTAAAGCAAGCGATACTTGATTTCTACAATTTGAAGAAATATCAACTGTTTAAACCGGAATTTTTAGATGTAGTTGATGATTCTGAAATTGAAAAAGAAATTAAAGCTAATTTACAAATGATTTCGTAAAAAAAGCAGATTTCCCTTACTAGAGGGAAATCTGCTTTTTTAGTACATATTATTTTTGCAACTGTTTTAATACTAATTCAGCTACTGGACCACCTGAAGCAGGGTTTTGACCAGTAATTACACGATTATCTTCTACAGCGTAAGCTTCCCAAGGCTGCGCAGCTTTTTCGTAAAGTCCCCCATATTTAACGAGTTCATCTTCTGTTAAAAATGGAACGAATTGATCTAATTCAGCTAGTTTCTCTTCTTCATTTGAGAATCCTGTTACTTTTTTATCGTTAATTAAACGATCCCCGTTACTTAATGTGATATGGAATAAACCAGCAGCTCCGTGACAAACAGAGGAAACAATTCCGCCATTTTCATAAATGTTGCGGCTAATCTTTTGAAGTTCTTTGTTTTCTGGGAAGTCCCAAATAACTCCGTGACCACCCGCGTAATAAATAACAGCGTAGTCTTCTTGATTCACTTCACTCGGTTTCATTGTAGAACCGAGACGATTCATAAATTCTTTCTTTTGATACCATTCCCAATCGATGCTCTCCGCCATCGCTAAACTATGCGGATCAATCGGTGTATAACCACCTTGTGGACTGACATAATCTACTTCGTAACCAGCTTCTTCTACTTTTTTAACGAAATGGACAGCTTCACCAAGCCAAAGCCCAGTAGCTCTATTTAAATTTGGGTATCTTTCTACGCTCGTTAATACAACTAACATTTTTTTCTTCATCATAATCCTCCTGTAATGTTTCTTCTATATAAAAGTTCTTTATTTACTTGATTTTATTAAGTTAGAAATTGCAAATTTGAATAACCATGTCAGTCCCCCTTATACCGGATTCGAAATTAGTGTATAACAATTTTTGGACAAAGTAAACTAAAAACACTAAAACAGTTTACTTTGTATATTTTTCGTTGACAAACTGTAATGCTGAAACTATGATAGTTCCATGAATATCGAACAACATAATGTTACGTTTCGAATTCAATTTGTCGCGCGATAAATTTATACATTTGATGAAGTTGCTTAGTAGTGATAGAGGAGCTAAACAACTTCATGTTTCATTTACAGTTACTACAATCAGAAGAGGTGTTACGCATGGGGAAAGATATAAGTAACCATTCAAAATGGTTTGTTTTCACATTATGTTTTATCGTTTTATTAGGACCGATGAATGCGGTTTTATTTAATGTAGCGTTAGAGGATATTGCTAATGATTTATCTATTAGTCAATCGAAAGTAAGTTGGGTTGTAGTAGGTTATTCTTTAGTTGTCGGTATTGGTTCGATGATATATGGGAAGTTGGCTGATCGTTATAGCGTAAAAAAACTATTGATTATTTCAATTATCATATTTGTAGCGGGTTCTATTATTGGATTTATGAATCAATCTTATGCGATTACCATTCTTGCAAGATTAGTGCAGGCGAGTGGGGGCGCGGCGTTTATTGCGCTTAGTATGATTGCAGTGGCAAAATTAGTTGCTCCTGCTAAGAAGCCTGGTGCATTAGCGATGATTAGTTCTTCTATTGCATTAGCAATAGGCATTGGTCCTTTAGTTGGCGGGGCTATTACAAATACATTAGGGTGGCCATATTTATTTTTATTTATGGTTATTTCAGTAGTTGGGATTTTCTTGCTTATAAAATTTATGCCAGAAGAAGCGCAGCATACGGATGAAGTGTTTCATTTTGATTACATTGGAGCGGCGTTATTATTTGCATTCATTACGACTGTTTTATTAGGTGTCAATATTAATAGTTGGCTATTTGTGTTATCGGTAGCTTTCTTATTTTTATTCACGGTTCGTATGAAGAACGCGGAGCATCCATTTATTGATATTGAGTTATTTTCGAACAAACCATTTTTTCGTTTAATAGCGGTCGGGTTTATAATTAATGTGGCGTTATGTGCTAGTCTATTATTATTGCCATCACTGTTAGGAAGAGTGCACGGATTGTCGCCATTCGTTATCGGAATTGCACTGTTTGTTGCATCACTCTTTGGTATTGTATCTAGTTTTATTACGGGAAAGATTGTCCCTTCGTTTGGAAATGTGAATATGATTTATGTAGCGTCTGTCATTATGATCGTTGGCTTTTTAATTTTAGGGCTTATTCCGAACGGGAACTTAATCATTATTTTAGTGGCGGTTATTTTAACATTTATGAGTTATTCAGCTATTCAAGTATCATTAAACACATTTATACCGAAAACATTACATCCAGCTAAAGTTGGAGTCGGTCTTGGTTTATATAATTTAATTAACTTTTTCGGTATGGCATTTGGACCAGCTGTAGCGAGCAAGGTTATGGAATCTACAAATAGTTATCGTTTGAATTTTATTTTAATCATCATTTTAATTTCTGCTCATTTCTTCTTATTAATAGGAATGTCTTCTTTTCAAAAAAAGATGGAGCAATAAAGTGAAACTTTAATTAGTGGGATAAATGCGTATTTTATATAGAAGAAACCGCCTTTCATATAGAAGGTCGGTTATTTTTCTGTCTTGCAAATTATGAAAAAAAGGAGCAAAATAAAAAAGGTCCTGATCTATATAGGTACAAATGAAAATTTTTATACAGGGGCACTTTAAGTTAGCGAACTTAAAGTGTGTAAAATATACTGATAAACATAAAAGATGATGAATGAGAAAACGGGTGATTAAGTTGAATAGAGCGATCGGTGTTATTGATTCAGGAGTGGGCGGTTTAACAGTAGCGAAGGAATTAATTCGTCAGTTGCCGAAAGAGCGTATTATATATTTAGGGGATACAGCACGTTGCCCTTATGGTCCGCGTTCTCGTGAAGAAGTGCGTCAATTTACGTGGGAAATGACGAAGCATTTATTAGATTTAAATATCAAAATGTTAGTTATTGCGTGTAATACAGCAACTGCGGTTGTCTTAGAAGAAATGCAGAAACAATTACCAATTCCAGTAGTTGGAGTTATTCATCCAGGATCACGTACAGCTTTAAAAGTGACAAATACGTATCATGTTGGGATTATTGGAACGATTGGAACAGTAAAAAGTGGCGCCTATGAAGAGGCACTAAAGTCTATTAATAACCGTGTTATGGTAGAAAGTTTAGCGTGCCCACCTTTCGTTGAGCTTGTAGAGAGTGGGAATTTCGAAAGTGAAATGGCGTATGAAGTTGTAAGAGAAACATTGCAACCGTTGAAAAGTACTGACATTGATACGCTTATTCTAGGATGTACACATTATCCTATTTTAGGTCCTGTTATTAAAAAGGTAATGGGGGATCAAGTACAATTAATTAGTTCGGGTGATGAAACAGCGCGTGAGGTAAGCACGATTTTATACCATAGTAAGATGTTAAATGAGGGAGAAGAACAAAGTGATCATCTCTTCTTAACGACTGGTAAAGTAGGCCTGTTTAAAGAAATTGCATCAAAGTGGTTCGGTCAGCCGATTGAAAATGTGAAGCATATCAATTTAGAAACAGAATAATAGTAGATTCATATAAGAGAACTCCTGAGAAATCAGGGGTTTTTTCTGTGTAAGTAGCTATAGCTTGTTCTAAAATATGAAACAGCTCGTATACATAATAGTACAAACTTAGATTTTAGGGGGGAATGGCATGCCTAAATCCACTTTTAAATGGGTTGTTGGTGCTACTGTGAGTGCGATTTTATTATCAGGGTGTGGCTTGTTAAATCAAGAGAAAGCGACAGAACAAATTGATCCGCCAAAAAAAGTTACGTATACAGAAGGTGAAAAGAAAGAAACTGCTAAAAAAGATAAACAAGAGCAAACAGTAAATAGAGAGTTATACCTCGTTGATAAAAATGGATATGTTGTACCGCAAACTATTGCAATGCCTACTCCGAAAGCGAATGAAGTTGTACAGCAAACGTTAGAGTATCTTGTGAAAGATGGACCAGTTACAAATTTATTACCAAATGGATTTCGAGCAGTCCTTTCAGCGAATACGACGATGACCTTGAATTTGAAAAAAGGCGGGACAGCAGTAATTGATTTCTCTAAAGAAATGAAAAATTATTCAAAAGAAGAAGAACGTCAAATTGTTGAATCAGTAGCGTGGACTTTGACTCAATTTACAGAAATAAAACAAGTGCAGTTCCAAATAAATGGTGAAAAATTAGCGAAGATGCCTGTTGCGGGTACACCGCTTGGTGAAGGTGTAAGTCGTGCGAATGGAATTAACTTTGATGATGAACAAGTAGCAGATGTGACGCATACAAAACCGGTTACACTTTACTTTATGGCGCAAAATAATAAGCAGCAATATTACGTACCGGTAACAAGGCGCGTTGCAGAAGGAAAAGAAAATGATTACTCGGCAATTGTGGATGAGCTTGTAAAAGGTCCGATTCAAGGATCGCTACTAAATGATTTTAATCCAGGAGCTAAGCTTATTACGAATCCGAAAGTGAAGGACGGAAATATTACATTAAACTTTAATGAAAATATATTTGTGAACCCAGACAAAAATATGATTTCAAATTATGTGTTGAAATCGTTAGTCTTATCTTTAACGGAAAAACAAGGTGTGAAAAATGTTTCTATTGAAGTGAATGGGAAAGCAAATCTTATGGATGAGAAAGGTGAAAAGTTAATAAAACCTGTTAATCGTCCACAAAACGTGAATACAGGTAGTTTTTAATCGCGAATAATTTGATATACTTATGTAAGAAAGGGGAATTGCTTTTTGAGTTCCCCTTCTTTTATTGTTATACATATCGTACATTTAAATTTGGCTATACTAATGAGAGTATTTATGAGGGGGTTATTTTTATGCGAGTAGATGGTAGAGGAAAAGCAGAGCTACGCCATATACATATTCATACAAATTATTTAAAACATCCAGAGGGATCAGTACTAATTGAAGTTGGGGATACAAAGGTAATTTGTTCAGCGACAATTGAAGAGCGTGTACCGCCGTTTATGCGCGGAGAAGGAAAAGGCTGGGTAACAGCAGAATATTCAATGATTCCACGTGCGACAGAGCAACGTACAATCAGGGAGTCAAGTAAAGGGAAAGTAACAGGGCGCACAATGGAGATCCAGCGTTTAATTGGACGAGCATTGCGTGCGGTTGTTGATTTAGAAGCACTTGGCGAAAGAACGGTTTGGATTGACTGTGATGTAATTCAAGCGGATGGCGGAACGAGAACAGCTTCTATTACAGGTGCTTATGTAGCGATGGTATTAGCTTTTGAAAAATTATTGCAAGCAGACAAAGTATCTAAAATTCCGGTGAAAGATTATTTAGCGGCAACGTCAGTAGGTGTTGTTGAAGAACAAGGTGTTGTTTTAGATTTAAATTATGCTGAAGATTCTAAAGCAGACGTTGATATGAACGTTATTATGACTGGAAAAGGTCAGTTTGTTGAAGTACAAGGAACTGGAGAAGAAGCGACGTTTAGCAGAGCTGAATTAAATGAATTACTTGATGCTGCTGAACAAGGGATTTTCCAACTTGTTGAAAAGCAAAAAGAAGCATTAGGTGACATCGTATCTCATATAGAGTAGAGGTGGAAAATATGAAGCAAGTTGTTGTAGCGACGAAAAATCTTGGGAAAGTACGTGAGTTTGCTGAGTTATTTGAGAGATTTGACTTAGAAGTGAAATCTTTACACGATTTTCCTCATATTGAAGAAGTCGAAGAAACTGGTGAAACATTTGAAGAAAATGCAATTTTAAAGGCGGACAGTCTTAGTAGACAGTTGAATTCCATCGTAATTGCGGATGACTCTGGTCTTATTGTAGATGCCTTAAACGGGAAACCAGGTGTGTATTCAGCTCGTTTTGCTGGGGAGCCGAAAGATGATCAGGCGAATATAGATAAGGTGTTACAAGGGTTAACTGACTTCGATTTAGAAAAACGTACAGCTCGTTTTTACTGTGCGCTAGCAGTTGCTTTCCCTGAAGTGGATAAAGAGCCGGTTATTGTAAACGGAACGTGCGAAGGGAAAATTCTAGAACAGCGCCGCGGGGAAAATGGTTTCGGATACGATCCGATTTTTTATGTAGAAGAATATAAAAAATCGATGGCTGAGCTAAATTCGGATGAGAAAAATGCGATTAGTCACCGCGGACGCGCTCTTCGTAAATTAGAAGAAAAAATCCCAGAATGGTTTTTAGAAGAATAAGGGAGAGAGATTGATGAAAGCTTTAATCGTAAGCGATAGTCATAGCTCTGTGAAGGAATTACAGCAGTTAAAAGAGAATTACGAAGGGAAAGTAGATATCATGATTCATTGTGGTGATTCAGAGCTAACGCCTGCTCACGAAGAGCTACAAGGTTTCCAAGTTGTAAAAGGGAATTGTGATTATGCTAACTTTCAAGATGAAATTGTAACTGATGTAGATAGAATTCGTTTCTTAGTTGTACACGGTCATCGTCATAATGTGAAAATGACGTTACAAACGTTAGCGTATCATGCAGGAGAAGTAGGAGCGCAAGTAGCATGCTTTGGACATTCTCATATATTAGGGGCAGAATTAATTGATGGGATTTTATTTATTAATCCAGGAAGTATTTTGCTCCCGCGCTCTCGTGTGGAAAAAACATTCGCTTTATTAGAAATGGATGAAAATCATATAGAAGTTCGTTTTGAAACATTAGATGGACAGCTGGTGGAACAAGCAATTTTTAAAAGAGGATAAGAAAAATTATCCTCTTTTAAAAAAGTGTTGACTTTATAAGTAGTTATGAATATAATAAATATTGTCGATAGGGCAACAGCGCTAACGAAGAAAAATAAAATAACATATGCGGGTGTAGTTTAGTGGTAAAACAAGAGCCTTCCAAGCTCTGGTCGAGAGTTCGATTCTCTTCACCCGCTCCATGTCCCAGTAGCTCAGCCGGATAGAGCATACGCCTTCTAAGCGTACGGTCGGGAGTTCGAATCTCTCCTGGGACGCTAACAAAACCTTGTTATCTTTTGATAACAAGGTTTTTTGTTTGTTTTAAATTAGTTATTAATAAATTTTTCAAAGACAAAACCGTAATCTTTCACGTTATATTGCTTTTTCGTATCAACGAGCCAGTTAAAGGCGATCTCGTTCATCTCTTTAAACTGTTCTGCTAAATTTACTTGTGCATTTGAAATACGGCTGAAAGCGTTAGATGCCATATCTAAACTTTTATGTGCATACTGCAATTTAATGTCGTTGTCGTATGAAATTTCTTCGATTTTAAGAAGAGCCTTATATAAATCTTTTAATTCTTCAATATGTTTTTTATGAACATCAATTGAGTAATGCTCATCTCCCATTTGAAATTTAATTTCTACATCTAAATCAATCGTTCCTGCAGTTTCAAGTGCTACGTTTTTAATTTGATATTTACTATAGCTAAAGCGGCGTAATGTACGTTTTTTGCTTGTGGCACTTGTACCATCTAGGTGAATTAATCCTTTGTTTGTGAAACAATATTCATCTGATTTAGATTTAATAAGAAAGTAAATTTTCTCCCCATCTTCATGCATTACGTAATCATCAGCATCGACCTTATCGTAATCTTTTGGTGTGATAACGGAACCTACATCGCTTAATCCTAAAACGTCAGCTGCCATTTTTTTGAACATATATAATCCCCCTTGTAAATTAAATTCTTAATTGTACAAAAATATATTAACATGATTTTAAATCTATTTTTGAAATCTTACAACTCTGTAAGGTAAGTGTAAGGAAGTTCGATGGTAACAAATTACTAATCCTATATAATGAAGATAACAACGATAAATGAGGAGGAAGAGATGATGAAAGGATTAATCGTAACGGGTTTAACAGTAGCTTTTGGGTTTGTGGCGTATGAAAAGTTAACATATGTAATTGATGTTGTAAAACATTTAGTAGCGTAGAAAAAACTGCCATGAGAGGGAAAGGGAATGAGTGAATGAATGGAATGGTTATTTGGAATTATAGGTACTTGTAGTGTAGTTTTATTGTTCTTTGTCCCGAGTGGTATACTCAGTTCGACAACGAGTTTGTTCTTTTTAAGTTTGTTTGCTTGTACGATGCTCATTATTATGTTTTTAATGAAGCGAAGTAAACCAATCTTCTATTTTAGCATGATTGTTATGGCAATTATTGTTCTCCAAATTATTACCCTTGTTATATACCCCACAATTATAAAAGCTTTCCATTAATGATGAACCCTCTGCCGTCTGTTGCTGAGGGTTTTTGTTTGTGAAAAATGAATTTCATTTAGAAGTTTGTTGTTTTTTGTTATGAAAATAGAATATTCCTATATTTCAAATAAATAATTTTGGAATGTTGTGTTCTCATTACGCATTTGATATATTTACTTTGAAGATCATTAAAATCTAGAAAAAGAGGCGGACGTATGGATAAAAAAGAAAATACGGTCGTATTGTTTCCGCAACTATCAGAACGCTATATTGATAAAGGTTTTTTAGCGTTGAAAGAGCGGGAATTCGAAGATGCATTGCGCTGCTTTGAAATATTACGTCAGTATAATGCAGAAACGGAACAAACAGAATTAGCTTCCGTTATTTGTTTGCTAGAATTAAAACGTATGGAAGAAGCGAAAGAAAAATGTGAGCAGTTGCTTGAAACAGGAGCTGTATTATTTGGTGATATTCTTGAAACGTATGTAACTATTTTAGTTCAAACAAATGATTATGAAGGTGTCATTGAAACTGTTGAGGAAGTTTTGCAAACGAAAGATATAATTCCTGAGCAAAAGGAAAAATTGGCGCAGCTTGCTTTGTTTGCGCAAGGGATGCTGAATGAAGAAGATAAACCGCTAGTGGATTCGAATTTTGAATTAGAAGAATTTACCGATGGGCTTTTTGGAGAAAACTTTGGTCAAAAGCTAAGAGTGATCCAGAAACTTTCGTTAAAAGACCTGGATCTCGCACTTCCTACTTTAAAGAAATTTTTAATAGACGAAGATCAGCATCCTTATTTAAAAACTTCTATTTTGTATAAAATGGTAGAAAATCAAATAGAAGAAGAGATAGAAGTAGAGAAGTTTGGAAATACGATAAAGGTGATTCCAGCATTTACAGGTCATAATGAGGAGCAATCCGATAAAATTATACATAAATTCTCAAACCGATTAGAGCAAAATTATCCAGATATATTTAGTACGATGGTTACATACTGGAAAGAATTACAAATTAGCGTTTTTCCGTTCCCTCTATTAATGGATAAAGTAGAAATTTGGGCTGCTGTCTTAGAGAGAATTGGAAGAAAGCGTTTCGGATTGGCTATTGATGAAGAAGAACTTATGACAGCATACAATATTGAGTTTGAGGAATTTCATATTGCCTATCAATGGTTACTGCGCATTGAAAGAGAAGGGTATTTGCCCGTATAATTATGAAAAAGAATCGTTCAGTTATTGAAACGAGCACATTCTATGTTATAATGTAAGGGTTGCAAAAGGCAGAAATCTGCCTGTTTGTAAGAGAAGAGAAGTATAATTCTCTTACTTAATATGTTTCATATTAGTCTCGAACAAAATATACCGTAGTTGTCTTTTAGACAATTAGTAGATTGGAACATTGTATCTGAAAGCTTTTTGCTAGAGGGTTATTTGTACATTTGTTATTTCAAGAAAGAGATAATAAAAATTTTGATCTATAAAGGTATGTGCATACATTATTATAGTTGGAGGGAAAGAATAAATGTCTACAAAATGGGAAAAATTAGAAGGTAACGTTGGCGTTTTAACAATCGAAGTTGATGCTAAAGAAGTAAATAACTCTATCGACGCTGCATTCAAAAAAGTAGTAAAAACAATTAATGTACCAGGTTTCCGTAAAGGGAAAATGCCTCGTCCATTATTCGAACAACGCTTTGGTATTGAATCTTTATACCAAGATGCTTTAGATATCATCTTACCAAAAGCATACGGTGAAGCAATCGATGAAGCTGGTATCTTCCCAGTTGCTCATCCTGAGATTGACATCGAGAAATTCGAAAAAGGCCAAAACTTAATTTTCACTGCAAAAGTTACTGTAAAACCTGAAGTTAAATTAGGTGATTACAAAGGTTTAGCAGTAGAAAAAGTTGAAACAACTGTAACTGACGAGGATGTAGAGAACGAAGTAAAAGCTTTACAAGAGCGTCAAGCTGAACTAGTTGTTAAAGAAGAAGGAACTGCTGCAGATGGTGATACAGCTGTAATCGACTTCGAAGGTTTCGTTGATGGCGAAGCATTTGAAGGCGGAAAAGGCGAAAACTATTCTCTTGCAATCGGTTCTGGTACTTTCATCCCAGGTTTCGAAGAGCAAGTAATTGGTCTTAAATCTGGTGATTCTAAAGAAGTTGAAGTATCATTCCCAGAAGAGTACCATGCTGCTGAATTAGCTGGTAAACCAGCAACATTCAAAGTAACAATTCACGAAATCAAAACAAAAGAACTTCCTGAGTTAAACGACGAGTTCGCTAAAGATGCTGACGAAGAAGTTGCAACTCTTGATGAATTAAAAACAAAACTTCGTACAAACTTAGAAGAAGGCAAAAAGCACGAAGCTGAGCACAAAGTACGTGACGAAGTAGTAGAATTAGCTGCTGCTAACGCTGAAATCGACATTCCAGAAGCTATGATCGACACTGAGTTAGATCGTATGGTTCGTGAATTCGAGCAACGTTTAAGCCAACAAGGTATGAACCTTGAGCTTTACTACCAATTCACAGGTACTGACGCTGACAAATTAAAAGAGCAAATGAAAGAGGATGCACAAAAACGTGTAAGAATCAATCTTGTTCTTGAAGCTATCATTGAAGCTGAAAACATCGAAGTTACTGAAGAAGAAGTAACTGCAGAAGTTGAAAAAATGGCTGAAATGTACGGTATGCCAGTAGACGCTATCAAGCAAGCTCTTGGAAGCGTAGACGCTTTATCTGAAGATCTTAAAGTGCGTAAAGCTGTAGACTTCTTAGTAGACAACGCTGCATAATAAAATAACAAGGCGCGATTTTAATCGTGCCTTGTTTTATAAATATAGAAATATATTTATAAAACTTTTCGATGAAGAAGGAAAAGTACCTTTGTAAGTCGAATATACATATTTCAAAAGTTTTAAAATTTTTTTATTTGTACATAACTAGTCATATTATTTGTATTTCTCGCTACGTAGTGACATAATATGTATTTACATACGATACATTTATCGTGTACATACGAAGGCAAGAGGTTAGCACTTTGTAAGGGGTGTGAAAATATGTTTAAATTTAATGATGAAAAAGGTCAATTAAAATGTTCTTTCTGTGGTAAAACACAAACGCAAGTTCGAAAGTTAGTTGCAGGTCCAGGTGTTTACATTTGTGACGAGTGTATCGAGCTTTGTACTGAAATTGTACAAGAGGAGCTTGCGAAGGACGAAGAAGTAGAATTCAAAGATGTACCGAAACCGGTAGAAATTCGTGAAATCTTAGATGAGTATGTCATCGGACAAGATAACGCGAAAAAAGCACTAGCGGTAGCGGTATATAACCATTACAAACGCATTAATTCTAACAGCAAAATTGATGATGTAGAATTAGCGAAGAGTAATATTTCACTTATTGGGCCAACTGGTAGTGGTAAAACATTATTGGCACAAACATTAGCGCGTATTTTAAATGTTCCATTTGCAATCGCGGACGCAACATCTTTAACAGAAGCTGGATACGTTGGGGAAGATGTAGAAAACATCTTACTAAAACTAATTCAAGCGGCTGATTACGATGTAGAAAAAGCGGAAAAAGGAATTATTTATATTGATGAGATTGATAAAGTGGCACGTAAGTCCGAAAATCCATCAATTACACGTGATGTATCTGGTGAAGGTGTACAGCAGGCACTTCTGAAAATTTTAGAAGGTACTGTAGCGAGCGTTCCACCTCAAGGTGGTCGTAAGCACCCGCATCAAGAGTTTATTCAAATTGATACAACGAACATCCTATTCATTTGTGGTGGAGCGTTTGATGGCATCGAGCCTATTATTAAACGTCGCCTTGGTGAGAAAGTAATTGGATTTGGTGCTGAGAAGAAAAATGCTGATGTAAATGAGAAGCATGTTTTATCTCACGTTTTACCAGAGGATCTTTTAAGATTCGGTTTAATTCCGGAGTTTATCGGTCGTCTTCCAGTTATTGCGAACCTAGAGCCGCTTGATGAAGATGCTCTTGTAGATATTTTAACTAAACCGAAAAATGCACTTGTTAAGCAATTCCAAAAATTATTGGAGCTTGACGATGTTGAGTTAGAGTTTGAAGAAGGTGCACTAGTTGAGATTGCGAAAAAAGCAATTGAACGTAAAACAGGTGCTCGTGGACTTCGTTCTATTATTGAAGGCTTGATGCTTGATGTAATGTTCGAACTTCCATCTCGCAAAGATATCGAGAAGTGTATTCTTACGAAAGAAACAGTAGCTGATAATGAACCACCGAAATTGGTGTTACAAGACGGTACTGTACTTGATACAAAAACATCTGCATAATGCGAAGAAGAAACAGCAATTTTTATAATTGCTGTTTTTCTTTATGTTTAGCACTATTCCTCCCAGGAAATACTAAGAGGTAAAACATAGCGGGAGGAAATGAATTATGAGCTGGACAAATATATTTTTACTTGTTCAACTTGTTTTTGGCGTAATTGTCGGATTGTATTTTTGGCATTTACTTCGAAATCAGCGAACACAAAAAGTTTCAATTGATCGAGAATCGAAAAAAGAATTAGAGCAGCTTCGTAAAATGCGTGAGGTTTCTTTAACAGAGCCGCTTGCGGAAAAGGTACGTCCTACATCCTTTATAGACATTGTAGGGCAAGAAGACGGGATTAAGTCGTTAAAAGCGGCTCTTTGTGGTCCTAATCCGCAACATGTGATCATATACGGTCCGCCAGGTGTCGGAAAGACAGCGGCAGCACGCCTTGTATTAGAAGAAGCGAAACGAAATCCGAAATCTCCATTTCGTACAAATGCAACATTTATCGAACTTGATGCGACGACAGCTAGGTTTGATGAGCGTGGTATTGCGGATCCATTAATTGGTTCAGTGCATGATCCTATTTATCAAGGAGCAGGTGCAATGGGACAAGCGGGTATCCCGCAACCGAAAAAAGGGGCTGTAACAGATGCGCATGGTGGTATTTTGTTCATTGATGAGATTGGTGAATTACATCCAATTCAAATGAATAAAATGCTAAAAGTGTTAGAAGATCGGAAAGTGTTTTTGGAAAGTGCGTATTATAGTGAAGAAAATTCGATGATTCCAACGTATATACATGATATTTTTCAAAAAGGTTTACCGGCAGATTTTCGCTTAGTTGGTGCAACGACACGTTCACCAGAGGAAATTCCTCCTGCAATTAGGTCGCGTTGTTTAGAAGTGTTCTTCCGTGAGTTAGATACAGAAGAAATTCAAAAAGTAGCGAAAAATGCAGCTGACAAAGTGGAGATGCAAGTAGGTGAGAACGGTATCGAAATGATTGGAATGTATGCAAGAAATGGGCGAGAAGCAATTAATCTCGTGCAAATTTCTGCTGGTATGGCGATAAATGAAGAACGACCTTTCATTAAAGATGAAGATATTGAATGGGTTGTTCATTCTAGTCAGCTTACACCAAAGTACGAAAAACGTATTTATCCAATTCCGAGAATCGGTCTTGTGAACGGGCTTGCTGTATATGGGCCGAATACAGGTGCGTTATTAGAAATTGAGGTAACAGCTATTCCTGCGAAAGATAAAGGATCAGTAAATGTCACTGGAATTGTAGAAGAGGAAAGTATTGGAAATCAAACGAAATCGATTCGTCGCAAAAGTATGGCGAAAGGCTCTGTTGATAATGTGTTAACAGTACTTCGTTCTCTAGATGTGTTGCCAGAAGGGTATGATATACATATTAATTTTCCTGGTGGTATCCCGATTGATGGTCCTTCAGCAGGTATTGCTATGGCAACAGGTGTCTATTCAGCAGTGCATCGTACGTATGTGAATAATGAAGTAGCGATGACAGGTGAGATAAGTATCCACGGAGAAGTGAAGCCTATTGGTGGTGTGTACGCAAAAATAAAAGCTGCGAAAAAAGCGGGAGCTAAGAAAGTCATCATTCCGGCTGAAAACATGCAACCATTTTTGTATACAATAAAGGGAATTGAGATCATTCCTGTTCGCAAATTAAAAGAAGTATTTGAATTAACATTTATGCAGGAAAATATGCATCGTGAGCTTGATGCACATAATGATTTGGACGAAACAGATGCACAATCAATGTGAGAATATACAATAATAAAAATTTGCCAGACTTCGTTTAAGTTTGTATGCTTAAGCGGAGTCTTTTTTCTTTCCGTGAGGCACAAAAAAACAGGGGATTAACAATTGCGAAGAATCTCTGCAATTGCATCTAGATGTATTGTAATATAAAATAGTTGAACAGGAGTTTAATTTATTATGGAGGTGCTATGTCTAGTATGAATACGAATGAAAGAATTGTGCCCCTCCTACCATTAAGAGGCATTCTCGTATATCCAACGATGGTTCTGCATCTTGATGTAGGACGTGATAAATCGATACAAGCACTAGAGCAGGCGGCAATGGATGAAAATATCATCTTTTTAGCAATGCAAAAAGAAATGAATATCGACGATCCGAAAGAAGATGACATATATAGTGTAGGTACAGTGGCGAAAGTGAAGCAAATGTTAAAATTGCCGAACGGTACGCTTCGTGTCCTTGTAGAAGGTTTACATAGAGCAGAAGTAGTAGAGTTTATCGAAGAAGAAAATATAGTGCAAGTTTCTATTAAAACGGTAACGGAAGAAGTAGAAGATGATTTAGAAGAGAAGGCTCTTATGCGTACGTTACTGGAGCATTTCGAACAATATATTAAAGTTTCGAAAAAAGTTTCAAATGAAACATTTGCAACGGTAGCTGATGTAGAAGAACCGGGAAGACTAGCTGATTTAATTGCTTCTCACTTACCGATTAAAACGAAGCAGAAACAAGAGATTTTAGAGATTGTATCTGTGAAAGAGCGACTACATACACTTATTTCAATTATTCAAGATGAACAAGAGTTACTTAGCCTAGAAAAGAAAATTGGACAAAAAGTGAAACGTTCAATGGAGCGCACGCAAAAAGAATATTTCTTACGTGAGCAAATGAAGGCGATTCAAACTGAACTTGGTGATAAAGAAGGCAAGGGCGGGGAAGTTGAAGAACTTCGTGAGAAAATTGAACAGTCGGGAATGCCTGAAGAAACAATGAAGGCTGCACTGAAAGAATTAGATCGTTATGAAAAATTACCTGTAAGTTCTGCTGAGAGTGGTGTCATTCATAATTATATTGATTGGTTATTAGCTCTCCCTTGGACAACAGCAACAGAGGATATGATTGACCTCACTCATTCGGAAGAAATTTTAAATAAAGATCATTACGGTCTTGAAAAAGTGAAAGAGCGAGTACTTGAATATTTAGCTGTACAGAAGTTAACGAATTCATTAAAAGGACCAATTCTTTGTCTAGTAGGACCTCCTGGGGTTGGGAAAACTTCGTTAGCACGTTCTATTGCAACATCGTTAAATCGTAATTTTGTACGTGTTTCTCTTGGTGGTGTGCGTGATGAATCTGAAATTCGTGGTCACCGTCGTACATATGTAGGAGCGATGCCAGGACGTATTATTCAAGGTATGAAAAAGGCGAAAACAGTTAATCCAGTCTTCTTATTAGATGAGATTGATAAAATGTCTAACGATTTCAGGGGAGACCCATCAGCGGCGTTACTTGAAGTGTTAGATCCAGAACAAAACCATAACTTCAGTGATCATTACATTGAAGAGCCATATGATTTATCGAAAGTTATGTTCGTTGCAACTGCTAATACACTTGCAAGTGTTCCGGGCCCATTGCTTGACCGTATGGAAATCATTTCAATTGCTGGTTATACAGAACTTGAAAAGGTGCACATTGCTCGTGAGCATTTATTGCCGAAACAATTAAAAGAGCACGGTTTGCGAAAAGGTAATTTGCAAGTACGTGATGAAGCGCTTCTTGAAATTATTCGTTATTATACACGCGAGGCTGGTGTTCGTACGTTAGAGCGTCAAATTGCAAAAGTTTGCCGTAAAGCAGCAAAAATTATCGTTACAGCAGAACGCAAGCGCATTGTTGTAACAGAGAAAAATATTGTTGATTTACTTGGTAAGCATATATTCCGTTATGGTCAAGCTGAAAAAACAGACCAAGTTGGTATGGCAACAGGTTTAGCTTACACAGCAGCGGGCGGCGATACACTTGCAATTGAAGTGTCGGTAGCGCCAGGAAAAGGGAAATTAATTTTAACAGGGAAACTTGGGGATGTTATGAAAGAATCCGCACAAGCCGCGTTTAGCTATATTCGTTCTCGTGCAGAAGAACTTCATATTGATCCGGATTTCCATGAGAAAAACGATATTCATATTCATGTTCCAGAAGGAGCAGTTCCAAAAGATGGACCGTCAGCAGGTATTACGATGGCAACGGCACTTATTTCTGCACTAACAGGTATTCCTGTAAGTAAAGAAGTTGGTATGACAGGTGAAATTACACTTCGTGGTCGTGTATTACCGATTGGTGGTTTGAAAGAAAAAACATTAAGTGCTCACCGCGCGGGATTAACAAAAATTATTTTACCGGCGGAAAATGAGAAAGATTTAGATGATATTCCAGAGAGCGTAAAAGAAAACCTTACGTTTGTGCTTGCATCTCATTTAGACGAAGTATTGGAGCACGCATTAGTAGGAGTGAAACAATGAAAGTAACAAAAGCAGATATTGTAATTAGTGCCGTTAAACCGGAACAATATCCAGATAGTGATTTACCAGAAATTGCCTTAGCGGGTCGTTCTAATGTCGGGAAGTCTTCCTTTATTAATAAAATTTTAAATCGTAAAAAGTTAGTACGTATTTCTTCTAAACCAGGAAAAACGCAAACGCTGAACTTTTTCTTAATCAATGAAATGATGCATTTTGTTGACGTTCCAGGTTATGGATATGCGAAAGTATCTAAAACAGAGCGCGCGGCATGGGGCAGAATGATTGAGACTTACTTTACAACACGTACGCAATTAGACGCAGCTGTATTAGTAGTTGATTTACGTCACCAACCAACAAAAGATGACATTATGATGTATGATTTCTTAAAGCATTATGAAATCCCAACAATTATTATTGCAACGAAAGCCGATAAAATTCCGAAAGGGAAATGGCAAAAGCATTTAAAAGTTGTAAAAGAAACGCTTGCTGTTGAAATTGGCGATGAAATCGTTCTATTCTCTTCTGAAACAGGACTTGGAAAAGAAGAAGCATGGAAAGCAATTCATAAAATGACAAAAACAAAAAACGCGTGACGAATGTCGCGCGTTTTTTGTTTTATTTACTAAACTTCTAGCGTACGTTTAATGTAACTTCAATATTTCCTCTTGTTGCTTTAGAGTAAGGACATACACCGTGAGCGGCTTCTACAAGTTCTTGTGCTTCGGCATGAGAAACACCAGCAACATGTACGTCAAGTACAGCAGATAGTCCGAAACCACCATCTGTATCTTTACCGATAGAAACGTGTGCAGTCACTTCTGTACTTTCCACCTTCATACGTTTTGTACGAATTACAAGTTGCAATGCACTATCAAAGCAAGCCGCATAACCAGCTGCAAATAATTGTTCTGGATTTGTTGCTTCTCCGCCTGCGCCACCTAGTGCTTTTGGCATTTTTACATCAAGATTTAATATGCCATCATCTGAAACTACCTTACCGTTTCTTCCACCTGTTGCTGTTACTGAAGCAGTATATAATTTATCCATGTTTATTCCCCTTTTCTGTCATTAATTTTTTTCATTGTTTCAATTAATGTGTTTAATTGGATTAATAAAGAATGATATTCTTGCTCTGTAATTCCTAAATTTGTAGCCATCGTTGTTGGTAATGAACAAGCTATTTCTTTTAAATCTTTACCTTGTTCTGTTAATTCAATACAAACTTTTCGCTCGTCTTCTTTTGAACGAACACGTTGTACAAGTTTTAATGATTCCATCCGTTTTAACATAGGTGTTAAAGTACCAGAATCTAAAAATAGACGTTCTCCAATTTCTTTCACTGTTAGTCCGTCTTGTTCCCATAGTACGAGTAAAGTAATGTACTGGGGATACGTAATGCCCATTTCTTCTAAATAGGGGCGGTAAAAGCGGGTAACCTCTCTAGAACAAGCGTAAATAGAAAAACAAAGTTGGTTATCTAGATGCAAAGGATTTTCTTTCATAGGCAACTCCTTGTATTTTTAAGTTGTGCACAATTTAATTTTGTAAAACCAATATAACGAAAAAGAAATACAATGTCAAATGCATTGCATCGAGAAAGTGAGTACTATATTTTGGAACAATCATACATATTTTCCTTCATGATGAAAGAAGATAGAAAAGATGATGTTATAATTAATATGGAATAGTTTCCATCACTTGATTATGAGGACTTTTTTTGGTAACGTACAAATAGAGTTATTATTTTATAATTATTATAAAGTAGAAAGTTCTTTATTAATCTTACTGAAGCTCCTTTATTACATATGGAGAATAAATAAAAAATAATCAGTTGTTCACACGATTGTCAGATTCATAAGAGGAAAGTTGTATTATGATAGTAGATAAAGTGATAAAACGGGTGAAGGGGGACATGCTGCGTGCATATTCTTGTTGTTAGTGTAAATTATCGAACAGCCCCTGTAGAATTTCGTGAGAAACTCACATTTCAGGCAGCAGAGCTAGAGCAAGCAATGACTACATTACAAAACCAAAAGAGCGTGCTAGAAAATGTCATTGTATCAACTTGTAATCGCACTGAGATTTACGCTGTTGTCGATCAATTACACACGGGACGGTATTACATTAAGAAGTTTTTAGCTGATTGGTTTCAGCTTGAAATAGAAGAAGTCGCACCATACTTGTCTATTTTTGAACAAGATGGCGCAATAGATCATTTATTCCGCGTAACATGCGGTTTAGATTCTATGGTTGTTGGAGAGACGCAAATTTTAGGTCAAATAAAAGATAGCTTTTTAGAAGCACAACAAGTAAAAGCGACAGGTACAATTTTTAATGAGTTGTTTAAGCAAGTGGTTACGTTAGCAAAACGTGCGCACTCAGAAACAACGATTGGTGAAAGTGCGATGTCTGTTAGTTATGCTGCTGTTGAGCTCGGAAAGAAAATATTTGGCGATTTAACAGATTGTCATGTACTTATTCTTGGTGCGGGTAAGATGGGTGAACTTGCACTGCAAAACTTATATGGAAGTGGAGCTCGTAAAGTAACGGTTATGAATAGGACGCTTACGAAAGCGGAAGTGATGGCTGAGAAATATATGGGACATGCAAAGCCTTTAAGTGAATTGCAATGTGCATTATTAGAAGCGGATATTTTAATTAGTTCAACGGGTGCGTCAGAATATGTCATTACGAAAGAAATGATGACAAAAGTAGAGAGAATGCGCTCTGGTCGTCCGTTATTTATGGTTGATATTGCAGTACCACGTGATATTGATCCGGCGATTGATGAATTAGAAGGCTCTTTCTTATATGATATCGACGATTTGCAAGGTGTAGTTGAAGCAAACCGTGCTGAACGTTTAAAAGAAGCAGAGAAAATTCAATTTATGATTGAAGAAGAAATGGTTTTATTTAAAACGTGGTTAAGTACGCTTGGTGTTGTACCGTTAATATCAGCTCTTCGTGATAAAGCGCTAGCAATTCAAAGTGATACGATGGAAAGTCTTGAGCGAAAAATACCAAACCTTAGTGATCGTGAGAAAAAAGTAATTAGTAAACATACGAAAAGTATTATTAACCAATTGTTAAAAGACCCAATTTTAGTAGCTAAAGAATTAGCTGTTGAAGAGGGAGCTGGCGAAAAATTAGCTTTATTTGCGAAGATTTTTGATTTAGAAGTGGAAGAAGCGGGAAATACGGAAGAAGTAGAACATAAAAGAGCGTGGACACCATCCGTTCCATCTTTATAACTTGGAAGGATGATCGGATGAGTTTTTTAAATAACAGTATTATTTATCATATTGCAATTATTTTATATGCTTGTAGCATTAGTTTATATTTTATAGATTATTTCCAAAGTAACCGAAAGGCGAACCGCTTTGCTTTTTGGTTACTTTCGATTGTATGGGTTCTGCAGTCTATCTTTATGTTGCTTAGGGCTACAGATTCAGAAACGAATCCTATTTTAACTTTATTATCAGGGATTTATTTTTATGTTTGGTTATTGATTACGATGTCATTAGTCATTAATCGATTTATGCGTATTGACTTTTTAGTCTTTTTTACAAATGTTGTAGCATTTGGCGTAAGCGCTTTTTCTATTTTTACACCGCTCGGGAAGATGTCGCCAGTACTTGCAGAGCAACTAGTTTCAGAACTTGTATACGTGCATGTCGGTATGGCGATTATTTCTTATGCAACGTTTACTGTATCGTTTATTTTTTCTATTATGTATTTATTGCAATACCGACTATTAAAAAAGAAAAAGTGGAATGCGAGATTAAGAAGATTAGGAAATTTGCCGAAGCTTGAATCTATGTCTTACGGATTAAATTTATTTTCTGTTCCGTTTTTCTTATTAGCAATTATATTAGGATGTATATGGGGATATACAAAATTGGATAATTTCCATTGGTATGATACGAAAGTAATTGGGTCTTTTGTCGTTCTATTTGTATATTGCGTGGGCTTATATTTACGAGCAGCAGATGTGTTGCAAGGTAAGAAAATTGTGCAGTGGAATATCGGGGCATTTCTCGTAATGCTAGTTAACATTTTTCTATTAAGCAGTTTATCTAATTTCCACTTTTGGTATTTATAATGAGGAGAGAGAATTATGCGCAAAATTATTGTAGGTTCACGAAAGAGTAAACTAGCATTAACACAAACTAATTGGTTTATTGATCAATTAAAAGCGCTTGGTTTACCATATGAATTTGAAGTGAAAGAAATCGTCACAAAAGGTGATGTTATTTTAGATGTTACTCTTTCAAAAGTAGGCGGAAAAGGTTTATTTGTAAAGGAAATTGAACATGCGTTACTTACGAAAGAAATTGATATGGCTGTACATAGTATGAAAGATATGCCAGCTGTACTTCCAGATGGATTAACGATTGGTTGTACGCCAAAGCGCGTTGACCCTCGTGATGCTTTTATTTCTAAAAACGGAGAATCGTTTAAAGACTTAGCAGAAGGCGCGATCTTAGGAACGAGTAGTTTGAGACGTAGTGCACAACTACTAGCTGCGAGACCAGATTTACAAGTGAAATGGATTCGCGGGAATATCGATACACGCTTACGTAAGTTAAAAGATGAAGATTACGATGCAATTATTTTAGCGACAGCTGGATTACAGAGAATGGGCTGGGACGGAGAAGTTATTACAGAACATTTAGATGAAACGTTATGTGTACCAGCCGTAGGACAAGGTGCATTAGCGATTGAATGTCGTGAGGATGATACGGATTTACTTCAGTTGTTAGCGCATATTAATGATGCAGTAACAGAAAGAACAGTGGCTGCTGAACGAGTATTTCTTCATAAACTTGAAGGTGGATGCCAAGTTCCAATCGCTGGATATGCAACTCTTAAAGAAAATGATGCAATCGAATTAACAGCGCTTGTCGGTTCTATGGACGGTTCTGTTTTATTGAAAGAGATAGTAGTAGGCAATGATCCGAAGCAAGTTGGATTAGAGGCTGCGGACCGTTTAATTAAACAAGGAGCAAAAGAGCTCATCCTTGCTGCAAATAAGGAGCAACAATAAATATGAACGCTCTCGCTGGCAAAACAGTATTGATTACACGTGCCCAGCATCAAGCGAAACAAATGAGTGTAGCAGTGAAAGAAAGGAGCGGAATTCCATTGGAAATTCCGCTTTTGCGTATGGAAGGCACATCTCATAGGCAAATTCAACGTATAACAAGGCAACTACATTCGTATGACTGGGTTATTTTTACGAGTAAAAATGGTGTAGCTTTTTTTCTAGATGGTTTAGAAACAAAAATACCATTAACTATTAAAATCGCTGCGGTAGGCGTGAAAACAAAATTAGAGTTAGAAAAAAGGGGCTATCAAGTTCATTTTGTTCCGACCTCGTTTGTTGCAGAAACATTTGCCGAAGAGTTTCTAAAAGAATTAAGTGGAAACGAGCGTATTTTATTTCCGAAGGGGAATTTAGCAAGAGATGTAATCCCGGTTAAACTTAGGGAGTTTGGTGTTTTTCTAGATGAGCTAATTGTATATGGTACGAAGGTGAATGTAGAGAAAAAACAAGAACTTATAACAGCATTGAAATTAGGGGAAGTAAATATTATTACATTTACGAGCCCTTCAACTGTTGATAGTTTTGTTCGTTTACTTGAGGGTACAAACTGGAGAGAATGGACGAAAAAATGTACAATTGCTTGTATAGGGCCTATTACGGAAAAAGAGGCGAACCTCTATTTTCCACATGTTATTGTGCCAAAAGAGTACACTGTAGAAGCATTACTGCAATGCATTTGTGAATCTATAAAATAAAAGAATGGGGATAGAAATCTATGAATTCTTTACAATTTAATCGTCATCGTCGTTTAAGACAAAGCGGGGGCATGCGTGCGCTTGTACGTGAAACATTTTTACATACAGAAGATTTTATTTACCCTATTTTTGTATTAGAAGGAGAAAATATTCGTAATGAAGTTCCTTCTATGCCAGGCGTATATCAAATGTCTTTAGATTTATTGCAAGCTGAAATGCAAGAGGTCGTTGATTTAGGTATTCGTTCTGTTATTGTATTTGGTTTACCTGCTGAAAAGGACGAAGTTGGATCATCGGCATATTGTGAGCATGGAATTGTACAGCGTGCAATTAAGCAAATTAAAGATGAGTTCCCAGAGCTAGTGGTAGTTGCAGATACATGTTTATGTCAATTTACAAGCCATGGTCATTGCGGTGTTATTGAAGATGGCGTTATTTTAAATGATGAGTCTCTTGCAGCTCTTGCAAAAACAGCTGTAAGTCAAGCGAAAGCAGGGGCGGACATTATTGCACCATCTAACATGATGGACGGATTCGTAACGGCGATTCGCCATGCATTAGATGAAAATGGTTTCGCGCACGTACCAGTTATGTCGTACGCTGTGAAATATTCATCAGCATTTTACGGACCGTTCCGTGATGCAGCACATGGTGCACCGCAGTTTGGTGACCGTAAAACATATCAAATGGACCCAGCGAACCGTATGGAAGCATTCCGTGAAGCAGAATCAGATGTAATGGAAGGGGCCGACTTCTTAATTGTAAAGCCAGCTCTTTCTTATCTAGATATCGTTCGTGATGTGAAAAATAACTTTAACTTACCAGTCGTTGCTTATAACGTAAGTGGTGAATATTCGATGATTAAAGCAGCAGCACAAAATGGTTGGATTAATGAAAAAGAAGTTGTACTTGAGAAATTAATTAGCATGAAACGCGCAGGAGCAGACTTGATTATTACGTATCATGCAAAAGATGCAGCAAGATGGTTACAAGAAGGAGGCGCTAAATAATGAAAAAATTTGATAAGTCGATTGCGGCGTTTGAAGAGGCTCAAAATTTAATGCCTGGAGGCGTAAACAGCCCTGTTCGTGCTTTTAAGTCTGTTGGTATGAATCCGCTGTTTATGGAGCGCGGAAAAGGCTCTAAAGTATATGATATCGATGGGAATGAATACATCGATTACGTATTATCGTGGGGACCTTTAATTCATGGTCATGCGAATAATCGTGTTGTTGAGGCTTTAAAAGCTGTTGCTGAAAAAGGAACAAGCTTTGGTGCACCAACAGAAATTGAAAATAAATTAGCGCAGCTTGTTATTGAGCGTGTACCATCAATTGAGATTGTGCGTATGGTTAACTCTGGAACAGAGGCGACAATGAGTGCACTACGTTTAGCTCGTGGTTACACTGGACGTAACAAAATTTTGAAATTCATTGGTTGTTATCACGGTCATGGTGATTCTTTATTGATTAAAGCAGGTTCGGGTGTAGCAACGCTAGGTTTACCAGATAGCCCTGGTGTACCAGAAGGTGTAGCGAAAAATACGATTACAGTAGCGTATAACGATTTAGAAAGTGTAAAATATGCTTTCGAACAATTCGGTGATGACATCGCTTGTATAATTGTAGAACCAGTGGCAGGGAATATGGGTGTTGTTCCCCCGCAACCAGGGTTTTTAGAAGGACTTCGTGAAGTGACAGAGCAAAACGGTGCACTACTTATTTTTGATGAAGTAATGACAGGATTCCGTGTTGCTTATAATTGTGGACAAGGTTATTACGGTGTAACTCCTGACTTAACTTGTTTAGGTAAAGTAATCGGTGGTGGCTTGCCGGTAGGAGCATACGGTGGGAAGGCAGAGATTATGCGTCAAGTTGCACCAAGCGGACCGATTTACCAAGCTGGAACATTATCGGGTAATCCACTTGCAATGACAGCAGGTTATGAAACGTTAGTGCAGTTAACGCCAGAATCATATGTGGAATTTGAGCGTAAAGCAGAAATATTAGAGGCTGGACTACGTAAGGCAGCTGAAAAGCATAATATCCCGCATCACATTAATCGTGCAGGTTCTATGATTGGTATTTTCTTTACGGATGAGCAAGTTATTAATTATGATGCAGCAAAATCGTCAAACTTAGAATTCTTTGCAGCTTACTATCGTGAAATGGTAGAACAAGGTGTATTTTTACCACCTTCTCAATTTGAAGGTTTATTCTTATCGACAGCACATAGTGATGCAGATATTGAGGCGACAATTGCAGCGGCCGAAATTGCAATGTCAAAATTAAAAGCATAATTTCTTAGAGAAAATCGCTTTCCATTAGGGGAGCGATTTTTTTTATTCATAAAGTAGCCTTAGGGAACATAAATCTGTAATGACATATAGTTTGGGAGGGGGAAAAGAAGTGGCAACAGATCATTCATTACGATTTTCATTAAAAGAATCTGTTTGGTTCCAGAAGGGACAGGAAGTCGAAGAACTTTTGTCAATTTCGTTAGATCCAGACGTTGAGATAGAGGAGCTCGATCATGAAGTTATCGTGAGGGGGCAATTAGATTTAACGGGAGAGTACGTTGCAAGGCAAGATGATTCAGCTTATTCATTAAGAGAGCTATCACCAGCAAAGGCAATTGATTATGTAGAAACAAGGGGAGACGGGGTTAATGAGCTTGTCCATTCCTTTCCGCTCGAAATATCAATTCCAAGAAATCGAGTGAAAGTAATTGAAGAATTATATGTATCAATCGAGGAATTTGATTATGAATTAAAGGAAAATGGTTGCTTACAACTATTAGCGGATATATCTATTACAGGCCTATGTGACGAGGAAAGAACCGAGGATGAAGAGGAAGAGACGGTGTATGCCGAGTTGGAAACTGATTCAGCTGAAGAGGATGAAAGTAGACCTGTGCTGCACGAAGAGGTACCAGTCTATAAAGAATCAGATGGATGGGAAGATTATGCATTTGAACCGTTTCAGCTAGAGGAAAGAAAAGAGCAAGAAATAGAAGAAGAGGCATTAGAAGAACATGAACTTGTGGAGCGTGAAGAGGAGCAAGAAAAGACGCCACAATTTGAATTGTTCGGGCGGAAAAATTTCAAGAAAGAAAAAGCGAAAAAGCAGGAAGAGCCAGAGGAAGAAGCATATTCACAGCGAGATGAAAATGCACTTTATTTAACGAAATTATTTACGAAAGAACCAGAAGAAGAATTTACGAAGTTAAGAATGTACTTCGTACAAGAAGGAGATACAATTGAATCGGTTGCAGAACGTTATGAAACGACTGTACAAAGCTTATATCGTGTAAATCAATCAGAAGATATATATTTAACTACAGGGCAAATTATATATATTCCTGTTTCAAAAGCAACAGTGAAATAAGTGAGTGAGTTTTTTCACTCACCTCTTTTCTTTTCCTAGAAGCTATGTTTTGAATAAGAAAGGGTTATTCGTATGGATATTGAATTACGAAATCGCTATGAACCCATTGTGAGGCAATATAGATTGGACACTCAGCATATGGAAGAGCACGGAAGTGTAATGAAAATTTATACGAATCAAGGTCCGTATGCGTTAAAGAAAATACAAGATAGAAAATTAGAGCGGAATAATTTTTTACACCATATTCAATATTTGAAGGAGAAAGGTTTTTCGAATTATGTACCTATCTATCACACGACGGACGGGAATTATGTTTTAAGTGATGGGGCGTATAGCTATTATTTAATGCCTTGGTTAGAACGTGCGGAAGGAAATGGCGAAGATAATGATCAATACCATAAGATGTTTCAAACACTCGGGACGTTGCATCAAAAAACGGTGAAAGAGGAGACTTATACAGAAGAAGATTTAGAAAAACATTATACAAATATATCCGACCGTTGGGAAAATGATGGTGAGATATTAGAAGAGTTTCTCATAGAATCTGAAGCGAAGTGGTATATGTCTCCATTTGAATTACAATATTGTACGTATTATCACCACGTTATGAGGGCACGTGAGTTCGCAACGAAACAATTAAGTGAATGGCATGATGCAATGAAAGAAAAGGAAAAAACACGTACTACTTTCGTTCATGGAAATGTATCACTTAATCACTTTTTATTTGATTATGAACGAAACGGTTATTTTATTAGTTTAGAAAAGTCTCAGTTTGCTACACCGGTACAGGATATCGTCGGCTTTTATTCAAGGTCTTTGAACACATATCCAATTGCGCGGAGCGACCGCTTTGAATGGTATCAAATGTATCAAAAAAATTTCCCATTTACGAAAGAGGAGCAGCTTCTTATGTTTGCGTATATGACGTACCCGTCGCATTTTATTCGGCAAATTCAGTCGTATACGAAAAGAAGAAAGAGTCGTAATGAAGAAAATGAGCTTCGCGGGGTGAAAATTCTGCAGCAATCGCATTGGCTCATTAGTAATACAGAATATTTCCTTTCGCAATTACAAGCTGCCCAGCAAGGGAACGGATAAAGAAGATAAGTAGGGAGAACCCTGCTTATCTTTTTTTTATTAGTTCCATAAAGAGATAAAAGCCGTAGTTTCAAATTTATCTTGACGAATAAGGTTTCGTTTTTTACACTATTGTATATAATAATTAACAATCACATAAATGCATTGAAGGGGAAGAGTATAACATGAAACGTCTTCAGAGAGGGGAACCATTGGCTGGGAGGTTCTCTAGATAGTTATGTTAGAAGGTAGCCCTGGAGCATCTTTTCTGAACGGAATGATTCTTATTAGGAAAAGACGGATTTGTCCGTTATCAAATTAAGAGTATAAGCAAATTCTGAATTTGTTTGTAAATAAAGGTGGTACCGCGATGTCCCTCGTCCTTTTTTGGATGAGGGGCATTTTTTATTTTAAGGAGGGAAAATAATGTCAAACACGGAAAATAATTTACCAACTAAATATGATCATATGTCCGTTGAAGAAGGCCTTTACAAGTGGTGGCTTGAAGGCAAATATTTCGAAGCAACAGGAGATGAAAAGAAACAACCATATACAATTGTAATTCCACCTCCGAACGTAACTGGTAAGTTACACTTAGGTCACGCTTGGGATACGACGCTTCAAGATATTTTAACTCGTACAAAGCGTATGCAAGGTTACGATGTATTATGGCTTCCAGGAATGGACCATGCTGGTATCGCAACGCAAGCGAAAGTAGAAGGGAAACTTCGTGAAGAAGGTATTTCACGTTACGATCTTGGTCGTGAGAAATTCCTTGAAAAAGCTTGGGAATGGAAAGAAGAATACGCTTCTCACATTCGTCAACAATGGGGGAAAGTTGGTTTAGGACTAGACTATTCTCGTGAACGCTTCACATTAGACGAAGGTTTATCTAACGCTGTTAATAAAGTATTCGTTCAATTATATGAAAAAGGCTTAATCTACCGCGGTGAGTATATCATCAACTGGGATCCAGCAACACGCACAGCTCTTTCTGATATTGAAGTAATTCATAAAGAAGTTCAAGGTGCATTCTACCATATGAACTATCCGTTAACAGACGGTTCTGGTCACATTCGCCTTGCAACTACTCGTCCAGAAACAATGCTTGGTGATACAGCGGTAGCAGTTCATCCAGAAGATGATCGCTACAAACATTTAATCGGAAAAACAGTTACACTTCCAATCGTAGGCCGAGAGATTCCGATTATTGCTGATGAATACGTAGAAAAAGACTTCGGAACAGGCGTTGTGAAAATTACACCAGCTCATGACCCGAATGACTTTGAAGTAGGTAACCGTCATGACTTACCACGTATTTTAGTAATGAACGAAGATGGAACGATGAACGAAAAAGCTGGTAAGTATAACGGTATGGATCGTTTCGAATGCCGTAAAGAGTTAGTGAAAGACTTACAAGAAGCTGGCGTATTAGTAGAAATCGAGCCTCATATGCACTCAGTAGGTCATAGTGAGCGTAGCGGTGCAGTTGTTGAGCCTTATTTATCAACACAATGGTTCGTAAAAATGGCTCCACTTGCAGAAAAAGCGGTAGAACTTCAACAAAAAGAAGAAGAAAAAGTAACGTTCGTACCAGAGCGTTTTGAAAACACATACTTACGCTGGATGGAAAACATTCATGACTGGTGTATTTCTCGTCAATTATGGTGGGGACACCGCATTCCAGCTTGGTATCATAAAGAAACTGGTGAAGTATACGTAGGTACAGAAGCGCCAGCAGATCTTGAAAACTGGAATCAAGATAATGACGTGCTTGATACATGGTTCAGTTCAGCATTATGGCCATTCTCAACACTTGGCTGGCCGAATGAAGATGCAGCAGACTTTAAAAAGTTCTATTCAACAGATGCTTTAGTAACTGGTTATGACATCATCTTCTTCTGGGTATCTCGTATGATTTTCCAAGGTTTAGAGTTTACAGGAGAGCGTCCATTTAAAGATGTATTAATTCACGGTTTAGTTCGTGATGAGCAAGGACGTAAAATGAGTAAATCTCTTGGTAACGGTATTGATCCGATGGATGTTATCGAGAAGTACGGTGCAGATGCGATGCGTTACTTCTTATCAACAGGAAGTGCACCAGGTCAAGATTTACGTTTCAGCATGGAAAAAGTAGAATCTACTTGGAACTTCATTAATAAAATTTGGAACGCATCACGTTTCGTATTAATGAACATGGATGACATGAAGTATGAAGAAATCGATTTAACTGGTGAAAAATCAGTTGCAGATAAGTGGATTTTAACTCGCTTAAACGAAACAATCGAAAGTGTAACACGTAACATGGATAAATATGAGTTCGGTGAAGCTGGTCGTTCATTATACAACTTCATTTGGGATGATTTCTGTGACTGGTACATTGAGATGGCGAAACTTCCACTATACGGTGAAGATGAAGCAGCTAAGAAAACAACTCGTTCGATTTTAGCTTACGTATTAGACCAAACAATGCGTCTATTACATCCATTCATGCCATTTGTAACAGAGAAAATTTGGCAGCATTTACCGCATGAAGGCGAGTCTATTACAGTAGCAGCATGGCCAACAGTTCGCGAAGATTTACAAGATAAAGAAGCGGCAGCAGAAATGCACCTTCTAGTTGATATCATTCGCTCTGTTCGTAACATCCGTGCGGAAGTAAATACGCCAATGAGCAAAAAAGTTCAAATGCAAATTAAAGCAAAAGACGAGGCAGTACTAGCCCAGCTTACGAAAAACAGCTCTTACATTGAGCGTTTCTGTAACCCAAGTGAACTAACAATTAAGATTGATTTACAAGCGCCAGAAAAAGCGATGACTGCAATCGTATCAGGTGCAGAGTTATTCTTACCGTTAGCTGATCTTATCAATCTTGATGAAGAGAAAGCGCGTCTTGAAAAAGAACTTGAGAAGTTCGGTAAAGAAGTAGAACGTGTACAGAAGAAACTTTCAAACCAAGGATTCGTAGCGAAAGCTCCTGCAGAAGTTATTGACGGAGAGCGTGCGAAAGAGCAAGATTATCTAGAAAAACGCGAAGCGGTTCGTCAACGTCTAGCTGATCTTGAGAAATAAAAATGTTTTTCAGAGACTCACTATATTGGTGAGTCTCTTTTCTTTGCGTATAATAGAAGTATGAAGGTTGTCTTTTGAAAGGGGAATAACACACGTGATACATACATACGAAGAAGCGATAAACTGGATTCATAGCCGATTGAAATTTGGGATAAAACCAGGGCTAGAAAGAATGCAATGGATGTTAGAAGAACTCGGAAATCCAGAGCGTCATATAAAATGTGTTCATCTAGCCGGCACAAATGGAAAAGGTTCAACTTTAACATACATGCGCTACATGTTAGAAGGTGCGAAATATAAAGTAGGATCGTTTACATCGCCTTACATAGAAACATTCAATGAACGTATTAGTGTAAACGGAATACCGATTGCAGATGAAGAGATTGCAGAACTTGTAAATATGGTAAAGCCAGTCGTTGAAAAATTAGATGAGACGGATTTAGGAGAAGCGACTGAGTTTGAAATTATTACAGTAATGGCAATTTATTATTTCGGTAAAGTTAATTTCTGTGATGTCGTTTTATTTGAAACGGGGCTTGGGGGAAGATTTGATTCTACAAATGTTATTCATCCGGTTCTCACGATTATTACGAATATCGGTCACGATCATATGCATATTTTAGGCAATACACTAGGAGAAATTGCATATGAAAAGGCAGGGATTATTAAGTCTGGTGTTCCAGTTATTACTGGTGTGAAAAATGAAGAAGCATTGCAAGTAATTCAAAAGGTTGCTAAGGAAAATCATGCAAGCTTATATGAACTTGGAAAACAGTTTACAACACTACATAAACATTCTAATAAAGATGGGGAACACTTTGATTTTGCTTGTCCATTTGCCTCGTTTGAAAATGTTCGGATTTCAATGAAAGGTATTCACCAAGTAGGCAATGCAGCACTAGCGCTTATGGCAGTAATGTATTTAAAAACATATTTATCATTTTTAATTGATGAAGAGGAAATAAAAGTTGGCTTACAAGAAGCATACTGGATTGGTCGATTTGAAAAGTTACAAAGTAATCCAGATATTATAATAGATGGTGCTCATAATCCAGAAGGTATTGAAAGTCTTGTAAAAACAGTAGAGGCACATTATAAAAAGAAGAATGTAATAGTTTTATTTACTGCTCTTGGTGACAAACAGTTACATAACATGGTAGGGCAATTAGAAAAAGTTGCTGATGAAATAATATTTACGACGTTTGCCTTTGATCGTGCCATTTCTGCTGACAAGCTTGCATCGTATTCACAACAAGAGTCAAAATTAGTTTTTGAAGATTGGAAAGAGGCAATTGATACAAAGGTTGACATGATAGGAGAACATGATGTTTTTATCATAACAGGTTCTTTGTATTTCATTTCCGAAGTTAGAAAATATATTCGCGAGAAAAACTAGATAGTCTTTGCTATCTAGTTTTTTGTTCTACAAATGAAGTCAAATGCATACATATAAGATAATAATATAGGGTTATTTGACGAATTCCTCTGACAAATATCTCGTTTTTTTGTGGAATGAATATGATATGATGCGGACAATGACAAGAGGTGAGGTGTGAGTGTATGGACAAGCAATCACGAACGATCTCGGTGAAAGTAAATGGAACAGAAGCGAAGTATGAGGAAAAAAAGAAGGATGAGTTTGACTGGATGGTAGCAGAAAGTGAGAGACCGAAAAATGTCGTTCCGTTTCAAAAAGCGAAATCAGTATCTATGGAAAAATATAGAAAGAAGTGGAGCAATACAATAATCGCAATCGTTGCAACTGCAATAATTATTGGTACTGCATTTGGGATGGGTATGATTTATTTATTAACTGGACAAGGGACGACAGGAGAAGGTAAGGTAACGGCTTCGAAGCAGGCAGGTAATGAGGAACAAAAGGTGGGTGGAACGGCAGAACAAACACCAACACCAAAGGAGGAAAAACAAAAAGCGCAAGTAGGAGCTGCATTAGAAGCAATGAAACTATTTTTTGTTCAAGGAGGGCTTTATTCCTCTGAAGAAAAAGGACAGGCTGCTATTGAAGAGTGGAAAAGTAATGGGGGCGTGGCTACTTTGAAACCGAGTGGTGATAAGTATGCGTTAGTTGTTGCTATTACGAGCGATGAACAGGCTGTTAATCAATTAATAGATCAGTATAAGCAAGATGGTGTTTCAGTTTTGAAAAAAAATTGGGATATTACAGATAAAGCATTGCTCAAAAATGATAAAGAAGTAGGAATGTTTTTAGCGAAAGTGCAGCCATTATATACTCATTTAGCAAAATATGTGTCCAGCGTACAAACTAGTGGAAAAAGTAATCCAAAAGATATAGAAGCGATTCAAAAAGAGTGGAAAGCTATTGAAAAGGAAGGGAAGAGTATGAAGCGTGAAGATGCAAAGAAGCTTTATACGTATACGTCAATAGCGGTGCAAACGATTAAGGAAGGGAAGAGCGATAAGGAATCTGTAGCTAAATTAAATCAAGTTATTATTGATGGATTACTTTCGTACGAAAAAATGGTTTCACAAAAAGTAAAATAATAAGATAATGATGAAGGGGAAAGAAGTACATATACTTCTTTCTTTTCTTTTGAATTTAGAGCAAAGTGCTTTCTGTATGGGCAGAATATAATCGTATTTAAAAAGAACTATTATTTTGTTTAGAGAAAATGATATTTCTAGAATTTGTGGGGAAACTATTCCTTTGATACGATTGATTTGAATTATTCTGCTTCATGCGAGAAGGGAAGGAGAAAATATGAGGAAAATTATTTTAGCTTCAGGATCACCTAGGAGGAAGGAACTGCTTGAATTAGCTGATGTGCCATTTGAAATCGTTGTTAGTGAAGTAGAAGAGACGATTGGTGCATATTCATCGCCTTCTGATATTGTTATGTCGCTTGCTTTGCAAAAAGCATCTGCTGTGGCAGAAAACCATAGTAATCAAGTTGTACTAGGTGCAGATACAATTGTTACATATGATTCGCGTATTCTTGGAAAGCCGTCTAATGGGGCTGAGGCGAAAGAAATGCTACAATTATTATCAGGGAAAACACACGAAGTATACACAGGTGTTGCAATTATATCGAAAGAAAAAACGGTAACTTTTTATGAACGTACAGAAGTAACATTTTGGGAATTGACAGAAGAGGAAATAGACGTATACGTTGCATCGAAGGAACCACTTGATAAAGCAGGAAGTTACGGAATTCAAGGTAAAGGGTCTATTTTTGTTCAACATATTCAAGGGGACTACTACAGTGTAGTTGGCTTGCCAATTGCGCGTGTTGTCCGTGAATTAAAACAGTTTGATAGCGATGTAACCCATGCGTAAAATTGCATGGGGTTTTCTTTAGGAGAAATCTTAAAAAAAGGGGTGGAGAGATGAACGGTATTCGTGATGTTGTGAGAGAAGAACAGCCACGGGAGCGTTTATTGTTAGAAGGAGCAGGAAGTTTATCGAATCGAGAACTTCTTGCAGTTTTACTCAGAACGGGTTCTAAAGAAGAAACGGTGTTAACGTTATCAGATAATATTCTACATCATTTTGACGGCTTACGAATGTTAAAGGATGCAACGTTAGAAGAGATGATGAGCATTCATGGTGTTGGGATTGCAAAGGCGTCGCAGCTTATGGCTGCTTTTGAATTAGGTAGAAGAATGGTACGTTTAGAATATCAAAATAGATATAGTATTCGAAGTCCAGAAGATTGTGCGAGTTATATGATGGAAGAGATGCGTTTTTTGCAACAGGAGCATTTTGTTTGTTTATATTTGAATACGAAAAATCAAGTTATACATAGGCAAACTATTTTTATTGGAAGTTTAAATACGTCGATTGTGCACCCAAGGGAAGTTTTTAAAGAAGCGTTCCGTCGGGCAGCAGCCTCTATTATATGTCTTCATAACCATCCCTCAGGAGATCCGGCGCCGAGCCGTGAAGATATTGAAGTTACAAAACGATTAGTAGAATGTGGCCAGATTATCGGAATTGAAGTACTCTTATCTTAATAAAAATTAAAGGGCAAAATCAAATTTTATATCAAAATACTTATGTATTCTAATTTCGCTCTCTATTCTTTATAGGATAGAGAGTCAGGCAAAGGGAATCGTAAATTACAGAAATACACAAAATAGTAAATAGCGAACCAATGCAGGCTATTTATTATTTTGTGTAAGGATAAAATTATCTATTTGTTGAATTAATTATGTAGTATGGGGTGAACGAAAAACAAACATAAGGAGTCTATTTGTGTCATAGAGATATTTATATTTAATTAATATCTCATTTGGTGGGGGGTGAATTATCGGTCATAATTTTATAAAATTTCTATTGTTTTATGAAATAAAAAACGAATTATGGTATTAAAATCCAAGTAATATATTGACAATTTATAAAATTCCCCTAGAATAAAGGATAGTAAGAGTGGAAATGTATCGATTTTTATTTATGAGGTAGATTTACGTATAGATCACAGTTTAAGTAAAAAGATAATCCTGATAATTTTGTGAGAATATAAAGGTTAAAAATTCACTTGGTGAATTATCTTACAATCAGAAGTTACTTTAAGAAGGATAAAAAGATTTTTATAGGAGAACAACCCATTAATCGAGAACAGAAATTACAATGTAATTTCTGTTTTTTTTGGTATTAATATGAAAATAATGAAAAAAATTCAAAATATGTATTGAAATATAATTTTATTGTGATAAGATGTATAACAGATGAGGAGGTGAGAAAAAATGGAAAACAAATTATTCGATTTAGATTTAAAAATTGATAAATCATCAAATGGTGTTGAACCACGTTTATGGAGTAAGTTTGCATGTACACCAGGATCATGTGCATGTGATGGTGGTGAAACAATCCAATCAGCATGTTGTAGTGTAGAGATTACAATTTATCACTGTACAACTAAAACAAAATAAAACGGTTATAAAATCTTTTTTTCTTAATATTAAATTTTAAAAATGGAGTGAAAAAAATGGAAAACAAATTATTCGATTTAGATTTAAAAATTGATAAATCATCAAACGGTGTTGAACCACGTTTATGGAGTAAGTTTGCGTGTACACCAGGATCATGTGCATGTGATGGTGGTGAAACAATCCAATCAGCATGTTGTAGTGTAGAGATTACAATTTATCACTGTACAACTAAAACAAAATAAAACGGTTATAAAATCTTTTTTTCTTAATATTAAATTTTAAAAATGGAGTGAAAAAAATGGAAAACAAATTATTCGATTTAGATTTAAAAATTGATAAATCATCAAACGGTGTTGAACCACGTTTATGGAGTAAGTTTGCATGTACACCAGGAACATGTGCATGTGCGGGTGGGAAAACAATCCAATCAGCATGTTGCAGTGTAGAGCTTACAATTTATAATTGTAACAATTAATAAAATACAATTTTAGATTTATTATAGTACAATCAATAAATTAATAATTAATTATAAAATCATAGTGGTTTGTAGCCGTAAGTTTCACTTGATGTAATATTACATATATTTAATTTTTAACTAAGTTAAAAATTATGATTGGGAATTATGTGTTACATATGTTAACATCTCTGCCCCTGAATTAGTTTACTAATTTAGGGGCAGAGATTAGTACAATATTTGATTTAGATTTAAAAATCAATAAAGGATGTTGAACCAGGTATATGAGTTAATATTTTTGTACACTAGGAACATGTGCATGTGAACATGGGTTTGTTTTTACTTTAGTATAGTGTTTCTTTAGTTATCGGAAGTGTAATTAGTTTGTATTTATTTTTGTATTATAAAAATTGTATATTTAAAAAATTTGAGAAATGGTTTTGCCATTTCTCAAATTTTTTAAATATAAGTTTAAATTATTTTTAAAAATAAAATTATATTTTGATGGGATTAAAAATTGATATATATAATCGTTGGAGGACTAGTTAAATTATGGAAAAATTGTATAAACCATTAGATTTTTTTATGTTACGTACACCCACTTATCCACTTGGATATTTTAAGAACATTGCAGAGATTGAAACAGAAAAAGAGAATGTAGATTATATATTAAATAATATTCTTAGTAATGAAAAAATAATTGAGATGATTACTGTCGCCAGCCCTAAATTATATGAGGCGTTGATAAGGCTAAAGAATGATCCTGATACAAAGAAGAAAGAACAAATTATTTTAAATTTAACTAAGTACTTAATTCGGATGAGTACTAGACCAACGCCGTTTGGGTTGTTTTCTGGGGTTTCAATGGGGGGGTTTGATGACAGCACAAATGTCCAAATAGAGAACATTGATTATTTTAAAAAAAGGGCTCGCCCTGATATGGAATGGCTTTTAAGTTTTATAAAACAAATTGAGTCAAATATAGATAACGTAATGCCATTAAAAGTTATAGCTAATCATCTTTCAGTTGTTAATGGCTCAAGAGTCAATCTTATTTATAATACACAGTATGGAGAAAGAGCTAAGAAAAAAGAGAAGGAAGTATTAGCATCTTCCATAAAATATAACGAAGTTATTGAAAAGGTTTTTAAAGCAGCTCAGAAACCAATAGTGTTCTCTAATTTAATACATATAATAAAAGAAGAGTATCCACAAGTTGCGGAAGCTACGATTGTACAATTTGTGTGGAATTTATTTGAAAATGAATATTTAATAAGCGAACTGCGACCCGTGCTAACAACAGGTAATCCGTTTGACTACGTTATTAATAAATTATCCAAAATAACGATTCTTCATAAATACCATATGAAATTGGTAGAAATAAGAAGAAATATAGAATTATATAATAATTTACCGATAGGAAAAGGGAAAGAATTAATTTTGGAAATATTTGATGATATGAAAAATGTATGTGAAGTTAGTACTCCTTTGCAAGTAGATTTATCAGTAAAAACAAAGGATAATATATTAAATAAGTCGATTTCAGAAGAATTAGCAAAGGTTGCAGAATTTCTTTGGAGTCTTTCACCTAAAGATAATATCAATAATGCTTTAGAGAGCTATAAACGAGATTTCTTAGAAAAGTATGGTGAATATATAGAGATTCCAGTATTAGAGTTGCTGGATCCTGACATAGGTCTTGGATCTCCAGGAGGATACATAAATCCAATTAGTCACAGGAAGATTGAAAATTCACAAACTGATCATTTAAATGAGTTAGAAAACTATTTGTTAGAGCAAATTTCTAAGGCTTCTCTTTCTAAAAGTGAAGAAATTTTTGAGATTAACATAGAAGATGCTCAATACGAAAAATTTAAAAATAAAGCAGAATTAAAAAAGGCGCCAGTTTCAATGGAATTGTATTGTACTATAGCGGCAAGAAAACCTAAAGATATTGATAGAGGAAAATATAAGATACAATTAGTACCAAATACAGGTTCGGATGGAGCTGGTAAAACATTTGGAAGATTTATGGATTTATTTAATAATGCTGACAAGAAAAAAATATATAAAATTAATGAATTAGAAAAAGAATTTTATGAAGACACTGTAATAGCAGAAATGGTATATCTCCCAGACTATGGACGATCTGCAAATGTTTCAACTATCAATAATATTAGAGACTATGAACTTTCAATTGGGACAAATTCGTCAAAAACGGAACGAGAAACCTTGAAAATGTCAGATCTGGTAATTGGTATAAATGGAAGCGGATTTTACATACGTTCAAAATCTCTTAATAAAAGAATTATTATCACCACAGGGCATATGTTAAATGTAGCAGGATGTCACAATCTGTGTAGGTTTTTGAAGGAAATCTCGAATGATGGGATAATACCTTGGAAGCTTCCACTATTTAGTTGGATGACAAAAATGGCTTTTATTCCGAGAATTAACTTTGGGAGAGTAACTATTTTACCTGCAACATGGAATTTGAATTTAAGTATGTTAGAACTGGATCTCAAATTATTAAAAGAAGATTTCGAATGTTTTAAGCGACAATTTAATAAGTGGTGTCTAGAGTTAAAAGTGCCTAGGTATGTTTATCTTATTGATGTGGATAATAGGGTATTGCTGGATACAAGAAATGATTTGCATTTGAAAATAATTCAAAAAGAATTGTTTCACTCAAGAAACAAAAAAGTTCAATTTTATGAATTTGGGAATGAAATTTATGAGGAGTGGATAGAAGGGGGTTCTGGTACATATTTATCGGAGATAATAGTACCGTTTATTAAAAATAAAGAAGTAATTAGTGAAAAAGAAAAGATTAATTTTAGTGTACGTAATAGTGATGAATGTAGGAAGGTAAGAGATAAATCACCAGGAAGTGAGTGGTTATATTTTAAAATTTATTGTAATAGCAAAATGGAAGATGAGCTTATTGGACATGAATTACAGTCTATTTGTCAAACTGCAATATTAGAAGAACTTGCTGATAAGTTTTTCTATATGAGATATGCAGATACTAGCAAACATATACGCTTAAGATTTCATATGTTAAATAAAGAAAAATTCCCTGAACTTATAACGTATATTAGTGAACAGTGTAATAGTCTGAAGGAGAGGGGACTTGTATCTCAAATAATAATTGATGTCTATGAAAGAGAAGTAGAAAGATATGGAGGACCAAAATTAATAGAGGATGCAGAAAATCTATTTTTCTATGATAGTAAGTTTGTACAGGAGCTTTTAAGATTAAAAGAAGAAAATTTACTTGAAACAAGTTTTGAAAATATTTGTGTGTTTAGTATATTAGATTATTTACAGGAATTTGGATTAACTCATCAAGAACAATTGAGTATAATGGAAAAAATTGTTGATTATAAAGATTACCTAGGTGATTTTAGAAAACAAAGAAACAATTTAATAACTTTGTGTAATAAGAATAAAGATATTGAACTGGGGATTCGTACAAAAAGTACTAATTTGTACGAATTAGTAGACGATCGTAAGAAAGTGATTCAATTGTATAAAGAAAAAATAAATTTTTTAGAATCGAGAGGTGAACTTTTTAATTCAAAAGAAAATATTATATTAAGTGTAATACATTTACATTGCAATAGAATGATAGGCATAGATCGTGCGTATGAAAATAAGTTAAATACTTTAGCGAGGCATACATTAAATGCTTTAAGTTATTTTTATAAAGAACCAACTGTAGAACTTTAATTTTTTATCTCGTATTAACGGGCAGTAAGATGTCTATCTAAAAAAAAATTAGAAAAACTCGGGGAAGATAGATGGGGGATAACTGACCGTAAAAGCGCAATTAGTTCAACTAACCATCAGTGGGCGATGAAGACCCCCACTGATGGCATTTTCACTTTATTAGATATTTAATAGAAGGATTTATTGCGAGATAAGTTATTTTTTAATATACTGGCTGAATACTTTTCTAATATTTGGTAAATTAAAATGAGCTTAGTATATTATATATTGATGTAAAAGTGTATACTCATATAATCCGAAGGTACAATTAGGTTACTTTAGTTATGTCTTCGTAAGACATGATTGTAATTTCTTTGAAGACAGAATGTCTCAATTCCTTAATTAAATTAGAGGGATAAATAGTAATTATAATTTTTTGATATAGTCTAAGATATGTATGAGCAATAGATTGACTATCTAAGTATCAAATTTAATATAGATTTTTGTGCTTCAGATATGTACACAATTCAATAATAGGAAGAATATGGGTGATGCAGATTGAAAGAAATATTTTTAGCAATGAAGTATTGGATAAGGACTATAAAGCTACTTTTTGAAGTAAATAAGTTTTATATGATTTTTATATTTATTTTAGCGGTCGTACAAGGATTTCTTCCTGTAGCAACACTTTTGATAACTCAAGAGCTCATTAATACCCTTTTAATTTCTATAGGAAAAAGCTTTAGTCCAGTATTATATTGGTTTGTATTACTAGTAGCTGTGTCATTAATACTAGTGGTGTTGCAGATTATACAAGGATATTTACAAAATATATTACAACTGTTATTAGTGTATAAGTTAAATGTTAAACTTATGGAAAAGTCGTCTGAGCTATCTTTAGAAGACTTTGAGGACTCAGAAATTTATGATAAACTGCAACGAGCACAAGGGGAGGTTGGTACTAGACCTTTTCAAATTTTCACCACATTATTAAGTGTAATTACTGGGATTATAACATTATTATCATCTGCCATCGTACTAATTACATGGAAATGGTGGATCGTTCTCTTATTAATAATAGTGCCGTTTATTTCTACCTATTATTCATTAATAATAGGAAAGTGGGAATTTGATATTCAAGTAAAACGGACACCTACTTTTAGAAAATCGTGGTACTATTCGTTTTTACTAACAAAAGATATTAATTATAAGGAAGTAAAAGCATTTAATCTAGGAGGATATTTAGTAGGTAGATATAAAAAAATCTATGATGATTTTTTAGTAGTTGATAAACAAATAGCTAGGAGAAAAGCTGTAGTAGGTTTAGTATTTAGTTGCCTTGAAGAATTAATTGGGCACTTAATAACACTTTTTATCATTTTTGTTACATTTACTGGTGAAATTCTTATTGGCAGCTTAATGGCTTATATGAAGGCGGTTGGTTTGTGTGTATCGAGTTTTAAAAGTGTATTTAATAGTGTCGCCTCTTTATTGCAAAGTAATCTATATATAAAACAATTTTTTGAATTTCTTGATCTTAAGGTTACTGAACATAAAATGAATGAAGGGGAGCTTCTTCAACTTAAAGATATAGAAAAAATTGAGTTTCGGGATGTATCATTTCAATATCCAAGCACTAAAAAGTATGCTCTAAGGAATGTGAGTTTTACTATAAGAAAAGGACAAATAATAGGAATTGTAGGGGAAAACGGTTCAGGAAAGTCTACGCTCACAAAACTTTTATTAAGATTGTATAAGGTGAAGGAAGGGCAAATATTAATTAATGATCAAGATATAAATAAGTATCGTGAGGAAGACATTAGAGAAAAAATGAGTGTTGTATTTCAAGATTATGTAAAATATGAATTAAGTGTGAAGGATAATATAGGATTTGGGAATGTAAAAGATTTATCTAATGAAGAACGTATCCTAAAATCAGCAGAGATGACTGGAATAAAGAAATTGATAGATAATTTCCCAAAAGAAATAAACACACAATTAGGAAGTTGGTTCTCAGATTCACACCAATTATCAGGAGGTCAGTGGCAAAGGGTAGCTGTAGCTCGTGCGTTTTTTAAGCCGGCAGATATTTACATTTTAGATGAACCAAGTTCGGTACTTGATCCTATTTCTGAAAAGGATATATTTGATAAATTCTTTAATGTAGTTAAGGATAAAATCGGGATTTTTACATCGCATAGATTTTCTACGATAAAGATTGCAGATGAAATTCTTGTGTTTAATGACGGGTGTCTTGTAGCAACAGGGAGTCATGATGAACTGATTGAAAAAGATGAATATTATAATGTGTTGTATAACATTCAAGCATCTCCATTCAATGAAGCCAGTACAAGAGAATATAACATGAATTAAAGTTACTTCTAATGAAGGTGAGGAGCATCAATGAATAGTAAAAATGCAAGAGAGTACGTTTGTACTTTAGAATGCGAAGGGCTTGAAAGTAAAATTGAAAACATTATATTAGGAATTACTAATATAATGAAGGATCCAGAGTATGTAAAGGGGATTGTCACCAATAGAGGTAATGTTATGCACTTGTTAAATCAAGAAATAATTCCATGGGAAGAGGGGAGTTTGAGTACAGGATATCCTAGTATATGTCTTTTATTAGGAGAGTTGTCAGAACATTATTCAAACGATAAATGGGATCAAATAGCGCATAATTATGTATTAAAAATAAATGAATATCTTGCTGAAAAGGGTATGACATCTACATCTATTTTTCAGGGATTGGCAGGAATTGGACTTGCAGTAACAGCTCTATCAAAGGGTTTTACTCGTTATCAAAATTTTATTGAACAGATAAATGAGATAATTATTAAACAAATAAATCTTATGTTACCTTTATACTATGAGAGGTTAGAGGCCAATAATTTGAAAATGTCAGATTATGATGTAATATCAGGGCTAACAGGAGTTGGTAGATACTTATTATTTTATAAAGAAAGAGAAAGAGATTCTTTAGAAAAAATTTTATCTTTTTTAATTAAAATGACACAAGATAAAAAAATAAATGGGCATTTGGCTCCAGGGTGGTATACTTCATCTGAAAATCAATTCTTAGACCATGAGAAAAAACTTTATCCGAATGGTAATTTCAATTTAGGATTATCGCATGGTATTACAGGACCGCTAGCCTTACTTGCTCAATCTTTAGAAAATGGAATTGAAGTAACTGGGCACAAAGAAGCTATCACTAAAATTGCAGATTGGATTATACAATTTAAAATTGAAACAGAGAAAGGTTTATTTTGGTCTTTTAGGGTTGATTGGGAAGAGTTTATAGCTGGGAAAGGAAAAAAAGAAAATATTTCACGTGCGGCATGGTGCTATGGAACCCCGGGGGTTGCAAGGACTATCTACCTTGCTGGAAAAGCATTGGGGAACCAAGAATATATAGATGTGTCACTTAAGGCTTTAGATGATATATTTAAACTTGAAAGAAATGAATGGGGCCTTTATTCACCTACATTTTGTCATGGATTTGCTGGGTTACTTCATATACTTAACCTAATGTATATAGATACAAAGGAGCCGAATTTCAAAGAATATATAATGGAACTTTTAGAAATGATTTTAGAGAAGTTTGATAAAGATTCAAATTTTGGTTTTTATAATTATGAATTAGATAAGGATAAAATAAATAGTTCAATCAATATTGGGTTAATAGAAGGGGTGAGCGGTATACTTCTTGTATTACTTGGATTATTGAAACCTATACGTACAAATTGGGACGCAGCGTTTTTACTTATTTAGTATTCAGTTAGGTGTCTGTGTCAAAAGATGATTATGTTGAAAAATTACCGATATCAACAAAATGCATTCTAAATATCGAAGATCGTATATTAAAAAGTATGATTATGTTTCAGTTATCAATCTTTATATAAAAATATAAAATGATATTAACATTCTCTTTTTTCTTTGTATAATTTTATCTGAAATTAACAAAATAATGTTTAGAATAATAGAGATCTTATTTCGAATGCCCAATGAAACTGTTTAGAGAGAGGTTTATTCATGAAAAAAATCATTTCTTTTCTTATTTTACTTGTTTTCATAACAGGAAGTCCTACTGTTGGGATGCAAAAGGTATATGCGGAAGCCCATAATGATGGTTACTATACAATTCTTCTAAAAGAAGAACAAAATGTAGAAGATTTTATAAATCGTATAAAAAAATATAGTGGTCAAATTGATGTTGTTTATGATATTCCTGAAATTGGATTAGTTCAAGTTAAAGCTAAGAAAGAAAAAATTGAACAATTTAAAGCAGATCCATCTGTAGAAGAAATTAATTCTTCCACAAGTGTTGTTAAGCCTCAACAAATTTTAGAGGATACAGCTAAATCACAATTAACATCGACAGCTTCATCTTTATGGGACTTACAATGGGATGTTAAACAAGTAACTCATAATGGACAAAGCTATGAAAAATTTAAAGGTACTCATAATGTAGTTGTTGGAATAATAGATTCAGGTTTAGATGTGAACCATCCGGATTTGGCAAAAAATATAGTGGGTAAATCTAAAAATCTAGTTCCCCAAGGTGGTTTTAGGGGAGGAGAACAAGATGAAACTGGTGATATAAACTATCTTGAAGATAAGCGAGGACACGGTACACATACTGCAGGGCTTATTGCTGCAAATGGCTTAATGAAGGGTGTTGCACCAGAAGTAGGTATACGAGCATATAGAGTTTTTGGGGGGAAATCTGCTGAACCCGTATGGATTGCTAAAGCAATTATAGAAGCTGCCAAAGATGATGTGGATGTTATTAATCTAAGTTTAGGTTCTTATTTAATTGAAGGTACTATTTATTATAAAGAAGATTCATCTACAAAGGAATTAGCTGAAATTAAGGCCTATAAAAAGGCAATCCAATATGCAAAGAAGATGGGAAGTGTTGTTGTTGCGGCGGCTGGAAATGATGGGATTGATGTAACTGATTCTGAAGCCATGGATAAATTCCTAAAAGGAGAGGTTTTGAAAGAAGGCGTTACTTATAAAGGACAAGGATTAGATATTCCAGCTAGTTTACCAGGGGTTATTACAGTGGCTTCAACTGGACCGACGAACGAATTGTCATTGTTCTCCAATTATGGAGAGGGATTCAGTGATATTGCCGCACCAGGAGGGGATATAAGGTTTTTTAATAAATATGGAGATACATGGATGAAAGATGGGTGGTTTCAAAAAGAACAAGTAATAAGTACTAAACCAAATGGAGGATACGTATATGGTGTTGGAACTTCAACTGCTGCTCCAAAAGTATCTGGTGCTGTAGCATTGATTATTGATAAATATCATTTTAAAGATTTGCCCCAACAAGCTACAAGGCATTTATATAGATTTGGAGTAGATAAAACTTCAACGGAATCACATTTACTAGGAAAAGGTATACTTGACATCTATAATGCTGTTAGCAGATAGAGAAAAGAGCTTATATTTTAATCATATCCCTGTCAATTAGACAATAATAAAAAAAAATTTATGCCACGGCCTTTCCCCGATAGAATATCGAGGAAAGGCCGTGAAGTTTTTCTTGGAATTATTCTTGATTATAAAATGTGATATATTTTTGTATTGCTTCATAGGTCGCTTCATCTGTTTTTGGCCGCAATAAATACAAAGTCCCTGTTTTTTAATGAGAGAAGAATAATTTGATACATGCATTGTCAAATTAGTTCCCTCACCTAAAATCATTTCCTTTTATTTCTAACTGTTTTGCATAATTTTTCGATGTATATTGAAACTCTTGATCAGAATGTAGAAGAGTTTCAGAAGAACATTTGATTCCTGTCAATAGTTCTAATGTAGAAAGTACAAGTGCTAAATCATTTCTATGCGATAGCTTCCATATCACGATTTCATTGCTATACAAATCTAAGACAGCTGACAAATACGTAAACCCTTCTCCAATCCTTATATATGTACTGTCTCTTAATCATTTTACTGTCCTTATCCGCGTGACACTCTCCATTCAGATGATTTTGAAACACAATCGATGCTTTCCTTCTGTAAAAAGGACGTTTTTTCCAATAATAGAACGGGTGCCTAATTCATACATAAAACGTCTAACGTGTTTGTGATCCATATAAACTTCTTCCGGGATAAAGTGCGAATCATACATTTATATCTATAATCCGGATGTTTCCGATGGATAGATATAATATGTTCTTTATGCCATGCGTCTTTTGGGTGGTGTAAAGCCGCATGGGAGTGTTTTTTTTACAAGTTGTAGTAGTCAGGTTGGACACCTCGGCAATTTGTAATAAGAAACGAAGGGGATGGGATGTGCGAAGTCTATTGATAATCGCAAAACGTTCTTTCTTTAGGATCAGTCCTTCCCATGTAGATTTGGATTGTACTTTTTAAATATTTTACCTGTTCCTTCAAATAAGTATTTGCTTCTTCTACACCATTGAAATGCTTCCGATCTCATATACCATGTTAACCCTTAAGGGATTATTTTTTACTGTCTACCTAAATGGGATAATATTAGTTCAATGTTAGAATTTAAATTTTTTCATATAGTTTAAATATATTCTTTCAGGAATAAGAGTGGTGTGTAGTATAAAAAGAACAGTATTTTGTTTGAGACGAGTCTGTCCAAGATGAAATGAAGTTTATTCATCAACTATTGAGAATGGTAGTATGGGATTAGATTTCAATAGAAATATATATATCTTTCAAGTAAGTAAAGAAATTATTTACACTATTACCTATGACTTGTGAGGTGGTAAATATTCTTGGAATTTTGGTAATTTAAGAATATTTACTTATTTTGGTGCTGCTTGGAAACGAGCAAAAGGTGTTACAAGGCTTCCGATAGAAATGTTTATTTAATAAATTTAATCAAATTTTTTAACAAGTAAATAGAAAAACATAAGAAGCTCAAAGAACAATTTCTATGCTTAAAGCTTTTAGCAGGCTTCAAGTTTAGTTGAGTGAAACATATAACCAGTGCTTTATAATTCGTTGTCATTTGGAATGTGGTTAAGTGCAATTGAAATTAACAGTAATGCATAAAGAGAAAAAGTGATTCACGTTTCCATAGAGAACAGAGGACGCGAATCACTATAGATATTTTTATTTAGATTATGTTATTTATACTATATCTCCAATTTTTTTATTCCACATCCATACAGATAAACTGAATAATAATAGAACTATCATCGAAAATATAAATACATAATTTAAATTAAATGCTCCTCCTAGAATAGAAAAAGCGACTTGTGAGGTTTGGAAGAATATAATATTTACTGGTGTGAATACATACATACAAACGATTAACAATGCGATACTTCCCAAAAATGTTAATATTGGTTTTTGGACAATCAAACTTAGTAATGAGATTGCTGCAAGTAATGCCATATGAACTACTAACATAATTAAGTAAAATTTTAAATTGTATACGGTGGAATATAGGGAATTTAGATTCTCAGTTATATTATAATAGGTTGTATAATTAACCTTAGGTAGAAATAAATATCCAATTAAAGCATTTGTGAAATACGTACATATAAGCATTCCTAAGTAAATGATTGCAAGAGAGATCCATTTACTTGCTAATAATTTCCATTTTTGTGATTGTCGTAATAAAATCATTTTATACGCACCAGAATCAATTTCAGAACTTAACGATTCGGAAAAAAATAACGGTAATAGAATAAATATTAAAAGGGCATTATATTCACCCATTTGTGTTACTGGGTAATTAAGGCTATTTAAGGGCAGTTCTACTCCATCGACAATATAAGTAGAAAATTTCCATCTTAGTTGACATAAATAAAAAAATATTATTGGAAAAACAATAGAGATTGCAAACAGTATTTTCGTGCTTTTTCTGGAAAAAATTCTTTCAATCTCCGACAAAACTAATCTTTTCATGAGGTCTATACTCCTTTTTAATCAAGATAATCTGTATTTGTAAATGATATATAAGATAAAATTTTAAAAATCACAAGCGTAACGATTAAAGTGTATATAAAAACATTTGACACACCAGCAGCAAAATAAGCTGCTCCTTTAACTTGCGTAAACAAAAGAGATAAGGATTCGTACTTTAGTGCTGTGGGATGATTATCTGGATACTCTTGAACGAAATAGCCTATAACCACATAAAGTAATATGTTGGTGAATAAAAAACCTAAACTTAAGCCAATTACTCCAGTAATTGATTTGCATTTTAAAGAAATAAATTCAATGATGCTTCCAAAAGTAATTAAGCTCATATAAGCTAACAAGTAATATTTAAAAGAAAAGATGATAATGTCTTTCATATCGTAAAGTCCATCTTTAAAAAATAATGCAGATTCATGTAATTTTGGTAAAGCTATTAATCCAATAAAATAAGAAATCAAAAATTGAAGTAATAGTATTAAAAATACATTGAGTGCTAAAACTAAAGATTTTACTAGGTATAATTTTTTTATACTAATTCCTCTTGTAAGGGCCATTCTTAAATAACCTTTTCGATACTCTTCGTGAAAGCTTAATGCACAAAAAGTAATTACTATGGCATTAAAAGCAGTGAAAAGCATCTCTTGTAAACTTGTTATATGAAAATTCAAATTTGAGCTGAATGCTACATCAATCGGTTTTACTGAATTATTTGTTGTTAATGAGAATTTGAGTGATAGTAATACAATTATTGGTATACATAAGAAACATAGTACATTTATCTTCTTGAACCAAAATTTTTCTAGTTCATATATAAAAAGAGATCTAAACATTAAATCCTCCTATTAAGGTAACTATAATTTATTAAAGTTTATAAATATATGCGATATTTATGACATTAATTCTATAAAAACGTCTTCTAAATTTTTCTTATCATCTACGGAATTCATAAGAGTTGTACTCTTGCCTGTCCATTTTATATTTCCTTCCTTGATAAAAACGTATTTACTACATATCTTTTGAAGCTCATCTAAAAGATGGCTTGAGATGAAGAATGTAATTCCAAAATTTTTTTTAAGATTTAGTATCAATTCTCTCAAATCTTTCATCCCTAGTGGATCCAGACCATTAGAAGGTTCATCTAGTATAATTATTGATGGATTATTGAGTAATGCTTGAGCAATACCGAGTCTTTGCTTCATTCCTAGCGAATAAGTTTTTACCTTGTCACCTGCTCTATCCCTCAAACCTACAAGCTCTAATACTTCTTCTACTTTTTCTTGTTGTTCTTTTCGGTTCATTCCATGATTCAATCTTGCAAGATTTTTTAAATTTTTTCTTCCTGACATATACTCGAAGAATACAGGGATTTCTATAATAGCCCCTATTCCTAATAATGCCTTTTCCCTATTTTTTGTTACATCCATTCCATTGACAAGTATACGTCCTTGATCAGGTTTTATTAATCCTGTTATCATTTTCATAATAGTTGTTTTCCCAGCACCGTTTGGCCCTATGAATCCACAAATGTCCCCCTTTAGGATTTCAAAATTAGCGTTGTTAATTACTGTTCTTTTACTAAGAGATTTATTAACAGCCTTTACTTCAATTTTTGTTTCTAACATTTTTTACATCCTTTCCTATGTATATTAAATAACGTAAAACTTCATATGTTTTTGGAAAATAATTCATATGTATATATAAACACACAAAAATCAACTTTTTATCAACTTTACAAAATTTATTAATTTTAACTTATAATATACAAATATTATATATAATATATAATTGAATAGTTATCTCATCTGTAATTATTTGGAGTTAAATACAATGTATGGTGAAAAGGCAAGCTAATTCTATACCTGTTATAAATTTGAGAATTACTTGTAGCTTATTCAAGGAATATTAGAAGTTTTAAAATGGTATGAGAGGTGCAATGATTGATGAATGGAAAAGTACTCATAGTAGATGATAATAAAGACATTATTTCATTTATAAAACCTGCTCTTGAAGCGGAAGGATTTATAGTCGACTATGCTACATCTGGATTCGAAGCTTTAGAAAAAGTCAATAAAGAATTAAGTGTAATTTTACTAGATGTTATGCTTCCGGATATGACTGGTTTTGATGTTTGTAGACAAATTAGACGGACTGTAAGTTGTCCAATTTTATTTTTAACAGCTCGAAGTCTTGAACAAGAAAGAATTAAAGGTTTTTTAGTAGGCGGAGATGATTATATTACAAAACCATTTTCCCTAAAGGAACTTATACTAAGAATGAGTGTTCATATACGAAAAGAATTGAAAGAAGGAACAGAAAAAAAACATAAAAAGCTGGCATTCGAGGAACTTGTAATTGATATCATAGCAAAAAATGTTCAAATAAATGGTCAAACAGTTGATCTTACTAAAAAAGAATATGAAATAATTGAATTATTATGTACGCACTCTGGACAGGTGTTCTCTAAAGAACAAATCTTCGGAGCTGTATGGGGCGTTATGAGTGAAAGTGATGTGAATACAATTACAGAGCATATTAGAAGAATACGAGCAAAATTTCACTCCTATAGTTTAAATAATAACTATATTAAAACAGTGTGGGGGTTAGGATATAAGTGGGAGTGTTAACATATGTAAATAAGAATTTAAAAATAAAAACACAGTTTCTATTGTTTTTCTTTTTAAGCTTTATAGTTTCAGTTATACTGTCAATCTGCCTTCTTGGTTTTCTTATGTTCTCATTCGATAACAAAAAAAAGGCATACATTATTGAAAATTATGCAGTATTAAATATAGATAAAATTTTTAATTCTGACTTTCAAGTGGAACTAAATAAACAAATTCCTAATGAAGGTTTTGAGTATTGGGTAGTATCTAAAGAGAAAGATATATTGTATTCTTCTGGAAATAAAGATTCTTTACCAGAAAACGTAAAGATTAGTTCTAGGACGTATTATATGAAAGAATATAATAACAATAAGATATATGGAGTATCTTTCAAACCATTATTTGATGGAGAAATATATAAAGGTGGCATAGTTTTAAGGTATACAAGTAATGCTTTTGTAGAAATGAATGTTATTAATAGTCTTATAAGAAAGACAAATTATGACTTCTTTTTTATCTTTTTTATTATCCTACCTACTTTTATTTTATGTCCTTTTAGTATAGTTTTTATTTTTTCTATAATATTTTCTAAGGGTATAAATCGACCCTTAAAAGAAATGATTGATGTGAGTAATCAAATTAGGAATGGCCGATTAGATGTTACAATAAATACGTCTTATAATAATGAATTAGGTCAAGTCTTGAAGTCATTTGAAGATATGAGAGGGGCTCTTCAATCTTCATTGAAAAGACAATGGATTATGGAAGAACAGAGGAAGGAGATGATTCTCTCTCTTACTCATGATATTAAAACGCCAATAACTATTATATGTGGACATCTAGAATTACTTTCAGGTTCTTATACTAAACTATCAAAAGATCAAAAAGAAACGTGTATGAAAACCTTACTTAATAATGCAGAGCGAGTAAGAGTTATGATTCATGAGTTAAATGAAATTTGGGATTTAGAAAGACCAAATTTCACATTAAACATTCAAAATATAAATTTAGAAGAGTATATTTCAGACATTAAAGGAAATTTTTCATATATATGTGCTGAAAAAAATGTGGGATTTTATATTTTCTCATCATTTAATAATGAAGAAAGTTTCGCTTTTGACCGTTTTAGAATGAATGAAGTACTTGAGAATATCTTATCTAATTCATTAAAATACATAGAAAATGATGGGGAAATATGGCTGGAAGCATATTGGGAAAGTAGCAATTTATTATTTAAAATGTCAGATAACGGAAAGGGGTTTACTGAAGAAGTTTCTCTCATATTCAACAAATATTATAAAGGAAATGAAGATTGTATATACAAATACAGTTCTGGATTAGGTCTCTATATTTGTCAGCTAATTGTTGAAAGACATAATGGAAAGATTACAGCGTATAACAACATCAAAGGTGGTGCTACTATTGAAATTTCGTTACCATTGAAACATTCAGGGGATACAACTTGAAACCGTTAATTTATTATTTTATTCTAATAAATTAAATAGAATGCTTCCGAGGGATCTGGGCTATAAAAAGGATTCTTAGCTATCACTATCTAAGAATCCTTGTACTTTAGTTGAAATAGTTTCAGAATATAGGGTTTTCAAAATTTAGATTTGTGGGACCTTCTAATAAAATGCGATTCTTTTTACTACGCGTTAACGGGACAGTAGGATCAACAATTCCTAAATTCATTTCTTTAAACCATACTTTACCTGATCCCCTTAAAGCAATACCTAGAGATAAGGTATTACAATCTTTTGGTACATCTAAAACTACATGATATTCTTTCCAAGAGGTTGTTCCAAATAATGAATGCGGGTAGAGGTTATCAAAACCAAATAAATCTAGAGTGTCACTTTCAGCTCTGATCCATAAACCTGCATAGGAATTAACGTGTTCCCCCATTAGTATTCCTGAGAATTTAACCCGGTTACCTGAATACAACTTCTCATTCAAAAAAGTTAAGACTGTACCATAACCTAGAGTATCTTTTTCTGTAGAATATAGACATCTAGAAGCTTCATATTTTGTAATATTTTCAGTGCATAGAATGTACTTATTAGGATTCTGACCAGCTAATATCCATGTAGATATTTCTGTGATATGCATATATATTCCCCCTGCTATTTATATCTAAAAACAATCAATAAATTTAATATAAGTATAACAGTGTTAAAATTACTTTTTTTGATATTTTTTGCTTTCTTGTTTTTCGTATTATCAATAAAAAAGGGGTTAAAGTACGTCATTTAGGATAATTGGTGAAAGTATTAAAAGTTCTTTAGTTGAATAAGAGAATGGTTAGATTATTTTGGAGTGTGTAAAAAGTTAGATGTTTATTGCAATTGTTAGAAAAAATAAAATTCAACATCACATGTATCATCACTAGTATAGAATTAATAAACAAATGTTGTTCAATGTTTAAATGTGATTATATTAATAATTCTGTATACAAGAAAAAGAGACTAATTTATGTACCAATTAAAATAGAAATTGTTCAGATAATTAGGTTGAAGTGATTAGAGAAGAGGATAAAAAGTTTTTGAGAGAACATCACTTTAAAACCTAGAATATTATATGAGAGGTTGAAAGTGATGTGTGTTACGGATAATGAAAAGTTTACAACTTATTATTAAGAGTATGATGTAAAGAAAGATTGTATAAAAGGTGCGCACTCTATAGCGGTACAGCATCTATTAGAATGTTAGTTAAAAACATCAGTTTAAAATGAAATGTGGCAGTACCGCAAATTGGGAAAGATTAATGTTAGTAGTGGTTTTTGTTTTTTGATACATCTTACTAAAATAAACAAGTGGAAAGTGCTTTCAGAAAAAAATGAAAACACTTTTTGTGAAATATTTGTTTATTTAAAATGGTATAAATGTAATCAAATTAAATATCTTGTTAATCGACAATTATTTGCAAACAGCTTAATACTGTATACTATAGTTTCAAATTTTTTATAAAGCAATGTACCTGTATGTAGTGAGGTTTTATAGCTCATATTCTGTAGAGTTATTGATGATTTTTTTTTCTTTATGTAAAGAAATCACTTTTGAATAATTAGATTTCTCTATAATAAAATGATTTAGATGTTTTTCTAATTCTTGTATAAACGCTGTTGGGTTTTCAAAAGTATCTTGTAACGCCAAGTTTATGAGTTTTGATTTGGAATTCCCTGTATTCATCATATTTACGAGCTCATTCTCTTTGTTGCTATAGGTAAACATAGCTAATAATGATTTTTGAATTCTATAATTTTTATTCTTGAGGGTTTGTATGGTTAGATCCTGTTCGTTTAATTTATCTCGTAATTTATCATTTTCTTCTTCTAATTGTTGGATTTTGTTAGCGATAGTATATAGATGTCTGTCATATGGTTCTAGATATTCCCACAATACATCTTTGTTTCTTCCACCATATCTATCAATTAATTCTTTAATGTTAATTAAGTCGAGTTCTACTGATTGAGAAATAGCTAATTTTTGAGTTTGTAGTGTATTAACTGTATCGACTAGCTGTCTTCCAATACGATTCTTCTTTTTCCAGAAGTCATAACTTGTGTTTATAGGGAATTTACCTTGTTCATACAAAGCAGTAGCATACTCCCAAATAAGTTTGTATTTTATTTTTGGATAGGGGTTGTATTCTTCGTCATATTCTCTTATTAAATTTAATAACTTTTGCTTAAGTTCTTCTGTAAGAGCATATTTTTTGGGTCTGCCAGGTCCTTTATTTAAGTTCATCAATCTCCACTCCTAATAGATATTGTAACCTCGCGATAGAAGTTTTATCGTATTCTATTTTTTCTAAAGCTGTTCTTAGCTCAGTTTTTAATTCCGGATTAATTTCTCCTAACTCATCTAAGTGGTGCAAATTATATAACCCTACTAAGTAATTAATCTTTTTTTGGAGACTGTTATAAATTACGCTAATCTCTTTAATAATCAATTCTCTATTTTTTTGTAAATCATGTAGTGATATGCCCCAATGTTTGCAGAAGTAACATCCTGTAAAGTTCCAATTAAATGAGGGGCAGGGCATTGTTATGTCTTTACAATAACCAAGGTTTAATTCAATAAAATTAAAGGGTGTATTATGACTGTTGTTAGTCATTTCATTATAAGTAATATCATCATATAGTTTTTCGTATTCTTGTATACCTTGCGGTGAAACAAAACTTTCTGTTTTCTGTAATATAAATTCGTTTGTTAATCTCTGTATGTCTGTGTTAATCCAAAATTTCATATGGTTTCCATAAGAATATTGTGTATTAAGGTCGAAATGGCCTGCCAGTCTCTCAATCTCGACTCGATCATACCCTTGCATCATCAGTGATACGATAGCTATATGTCTTAAATCGCCGGGTTTAAGTTGATTGTTAATCTCTAAGTTGTATTCGCCTTTAATAATTTCGGTATAAAAACATTCAATTAACTTTTGTAAATAATCTCGAGTAAAGATTTTCTGTTCATAGTTTATAGAGCTCTTTATATTCTTTAATGTTAATTCCTTAAAGGCTTCGAAAGATATTAGGTACTCGGATGATCCATACTCTGATGTTAGCCATAAGTACTGCCTAATTTTACTCTGTAATTCTTTTGGAATCGGTAATGTGTCATATGTTAGTTCTGTTCTATTTTTTTTATTCCGTTTTTGTTTAAGACGAGGAAAGGTTAGTGTATTCCCCGTAAGAGAGAGACAATCTCTCTTAATTAAACAAAACTCACTAGGTCGCATTGGTATAATAGATGTTATATCCCACCATAAAATGATTGGGAGAAATTTAGTCAGTGTACTGGATTTTAATTTGTCTGTTATCTTGTCTTGATGGGTGATAAAAAAATACTCTATACAGTCTTTAAAGCTTAAAATGTCTTTGGGTGGAGGCAAATCACGATTGCTTTTAGATGTTTTTATTTTAGCTCTTTCATTCTCTAGTGTTTGAATGTAATACGGATCTATAGAGAGATTTGTATAAAATTTTGAAAAGCTAAGAAAGCTACTTATAAACCGTATCATAGTTTCTGGAGCGACGGTTTTGGTTGCATAGTCATTACTTTTAGAATTTTTTCTGCTATAGATTTTACCAGAGTTAATCAATTGGATTAATTTTTCGTAGTTCGTTTGAAACCCTTTTGTTAGTCGACAAATAGAATATAGATTGCTAAAAAGTTTATATGTTACTGAGGGGGACTTAGAATTTAGATGTAAAATAATCCAACATTTTAAAGCTAGTATACATTCACTAACTACTAAATTACTATTAAACTTAAGCAATGGTTGAAAAGATTCAAAGTTGAAATAATAAGTTTGACCATTAACTAATTCAGCGAATGACCAGATGTTACTTTCGAAATCTTTTGTTTGGTTAAAAGATTTTATATCGAAATACTCGTTAAATAATTGTTGAGCCTCTATAATATTTTTATTAATATCAAATGCATTATCAAGGGTTGAAAGGTCTTCTAAAACTTTATGATTAATTTTTAACAAGCGAATCCTCCTCCGCTATGCAATTGTATTTAATAGATACCGTCTGTCAAATATTTTTTAGTCTTTGGTAATTGTTGAGAAAGAAGCGAGAATTTCTCTTTGCCACCTTCAACAAAATCATATATTAAATCACCAAACTGTAGTTTAGCTGATTGAACTTGTAGCCAGAGCAAGTAGAAATGATTGGCCATTTTTTTCTTTTCTCCTTCTTTAGCACTATTAAAATGAGAAATTATATGATGAATTCCTTTTAGATACGTGTCCATTAAATTTGATAAGGCATATACATTAACAATAGAAAATGGACAACAGGTGCAGTCTCTATTACTGGTTATATCGTCATATTTGCATCGGGAAAAGACACATTGGTAATATTCTTGTTTAGAATATAATGTATTGGCCGTTGCTTGAGAGAGTAGATGTTGAATTTCCTCTTTTTTTAAGCCGTTTATTAAATCTATAACTTCCCATTGTTCAGTTGCTAGACGATCTATAAGACCAGAAGAAACCTCTATTTTTTGAACATCACCAAACCTCTTTGTTAACTCTAGCATTTTTTGTGTTTCTACATTTTTTTCAATATTTAATCCATCAAATAATTTGTTGGTTAATAGCTGAGTTATATAGCCGAAGGAATTCCTTTCAAAGATTTGCTCTATTAAATGAGTAAGTTGCTTTTCATCTAATTTAATGTAGTGCATCGTTGAATTTTCATTAAAGTGAGACCTTGAGACCCTAGCGGCGTTTAAAGATCTTAATACTGACCAAATCAAAGTAGTAAGCGTACGATTCATTTTTCGGTTAGAAAATTTAAATTCATGTTTGAAATGTTTAAAAAAGACTTTATGTGCTGTATGTCTTGGTTGAACTATATGACGAGTTTTAAGCCATATTAAAGCACCTACATCTTTTGGTGGAGTCTTAGGCACAGTGTTTTTTTGATTTGAACTTGGAGTAACGATATGATAAGTATTTGCGCGTAATTGACAAATACTTATGGCTGTTGCAAAAGCGATTTTCAAAGGATCGGCAATCCGAAAAATACTGTCTGCGCCAGTTTTGTGGATTTTTTTTACATAACGACCTACTTGGAAGATTATAGAGTTGGAATCATCTATTGAAGGATTATTTTGTTTTAACCAATCTAGGTCTGTAATAGAAGTATTCGATAAGTCTATTTCTGGAATTTGAGTTATAACTGTTGCATGGCGCCAATTATTTGTAAGTTGTATTAATATGTATAGCCAATAACTATCATAATTACAGTATTTGTTTCCTTTAAGCAAAGATTCAACATCTTGAATTGCAGTAAGTTTGTGTATAGATAAGTCATTGACAAATCTATATAAATCTTTGTACTCTTCATAAGTATATCTAGATAAATCTACATTACGTTGGTTTAAAAAGTGATTAGGGTTAGTGAGTTTGTCGAGTGTGTAAGGCGCTTTTTGTGTAACCTCATAAATAGAATCGTAAACTTCTCTGCAAAAATGATATAGGATGCGCTGGTAAGTACGAGGTATGTTTGATTTTTCTTCAAAAAATAATTTGTTTAGGGATGATACAGAATAACTATAGATTTCTTTGGTTAATAAATCTGCTAAATGGAAACTTGTTTTTGAGAGTTGGTTAATGTAAATGCTAATATTTGAATTTTTGGTAGCGTGTAATTGCTTTCGAACATATTGAAACCATAGGTCTTTAGTTCGTATTAATTTTCTTGAGAAAGAAATTTGTAAAATTATCTCTGTTTTGTAAATGAACTCTTTAAAAGGGTCGGCCATTTCGATACTAATTAGGTTTTTGCTGTTTTTACGATCTAATAAGTATTCGTGAACATCTTCTTTCCGAAACAAATTCTTACTGCCATTGTATCTTTTTAATACACCCATCAATATAGAGGGACACTCAGTCGGTTGAATGTTGTTTCTGGGTATATAGGAATATAAAAAATTTGAAGTGTAACCATCATTGTCCATAAGTAATTTGATTTCTTGGATTGTGTAATATTCTTGCTTATATTGACGTTTTAGAAGGGTTTGTTTTTCGATTAATTTATGAATTTCATCTTTTAGAAAAAAGTAAATTAAACTTGTTTTATCTTTATTGAATTTGTATTGTAATATTTCTACGGGCTTAATGTTATAGCTATCTAATACAATATTTATGTAATCACTGCTGAGTGAAAGGTAATCCATTACTTGCTTCTTTGTATAATACTTTTCCCTATACTCAATATATTTGTCATTGCGCTGAGCGTAACTGCCATTTCCTCCGCTGGTAATTCCTTTTCTATATGTCTGTAAGTATTGGTAATCGTTTTTTGAAATAAATTTGCCATCGTGGCTACTGCCATAAAGCGTATATATTTCTATATTAATGTTAGGTAAGAGGGTGACTAAGTTGCTTCGCCTCATAGATAATTCATTTAATACTTTGTTGATACTCACATGTTGCTCAAAAAAATTAATGACTTTCTCACGAAGAAAAACATGGTGTTGAGGCTGAGGTGTATTTTTGAAATATAAAGGTATTGTAAGTTCCGTGTAACCCAATAAGCTATTCAAATTGTGTTTTTGAATGTTGTTAATCACACTTAGTAATGCCCGGCGTGGAAAAATTTTTTTTGATTTTTTATCTATAGAGCTTATTCTTAATAAATCATATCCAGTAATGTATTTATCGTCGGTTATATACTTTTCAATGAATTCTAGTGGAATAAAAATATCTTTGTATATTGTGTTGAATTTATGTAGAGGAATATTATGTGTTTTACATAGTTTTCTTAATGTTTGAGGAGAAATATTACAGTTATCCATTATTTGTTTACCAGACATGTGTTTCGCTAGGTAGGCAGAGTCTTCATGTTGATTCAGAAAAAGTTTTGTATCATTTGTCTCCCAAACATCTAGAATATTTGCAGTGGCTAAATGTCTTAGTGTTTGTGTATACAGGTATTTTGAAAAAAAAGGTGCGGATGGGTTTAAGCCAATTCTTTCTGCAAATTGGTCGCTACTAATTACAGCTTCTTTAATCTGTAAGTCCTGTGTATCTGTTATCTGTATTAGCAAAGTGCATGACATCCTTCCATGTTTTATTTAATTCGATTTCTTCAAATTCATAGGATGAATAAATAGATTTAGGAGATATAGTATCAATTGCATGTATAATGCTACTTGTTGCAGTTAAAATATCGGTGTAGTCTAACATTGCTTGAGGTGATCTATCTCCTCTTAAGATAGCAGTTTGTACAGCACTATAACCAGCATCTAAGCAAAGGTTAGTAAAGGCACCACGTCCGATGTGTGTACTCCATTTTGTTTCACGAAACTCTTTAAAATCTTCATATCGCCCATTTGTATTTTTTAACATTCCTAAGTAAAAACGTTTCAAATTATTAAATGTATTTCGGTAAGTATGAGTCTGCATTGCTTCCCCACGACTATTAATAAATAAAGCTAAATTACTTTTAAACTTACTTTTCCTTTTCATTGAATGATGCTTTTTATTCAGCCAATCTAAATGTTTTTTGTATAAGTAAGGAACAAGTGGATCTAGTAAAACAGCTTGATCCCGTGGACGTTTCACTTGGTTGTTACTTTGAGGAGAATATAAAGGAAATAGATTTGGTTGTCTATCTCTAATATTTAAAATTAATCCTTTTTCCCCATATTGTGAGTTATTTTGAGATAGTACAGAATTTATATCAAGGTTCATACATTCGGCTGCACGTAAACCACCGAATATCTGTAAGCAAACTGCAAATGCTATATGAGGAAACTCTATTTTCGCTATCATTAAAAATTCTCTTATTATTTTTAAACGTATGGCTTGTTTTTCTTGTGGTGTTGTCCACTTTTGGGTTAGGAAATCTTTTTTCTTAATTACGTTAAGGTCATAGTCTTGTTGTTTGGGCTTCTTATAATAGAGATTTACATTGAAGGTACTTGTTTTTCTGTATGATTTGTTATGACTTAAACTGTTGGAATGGTTTGGTTTATTTATTGGAGGTGTATTCTTTAAAACTTTTTTTTGGATTCCAAAAAAGTAATAAAAATGTAGAAGGTAATGTTCTTTTCGTTTAACAGTATCTCTTAGATTTCCTTTTTCTCCACAATACTCGAGAAAAGATTCCATATGGCATAATTGTAAATCAGCGATACCCCTAATTTCTTTAAATATCGAATGACCGCTCCTCTTTTGATTGAGTATATAGTTAAGAAATTGTACCAAGGTATCTGCAACGGCTTTTTCGCTGTTTATTGAACCTGATTCATTATAGTACTTTTTATCAAGGAAGTCTGTGACTGGGTGAGGGACTACAATCTCCTCTTCTATCAGAAGGCCAATTATATATCGACTATCTGAAATGTATTCATTGCCTTTCTTTCGGTATATGGGCACTTCTCTTTTAACGAATTTTATTGTATCTCCATTAGACCATAAATCCATATGTTCACCTCATCCTATTTTATAGTTAAATGTTTTAAAAGAATTTGCCCCAATTCTAAGGATGATTTAATTCTAAGAGTACGTTGCATTAATTTTAGCACAATTCTTACAAAAGGGGCGTAAAAAAAATCCCCTATACAGATTGCCTCTAGAAGGAATTCTTTAAAGAAATGATAGGGTTCTATAACTCGCTCTTTTTTGTTGGGATATGTACTTGATCATATCATAATAGGTGACCATAAATTCGTGAGTTTAAAGGAAAAAGGTCATATTTAAGACTATTCTTTTTACTTATTTTGTTTTATAATGTGATTTATGAGTTTTTTGTAGAAAATTATCTACAAAAAGGATGCAGATATAAAAAAACGTACTGTTTTTATAAATATAAAGTAAGAAAAATGAGTCCGTGAAAATAAGAAGGGAAGATAAATGATATGTTTGGATTTGGTGGATTTACTCGCGATCTTGGAATAGACTTAGGAACGGCGAACACGCTTGTATATGTGAAAGGGAAAGGTGTAGTTTTACGTGAACCTTCAGTAGTAGCATTACAAACTGATACGAAACAAATCGTTGCGGTAGGTAGCGATGCAAAACAAATGATTGGTCGTACACCAGGAAACGTAGTGGCACTTCGCCCTATGAAAGATGGTGTAATTGCTGATTACGAAACAACAGCAATAATGATGAAATACTACATTCAACAAGCTCAAAAATCAAATGGATTCTTCTCACGTAAACCATATGTAATGGTATGTGTACCATCTGGTATTACAGCTGTAGAAAGACGTGCAGTAATCGATGCGACTCGTCAAGCTGGTGCTCGTGATGCTTATCCAATCGAAGAGCCATTTGCAGCAGCAATTGGTGCAAACTTACCTGTTTGGGAGCCGACTGGTAGTATGGTTGTTGATATCGGTGGTGGTACAACAGAAGTTGCAATTATTTCTTTAGGTGGTATTGTAACAAGTCAATCAGTTCGTGTTGCTGGTGATGATATGGACGATTCAATCATTCAGTACATTAAGAAAAGCTACAACTTAATGATTGGTGAAAGAACAGCAGAAGCACTAAAATTAGAAATCGGTTCTGCAGGCGAGCCAGAAGGTATTGAGCCTATGGAAATTCGCGGTCGTGATTTAGTAAGTGGTTTACCTAAAACAGTACTAATTCAACCAGAAGAAATTGCAGATGCATTAAAAGATACAGTAGATGCAATTGTAGAATCAGTTAAAAATACGTTAGAAAAAACTCCACCTGAATTAGCAGCGGATATTATGGACCGCGGTATCGTATTAACGGGTGGCGGGGCATTACTACGTAACTTAGATAAAGTTATTAGTGAAGAAACAAATATGCCAGTTCTTGTTGCAGAGGATCCATTAGATTGCGTAGCAATTGGAACGGGTAAAGCATTAGACAATATCGACCTTTTCAAAACTGCTGCTCGATAATATTGCAAAATAAAAATCAATGAAATTAAGAGGGTGTGAACGTGCCACAGTTTTTCTTAAACAAAAGATTAATTGTTTTGTTAGTTAGTATTATTCTTCTCGTGGCATTGATTGGAATCTCATTGAAAGAACGGAACAGTTTATCATGGCCAGAGCAGTTTATAAAAGATACTGTCGGTGTTGTAGAACGTGTATTCCAAAAGCCAGCGAATTATGTTGCCGGATTCTTCGAGAACGTAGAAGATGTAAAGCGCACGTATGAAGAGAATAAAAAGCTGAAAGCAAAATTAGATTCTACCGCAGATTTATCTGCAGTAGTGAAAAATTTAGACGATGAGAATAAAAAACTACGAGAATTAACTGGTAAAGAAAAGTCCCGTGGTGATTATACGGAAGTACAAGCTAGTGTCGTTTCTCGTAATCCCGATAAATGGTACGATTTAGTTGGAATTGATAAAGGAGCACAGCAAGGGATCAAAAAAGATATGGCTGTTGTAACTCCGAAAGGTTTAGTTGGACGCGTAAAAAGTGTATCTCAGTTTACATCTTCAGTAGAGTTGTTAAGTTCGATGAGCCGAACAAACCGTGTTTCTGCTATTGTACAAGGACAAGAAAATATCTTTGGATTAATTGAAGGTTACGATAAAGAAAAACAACTACTTCTTTTCACAAAGATTAGCTCTGATGCAAAAGTAGAAAAAGATCAACTAGTTGTAACATCTGGACTTGGTGATATCTTCCCAAAAGGTCTTGCGATTGGGAAAATTGTTGATGTTCAGCCAGATCCATACGGTTTAACAAAAACAGCTTATGTAAAACCATCCGCTGATTTGAATGATGTAGAGCATATTATAGTTGCAAAACGTGATATGCCTACAGCGCCGTTAGAATAGGAGGGAGAGAAGAGATGATGACGATTTTAAAAAGAGCAGCTCTTCCTCTTTTGCTCCTTTTTGTTTTTTTATTTGAAAATATGTTCTCTACTGTTGTTCCAACAGACGTCTTTTGGAAAGGCAGTATAGCAGCACCGCATTTCTTTATAATTGTGTTATGTTTTATTACAGTGTACTATAGTCCGGTTCAAGGGATTTACTACGGACTATTATTTGGTTTCTTATTTGATACCGTATACACGGAACTTGTCGGTATATATATATTTGCTTATCCGATTTTAGCTTATTTAGTTTATAGTGTGATGAAAGTATTACAATTGAATTTATTTATTGTCGCTTCTATCGTACTGGCTGGCATTGCAGCATTAGAGTATTATGTGTATGGGTTTTTAACTTTGTTAGGACGTACTCACATGTCAGCATCTGTCTTTTTCACAGATCGTCTCCTTGCTACTTTATTGCTAAATGGAATTTTCTTATTAATAGTTTGTTTCCCACTGAGACGATATTTAGTGCGTCTTTCAAAAGCGATAGAAGAAAAAGAAAAAAGGATTTTCTAATTTTATGTCGAATTGAATCGGTGGGGTGAACTTTAGTGGAAGAAAAAAAGCAACAAAATGTAACGATAAAAGGGACAAAAGATGGAATAACACTTCATTTAGATGATTGCTGTTCATTCTCTGAGCTATTAAAAGAATTGGATGAAAAGCTTTCTACACATTACTATGAGAGTGACGGACGTTCTTTAATTGAAGTGCGTGTTAAAGTAGGAAATCGCTATTTAACAGAAGTACAACAAGAAGAGATTCGTACGTTAATTCGCAATAAGAAAAACCTTGTTGTAGAATCAATCGAAAGTGATGTTATAACAAAAGCAGAAGCAATAGCTTGGAAAGAAGAAACAGAAATTGTCCCTATTTCCAAAATTGTTCGCTCTGGACAAGTGTTACATGTAAAAGGCAATTTATTATTAATTGGAGATGTTAATCCAGGCGGAACGGTTATCGCTGGGGGGAATATTTTTGTCTTGGGATCATTAAGAGGAATTGCACATGCGGGGTATGATGGAGATTCAGAAGCTGTTATTGCTGCATCTATTATGAACCCTATGCAACTCCGAATTAGTGATGTGACAATGCGGGCTCCGGAAGAGAAAGAAGACGGAGCAGAGGCGGCAGAATGTGCGTACATTAATGAGAATAATCACATTGTTGTCGATCGCCTGCAACTTCTCACTCATCTTAGACCTAATTTAACAAAGTTAGAAAGGGGAATTGTATAGCTGTGGGAGAGGCAATAGTAATTACATCTGGAAAAGGCGGAGTAGGTAAAACTACAACGTCTGCGAACATTGGTACAGCCCTTGCGTTATCTGGAAAAAAAGTGTGTTTAATTGATACAGATATCGGTTTACGCAATTTAGACGTAGTAATGGGGCTAGAAAATCGTATTGTATTTGATCTTGTTGATGTCGTTGAAGGGCGTTGTCGTTTACCTCAGGCTCTTATTAAAGATAAGCGTTTTGATGATCTTTATTTATTACCTGCAGCACAAACGAGCGATAAATCGGCGGTAACACCTGAACAAATGGATGAATTAATACAAGTATTACGTCAAGATTATGATTACATATTAATTGATTGTCCTGCGGGGATTGAGCAGGGGTTTAAAAATGCAGTAGCAGGTGCGGATAAAGCAATCGTTGTAACAACACCAGAAGTATCCTCAATGCGTGATGCGGATCGTATTATCGGGCTTTTAGAGAAAGAGGATATTGAACCACCGAAACTTGTCATTAACCGTGTGCGTAGTCATATGCTTCATGAACAGGATATGTTAGACGTTGATGAAATCGTACGTACACTGTCAATCGAGCTTCTTGGAGTTGTCGAGGATGATGATGAAGTTATTCGTGCTACGAATACAGGTGAACCTGTAGCGCTGCAACCTAGCGGAAAAGCAGCAATAGCTTATCGTAATATTGCAAGACGCTTGTTAGGTGAGAATGTACCATTACAAGCATTTGAACAAGAAAAAGTATCGGTATTTACAAAGATGAAAAATTTCTTTGGAATCCGTTAAAAGCACTTCGCATAAATGCGGAGTGCTTTCTTTTTTCTTCGCATGAATATCTTCCTTCTATAACTCATACATATGTACAAACTGTATATAACTGTTTCTATTTGAATAAGGCTAACGAAAGAAAGGAGACAGTATGAAGAATAGACGTGTGGAAGAAATTAAAAAGCGGATTGCGAAAAGGAAAGCAGAGCAAGAATTGCTAGAAGAAGAGCAGTATTTTGCGGGAGGAGATTTTGATAGCGAAACGGTCTTTATTGAAGAGGGGGAGAAGGAAATTCATCCTCTATTTCGAAAAGAAGTTTTTCTCTTCAAAGTTTTGCTATCAGCAATATTAGTTCTTTCGGTTGCTATTTTATTTAAGAACGCACCTTCTTCTTTTGATGGTACTAGAGCTGTTACAGAAAAAGTTATGCAAGAAGAATTTCAATTTGCTACTATATCGAAATGGTATGAAAATCAGTTTGGAAAACCTCTCGTGTTTTTTTCTCCAAATGAGAAAAAAGAAGAGGCTATTCAGCAAAAGGATTATGCGATTCCTGCCTCTGGAAAGGTGATGCAAGGATTTCAAAAAAACGGCCAGGGTGTATTTGTTCAAACGGCTACAAATGCAACGGTGGAGTCAGTAAATGAAGGTATAGTTGTTTTTGCGGGCAAGAAAGAGGAACTTGGAAATACAGTTCAAATTCAGCACGCTGATGGCACGGAGTCATGGTATGCAAATTTAAATGATATGTCAGTAAAATTATATGATTACGTTTCAAAGAAACAAAAAATTGGAATAGTGAGTAATGATGAAAATAATAAAAATGGCAAATTTTATTTTGCAATAAAAAAGAATGAAAAATTTATTGATCCAATTCAGGTGATTTCATTTGATTAAATATAGGGATGTTTTCACGAAAATTTCTGTGCATCCGTTGTTTTGGGTTATTATTGTCATTGGTATTTTTACAGCACGTTTTAAAGAGTTACTATTGTTATTTTGTATCGTTTTAGTTCATGAACTTGGGCATGCTTTTGCCGCAGCGTATTATAATTGGCGTATTAAACAAATTCAGCTTTTGCCGTTTGGTGGCGTAGTTGAGATGGAAGAACATGGGAACAAATCGTTAAAAGAAGAATTAATTGTCGTTATGGCGGGGCCAATTCAGCATATATGGATGATTGCGGTCGCTTACATTTTGTATAAAGCGGGCTGGGTAACTGACGATTTGTACCATTTCTTTGTATGGAATAATGTCATTATTTTAGGGTTTAATTTATTGCCTATTTGGCCACTTGATGGTGGAAAAGTATTATTTAATGTATTATCATATCGTTTTCCCTATTTACAAGCACATGAAAAGATGATGAAATTGTCATGTGTTTTTTTTAGTGTAATATTAGGATGGCAGTTACTTTGGAATAGTAATAACATTATGATGTGGGTATTACTCGTTTTTCTAGCGATTTCTTTATATCAAGAATGGAAACAAAGACGGTACGCATTTATGCGTTTTTTATTAGAGCGTTATTATGGGAATAAAAGAGATATTGAAAAAATAGCACCTATTGAGGTGAAAACGGAAGATCATTTATATACGATTTTCACAAAATTTCGCAGAGGATATAAACACTCTATTATCGTCCATGGAAAATATAAAGAGCATTACACATTGGACGAAAATGAATTGTTGTATGCGTATTTTGCTGAAAAACGAACAACCTCATCTGTTGAAGAATTAATTGGTTAGTGTTGACGACGACACTAACCTTTTATATTGTAAGGAAAAGAAATGAAAAGTGAGGAAAGAATTTTGAAGACGTTATATATTAACTACACTGGTTCGGAAAAGCGTGTTGCGATAGAAGAGAAACAAAAAATTGTAGAGCTTTTATGGAAACGGAATGAAGAGCAGGAGATTGTCGGACATATTTATGTTGGGCGTATCGTAAGAACAATTGCTGGAATGAACGCAGCCTTTGTAAATATCGGATTAGAAAAACATGCATATCTTTCATTTGATGATGTACCATCTTCATATCGCATACATGAAGGACAGGCGATACTTGTACAAGTTGTGAAAGAGGCAATTGATACGAAGGGGCCAAAATTAACGGCGAAGATAGAATTTACCGGAAAATATGTCGTTTACATGCCCTATGATGACATGCGCGCTGTTTCTCGGAAAATAAAAAATAATAAAAGAAGACAACAGTTACTGGGAATTGAAGTAGAAGGAACAGGTGGATACATTTTCCGTTCTGCTTCTGAAAAAGGAACGATCGATGAAATACAAGCTGAAATGCAAAGGTTGCAGCAGTTATATGAAGAGTTAAAAAGAAAAGAAGATCAAGGGAAGGCGCCCTTACTACTTCATCAACCAGCGACGTTTTTAGATCGTGTATTTCAGGAGAACCCAATTGAAACAATTGAAAAAATAGTTGTAGATACGAGAAGTATAGTAAAAGAATTAGAAGAAAAAGTAGGGAAAGAAAGAGTATCCTTTTATAATGAAAAATCTTCGATGTTTAACCATTTTGGAATAGATCGTGAAATCGAGAAAGCACTTCAAAAAATTGTGTGGCTACCAAATGGTGCCTATCTAATTGTAGAACAAATGGAGACGATGACTGTAATTGATGTGAATACAGGTAAATTTACTGGAAAACAAAATTTACAAGATACCGTATTTCGCACAAATGAAATGGCTGCTGAAGAGATTGCTCGTCAATTAAGACTTCGTGATATTGGCGGGATGATATTAATTGATTTTATTAATATGAAAAGACGAGAAGATAAAGAGAAGGTAAGAGAGCGTTTAACGATAGCTTTACAAGATGATCGCACATATACAAGAGTGCTTGGGTTTACAGAGTTAGGTATTTTAGAGATGACGCGTAAGCGCAAGAAACATTCGTTACGTGACGTATTATTAGAAGAGTGTGCGCCTTGTAAAGCGACAGGTTACGTTATATCTAATGAAACAATTGCGTATGAGCTAGAGAGAGAGCTTATTACTTATGGTAATATAGAGGATGAAGCTGTATTGATTGGTGCTTCAAAAAAAGTACAAAAACATTTTTCACAAAAAGAATTACAAAAAAATATTCCATTTGAAATTTATTTCAAAGATGATATTATCGAAAAGTACGCTATTATCCGTTTTGGAAGTAAGAAAGAAATTGTAGAACGGAAAAAATAGTTAGCAGAACATTCATTGACAACAGTCAATGAGTCATGGTAATATTTTTATGTTATAGTTTATAGCACCTAAACTGCTATATGCTACAACCGCACAAGACAGGTTCCCTAAAGACATTTTATGTCTACCTCGTTTTTGGCGAGTCTTAGTAATTAAGAGGAGGTGCAAGTATGTACGCAATTATCGAAACAGGTGGAAAACAAATTAAAGTTGAAGCTGGTCAAGCAATCTACATTGAAAAATTAGATGTTGAAGCTGGTGAAACTGTTACTTTTGACAAAGTTCTTTTCGTTGGTGGCGAAAACGTGAAAGTTGGTAGCCCAGTTGTAGAGGGTGCAACAGTTACTGCGAAAGTTGAAAAACAAGGTCGCGCTAAGAAAATCATCGTTTTCAAATACAAAGCGAAAAAGAACAATCGTAAGAAACAAGGTCATCGTCAACCTTACACTAAGCTAGTAGTTGAAGCTATCAACGCTTAATTCTGGTTAAGATGATTAAGATTACGATAAGTCGCACGAAACTAGGAAGTATCCGATCATTTAAAATGACTGGACATGCCAATTATGCGCCACATGGACAAGATCTTGTCTGTGCTGGAACTACAGCGGTTGTGTTTGGTTCTATAAATGCAGTGGAGGAACTTTGTAATGTGCAGGCAACTATTGAACTCGGAAGTGATGGCGGATTCTTGACGTATGAATTGCCTAATGATTTAGACGTTCATACAGCAGAAAAAGCACAAATACTTTTAGAAGGATTGGTTGTTTCACTTAAGACGATTGAACTTGATTACGGAAAGTATATCCGTTTAATAGAAAAAGTGCAGGAGGTGTAACGTATGTTAAGATTAGATCTTCAGTTTTTCGCATCTAAGAAAGGTGTAGGTAGTACAAAGAACGGTCGTGACTCTCAGTCAAAACGTCTTGGTGCTAAACGCGCAGATGGTCAAACGGTTTCAGGTGGTTCAATTCTTTACCGTCAACGCGGTACAAAAATTTATCCAGGTGTTAACGTTGGTCGTGGTGGCGATGACACTTTATACGCGAAAGTTGACGGCGTAGTACGCTTTGAGCGTCTTGGTCGTGACCGCAAACAAGTGAGCGTATATCCTGTTGCTCAAGAAGCATAAGAACTCACGGAAAACTCTAACCTGAGTGCAGGTTAGAGTTTTTCTATATTAAGGGGTATCTAAATGAATGAAAAATGGACAATTATAGATGCGTTGAGCCACTCGAGACATGATTGGCTCAATCGTTTGCAGATGGTTAAAGGAAATCTTTCCCTTGGAAAAGTGGAAGAGATTCATAGGCTCATCGATCGTTTTGTCCAAGAAGCGAGACAAGAATCCAATCTGATGGGGCTATCAATGCCTTTATTTTCAGAGTGGATTTTAACATATAATTGGAAACAGCAGCCGTGCTTATTGGAGTACGAAGTATTAGGGAAATTACATAACTTATCTCATCTAGATGAGACTGTATGTACATGGACGAATCAGTTTTTCTTAATGCTTCAGCATAGTTTAGACGTATATGTTGAAAATTATGTTTGTATCACAATTGAAAGTGACGCGGAGAATGCTCGTTTCTTTTTTGATTTTCGTGGAAAGCTAACGAATGTAGAAGAACTACAAACGTGGCTTGCGAACGAAAATGATAAATGGTATTCCATTTCTTATACAGTACGAGACGAAGAAGTCTCAGTTATATTACAACTAATCGAAAAAAGTGTGGTGAAATAATGTTTGTAGATCAGGTCAAGATATATGTAAAAGGCGGCGACGGTGGTAACGGAATGGTTGCGTATCGTCGTGAGAAGTATGTACCTAAAGGTGGCCCAGCAGGTGGCGACGGTGGTAAAGGTGCAGATGTTGTTTTTGTTGTTGAGGAAGGCTTACGTACATTAATGGACTTCCGCTACCAACGTCATTTCAAAGCTGATCGCGGTCAGCACGGAATGAGTAAAGGTCAGCACGGTCGTAAATCTGAAGATTTAATCGTAAAGGTTCCACCAGGAACAATAGTGAAAGATGAAAAAACAGGTGAAATTCTTGCCGATTTAGTAACGCATGAACAAACCGCTGTAATCGCAAGAGGTGGCCGAGGTGGCCGTGGTAATTCACGTTTCGCAACAGCGACGAACCCAGCGCCAGAAATCGCTGAGAACGGGGAACCAGGTCAAGAACGTGATGTCACGCTAGAACTTAAAGTGCTAGCAGATGTTGGACTTGTTGGATTCCCAAGTGTAGGTAAATCTACATTATTATCTGTTGTATCATCAGCGCGTCCGAAAATTGCAGAATATCACTTTACAACAATCGTTCCGAATCTTGGTGTTGTTGAAACTGGTGATAACCGCAGCTTCGTTATGGCTGACCTTCCTGGACTAATTGAAGGCGCACACTCCGGCGTTGGACTTGGACACCAATTCTTACGTCATATCGAACGTACACGTGTAATTGTGCACGTTATCGATATGTCTGGTTTAGAAGGACGTGAGCCATATGAAGATTATGTCACAATCAATAATGAACTAAAAGAATACAATATGCGTTTAACTGAGCGTCCACAAGTTGTTGTTGCAAACAAAATGGATATGCCAGATGCAGAAGAAAACTTACAAGCATTTAAAGAGAAATTGGGAGACGAAGTGAAAATTTTCCCAATCTCAGCTGTAACGAAACAAGGTGTTCGTGACTTACTATTTGAAGTAGCGAACTTATTAGAAACAACACCAGAATTCCCAATGTACGATGATGTAGAAGAATCTGAAGCAAGTGTAATGTACAAATTTGAATCTGAATCTAATTTTGAAATTACACGCGAAAGTGATGGCACATTTGTTATTTCTGGTTATGACATTGAGAAAACATTCAAGATGACAGACTTCTCACGTGATGAATCTGTACGCCGATTTGCTCGTCAAATGCGTGGAATGGGTATTGATGAAGCCCTTCGTGCACGTGGCGCAACAGACGGAGATATTGTGAAAATTCTTGAATATCAATTTGAATTTATCGATTAAGACTGCCGAAATATGGCGGTCTTTTTTTTCGTTATTTGAGTCCAGTAAAAACTAATTCGTATAGGCGAACCATAAGTCGATATAGGAAAAAATCCCCATTGATTAAAGTTTCAATTTATAATAGAAAAAGGAGTGATTTTAGAAGAATATTTTATGGGGAGAAAAGGAATATGTATAAAATATTAATTGTAGAAGATGATGAAAAAATTGCAGAGATATTAGAGGAGCATTTAGAAAGGTATGGATATCAATCTTTCAGAGTGAGCGATTTACGGCATATAAAAGATGAGTTTGTAAAAGTAAGTCCTCATCTTGTGTTACTTGATATTAATTTACCATACTTTGATGGCTTCTACTGGTGCCGCCAAATCCGCACTGTATCGAATGCGCCAATTATTTTTGTTTCTGCAAGAACAGGGGAAATGGATCAAGTAATGGCGATTGAAAATGGCGGAGATGATTACATTACAAAGCCATTCCATTTAGATATCGTAATGGCAAAGGTGAAAAGTGCACTCCGCCGCGGGTATGGTGAGTATGCTTTGGCCGCGGAAAGTGACTGCTTAGGTGTTAATGGATTGTTATTATTCCCATCACAGCACACAGTAGAGTGGAAAGGTCAACAAACGGAACTTACAAAAAATGAGTTTTATTTATTAGAATGTTTAATGAAACAAGCAAATCAATACGTGACACGTGAAGAGCTGTTAGAGGCTTTATGGGATGAAGTAGCTTTTGTTGATGATAATACATTAACCGTGAATGTAAAGCGTGTAAGGAAGAAACTTGAGGAGTTAGGCATTAAAAATGCAATTGTAACGAAACGCGGATATGGTTATGCACTTCTTACAGAGTGGGGCGAAGGGCATGAAGGTTAAAAATTACCTCATGGACCGTTTTTCTTTACTTCTTTCTTATATTATTAGCCTTTGTTTATTTGGGCTCGTTTTGCAGTTGCAAAGTCTTTTAGAAAAAAGATCCATTGATTGGAGTACGTGGTTATATGGGCTTTTATTAGGGACAGTTGTATTTACTGTATACCTCATTTACGATTATCGAAAACGAAGTGTATTTTTAAAAAGAATCGAAAAATATGTTGCTAGCGGAAATACATTACACGACTCTTTACTTATTGATACTTCTTATACGTCAGAGCAAGAAATGGTTGTTGAAGCGTTTACGCTATTAAGGCAGCAATATATGAATGAAGTTCATAAGCAGCATGCAAAAGAGCAACAGCAAATGATTTTTATGAACCAGTGGATCCATCAAATGAAAACACCAGTATCCGTTATTGAATTATTGTTACAGAAATATGGTAAGGAGCACCGTGAAGCAAGGGGAACGATTGAAAGTATTCGTGAAGAAAATAACCGTATTTTAAATGGGTTAGATTTAGCGTTACATATGGCAAGGTTAGATCAATTTTCGAAAGATTATAAAGTAGAAGTAGTAAATGTGATAGATATCATCAGGGGTATTATTAATGAAAATCGAAAATCTTTCATTCAATCGTCGGTATTTCCGAAAGTAATGTTTGATGAAGATACTTGTATGGTTGCATCTGATAGAAAATGGCTAAGTATTGCTATAGGGCAAATTGTTGTAAATGCAATTAAGTATACGAAAATTTCAGAAGCAGAGAAAAAGGAAATTCAATTTCAAATTGAAGAGAAAGACCAAAAGGTGTTACTACATATTAAGGACAATGGAATTGGTATTCCAGAGCAAGATGTAAAGCGTATATTTGACCCATTCTTTACGGGAATAAATGGCCGTAAAACGAGAGAAGCAACTGGAATGGGCTTATATATTACGAAGGAAATTTGTGATAATTTACATCACGGTATGTATGTGCAATCGGCTGAAGGGGAAGGAACAACATTCACGTTCCAATTTGCAAAAGATGAAGAATATCATACATTAATGAGAAAAATGACAAAACTGTAAGATAACAAAACGTTTTGTAAGGGAAATCACTCGTTTCTTTTTCTTATTTTTCTTATAGTAAATGTAAGAAGAAAACACATAGGGGGATTAGAAATGAGTGTTCTTGAAGTAAAAGGATTAACAAAAGTGTACCAATCAAAAGGTTCAGTAGCGACGACTGCTTTAAACGATATAAATTTTAAAATAGAAGAAGGCGAATTTGTAGGAATTATGGGGCCTTCAGGGAGCGGGAAAACAACGCTTTTAAATTTATTAGCAACAATTGATAAGCAAACTTCAGGTCATGTGCTTGTAAATGGTGAAGAAATTAATCAAATGCGTGCTGCAAAATTAGCGGAGTTTCGCCGTACACATCTAGGATTCATTTTCCAAGATTTCAACTTACTTGATACATTATCGATTAAAGAAAATATTATTTTGCCGCTTGTAATGGCGAAGAAATCTGTAAAAGAAATTGATGCGAAAGTACTTGAAATTGCGAGGTTTTTAAACATCGAAGAAATTTTAAATAAAAAAGTATACGAAGTATCAGGTGGACAACAACAACGTGCAGCAGCTGCAAGGGCGATTATTCATGAACCAACATTAATTTTAGCGGATGAGCCAACAGGAAACTTAGATTCTAAGTCAGCGAAATCATTAATGGGAGCACTTCAAGATTTGCATGAGCAAAAGAAAGTAACGATTGCAATGGTAACACATGATCCAGTAGCCGCTAGTTATTGCGAACGTATCCTTTTCATACGTGATGGAGAGATTTTTTCAGAAATACATAAAGGAAGAACGAAGCAAGCCTTTTTCCAAGAAATTTTAGACGTACTTGCGATGCTAGGAGGAGAATATCATGAACTTTCGCCAGCTCGCGCTTAATAACGTAAAAGGAAATTGGCGTAATTATAAAGCGTTTCTTATTAGTAGTTGTTTATCGATTGTCGTATTTTTCATGTATGCTTCCTTCATTTATCATCCAGATGTCGTAAGTGGTAATATTAGTATGAAGACGATGATTACAAAAGGGTTAGAATCGATGAATTATATTGTAGTCATCTTCTCAGCACTCTTTATTTTATATGCGAATTCAACGTTTTTACGAGCAAGAAAAAAAGAATTTGGCTTATTAACGTTAATAGGTGGAACGAAGTCTCAGCTAGGCCGAATGATTATATTAGAGCAACTGATGTTAGGGAGTATTGCCATTGTAGTAGGTATTGGGATTGGAATGCTTTGTTCAAAACTTTTCTTCCAAGCATTAAGTGTATTGTTGAAAATTGATAAAACACTTCCGCTTGTGTGGAATAGTAAAGCAGTTTTTATTACAGCTGGCATATATTTTATCCTCTTTTTAATACTATCATTGTTTAGTGTTTGGACAGTAGGCCGCTTGCAAATTATTGATTTATTAAGAGAGGCAAGAAAACAAAAAGTAGAACCTTTTGCATTTACATGGTTAGGGGTAGTTGGTATAGGCTGTATTATTGCTGCGTATATACTTTGTTTCCAAGTAACAATTATGAATTTCATTATGTATTTCTTACCAATTGTCGGACTGACGATTGGTGGAACGTATTTACTATTTACACAAGGAAGTACAGTCGTATTAAAAGCATTGCAAAAACGAAAACAATCTTTTTATACGTATCCAAATATGTTTGTACTTAGCAATCTTATTTATAAAATGAAAGATAATGCTCGTTTTCTATTTGTTATTTCTATTATTACGGCGGTTGTTTCTTCAGCGGTTGGTACGCTTTATGTATATTTTGAAAATATGAGTGCGAAAACGATAGAGCTTACACCGCATGCTATTTCATATGAGGAAAAGGGACTAAATACGCATAGCCTGATTAATGAAGAAAAAGAACAAGAGATTGTAAAAAAACATGGGTTTGAAGATGCACGAAAAGTAACTTACGTAAAACTACCTGCAACACAGAAAATAATGTTGTTTAACAGTGAACGTGAAGTACCAATGATGATTATTTCAGAAAAAGAATATAACGCGGAAGTGCGTAAACAAAAGAAAGAGCAAATTACAGAGGTTCATAATGCACCAGGTAGTGCGACGATGGTTATGGTTGATGCAGCAAATGAGCTTATGAAGATAGATCGTACGAAACCGTATGAATTTACAATCAACGGACAAATGCAGTCTGCTCAATTAAATGAGCCAACGTCATATTCTGTTTTTAATGATAGCGAATATCTCATTGTGAATGATCAAGATTTTGAGAAATACGAAAAGCTCGTACCAGATGAAGAAAAGACGAAATATTATGGTTATTATATTGAAGACTGGAAAAGTACGGAAGACCTTGTGCTAGATTTGAAAAAGGAAATTGCACCAGAAAAGCAAGGGGAATTGAGAAACGCAGTGTTCGCTTATAAAGATATAAGAGAAGGTGGAGCGATTACAATGTTCATCGGATTCTTCGTAGCAGTACTGTTCTTCTTCTTTGCGTGTAGCATGACATACTTTAAATGGTTTAACGATAAAGAACAAGATCGTATTCAATTTAAGTCATTAAAAAGAATTGGTATGACAGATAAAGAAATTCGTAAAATTGCAATTCGTCAGATGGGTGTTATCTTCTTTATCCCAATTTTAATCGGTACAATTCATAGTGGGTTTGCTCTTCATACGTTAGGGAAAATGCTTTATATCGATTTATGGAAATCAGGTGCGATTGTAATAGGGGCTTATATTTTAGCTTCTGCCATTTACTTTATGATCGCGCAAAGAGGATATTTAAAACATGTGAAAAGCTAGGGAAACCTCTAGCTTTTTGCCTGTGTAGTAAGGTACAGGAGGATGATAGATGAACATTCGGCAACTGGCGCTACAAAATATAAAGGGAAATTGGCGTAATTATAAAGTGTTTTTCTTAAGTAGTTGTTTTGCAATATTTGCGTCTTTTGCATACATGTCTGTCATTGTACATCCGTATATGCAAGAGACGATGTGGTATCAAAATGTACGCTGGGGACTTATCATATGTAACGTTATAATTATTTCTTTTTTCGTCATATTTATTTTGTACTCTACTTCTATTTTCATAGAAGCACGTAAGAAAGAATTAGGGTTATATATGTTAATGGGAGCGACGAAGTCTAACGTAATAGGAGTGATTATGACCGAGCAAATATTGATCGGAATTTTCGCTAATATTTTCGGTATTGGGCTTGGCATGATTTTTTTGAAACTCTTTTTTATGGTATTTAGTATGTTACTTCACCTTCCGAAAGAACTCCCTGTCATATTTGACATGAGAGCGATTGGTGTAACGTTTGTTATATATATGCTCGTCTTTGTTCTGTTATCTTTTATAAGTGCTTTACGTATATGGAATATAAAAATCATACGGTTATTAAAAGAATTTCGAACAGATAAACGAGAGAGGAAAACATCAAAGTGGCTTTGTTTATTCGGCTTTGCTTGTTTAGGAACGGGATATGCGCTAGCGCTACAAGTGACGGTGGCAACGATAGCATTATACTTTTTCCCTGTGTCTATACTTATCTTTTTTGGAACGTATTTTTCTTTTACACATGGTGTTAGCCAATTGTTAGAAGTGATAAAACGAAATAAAAAGATTATGTATACATATCCGTATTTATTTATAGTGAATCAATTGTCACATCGAATGAAGGAAAATAGTCGCTTTTTCTTTCTGTTGTCTATGGCAACAACGTTTGTCGTTACGGCGACAGGTACGGTGTTCTTATATTTTTCTAGCATGCAAGATATGTGGCGTGGCGGAGGAGTACACTCATTTTCATACATAGAAAAAGGTACTTCGGCTCATGAAGTTTTCGAGAAAGACAAGGTTGAAAACTTATTACATCAATATGGATATAATGATTTTCAATATATGAGTTTTGTTGGAGTGTATGCATCCTTTCAGTCCAATAAGGGAGAAACAGAGGTAGCACTGCTTATAAAGGAAAGTGAATACAATCAAGAGGCAAGAAAACAAAAACAGAAAATGTATTATCCTAAAAAAGGAACAGTTACACTTGTCTATTATAATAAACGCAATTATCCAAATGTATATAATCAAAAAGAGATTCAATTGCAAGTAATGAATCAAGCGTATCCATTCGCATTTAACGGTCAGAAAGAAGGGGTACAATTTAACCATCACCCTTCATACATTAATGGTCTGTTTTTTGTCATGAATGATGAAGATTTTAACAGTATAGCAAATACAATTCCGGATTCTGAAAAAATGATATATAGAGGTTACACATTACCAAATATCGAAAATACGAAAGAATTAAACGAAGATTTACGGAAACATATGAAACAAGATACAAATGATGCATTTCGAAGTAATATGGAGTTATATGTGAATATGAAAGAGTTCGGTAATCTTACTCTATTTGTAGGCTCATTCATTAGTATATTATTCTTCCTTACTTCATGTAGTATTGTATATTTTAAATGGTTTCATAATATTGCATCGGATCGAAAGCAGTACGGGGCACTCTCTAAACTTGGAATGACGAAGGAAGAAGTGTGGAAGATTTCTCGTTGGCAATTATGTATGCTATTTTTTGCACCAATTATAGTAGGGAGTATGCATAGTGCTGTTGCGTTATATACGTTTCATAATACTGTCTTTATGGACGGATCATTAAGGAAAGTGGGCTTGTTTATTCTGTTTTACATTGCTGCATGTATCATTTATTTCTTCTTTGCTCAAAGAGAATACAAGAAACATTTAGACTAGCGAATGCTAGTCTTTTTTAAATATTCGAAATTTACATAGAAGAATATTTAAAATTGTGGTATAACAGTAAGAAAACGAAAAAGAGAGGGAAAAGACGATGATTCGAGTAGGATATTTAGGACCAGAGGCAACATTTACAAATATGGCGGTGAGTCGTTTTTTTCCGGAAGCAGGGCATGTACCGTATCGAACGATTCCAGATTGTATTGATGCAGCCGCAAATGAAAACGTAGATTTCGCAGTTGTACCATTAGAGAACGCCATAGAAGGTTCAGTTAATATAACGGTTGATTATCTCGTACATGAGCAGCCGCTTTCCATTGTAGGAGAAATTACAGTGCCAATTCAGCAACATTTACTCGTACACCCGCAGTACGAAGAAGTGTGGAAAGAAGTATACGCTGTACATTCTCATCCGCATGCCATTGCACAGTGCCATAAATTTTTAAATGAGGAATTAAAAGGGGTAACCGTTCGCGATATGACATCAACAAGCGCTGCTGCGCAATATGTGAAAGAACATCCTAAAGAAAAAATTGCAGCTATTGCAAATGAAGCAGCGGCAGAAAAATACGGATTAACAATTGTAAGGCGTGATATTCATACGCATAAAAACAATCATACACGTTTCCTTGTTCTGCATAAGAAAAAGAAAGCAGTACTCCCAAATAACGGAGAAAACCGAGGAGAGAAAACGACGCTTATGATAACGTTACCTGCTGATTACGCAGGGGCACTATATCAAGTGTTATCAGCTTTCGCATGGAGAAAATTAAACTTATCAAAAATCGAATCTCGCCCGATGAAAACAGGTCTTGGAAATTACTTTTTCTTAATCGACGTCGACAAAGCATACGATGATGTATTATTGCCAGGCGTAACAATGGAACTTGAAGCACTCGGGTTTTCTGTTACTGTGCTGGGGAGCTATTCTTCTTATTGGTTGTAAGGGGAGTGTTTGTCATATTTTGTAGTTAAGTCGATATAATTTCGGTCACTAGTATACCGTATGATAGATAAATAGAGTCCCACCTATAAAAGGTGGGATTTATTATTTTAACTTCGCAAGACGATCCTCTAACTGATCACGCCAAATCTCGGCTAGTTCTTGTACAGCAAGAACCTTCTCAATGCCATCTTTATCTTTCCTATTATGAAAATAAATTTCGTTAGAGAACAAAACAGATACATTGTTTGATGGACGCTCTAATAATGTAATTTTAGAATCTTGACGTACAGTACCTTCTTGAAGAACGCGGCATAAATAACCAGTATATCCAGTTGCTACAATACGTGGCAAAATACCAGGAATACCAAGGCGTTTTGAAATTGTGCTACAAGGTACTCTCGCTTGTGTAACTTGAATGATTGCTTCGCCTAGTTGATATGTATCTCCGATGCATACATCACGCTCTAACATATTTGTTACGGTAATGTTTTCGCCAAATGTGGAAGCCGGAAGTGTAGTTTGAAATTCCTCTTCCCATAGTGCGTAATGCTCGTGTGGGTACACGCAAACTGCGCGATCAGGTCCCCCGTGGTGTTTTAAATCCGCTACATCATCACCACGGAATCCGTCTTTTGAGAGGAAGGCCTCTTCTGTAGGATCTTTACATATACCTGTTATCATTTCTTTATCTTCGCCATATTTCATTTGTTTCGGTTTACCGGTGCTAAAGTGAACGAGTTCAATTCCCATATTTGCCCCCCTTTACAATTGATTACAATATTATATCACTAAAAAAGCACAGAGAATGATAAAAAACTCTGTGCTTTACATTAATAAACGAGAAATCCAGCGCGGTCTAGTGCCTCGCAAGCGGCATCTAATTTCTCTTTAGAATCTGCTTCAATTGTATGTAAGTGAATACCATCTGTTAGTTGCGAAAGATAGGAAGCGTTTGTGTTTTCGATTTTTTGTAAATATTGTTCTACATCGAAGCGATTACTTACCATAATCGATGCTGTTAAGTCGCCATATACAGGATGCTCAACTTTTACGTCTTTAATTGTAACGCCGTGGTCAACTAACATAGTAAGTTCTTGACGTACTTCTGCCGGTTTATGTTGGCATACGATTACGCGTTCAAAAGCTTGTTGTCTTGTTTGTGGCTTTAAATATAAATACCCTTGTGCAGTCGCAATAATTGGTTCATTTCGTGCTTTTAGTAAGGAAATATCTTGAACGATAACTTGCCTACTTACGTTTGTCTTTTTAGATAGCTCATTCCCCGATAACGGTTCATTTGCAGCAAGAAGCCACTCGAGGATGAGTTGTCGTCTTTCTTCGCCTAAAATCTTTTTTTGATCATTTTGTTTCATTATGATTTAACACCTCTATAAAATTGATTTCCAATTGTGTGTAGTGCATGAATAGTTGTATCAATTTGTTCTTTCGTTGTGTGATGTCCGAAAGAAAAGCGGACATATTGTTTTGCCTCTTCATACGTTTTTCCAATTGCAAGCATTGTTTTTGAAGGGTCTTGTTTACCGACTTGGCAAGCACTTCCAGTTGAAATGGCTATACCATGACGGTTACATTCTAACATTGTATACTGACCTTCTATTCCTTTTATTGTAACCCCAATAATATGTGGTAAACAAGAAGTAGAATGTCCTTTCACTTCAATTTCTAGAGGAAGTGTTTGTAATTGCTCTAAAAAATAAGATCGTAATTGTTTAAAACGAAAGCTCTCTTCCTTTTGATTCTTTAATATATGCTCTGCGGCTGTTAAAAAAGCAGCGATTCCAGGAACGTTCACTGTACCAGGGCGAAAGCCTTTTTCATGAGAAGTTCCCGGAAATACTTGTTCCCAGCGAACTTGCGGATTTATATAGCAAGCTCCAACTCCTTTTGGTCCGTATATTTTATGGGCTGAAACAGAAAGACTATCAATCTCCATCGCTTTAACGTCTATTGGAAGTTTACCAAACGTTTGAACACAATCTGAATGAAATAAAACATTATATTTTTTTAAAAGTGCTCCGATCTCTGCAATGTTTTGAACGGTCCCGATTTCAGAGTTTCCGTGCTGTATACTTGCTAGAGCAGTATCTTCTGTAATAGCTGCTTCTAAATCTACTAAATGAATTATCCCACTTTTATCAACAGGAATCTCAGTAATAGTATAACCTTGCGATTGTAAGGATTGAAAATAACTTCGAATCGATGCGTGTTCCATAGGTGTCGTAATAATGTGTTTTCCATTTCTAGCATTTAGAAGGGATTGAATCGCAAGGTAGTTAGATTCTGAACCGCCGCTTGTAAAGAATACACCTTGTTCCTTACCCCCAATCATTTCTGCAAATGTTTCTCTACAAACTTGTAATAAAGATGATGCACTTCCGCCGATATCGTGTAAACTTTGTTCATTTCCGAAATATGTTTTTGCCGCTGCTATATATGTTTCTAAAGCTTCTTCGCTCATAGGTGTTGTCGCTGCATAATCTAGATATATCATCATGTAATTTCCTCTCTTCAGTAAGAGTGACATTTGTTTTCGTTTTTAGAATGGTAGTGAAAATAAGAAGTGTAAAAAAACTCTTGTCATTATTTTAAAACTATGTAAATATAGGTGTCAAGACAGTTGGAAAGTGTAAAGTGGGAGGCAACAATTATGCCAAGTGCAGATGTCTTGATTATTGGAAGCGGCGTTGCGGCGCTTCGTGTTGCGAAAGAGCTTTGTCACGAAAAGAATGTGATAATTATCACAAAAAAAACAGGACGTAATAACAATACACATTTAGCTCAAGGAGGAATTGCAGCAGCTGTTGCTACATATGACGATCCGAGTGGGCATTTTGAAGATACATTAGTGGCAGGTTGCCATTATAACAACGAAGAAGCAGTTCGTTATTTAGTTGAAGAGGGACCGAAAGAAATAAGTAAGCTTATTACGAATGGAATGAAATTTGATGGGGATGAAAAAGGGATCCACCTTGGTAAAGAAGGGGCGCATCGAAAACGGCGCATTTTACATGCCGGAGGAGATGCAACTGGTAAAAATCTATTAGAGCATTTAATACAAGAAGTAGTTCCGAACGTTACTGTCGTTGAGCATGAAATGGTACTCGATTTTATTATAGAAAATAATAAATGCATAGGAGCTTTAACGCGAAATAGTGAAGGGAAGCTGAAGCGTTACTATGCTGATAATACGGTGTTAGCATCAGGAGGAATAGGTGGTTTGTACGCCTTTACATCGAATGATGAGACAATTACAGGCGATGGACTTGCGATGATATATCGAGCTGGGGGAGAACTTGTTGATTTAGAATTTGTACAATTTCATCCGACGATGTTATACGTGGACGGGCGATGTTGTGGTCTCGTTTCTGAAGCAGTCCGTGGTGAAGGAGCTGTCCTTATAAATGGAAAAGGACAGCGTTTTATGATGGATATACATCCCGGGAAAGATCTCGCACCGCGTGATGTGGTGGCAAGGGCTATTCATGAACAACTTCTTGCAGGTGAAACAGTGTACTTAAACATCGAAACCATTCAAAACTTTGAACAACGTTTTCCGACCGTCTCATCATTATGTAAAAAGAATGGTATTGATTTAAAAGAAAATTCTATTCCGGTCGTACCAGGTGCTCATTTTCATATGGGCGGCGTGAAGACGAATTGTGACGGAGAGACGTCCATTTCAAACTTATATGCGGTCGGTGAAGTGGCTTGTAATGGAGTTCATGGTGCGAATAGATTGGCGAGTAATTCATTATTAGAAGGTCTTGTGTTTGGAAGACGAATAGGAAAACACATTTTAGCTAAGCCAGCAGAGGAAAGAAAAAATGTGCCGGAAGAGAGAGGGAAAAGTTTTATAGCTCTTAATGATTTACCGTTGAAAGAAGAAATACAAGAATACATGATGAAGCATGTTGGGATTGTGCGAACTGAGAAAAATTTATCATATGCTCAGAGATGGTTTAGTAGGTACGGTGTGCGAAATATGATTTTACAATATGATGCACTTACAAATGAAGAGATAACGCTTATTAATATGTTAACAGTTTGTGAGCTTATAACAGTATCAGCTTTGCAAAGAGAAGACAGTGTTGGTGGTCATTATCGCATTGATTATCCAGAAAGAAATAGCGTGAAAAAAGAGATTATCCGAGTGAGAAGAAAACTACAACTTGTTTAATAAGGGGAAGAGGGATTTTATGAATACGTTAAAAGTTAAGGAAGCATTAAATCGATTTTTTCTAGAAGATATAGGAGAAAGAGATGTAACATCTCAGCTTATCTTTCCCGATGATGCACTTGCGAAAGGAACGTTTCTTGTAAAGGATACAGGGGTATTTGCAGGGTGCTTAGTAATTGAAGAAGGATTTAAATTAATTGATCAGAGAATTGAAGTTGAACTTCATAAAAAAGATGGGGATCTTGTAGAAAAAGGCGAAATAATTGCAACCGTGCAAGGCCCAATCGCATCATTATTAACGGCAGAGCGCGTTATATTAAACGTTATTCAGCGTATGAGCGGGATAGCGACGATGACACGTAAGGCGGTTTTTGCTTTAGATAGCAGTCATACACGCATTTGTGATACGAGAAAAACGATGCCAGGACTACGTATGTTTGATAAATATGCTGTAGTATGCGGGGGCGGATTTAACCACAGATTCGGTTTATATGATGGTGTCATGATTAAAGACAATCATATTGCTTTTGCTGGCTCGATTACAAAAGCTGTTACATCGGTGAAAGAAAGATTGGGACATATGGTGAAAGTAGAAGTCGAAACAGAGACAGAGGCGCAAGTAAGAGAAGCAGTAGAGGCCGGCGCAGATGTTATTATGTTCGATAATCGTACGCCAGAAGAGATTCGTGAGTTTTCAAAAATTGTACCAAGTGCCATCGTTACGGAGGCTTCAGGTGGTATTACAATTGAAGATTTATCAAAATACGGAAAAACAGGGGTAGATTATATTTCACTTGGAGCGTTAACACATTCAGTGAAAGCACTTGATATTAGTTTTAATATTGAGGCCTAATGAGAGTGGTTTAGAGGGGGAGAATCATAAATGGGTATTTTAGAGAAAGTTCAGCCAATCGAAGTAATGTTACCAGAGCGTTATCAAACGATGTCTACATTAGAGATGGAAGAGCGTGTCCGTGAAATTAAAGAAAAAATGGGGGCATTACTATTTATTCCAGGACATCATTATCAAAAAGATGAAGTGGTGCAATTTTCAGATGCAGCAGGGGACTCACTGCAACTCGCGCAAGTTGCAGCGAGTAATAAAGAGGCAAAATATATTGTGTTTTGTGGTGTGCACTTTATGGCAGAAACGGCAGATATGTTAACGACAAATGATCAAATTGTCATCTTACCAGATATGCGCGCCGGCTGTTCTATGGCAGATATGGCAGATATTGAACAAACAGAAAGAGCGTGGAAAGAGCTCACGAAATTATTTGGGGATACGATGATTCCATTAACGTATGTAAATTCAACAGCTGCGATCAAAGCGTTTTGTGGTCGTAATGGAGGGGCAACAGTAACCTCTTCTAATGCAAAACAAATGGTGTCTTGGGCGTTTACACAAAAAGAGCGTCTCGTCTTTTTACCAGACCAACATTTAGGAAGAAATACAGCGTATGATTTAGGTATTCCGTTAGAAAAAATGGCAGTGTGGAACCCGCATACAGATTCATTAGAGTACGATGGAGATATAGAAGAAATTCAAGTGATTTTATGGAAAGGCCATTGTTCTGTTCATCAAAACTTCACTGTGAAAAATATTGAAAATGTGCGAAAAAATCATCCGGATATGAATATTATTGTTCACCCTGAATGTTGTTATGAAGTAGTTGCTGCTTCTGATTATGCAGGATCAACGAAATATATTATTGATATGATTGAAGCAGCTCCGGCGGGAAGTAAGTGGGCGATTGGTACAGAGATGAATTTAGTGAACCGAATTATTCAGCAACATCCAGATAAAGAAATTATTTCGCTAAATCCGTTTATGTGTCCTTGCTTAACGATGAACCGAATTGACTTACCTCACCTGTTATGGGCACTTGAGAACATAGAAAGAGGAGAACAAATTAATGTTATTCGCGTAGAGAAACAAGTAACAGAAGAGGCAGTTCTTGCATTAAATCGTATGTTAGAGCGCGTTTAAAGCAGCGGGATTTCCGTTGCTTTTTTTCGTACATATAATCATAACAAGGATGAAATAGGCATACATTGTGTTGAGGAAATCATTGCGGTTTTTCTATGCTTATTCCACTTCGAATCATATTGAAAATAGAAGAAGTGATAAAAGTAAAAGAAGTTAATGTTGTTTAGAAAGTGTTACTTCAAAGTGTTTTTACTTATAGATAAGTTATACAGGAGGGGGAAAATTTGAAAATTCATATCGTGCAAAAAGGGGAGACCCTTTGGAAAATTGCAAAAAAGTACGGAGTGGATTTTGAAACGCTAAAAAAAACAAATACACAGCTTAGCAATCCAGACCTAATTATGCCAGGGATGAAAATTAAAGTGCCATCGCATAGCGTTCATGTGAAACAACAAACTGGATCGGGTTCAGCGCCCCCGAAACAATATGTAAAAGAGGTGCAGCAAAAAGAGTTTGCATCAATACCAACGCCACTTGGAATAGAAGATGAAGATGAGATCACGTATCAATCAACACCTATTACACAACAACCAGCTATGCAACAAACGCAAAAAGAAATGCAGATAAAACCGCAAAAGGAAATACAGGTGAAGCCGCAAAAGGAAGTGCAAGTGAAGCCGCAAAAAGAAGTGCAAAAAGAAATTCCGATTCAAAAAGAGAAGCCAGTTGAAAAGCCGCCTGTCATTCAAAAACCACCTGTTGTAGAGAAAGTAGAAAAACTAAAACCTACTACGAAAGAAAACACTAAATTTTCTATCAATGTGTTACCACAGCCACCGCAACCACCAATTAAAGCGAAAAAAGAATATAAAATTTCAGATGTAATAAAAAAGGGAAGCGAGTTAATTGCTCCTCAAATTAATAAAATGAAACCTAACAATGTCATTTCTCCGCAAACGAAAAAAGACAATATAGGAAACATAGTGTCACCGCAAGTGAAGAAAGAGAATGTAGGGAATATAGTGTCGCCGCAAGTGAAGAAAGAGAATGTAGGGAATATAGTGTCGCCGCAAGTGAAAAAAGAAAATGTAGGGAATATAGTGTCGCCGCAAGTGAAGAAAGAGAATGTAGGGAATATAGTGTCGCCGCAAGTGAAGAAAGAAAATGTAGGGAATATAGTGTCGCCGCAAGTGAAAAAAGAAAATGTAGGGAATATAGTGTCGCCGCAAGTGAAGAAAGAGAATGTAGGAAGCATAGTCTCGCCACAAGTGAAGAAAGAAAATATAGGAAGCATAGTCTCACCAAACGTATCAAAAGAAAGTGTTATTATCCCGCAAGTAATACCGCCTAATATTCAAGTGCCGAATATAATGCCAATAATGGATAACAATCAAATGCCAAACATGATGCCGATAATGGATAACAACCAAATGCCAAACATGATGCCGATAATGGATAACAACCAAATGCCAAACATGATGCCGATAATGGATAACAATCAAATGCCAAACATGATGCCGATAATGGATAACAATCAAATGCCAAACATGATGCCAGTAATGGATAACAATCAAATGCCGAACATGATGCCGATAATGGATAACAATCAAATGCCAAATATGATGCCGATAATGGATAACAACCAAATGCCAAATATGATGCCGATAATGGATAACAACCAAATGCCGAACATGATGCCAATAATGGATAACAACCAAATGCCAAATATGATGCCGACAATGGATAACAACCAAATGCCAAACATGATGCCGATAATGGATAACAACCAAATGCCAAACATGATGCCAATAATGGATAACAATCAAATGCCGAACATGATGCCAATAATGGATAACAATCAAATGCCGAACATGATGCCATATCAACAGCCAATGATGCCGCCATATCCGCAGTATCAGCAACAAAATCCATACAATCAAATGCCGTATCAACAAATGGCGCCGCAATATACTTCTATGCCAAATCCAAATATGATGCCAATGGATAATAATATGCCGCCACTCGTGCAAGGTGAAGAAGATTGTGGATGCGGAGGAGAAAGTAGGTTATATAGTCCACAACCGGGTGGACCACAATATGCTAATCCTTTATATTATCAACCAACTCAGCCAGCATATGCACCACAGCCAGGAACGATGTATTATCAGCCGGACCCACCAAACGTATTTGGAGAACCAGTTTTAGAAGAAGAGGACGAAGAGGAAGTTTAAAAAAAGGTGGGGTTATTCCCGCCTTTTTTGTATTCGTGATAGTCAGGAATATGATGAATTTACATTAAGTGTTAGAAAATTCCTAGTGAAATATTAACAGTGTAAAAACTCTCTCGGTTACTCATCATAAGGGGGAGCTTTTCGAAAGAGAAGTTCATTCTAACAGAGGGGGTTTTTGTATTGAATACGAAAGTAAAAGTTATTGCTGCTTCTTTGTTAGTTACCAGTGCATTAGCTGCATGTGGTACACCAAAAGATAATAATGCGATGGATGGACGTAACTATAATTACGAGCGTACATCTTATAATGATACACACCAGTATCGTGATAATGTAGCGCGTAACGATCGTTCTACAGATTATGTAACATATAGAAACGGTCGTAACGATACAGGATATAATAATTATTACCGTGATGTAAATTACAACGGGCAAATTGCTAATCCACACCCAACTCGTAATATTACAATGAACAATTCATATATTAACAATGATGGTAAAACTGCGGAGAAAATTACGAATCGTGTAAAACGTATGAATAACGTAGACCGAGTTTCTACAGTTGTATATGGAAACGATGTAGCGATTGCGGTAAAACCACGTAATACAGCGACGAATGAAACAGCGATGGCGAACGAAATTCGTCAAGCTGTTGTGAATGAAGTTGGAAATAGAAACGTATATGTTTCTGTAAGAAATGACATGTTTACTCGTGTCGATGCAATGAGTACGCGTTTACGTAACGGCACAGCTACAAACGATTTTAATCGTGACATAACAAATATGTTCCGAGACATTCGTTACGGTCTGACTGGTACTATGCGATAACAAATTAAAGAGGAAGGGCTAGCCCTTCCTCTTTATTCATCGTCGTCTTGTAAACGTCGTTTTTTTATAAAATAACTAATGGAGTAAGACGCTAAAAAGCATATGAAGAGAATACCACCTGTTAAAATAGCTTCAAATAGAGGTCTTTCTGGACTGAAAGTGATATAAATAATAGCCATGATAATTCCTACAATAAGAGAGCGTAAAATAATTTTGTAATAAGGAGTTAACTTTATTTCCTTTTCGCTTTCTTCTACATCGATAGAAACGCTTAACTGTAAATAACTAAGTACAATACTTGTAAGAATAAATAATAACCACAATGGAGATTTCGTAATTTGATCCATTCCTTCTGTGAATCCGATATAGCCTAAAATTCCGATTATACCAATTGATTGAAAAAGAAAGGCAATACGTATGTTTTTTAACGTTTGAAGTATGAGGCGTTCATCTTTAATTTTTTTCAAGGCATTCATCCCCTGTTTATATTTATAATATTAATTGTAACATATATATTACATTAATCAATTTATAGTTTACGTAAATTTCAATTGGTTGAAAGAGGAAGAAAAAAATATTTAGAAATATATTGCGCTTCTACCTTGTTAATGTTATATTAGCAAAGCGATGAGCTAATTTACGTAAGTCGAGAGATATGCTTAAGTGCTAAACACGCGAATGTGGTCGCCTGGTCTTTCGCCGTAAACGCATCAGACGCCTGCTTTGCAGGCGTCTTTCATTTTATATAAAAGTAAATGATACATGCAGATGAGGATTAACCCTTATCTGCATTTTTTATTTTCCTTAGAAATTTAATGCTATTGTTTATATGGATAAAACCCCCATTTCCGGAAAAGCTACAAATGAAAGTATGATTTTGCCTAGAAGAGGTGAACGGAAATGAAATGGATGCTAATTGCAGTGCAAGCTTTCGTTGTGATGTTTTGCTTAGCTTATGGATCCGATGTGAGGGCAGAAATAACAGAAAAAGTACCTGAAGTTACAATTTTATTAGAGCGTATGTATGTTGATGGAGAAGTAAGCGAGGAAATACTGACAGAAAAAGTAGCGGATTTAGAAAAGTTTTTGCAGCAATATAAAGAATGGCAACTTGTTGATCGTGATGATGTGCAAATCGTATTACAAAGGAAAGTTGATGATATTTCTCCTTTACTGAAAACGAGCGGTTATTTTGGTGTTTCAGAGGAAGGGATATTGCAAATTTTTAAAGGGGTACCGAAAAGTGATAACGCGATCCATTCCTTCTTTCAAATTGATATGAAAAAGCTTGAAAGTTATGAGCGTGCGGAATTGAAACGTGGTATTCGCATAAAATCAAAAGAAGGTTTTGTAAAGACAATCGAAAAAATGAAGCAATACGCAGTGCAAAATAAGAAAAAAAGCAGCTCAGGGTGAGCTGCTTTTTTTCTTATTTATTCTTAGCTAAAATCTCTTTTGCGATTTCATCAATTAGCATATCTTTTCCGATTGGATTGAATGCTTTCGTATTGAAGATTTCATTCGATACTTCATATACGTGATTGTTTTTTACTGCTTTATTATCTTTCCAAACCGCACTGTTTTTATAGTCTTCGTACACTTTATCAGCTTCTCCGCCGAAGTTTACAATAAACATTTGATCAGGCTGGAATGCAACAAGGCCTTCAAGTGATACTTGTGCCATCGTTTGTTTTAAATCTGTGCCTTTTGTTGCTGGAAGTTTTAAGTCGTTAAAGATGATGTCACCATATCCGAAGCTACCGTATACACGGAAGTTTTGTGGTGTTACTGCAACGAACATAAAGTTCTCATCTTTTGTTTTCTCTTTAATTTTTTTAGATAAAGAGTCTGCTTTTTTATCGTAATCTGCAATCCATTTGTCGGCTTTCTTTTCTTCGCCAAATAGTTTACCTACTTCTTTAAACTTACCGCGCCAGTCTTCTAGATTTGTTTCTAGAACAACTGTCGGTGCCACTTTTTCTAGTTGATCATAAATTTTCAATTGACGATTGTTTAAAATAATTAAGTCTGGTTTTAAAGCTGTAACAGCCTCTAGGTCAACTTTAGGTGCCCAGTACCAGCCGACTGCCTTTACCCCGTCTAGCTTGTCCGTTAAGTGATTTTGGATTTTATCTTTATATGTGTTTGCTGTGCCAACAGGTTTATGTCCAAGGATTAATAATTCCTCTGTTGATCCAGATAAATCAACAATTCTCTTTGGATTAGCTGGAATTATTGCTTCCCCTTTAGCATGTTTTACAACTTTTGTTTTCGGTTGTTCTTTTGCTTTTGCTTCTTCTTTTTGAGAAGAACAGCCAACGATAGAAAGAACAATTAGCATAATAGTAAATAAAATAAATAGCTTTTGTTTCATCCTGATGTAACCCCTTTAATTAATATTGATAATCATTATCGACTTCTGTATATTAATGTTCTTTTTGTATTTATGTCAATAGAAAAAAACGGAAATTGTAAACGGGGAACATTTGTTGGGGCAGTCTCGCTTTTCTATTGTTAAATATGTTAAAATGGAATACATGATTTGAGAGGGAGAGATCGTATTTTGTTTGAATATGTTACAGGTTACGTGGAGTATGTAGGACCGGAATATGTCGTAATTGACCATAATGGAATTGGTTATCAAATTTTCACACCAAATCCGTATGTATTTCAAAGAAGTAAGCAAGAAATCCGTGTCTATACATATCATTATGTGAGAGAAGATATTATGGCACTTTACGGGTTTAAAACACGTGAAGAGCGTTTATTATTTACAAAATTGTTAGGTGTATCGGGGATTGGACCAAAAGGTGCTCTTGCAATTTTAGCTTCTGGTCAAACCGGACAGGTCGTTCAAGCGATTGAACATGAAGATGAGAAGTTCTTAGTGAAGTTCCCAGGCGTCGGAAAGAAAACAGCGCGCCAAATGATTTTAGATTTAAAAGGAAAACTAGCAGATGTTGTACCAGATGCGTTTGTTGATTTGTTCTCAGATACTGAAAGTTTTGATACGAAGAAAGGTTCATCAGTTGAACTTGATGAAGCACTGGAAGCACTGCGTGCACTTGGCTATGCAGAACGAGAAGTCTCTCGCGTTGTACCAGAGTTATTAAAAGAATCACTAACGACGGATCAATATATTAAAAAGGCACTTAGTCTTTTACTAAATGGTAAGAGGTGAGTATAATGGACGAACGTCTCCTTTCAGGGGAATCTGGATACGAAGATGCGGATTTAGAGTATTCATTACGGCCACAGACGCTCCGTCAGTATATTGGCCAAGATAAAGCGAAACATAATTTAGAAGTGTTTATTGAAGCGGCGAAAATGCGTGAAGAAACGTTAGATCACGTACTTTTATATGGCCCACCTGGACTTGGTAAAACGACGCTTGCGAATATTATTGCCAATGAAATGGGTGTTAACATTCGAACGACGTCAGGTCCTGCAATTGAAAGACCAGGAGATTTAGCGGCTGTATTAACAGCACTTCAGCCTGGGGATGTATTATTTATTGATGAAATTCATCGTTTGCATAGATCTATTGAAGAAGTGTTATACCCAGCGATGGAAGACTTTTGCCTTGATATCGTTATTGGGAAAGGACCGTCAGCTCGCTCTGTACGTCTAGATTTACCTCCATTTACGCTAGTTGGGGCAACGACGCGTGCAGGTGCATTATCAGCACCACTTCGTGACCGTTTCGGTGTACTTTCACGATTAGAGTACTATACAGTAGATCAGCTTTCTGCGATTGTAGAACGTACAGCAGAAGTGTTTGAAGTTGAAATAGATTCGTTAGCAGCATTAGAAATTGCAAGACGTGCCCGTGGTACACCTCGTATTGCGAATCGTCTATTACGACGTGTACGTGACTTCGCACAAGTTCGCAGTGACGGAACGATTGCGATGGAAATTACACAAATGGCGTTAGAACTATTACAAGTAGATAAATTAGGACTTGATCATATCGACCATAAATTACTGCTTGGTATTATTGAAAAGTTCCGCGGTGGTCCAGTTGGATTAGAAACTGTTTCAGCAACGATTGGAGAAGAATCGCATACGATTGAAGATGTGTATGAACCGTATTTATTACAAATTGGCTTTTTACAAAGAACGCCAAGAGGTCGGATCGTAACACCGCTTGCATATGAGCATTTCGGAATGGAGATGCCAAAAGTATGACGGAGATGCCAAAGCTGCTTATTACAGCTGGTATTTTGCTCATTGTTGTTGGATTAGCTTGGAAGTTCATAGGAAGGCTTCCAGGCGATATTTTTGTGAAAAAAGGTAACGTTACCTTTTATTTTCCTATCATTACATGTATTGTGTTAAGTATTGCATTATCTTTCATTATGTATATAATAAATCGATTCAAATAAGAAATAGGTGGATACAGTTATGGATATTAATCTGTTTGATTTTCATTTACCAGAAGAACTCATTGCACAAATTCCGCTTGAAGAGCGTGAAACATCAAGATTGATGGTGTTAGACCGTGAAACAGGAGATATTGAGCATAAACATTTTACGGACATTCTTTCTTACTTACAAGAGGGGGATTGCTTAGTTTTAAATGAAACGAAAGTGATGCCAGCTCGCTTGCACGGTGTGAAAGAAGATACAGGTGCACACATTGAAGTGCTTCTTTTGAAACAAGAGGAAGGCGATAAGTGGGAAACGCTTATAAAGCCAGCGAAGCGTGTAAAAGAAGGAACTGTCATCTCTTTTGGTGAAGGAAAGTTAAAAGCAACTTGCATTGGAACAGCAGATCAAGGTGGGCGTCAACTTGAGTTTTCATATGACGGCATCTTTTATGAAATTTTAGACGAGCTTGGAGAAATGCCACTTCCTCCATATATTAAAGAGACGCTAGAAGATCGCGATCGTTATCAAACGGTATATGCGAAGGAAATCGGTTCAGCAGCAGCACCGACGGCTGGCCTTCACTTTACAGAAGAGTTACTTGAGAAATTGAAGCAAAAAGGCGTCGGGTTAGCATTCATTACACTCCATGTAGGACTTGGAACATTTAGACCAGTTTCTGCAGATACTATTGAAGAGCATCATATGCACGCAGAGTATTACCATATGTCTGAAGAGACTGCGGCTTTATTAAACCGCGTGAAAGAGGATGGCGGCCGTATTATTACTGTAGGTACGACATCAACACGTACGTTAGAAACGATTGCGACAGATCATAGTGGTAAGCTTTGCGCAGCTTCTGGCTGGACAGATATTTTTATGTACCCAGGATATGAATTTAAAGCAATTGATGGTTTAATTACAAACTTCCATTTGCCGAAATCAACATTAATTATGCTTGTAAGTGCATTTTCAAATAGAGATAATGTACTTCATGCTTATAATGAAGCAGTAAAAGAAAAATATCGTTTCTTTAGTTTCGGTGATGCGATGTTCGTTGCATCTCACGCTAAAATGAGAAACAAATAAAAGGAGTAAATTATGACAGCAATTCGTTATGAATTTATTAAAACTTGTAAACAAACGGGTGCGCGTTTAGGTCGAGTGCACACGCCACACGGCTCATTTGATACACCGACATTTATGCCAGTTGGTACACTTGCAACAGTTAAAACAATGTCACCAGAAGAATTAAAAGCAATGGATTCTGGCATTATTTTAAGCAATACGTATCATTTATGGCTACGTCCAGGCCACGAAATTATTCGTGAAGCAGGTGGCTTGCATAAGTTTATGAACTGGGATCGTGCAATCTTAACGGATTCAGGTGGATTCCAAGTATTTAGCTTAAGTGATTTCCGACGCATTGAAGAGGAAGGTGTTCATTTCCGCAATCACTTAAATGGCGATAAATTATTCTTATCTCCAGAAAAAGCGATGGAAATCCAAAATGCATTAGGTTCAGATATCATGATGGCATTTGATGAGTGTCCACCGTTCCCTGCTACTTTTGAATACATGAAAAAGTCTGTAGAGCGTACAAGCCGCTGGGCAGAGCGTTGCCTAAAGGCGCATGAACGTCCACAAGATCAAGGTTTATTCGGTATTGTACAGGGCGGGGAGTTTGAAGAGCTTCGTCGTCAAAGTGCGAAAGATCTTGTTTCAATGGACTTCCCTGGCTATGCTATAGGCGGTCTATCTGTTGGTGAACCGAAGGATATTATGAATCGTGTTCTTGAGTTTACAACACCACTTCTTCCTGATGATAAACCACGTTACTTAATGGGTGTAGGTTCTCCTGACTCGTTAATTGATGGTGCGATTCGCGGTGTTGATATGTTTGACTGTGTACTTCCAACTCGTATCGCTCGAAATGGTACATGTATGACAAGTGAAGGCCGCTTAGTTGTGAAGAATGCGAAATTCGCTAGAGACTTCGGGCCGCTTGATCCGAACTGTGATTGCTACACATGTAAAAACTATTCTCGTGCGTACATTCGTCACTTAATGAAATGTGATGAAACGTTCGGAATTCGTTTAACGTCTTATCACAACCTTCATTTTCTGTTAAACTTAATGGAGCAGGTGAGACAAGCTATTCGTGAAGACCGTCTTGGCGATTTCCGCGAAGAGTTCTTTGAACAGTATGGCTTTAATAAACCGAATGCTAAAAACTTCTAATACATAATTTAAAAGGAGGAACACAAGATGAATGCAGGTATGATGAATATCGTTATGATTGTTGCGATGTTTGCGATTTTCTATTTCTTATTAATTCGCCCGCAACAAAAGCGTCAAAAAGCAGTTGCACAAATGCAAAATGAAATCAAAAAAGGTGATGCTATCGTAACAATCGGTGGTTTACACGCTACAATCGAATCAGTGGATGAAACAAAAATTGTTGTTAAATCTGGTGGTGCACACTTAACTTTCGATCGCAATGCGATTCGTGAAGTTGTGAAAAACTAATGATGAAGGCCCTGCATGAAATGTGCAGGGCCTTTTTTTAACTATTTTGTTTTGACATATTTACACCGAAAATACCTCCGAGTGTACTCGCACCCATTAATGCTAATTGGTAGAGTAACTGTGAGTTCGATAAAGTTTGAGAGAAGCCTAAATAGTTAACGAGAAAGACGAGAATAGCGAATGTAAGGCCTGTTGTGAAACCTACTAGCCATCCTTTTCCTTGTGCCTTTTTACCAGCAATAAATCCAGACATAAGCATAGATAGAAGGGCTATTATAAAAATAATAATTACTAATGTCCCTTCATTAATATCCGTAAATTTTAATAAAAGAGCCATGACCATACTTGTAATAGATGCGAGGATTAATAGGGTAATAATACCGAAGCCGATTGCGCTCGATAATTTTTTCGTTCCATCCATTATGCATTCCCCCTTTTTAATACAAGCATATTTTCATTTTGTTTAAGTTAGACTAGTTTCTTTTTTGTAGGGGAGCCTATAAGTAAAAAAAGGGGATGTAGAAATGGAATGGGTATCAATAATCGGACGAACAATGCTTTTGTATATAATCATTTTAATTATTTTTCGTTTTATGGGTAAACGTGAAATTGGAGAATTAAGTGTATTAGATTTAGTTGTATTCATTATGCTCGGTGAAATGGCTGTAGTGGCAATTGAAAATACAGATAAATCACTTTGGCATCAATTAGTTCCAATGACTTTTCTTATGTGTATACAAATCATTTTGTCGGTCATTTCTTTAAAGTTTCAGCGTTTTCGGCATTTAATAGAAGGGGAGCCTGCGATTCTTGTGAATGCAGGTAAAATTGATGAAAAAAAGATGCGGAAGCAGCGATATAACATAGATGATTTATTGATGCAACTACGTGAGCAAGGAATCGGAGATGTGCGTGATGTAGAATACGCTATTTTAGAACCATCTGGAAAGTTATCTGTCTTTCAAAAACAAAAAAGTAAAAAGAGCAAAAATGATACACCAATTTTTACACTCCCACTAATTATTGATGGAGAAATTCAATACAATCATTTGCAAATGATTGAACATACAGATGGGTGGCTCGTTGAGAAACTGAATAACTTAGGTTATAAAGATGTGAAACAGATTTTATATTGTAGTTTTCAAAATGGACAGTTTTTCGTTGATTTGAAAGAAAATTAGAGGCTTACCATTTTGAATGGCAAGCCTGCTTACTTCAAAAATGAAAGTTTCCGAATGATAGGGAGACGACTTAATTCTTCTTTTCGAATGAGTTTGAAAACGAAGAGGAGAACGATATAAACGATTGTTGTTAAAGTGATTTCCCATAATGTTTGTATGCCAAGTGAATGAGAAAAAACGATATACTTATGAAGATAAAAACCGAAGGTACCAGCAATCCCGATAGCAATTCCGCCGAAAATATAGTCTTTTGCATAAATGGTAAATGCAATTTTCTTTAAAACAGTGGCGTAGTGAAGGAATGTTACGGTTACTATATTTGCTGCGATGGCGAGGGCAACCCCCATCATTTGGAACTCTGGGCGTGAAGCGAGTACAAAGATAACGATTAATTTTACGATAGCGCCAATGAATGTGTTCATCATAGCAGCGCGTGCTAAGTTTAAAGCTTGCAACACAGATGTAAGGGGGCTTTGAAAATAATGAAATAAAAAGCAAGGTGCAAGAAGCTGGATGAACGCGGCCGCGTTGTCTGATCCGTACATGAGAGTTAAAACTGGAGAAGCAAATACATATAATATAACGACCGACCATCCGCCGGTTATTAAGGAAATTCGAAGTGCTTGTTGTAATCGGTGTTCTACTAATTTGTGTTGTCTCTTTGCCATTGCCTCGCTAATTGATGGGACGAGTGCTGTAGAAAGAGCATATGTAATAAAGGCTGGCAGTGATAGAAGTGGGAACGCATATCCGTTTAATATACCGTATTGCTGAGTTGCGACAGAAGCAGCAACGCCGGCGATCGCTAAGCTTTGCATAACGACGATAGGTTCAAAGAAATAAGAAACGGAACCAATTAAACGGCTTCCTGTAGTTGGTAAAGCAATGTCCATAAGGGAATAAAATGTATTTTTACTCTCCTTTACAGTAGTGAAAAATCCAGAGCGTATAGATAAATGTTTTTCGCGTTGGAATAAAGTAAGTAAAAATAATAAAGATGCAACTTCACCTAGAACAGCTGATAGCATAGCACCGGCTGCAGCGTATTCTACGCCGTAAGGTAAAAATAAACGAATGCATACAGCGATAATTGTAATGCGGACAACTTGTTCTATGACTTGAGCGTAAGCGCTCGGCTTCATGTTTTGTTTCCCTTGGAAATAACCACGTAAAACAGAAGAAACTGCAATAACGGGGACGACAGGTAAAATAGCCATTAATGGATAGTAAGTTCTTTCATCTGTTAATAATGTTTTTGCTAAAATAGGTGTGAGTAGCATAATCCCAATTGTTAAAATGATACTAATAACGGATGTAACGGCTAGCGAGACAGTTAATATTTTTTTAACTCTTTGCTTATCGTTCACTGCTTCCGCTTCTGCTACAAATTTTGCGATTGCAACAGGAAGGCCAATTTGTGTTAATGTAATTGCTAAAATGAAGGTGGGGACAGCCATCATATAAAGGCCAACGCCTTCTTCTCCTAAAATACGTGCCATTACAATGCGGTTAATAAATCCAAGGATTTTTGTAATAAAGCCAGCTATCATTAAAATAAATGCACCTTTTAAAAAGCTTTGTCTCGTCATACTCTTCTCCTACCTTCTCAAAATCAATGGAATGATTTACAATAATTTATATGCACGTATGAGACAAGAATGACAAGCATTTAAGAGAGTGAAGTATGAATGGTACTCTTGAAAGAAGTTATTGCTGTCCATTAGAGCGGGATTAAAAGCGACTTTTCGTGCTGAAATAAGAAGGAGATGTTTATATATGTTGGATAAAGAGGCTTTGGTAGAATCATACCGCGGACAGTTACAAGTCGTTTTAGAAAGTAAAGTAGAAGAGTTTCAGTTGTTCGGTTACGACCGAGTGACAGATAATGATATTTGGAAGTTTCTCAAGGCGAAAAAGTGGAAAAAGATAGACAGTGATGTTAGGTTATATGAATTAGTAAATGATGTATTAAGAGTAAGTACTAATGAATATATGAATTATTTAACTGTTGAAGCATATCAAGCGCCACTTTGGTCGTTTGATGAATATGAAAATAAATAACCGACTGTAATTGGTTTGTTCTTCCTTTTGCAGTATAATGATAGGTATTGATAAAGAGGAATTAATTATGTCTAAGATTATATATAAAGGAGGTAGTGAAGAGGAAAAATAAATAATGAAAGTGTAGGTATTGTGAAAAGCTTACCGACACAGCTAGTGATGAACTAGCGAAAATACATGTATTTTATAGAAAGTAAGTCTACTAACTAGGCGTATGCACACGTAAAAAAATGAATCGTAGGAGATTTATTGAAAGTGTTAGTAGCAGAAAGAGGGTACATATGGCAAAGCGAGGTACAAGAATTGCCGCCTTTTTCCTCATCGTTTTATTAATTGGTGGAGTAATTGGTGCGGCAGGAAAAGACATAGCAAAAGGAATTAGTCTAGGACTAGACCTTCGCGGTGGTTTTGAAATTCTGTATGAAGTAAAACCAGCCAAAAAAGGTGATAAAATCGATCGTGATGCACTTGTAAGTACAGTAGGTGCTCTTGAAAATCGTGTCAATGTTCTTGGTGTAAGTGAGCCGAACATTCAAATCGAAGGGGAAGATCGAATTCGTGTACAGCTTGCTGGTGTACAAGATCAGCAAAAAGCACGTGAAATGTTATCAACACAAGCGAAACTAACATTCCGTGATGTAGATGATAACCTGCTTATGGACGGAGCGGATTTAAAAGGCGGCGGAGCGAAGCAAACATTTGATGAGCAAGGCCGTGCGAGCGTAGGTCTTACACTAAAAAGCGCTGAAAAATTCCGTGAAGTAACTGAAAAGATTTCAAAAATGCCACCACCAACGAATTTAATGGTAATTTGGCTTGATTTTGAAGAAGGAAAAGATTCATACAAAGCAGAAGCTGCAAAACCGAATCCGAAGTTTTTATCAGCAGCAACAGTAAGCCAAGTATTTAACCAAGCTGAAGTATCTATCGTAGGTGGAAACTTTACAGTTGAAAGTGCGAAAGAACTTTCATCTTTATTAAATGCAGGTGCACTTCCTGTTGATTTAAAAGAAATGTATTCAACATCTGTTGGAGCGAAATTTGGTCAACAAGCATTAGAGCAAACGATTTTCGCTAGTGCGATTGGTATTGCTATTATCTTCTTATTCATGCTTGTATTCTACCGTTTACCAGGACTTGTAGCGGTTATTATGTTAGGTTTATACATTTTCGTTACATTACTTGTCTTTAACTGGATGCATGCAGTTCTTACATTACCAGGTATTGCGGCATTAGTGCTCGGGGTTGGTATCGCAGTTGATGCGAATATCATTACGTACGAGAGATTGAAGGAAGAGCTTAAAATTGGTAAGTCGATGATGTCAGCATTCCGTGCTGGTAACCATCGTTCATTATCGACAATTTTAGATGCGAACATTACAACAATTGCAGCAGCTGGTGTATTATTCGCTTACGGTAATAGCTCTGTAAAAGGATTCGCAACAAGTTTAATCGTAAGTATTTTAGTTGGTTTCATTACGAACGTATTCGGTACTCGTTTCTTACTAGGTTTACTTGTAAAGAGCCGTTACTTTGATAAGAAACTATCTTACTTTGGTGTTAAGCAAAAGGATATTATTCCAATAACAAAAGGTGCAGTACATCCACCGACGAGATTTGATCGTATTAATTTCGTAAATATCGGTCATAAATTTTTCTTATTCTCAATTGTAGTTGTAATTGCTGGGGCAATTATATTACCGATTTTCAAAATGAATCTTGGTATTGACTTTGCAAGTGGTACACGTATCGACTTGCAATCAAAACAAGCAACTACTGTTTCTAATGTTCATAAAGATTTGAAAGAATTGAACATCGATGTGAAGGAAGAAGATATTGTACCGACCGGAGATGACAATAAAGGTTTTGCTGTTCGTACGTTAGGCGTTTTATCGAAAGATGAAATTGCGAAAACAAAAACATTCTTTAACGATAAATACGGTACAGAGCCAAACGTAAGTACAGTTTCGCCGACAATCGGTAAAGAGATTGCACGAAATGCATTCATCGCGGTTCTGATAGCTTCATTGGTTATCATCTTATACGTAAGTATTCGTTTCCGCTTCACATATGCATTATCTGCGGTAATCGCATTGTTACATGATGCGTTCGTTATGATTGTTGTGTTTAGTATTTTCCAATTGGAAGTAGACTTAACGTTTATTGCGGCAGTATTAACAATCATTGGTTATTCCATCAATGATTCGATTGTTACATTCGATAGAAACCGTGAGTTATACAAACAGAAAAAACGAGTTCGCGACATAAAAGACCTAGAAGAAATCGTAAACTCAAGTATTCGTCAAACAATTGGTCGTTCAATTAATACAGTGTTAACAGTGTTATTCCCAGTAATCGCACTACTTATTTTTGGTAGTGAATCACTGCGTAACTTCTCACTTGCATTATTAATTGGATTAGTTGTAGGTACGTACTCTTCTATTTTCGTTGCTTCTCAAATTTGGTTAATGCTTGAAAACCGCCGTTTGAAAAAGGGCAAAAACAAGAAGAAGGTTGAGAAAGAAGAACCTGAACCGCAAGTATAAAAAAGATGATGTCTCATTATGAGGCATCTCTTTTTTCGTTTGTGGATACAATAAGATAGCAACTTTTGAAAGAATGAAATGGAATAAAGTGGTGATGTTATCGCTGATTTTGTTAAAATAAAGTGAAACTTTAATAAGTGGGGGTTTTGTTCATCCCCACTTATTATTAGCCCTCACCAATCGGGCTTTTACGGGCAGTTGATCTCCCACCTAACTTCCTTGTATTTGCCGGATTTTGAGGTGGGGGCTTACTGCCCGCAAATAGCGGGATAAAAAGATAGGTTAAGAAAAGAAGGGATTTTAATTATGGAAAAAGATGAACGTTTTAAACAGGCCGAATTTGGTGCTATTGTCGGAATCGTTGGTAATATTATATTAGCGATTGTAAAAGCGGTAATTGGTTATATTGGAAACAGTAAGGCACTTTTAGCGGATGCAGTGCATTCTGGATCAGATGTAATTGGCTCGTTAGCCGTACTTTTTGGATTACGAGCAGCAAAGCAACCGCCTGATGAAGATCATCCGTATGGTCATGGTAAAGCGGAATCGATTTCAGCGATTATTGTTGCGGTATTATTATTTATTGTTGGAATAGAGATAGCGATTTCGTCTATAAAAGCTTTTTCACAAGATTTAGAACCACCAAAAGGAATTACGATTTTTGCAGTTATTCTTTCGATTGTAGTGAAAGAAGGGATGTTTCAGTATAAATATCGATTAGGGAAGAGGATAAATAGTGATGCAATTATTGCAAATGCATATGAGCACCGTTCGGATGTGTTTTCTTCAATTGCAGCTTTAATCGGCATTTGTGCAGCTATTATCGGTGGTAAGTTAGGTATAGATTGGCTTGTATATGCCGATCCAATTGCAGGATTATTTGTCTCAATTCTCGTTGCTAAGATGGCGTGGAGTATTGGAGCAGAAGCTATTCATGCAACGCTCGATCATGTTCTGCATGAAGAAGATGTTGTTCCGCTTAGGGAGGCAGTTTTTCAAGTGGAAGGTGTGAAGAAAATCGGCTCTTTATATGCAAGAGAACATGGCCACTATGTTATTGTTGATATTAAAGTATCTGTAGATCCATATATCACTGTAGAAGAAGGTCACCGCATCGGAAAACATGTAAAAGAAAAACTTATGAAACAAGATAACGTACAAAATGTATTTGTACATATTAATCCGTATTCTCCAAATTAAACATAACGGATATTTAATTATATAGATATCTAATCGTAGTTTGCATTATATTGTCACCCCTTAATCTGTCTTGTATAATGGATAGGTTAAGGGGTGATTTCGTGTTACAACCGAAGACGCGTTGGAAAGAAAAAGAATATAATGAGGAACTAGTGAGTGAATTAGCAAATAAATTGCAACTATCACCTCTTGTGACTTCATTATTTCTTGGCAGAGGCTTAAATACAGAAGATAAGATTGTAGACTTTTTAAATACAGCAGATCAAGAATTTCATGATCCATTTTTACTTGAAGGAATGGATCGGACTGTAGAACGTGTGAAAAAAGCTATTGAAAATGGAGAACAAATATTAATATTTGGCGATTACGATGCGGACGGAGTAAGTAGTACGACTGTGTTATATCTTGCTCTCAAAGAATTAGGTGCAGAAGTAGAGTTTTATATTCCAAATCGTTTTACTGAAGGCTATGGGCCAAATGAAGAAGCGTTTCGTTGGGCACACAGTGCAGGGTTCTCACTAATTATTACTGTCGATACTGGTATCGCAGCGGTACATGAAGCGAAGGTAGCGAAGGAACTTGGAATAGATCTTATTATTACAGATCATCATGAGCCACCACCAGAATTACCAGAGGCACTTGCGATTATTCATCCGAAATTAGAAGGCGGTGTTTATCCGTTTCATTATTTAGCGGGTGTTGGTGTTGCATTTAAAGTTGCACATGCACTTTTGGGGCGTGTACCAGAGCATTTATTGGAAATTGCAGTAATCGGTACGGTAGCCGATTTAGTATCGCTTCACGGTGAAAATAGATTATTAGTACAGCGTGGACTGAAGCATATGCGAATGACTCGAAATATCGGTTTAAAGGCGTTATTTAAAGTCGCTAACGTTTCGCAAAGCGAAATTACAGAAGAAAGCATCGGATTCTCACTCGCACCTCGTATTAATGCGGTTGGTCGTTTGGAAGATGCAACACCTGCTGTACACCTTTTATTATCAGAAGATCCAGAGGAAGCGAAAGAGCTAGCTGAAGAAATTGATGAGCTGAACAAACTTCGAAAAGATATTGTAAAGCAAATTACTGAAGAAGCTATCGCTGAAGTCGAAAATAATTTCCCGCCAGAAGAAAACAAAGTATTAGTCCTTGCAAAAGAAGGTTGGAATCCAGGGGTAATTGGAATTGTCGCTTCTAAGTTAGTTGAACGTTTTTATCGTCCGACGATTGTATTAAGCATTGATCCTCATAAAGAAACAGCAAAGGGATCGGCTCGTAGTATTGCAGGATTTGATTTGTTTGCAAACCTTTCAGATTGCCGTGAATTGTTACCGCATTTCGGAGGTCATCCGATGGCAGCGGGAATGACGCTTAATATGAATGATGTGGATGAATTAAGACGCAGGTTAAATGAGCAAGCAGATGTAATTTTAACAGCAGAAGATTTTATTCCGATTACAGCAGTGGATGCATTTTGTAAAGTAGAGGATGTAACGCTTGCCGCGATTGAGGATATGCAAAAGTTAGCGCCATTTGGCGTAGGAAATCCGAAACCGCGTATTGCGGTGAAAGATGCCGACTTAGAAAGTATCCGTGCAATTGGATCTGATGGTTCGCATTTAAAAATGGCTCTTCGTGATGGACAAGCAACACTGGACACGATTGGATTTGGATTTGGTACTTATGCGAAAGAAATCTCTCCAGTTGCGAAGGTTTCTGTAGTAGGAGAAGTGTCCATTAATGAATGGAATAACTTTAAAAAGCCGCAATTAATGGTGCAAGATATTGCTGTAGAGGCATGGCAATTATTTGACTGGCGTAGTATGCGTAATGTAGAAGCAAATTTAGCAGAACTTCCGAAAGAAAAAATAACAATGGTGTATTTTTCTGAAGAGGTATTGAATAAATTTTCTTTAGAAGGCTATAAAGAACAGCTCGTGCATGCATCAGAGGTAGCTCATTTTGATGATCAATACATTGTGCTACTTGATTTGCCGAAAGGAACAGATGAATTAGGTGATGTATTTAAGGCTGGATTCCCAGCTCGAATTTACACGCTATTTTATCAAGAGAATAATCATTTATTTAGTACGGTCCCAACGAGGGAACATTTTAAATGGTACTATTCTTTCTTAAGCCAAAAAACACCATTTTCTTTAAGGCAATATGGGGAACAACTGTGTCGTCATAAAGGTTGGTCAAAAGATACAGTAAATTTCATGACACAGGTGTTTTTTGAGTTAGAATTTGTTACAATAAAAGACGGTGTCATTTTTATGGCAGACAAAAAACAAAAGCGTGATTTAATTGAATCGAACACATATCGTGAGAAAATGAACCACTTACAATTAGAGAAAGAATTGGTTTATAGCACATATCAGCAACTATATACATGGTTTGAAACGATTCGTGATCATAAATAAGTAGAACAGTTAGGGTAAAGGATTTGTATTTACAAACCTTTTATATCTGAGGAGGATTCAGAAATATGGATTTCAAGCAACATATCGCAATTGTACCAGATTATCCGAAAGAAGGTATTGTGTTTAAAGACATTACACCTTTAATGAACGACGGAAAAGCATATAAAGCAGCAACAGATGCAATCGTTGAGTATGCAAATAAAAGAGACATTGATGTTGTAGTAGGACCAGAAGCGCGTGGTTTTATTATTGGTTGCCCAGTTTCTTATGCGTTAGAAGTAGGTTTCGCACCAGTTCGTAAATTAGGAAAATTACCACGTGAAGTAATTACAGTTGACTACGGTAAAGAATATGGAACGGATGTTTTAACAATCCATAAAGATGCAATTAAGCCAGGCCAACGTGTATTAATTACAGATGACTTATTAGCTACAGGTGGAACAATCGAAGCGACAATTAAACTAGTTGAAGAACTTGGTGGAGTTGTAGCAGGAATTGCATTTTTAGTAGAGCTTACTTACTTAGATGGTCGTAAAATGTTAGATGGTTACGATGTATTAGTATTAGAAAAATACTAATCATTATATAGGTGAAACTACGGTGATAAAAAAGTACCCGTGAATCTCTTGGAGAGGAGCGGGTACTTTTGTATAATTGCACAAAAAAACATGGTGAAATGTCAGTAAAATCTTTTCCTTTTCACAATTCACAATCATTGGGTTATAATGATAGAATATAATTTATTCTATTCAATAAAGATAAAGTCAATTTTCAATAAAAGGTGATTCGATGGCAAATGAGCAAGTACTAACAGCTGAACAGGTACTCGAGAAAGCAAGTCAATATTTAGCGGATGGAGATATTGAGCTAGTGGCACGTGCCTATGAATATGCGCGTGATGCACATAGCGAACAATATAGAAAATCGGGTGAACCATATATTATTCACCCAATTCAAGTTGCAGGTATTTTAGTTGATTTACACATGGATCCGGCTACAGTATCGGCAGGTTTCTTACATGATGTAGTGGAAGATACAGAAATTACATTAGAAGACATTGAACGGGAATTTAATAAAGAAATCGCTATGCTTGTCGATGGTGTTACAAAGCTTGGAAAGATTAAATATAAATCCCATGAGCAGCAACAAGCAGAAAACCATCGCAAAATGTTTATTGCAATGGCTCAAGATATTCGAGTTATTTTAATTAAACTAGCTGATCGTCTTCATAACATGCGTACATTGAAACATTTGCCTCAAGAGAAGCAGCGTCGCATTGCGAATGAAACGTTAGAAATCTTTGCACCTTTAGCACATAGACTCGGAATTAGTACTATTAAATGGGAGTTAGAGGATACGTCACTTCGCTATTTAAACCCGCAGCAATATTATCGTATTGTGAATTTAATGAAGCGTAAACGTGCAGAGCGTGAAGAATATTTAGATGAAGTAATGACTGGCATTCGCGAGAAATTAAAAGAGGTTTCAATTCAACCTGAGATTTCTGGAAGACCAAAACATATTTACAGTATTTATCGTAAAATGGCATTGCAAAATAAACAATTCAATGAAATTTACGATTTACTAGCTGTACGTGTCGTTGTGAATAGTATTAAAGATTGCTATGCGGTGCTTGGAATTATTCATACGTGCTGGAAACCAATGCCAGGTCGTTTTAAAGATTATATTGCAATGCCGAAAGCAAATTTATATCAATCTCTTCATACGACTGTAATTGGACCAAAAGGTGATCCGCTAGAAGTGCAAATTCGTACGAAAGAAATGCATGAGATTGCAGAATTCGGAATCGCGGCACATTGGGCGTATAAAGAAGGTAAAGCAGCAGAAACAACGGGTACATTAGAGAAGAAACTAACTTGGTTCCGTCAAATATTAGAATGGCAAAATGAAGCTTCTAATGCAGAAGAATTTATGGAGTCATTAAAAATTGATTTATTCTCTGACATGGTATTCGTCTTTACACCAAAAGGCGATGTAATGGAATTACCACTTGGATCTGTTCCAATTGATTTTTCGTATCGTGTCCATTCGGAAATTGGAAACAAGACAATTGGTGCAAAAGTAAATGGGAAAATGGTGACGCTTGATTATAAGTTGAAAACTGGTGACATCATTGAAATTTTAACATCGAAACATTCGTATGGTCCAAGTCAAGATTGGGTAAAGCTTGCTCAAACATCTCATGCGAAAAATAAAATACGTCAATTCTTTAAGAAACAACGTAGAGATGAAAATATTGAAAAAGGCCGTGAACTTGTTGAAAAAGAAGTGCGTGGCTTAGAGTATGAGATGAAAGAAGTATTAGCGCTTGATAATTTAAAACGTGTCGCTGAGAAGTTTAACTTTGCAAATGAAGAAGATATGTTTGCAGCAGTTGGATATAACGGAATTACAGCAGCGCAAATTGTTACGCGACTAACGGACAAGTTCCGTAAACAACGTGAAGAAGAAGACATCGTTGAAGTTAAAGAAGTTCGTAAACCGATGAAAATTCGAAAATGGGATTCTGGTGTAAAGGTAAGTGGTGCAGATAATTTGTTAATTCGTTTATCAAAATGCTGTAACCCAGTTCCAGGTGATGATATCGTTGGGTATATTACGAAAGGTCGAGGCGTATCAATTCACCGTTGCGATTGCGTCAATGTGCATACAGAAGAAGCGGTGGAGCGTTTACTAGAAGTAGATTGGGAAGGTAGTCCTGAAAAAGAAATTGAGTACAATGTTGATATTGAAATTTCAGGCTATGATCGTCGTGGTTTATTGAATGAAGTATTACAAGCTGTTACAGAAACGAAGACGTATATCTCAGCTGTTTCTGGTAGAAGTGATCGTAATAAGATGGCAACGATTAACATGTCGATTTCTATTCGAAACTTACAACACTTGAAAAAAGTAGTAGAGCGCATTAAACGTGTTCCAGAAATTTATGCCGTACGACGCATGATGCATTAATAGGGAGTGTAGAAAAGATGAGAGTTGTTTTACAACGATCAAAGGAAGCGTCTGTCACAGTAGATGGCGAGATTGTAGGACAAATTCCATTCGGTTTAACATTACTAGTTGGCATTACGCATGAAGATACAGAAAAAGATGCAACTTATATCGCAGAAAAAATTGCAAACCTACGTATTTTTGAAGATGAGAGCGGAAAGATGAACCACTCTGTACTTGATATGAAGGGACAAGTTCTATCTATTTCGCAATTTACATTATACGGAGATTGCCGCAAGGGAAGACGTCCAAACTTTATGGATGCTGCGAAACCTGATTATGCAGAACATTTATATGATTTCTTTAATGAAGAAGTTCGTAAACAAGGACTGCATGTGGAGACAGGACAGTTCGGAGCAATGATGGACGTTTCTTTAATCAATGATGGTCCGGTGACCTTAATTGTGGATAGTAAATAGTGTTGCTTAAGAAGAGGGGATTATATAATCCTCTCTTTTTTATACATTGTTGTATGTTTTGTTTATTTATCCCGCTATTTGTGGGAGTAAGACTCTCATCTCAAAATTCGGCGACTGCGAGGGAGTTAGATTGGGAGTCGGACGAATAATCAGTGGAGATGGACAAAACCCACTGATTAAAGTTTCACTTTAATTGGAATCAATAGCTGTTTTCAGTTATGTATAACTCTTTCATCAATATGGAACAATAACAAGTAAAACATCCATATTGAATGTGAGGGATATACGTATGCGTATGAATGAAAAAGGGCATTCTGTTACAAATGGTGCAAATCAACTGTTTAACGTGAATTTTCATGATTTTATTTCAAAAGAGCAAAACAATACTTCAATGGAGCTTGCTTCAGAGTTCGGAATTTCACTGCAAGATGTAAAGCGCCTAAAGAAGCAAATTGAGCGCTCTTAGAGCACTTGACAATCCTACTCAACAAACGTATAGTAATTTTATATTTACATATGAATATAGCCGTTGATAGAGGAGAGTAAATGAGATACACATGGAAAGAGAAGAAATGTCCTAGGCTGAAAACATTTCTACATGATGACTGATTGAATGACACTCTGTAGGTTTCAACTTGAAAGGCTTATACGCTTAGTAGAGATGAACGCAAATTTAAGCGTTATTAAAAAAGTGGAAGCATACGTGCTTCAATTAGGGTGGCACCACGGGTATAATACTCTCGTCCCTACTGTTCAAACAGTAGAGGCGGGAGTTTTTTTATTTTTATTAAGATTAAAACAATTTGAGGAGGAACTGAATATGTCTATTCAAATCCCACGCGGAACGCAAGATATTCTTCCAGGTAGTGTTGAGTTATGGCAGTATATCGAAGGGCAAGCGCGCGACATTTGCCGTCGTTACAATTATAAAGAAATTCGTACACCAATTTTTGAGCACACAGAGCTATTTTTACGTGGTGTTGGTGATACGACAGATATCGTACAAAAAGAAATGTATTCATTCCAAGACCGTGGAGAGCGTAGTTTAACATTACGTCCAGAAGGTACTGCACCTGTTGTACGTTCTTACGTTGAGAACAAAATGTTCGGTGATGCAACACAACCAACAAAATTATACTATATCGGCCAAATGTTCCGTTATGAAAGACCACAAGCAGGTCGCTATCGTCAATTCGTACAATTCGGTATTGAAGCAATTGGTAGTAACGATCCAGCAATTGATGCAGAAGTAATTGCACTTGCCGTAGAGTTTTACCGTGGTATGGGCTTAAAAAATATTAAAGTTGTATTAAATAGCTTAGGTGATGCAGCGAGTCGTCAAGCACACCGTGATGCGTTAATTGCTCACTTTGAGCCGCGCATCGGAGAATTCTGTTCTGATTGCCAATCTCGCTTAGAAAAAAACCCTCTTCGTATTTTAGACTGTAAGAAGGACTGTAATCATGAATTAATGAGCACGGCACCATCTATTACAGAATACTTAAACGAAGATTCAGCAGTATACTACGACAAAGTACAAGAACTACTAACGATGATGGATGTTCCATTTGAGAAAGATCCGAATTTAGTACGTGGTTTAGACTACTACCAACACACTGTTTTTGAAATTATGAGTGAGGCAGAAGGTTTCGGTGCTATCACAACATTAAGTGGCGGTGGCCGTTATAACGGACTTGTACAAGAAATCGGTGGACCGGAAATGCCAGGTATCGGTTTTGCGATGAGTATTGAGCGTTTAATTATGGCGCTGAAGGCTGAAAATATTGAGTTACCAATTGAACATAGTATTGATTGTTACGTTGTAGCACTTGGTGAAAAAGCGAAAGACCGTGCTGCAAAAGTTGCGTTCGATCTTCGTAAAGCTGGATTATCAGTTGAAAAAGATTATTTAGATCGCAAAATGAAAGCACAATTTAAATCTGCAGATCGTTTAAATGCGAAATACGTAGCTGTATTAGGGGAAGATGAGCTAGATAAAGGCATCATTAACTTAAAAGATATGGCAACAGGCGGACAAGAAGAAGTAGCGTTAGATGTATTTGCTTCATATGTAGCAGAGAAATTAATATAGGGGGAACTTAAAGTGGCTGAAAGAACACATGCATGCGGGAAAGTAACAGTAGAAGCGGTTGGACAAACAGTTCAATTAAAAGGTTGGGTACAAAAACGCCGTGATTTAGGTGGATTAATCTTTATCGACTTACGTGACCGTACAGGTATCGTACAAGTTGTATTTAATCCAGAAACATCAAAAGAAGCGTTAGAAGTAGCAGAAACAATTCGTAGCGAATACGTATTACACGTAGAAGGTACAGTTGTTGAGCGTGGTGAAGGCGCAATTAATGATAATATGGCAACTGGTCGTATTGAAGTACAAGCATCGAAAGTAAATGTATTAAACGCAGCGAAAACAACGCCAATCATTATTGCTGATGATACAGATGCATCAGAAGATGTGCGTTTAAAATATCGTTACTTAGACTTACGTCGTCCTGCAATGTTTAACACATTCAAAATGCGTCATGACGTAACGAAAACAATTCGTAACTTCTTAGATACAGAAGAGTTCTTAGAAGTTGAAACACCAATTTTAACGAAGAGCACGCCAGAAGGAGCTCGCGACTATTTAGTACCAAGTCGTGTGCATGATGGTGAATTTTATGCATTACCTCAATCTCCGCAGCTATTTAAACAGCTTCTTATGGTCGGTGGATTTGAACGTTACTATCAAGTAGCACGTTGTTTCCGTGACGAAGATTTACGTGCGGACCGTCAACCGGAATTCACGCAAATTGATATCGAGGCATCATTCTTAACACAAGATGAAATTTTAGAAATGATGGAGCGTATGATGACGAAAGTCATGAAGGATGCAAAAGGTGTAGAAGTTAGTGCACCATTCCCTCGTATGAAATATGCTGATGCAATGGCTCGCTTTGGTTCTGATAAGCCGGATACACGCTTTGAAATGGAACTAAAAGACCTATCTGAATTTGCAGTAGGTTGTGGATTTAAAGTATTTACAAGTGCTGTAGAAAACGGCGGACAAGTAAAAGCGATTAACGCAAAAGGTGCAGCGAGCAAATACTCTCGTAAAGACATCGATGCATTAACTGAATTCGCCAAAGTATACGGTGCAAAAGGTCTAGCTTGGCTTAAAGTTGAAGAAGACGGCTTAAAAGGACCGATTGCGAAATTCTTCGGTGAAGAAGATGCAAACGTGTTAATGAGTACATTAGAAGCGGATGCTGGTGACTTATTACTATTCGTAGCAGATAAGAAAAGCGTTGTTGCAGATAGCTTAGGTGCACTTCGTTTACGTTTAGGTAAAGAGCTTGAGTTAATTGACGAAAGTAAATTTAACTTCCTATGGGTAACAGATTGGCCACTTCTTGAGTACGATGAAGATGCAGATCGTTACTTCGCAGCTCACCACCCATTCACAATGCCATTCCGTGAAGACGTTGAGTTATTAGAAACAGCACCAGAAAAAGCACGTGCACAAGCATATGACCTTGTATTAAACGGTTATGAGCTTGGTGGTGGATCACTTCGTATTTACGAGCGTGACGTACAAGAAAAAATGTTCAAAGCACTTGGATTCTCACAAGAAGAAGCACAAGAACAATTCGGATTCTTATTAGAAGCATTCGAATACGGTACACCACCACACGGCGGAATCGCATTAGGTTTAGACCGTCTTGTTATGTTACTTGCAGGTCGTACGAACCTTCGTGATACAATTGCATTCCCGAAAACAGCAAGCGCAAGCTGCTTATTAACAGAAGCGCCAAGCCCAGTTGCAGAAGCACAGCTTGAAGAGCTAAGCTTAAAATTGAGCTTGAAAGAAGAGAAGTAAGAATAGAGTCTAGGTGGTTATACTATAGCCGTCTAGGCTTTTTTTGAGGGGGATTTTAAAAAGTCCGGTTCAGATAACTGTCGCATCTCATCGTTACGTATGCTAGTCCGGTGCTCGAGTAGTACTCCTACACTGCGCTCCTCCTAGCATACGTGCCTCAATCTGCTCGGTTCTCTGAATCCTCCTTTTTAAACGTATACGTAAGAAAAAAGTCCGGTTTTACATTATGTTTTCCTTGTTTGAAATATGTATTTTTAGGAATTCTATAACTTTTTCTATACAAATAGTCGGAAAAACGCTAGAATACATGGTAGACCATTTTTGTAATAGGAGTGTAGAGCTGAATGTTACATCAATTTTCACGTAATGAATTAGCCTTTGGAAAAGAAGGCCTTGAAATATTAAAAAATAGTACAGTCGGTATTTTAGGAATTGGCGGCGTAGGGTCATTTTCGGCAGAAGCGCTAGCACGTTCTGGCGTGGGACGTCTTGTATTAGTTGATAAAGACGTTGTAGATATTACAAATGTAAACCGTCAAATTCACGCGTTAGTATCTACTGTAGGACGTTCAAAAGTAGAATTAATGAAAGAGCGTATTGCAGATATTAATCCAGAGTGTGAAGTAATTGGACTAGAGATGTTTTATACAGATGAAACATATGAAGAGTTCTTTAAACACGGTTTAGATTTCGTAGTAGATGCATCTGATACGATTACGTTCAAAATTCATTTAATTAAACAATGTTTACGTCGTAAAATCAAAATTATCTCATGTATGGGTGCGGCAAATAAAATGGACCCAACTCGTTTCCGTATTGCGGACATTTCTAAAACACATACAGATCCAATTGCGAAAGTAATTCGTACGAAGCTTCGTAAAGATGGTATTAAAAAAGGTGTAAAAGTTGTCTTCTCTGACGAAAACCCAATCGTAATTCGTGAAGAAGTACGTAAAGAAATCGTACCAGACGAAAATGCAAAGATTCGTAAAGCGAAATTACCACCTTCTTCAAATGCGTTCGTACCATCTGTGGCTGGTTTAATTATGGCAAGTCACGTTGTACGTGAGCGTATTAAAAACGTAGAAGTGAAGCGTGTAGGGCAAGAATAAAAAGGAAGCATATATCGTTTAGGATATATGCTTTTTGTATGTTTTAAAGAAATATCGATGTCGAATCGTTAATATAATTACATTTACTGTGGTGCTTTTTCACTAAGGGAAAATAAACAGGGATGTCACTTAGTTGAAAAAGTGGCATCCCTGTTTTTAGTTTTCTGCAGAATATATAATATCTAAATTTCCATTTTGATCGGTTTTGAAAATCGGAGCAATTTGCTCTTCTTGTTCTTCGACCGAAACAAGTTTTCGAGCACGATCCATAATTCTAACAAGCATTGCATAATCTTCTTCGATTGCTTGTTGTTTTTTTGTGAGAACAGCTAATTTTGCTTCAAGTTCATTATTCGTTTTTTGCAGGGAAGTGAGCTGATCTTGTAATACGTCATTTTCAGTTTGTAACTTTGCGAGTGAAGGGTTATTGTGCTCCAAGTTTTGCAAAAATGAGATGACATTTTGCATTGTAAGACCTTGTTTATTTGGGACAATATCTTCTGAAAACTCGGCATCGATTACGAGCTGCCGAGTTTGTGTGAACTGCTCTTTTTCTATTTTAGCTTCCGAACGCTTTAATTCTTTACGTTGTTTTTTTGCGATTTGCACCGCATCTTCATAATATGGTCTTACTTCAGCATTCCATCTAAAGCCACAAGCTGCTGAAGTTCGGTTTAATGTATCACCAACTTCATCGAATGCTTTTATTTGTGTACTTCCGCTGCGAATATGTCGTAAAACAGTTTCTGCTAAAAGGAGATCGTCTTCTTTTGTCCATGCATCTTGACGTGTTTTCATAAGCGAACCCTCCGTAATGGTGACGTTTTCGCTTATATTACCCTTTATTCTTCGTTTTATGCGAACTTTGTAATCTTTCATAAACAGTAGAAAGTGCTTGTTCAAATTTTCCTGTCGTTTTCGGTTTATAATATTGCTTATTTTTAATTTTATCAGGTAAGTATTGTTGTTGTACCCAACCGTTTGGGTGATCGTGTGGATATAAGTATCCGATGCCTCTTCCTAACGATTCGGCTCCTTTATAATGACTATCTTTTAAATGACTTGGAATATCGCCTGTTTGGCCATTACGTAAATCGTGTAGTGCGGCATCGAGTGCTTTATAGGCCGAGTTTGATTTCGGTGATAGACAAAGTTCAATAACAGCATTTGCAAGTGGTATGCGTGCCTCTGGGAAGCCGACCCGTTCAGCTGATTCAATCGCTGCAAGTGTACGTTGTCCAGCTTGTGGGCTAGCAAGTCCGATATCTTCATATGCCATAATAAGCAGACGTCTACCGATGCTTTGTAAGTCACCAGCTTCAATAAGACGTGCTAAATAATGAAGTGCGGCGTTCACATCACTTCCGCGTACTGATTTTTGAAAAGCAGATAAAACGTCATAGTGAGCATCGCCACCTTTGTCGTGAACAAAACTCTTTTTCTGTAAGCATTCTTCCGCGATTTCAAGTGTAATTTCCGCGGCTTTGTCGTCAGTTGTAAAGCTAGATAAAACAGCTAGTTCAAGTGCATTATAAGCTGAGCGCATATCTCCGCCTGACGCATTTGCAAAGTGATGTAATGCTTCATCCGTAACAGTTACATCATATTCCCCAAGCCCTTTTTCTTTATCTTCAAGCGCTCGTTTTAAGCCAATTAAAATATCATCTTCTGTTAATGCGTGTAATTCGAAGATTTGACAACGGCTTCGAATAGCAGAATTAATAGCATGGAACGGATTGCTTGTCGTTGCACCAATTAAAGTAAGAAGTCCGCTTTCTAAATGGGGTAATAGAAAGTCTTGCTTCGCTTTATCTAGCCTATGAACTTCATCCAAAATTAAAACGAGGTGCCGATGCATCTTCGCTTCCTGTACGACAACTTCCATATCTTTTTTATTATGAGTAACAGCGTTTAAGAGGCGAAACAGGGTTCCAGTACTTCCTGCAATTGCGCTAGCGATTGATGTTTTTCCTGTGCCTGGAGGACCGTATAAAATCATTGATTGAAAATGATTTGCTTGGACCATACGCCATAAAATCTTGCCTTCACCAACTAAATGCTGTTGTCCGATAATTTCTTGAATATTTGTAGGGCGCATTCGATGTGCGAGTGGTTGTTTCATTTGACCCTCTCCCTTAATGTATAATCTCATTCTATCGTATCATTTTTTTTGATGAAATTTGAAATAGGATGCTGTTTTATGGGAAAAACGAAGGATAATATTTTCATTTTTCTTTCAATTGTAATAATTTCCGAGTTTTTCAATGTGATTTTATGTTATCATTTTGATACACAAGTTGAAATTTCTTATAATACTATATTATGCTATAATTTCATAGGATTTTAAATTGTGTTCTTTTATAAAGTGAAACTTTAATTAGTGGGGGTTTTGTTCATCCCCCACCTAACTTCTTTGCTCCAGCCGAATTGTGAGGTGGGAGTTTTACTGCCCGCAAATGGCGGGATAAATAAGATATAACCAATAGAAGTGAAAATTTGAAAAGAGGTGCAAAATAGATGAAGATTTCAACAAAAGGCCGCTACGGCTTAACAATTATGATCGACCTTGCAAAAAAGTTTGGTGAAGGCCCAATTTCATTAAAATCAATTGCACAGGCACATGACCTATCTGAGCATTACTTAGAGCAATTAATTTCACCACTTCGTAACGCTCGTCTTGTAAAGAGTACGCGTGGTGCATATGGCGGATATGTATTATCTGATCAGCCAGTCAACATTACAGCTGGAGATGTAATCCGTGTACTAGAGGGTCCAATTAGTGTTGTAGAAATGATAGAAGAAGAAGAACCAGCACAACGCCAATTATGGATGCGTGTTCGTGATGCAGTGCAAGAAGTATTAGATAGTACAACTTTAGAAGATTTAGTACGTTATGAGGAAGAAAATCACGGGGGCTATATGTTTTACATTTAATTCCTTGTGAAACGATTTGGAAAGAAGGAGATTTAATGGAACGCATTTACTTAGATCATGCTGCGACATCTCCGACTCACCCAGAAGTGGTCGAAAAGATGATTCCATATATGACAGAAACATTTGGAAACCCGTCTAGTATTCACTTTTATGGGCGTCAAACGCGCCATGCGGTAGATGAGGCGAGACGTGTGTGTGCACGTAGCATTCACGCGAGTCCAAATGAAATTATATTCACGAGCGGTGGTACAGAAGCTGATAATTTAGCGCTTATAGGTGTAGCGCGTGCGAATCGTCATAAAGGTAACCACATTATTACAACGCAAATTGAACATCATGCGATTTTGCATACGTGTGAATTGTTAGAGCGTGAAGGATTTGAATTGACGTATTTACCTGTTGATGAAACAGGGCGTGTTCAAGTTTCTGACATACAAAAGGCACTAACGGAAGAGACGATTCTTGTATCTATTATGTTCGGGAATAATGAAGTAGGGACAATACAACCAATTGTGGAAATAGGAAAGTTGTTAAAAGAGCATCAAGCTTATTTCCACACAGATGCTGTACAAGCTTACGGTTTAATAGAAATAGATGTGAAAGAGTTTGGTATTGATTTATTATCGATTTCCGCTCACAAAATTAACGGCCCAAAAGGTGTAGGGTTCCTATATGCTGGTGCAAATGTGAAATTTGAACCGTTATTAATAGGCGGAGAGCAAGAAAGAAAACGTCGTGCTGGTACTGAAAATGTACCTAGTATTGTTGGACTTCAACATGCAGTTTCGCTAGCTGAAAAAACTCGTGAGCAAAAAAATGCCCAATATGAAGAGTTTAAAGATATAATGGTATCTGTCTTCAAAAATGAGGACATTCATTTCGAGGTAAACGGAGACTTGGAATATCGCTTACCACATGTGTTTAATATAAGTTTTACAGGAATGAATATTGAACCGTTTCTTGTAAACCTAGACTTAGCTGGTATTGCAGTATCAAGTGGTTCTGCTTGTACAGCTGGTTCGATTGATCCATCACATGTATTAGTGGCGATGTTCGGAAAAGACTCCGATCAAATACGTTCATCCGTACGCTTTAGTTTCGGACTTGGAAATACGAAAGAGCAAATTGAAAAAGCGGCGTACGAAACAGTGAAAATCGTGAAGCGATTAACACAAAATTAGCATGGGAGGTGACATGATGAACAAACTACCTCAAGAAACACGCGTTGTCATCGGGATGTCCGGTGGCGTCGATTCATCTGTAGCAGCTCTTTTATTAAAAGAGCAAGGTTATGATGTAATCGGAATTTTTATGAAAAACTGGGATGATACAGATGCAAATGGTGTCTGCACAGCAACAGAAGATTACAATGATGTAATTGAAGTGTGTAACCAAATCGGCATTCCGTATTATGCAGTAAACTTTGAAAAACAATACTGGGATAAAGTATTTACGTACTTTTTAGATGAGTACCGAGCTGGTCGTACACCAAACCCAGATGTAATGTGTAACAAAGAAATTAAATTTAAAGCATTTTTAGAGCATGCAATTGCACTTGGTGCTGATTATGTAGCAACAGGTCATTATGCACGCGTTGCTTATATGGACGGCGAATATAAAATGCTTCGCGGCGTTGATGACAATAAAGATCAAACATATTTCTTAAATCAATTAAGCCAAGAGCAACTATCAAAAACAATGTTCCCATTAGGTGAATTAAAGAAACCACAAATTCGCGAAATGGCGACAGAAGCTGGTTTAGCGACAGCGGCGAAGAAAGATAGTACTGGTATTTGCTTCATCGGTGAGCGTAACTTTAAAGATTTCTTAAGTAACTATTTACCGGCGCAACCAGGTGTGATGCAAACATTATCTGGTGAAGTGAAAGGGAAACATGATGGTTTAATGTATTATACAATTGGACAACGTCATGGCCTTGGTATTGGTGGTAATGGTGATCCGTGGTTTGCTGTTGGGAAAAACTTGAAAGAAAACATTTTATATGTTGACCAAGGATTCCATAACGAACTTCTATATGGTGATGAAGTTATTGCTACGAATGTAGGCTGGGTAAGTAATAAAGCGAAGGAAAAAGAATTTACGTGTACAGCGAAATTCCGTTATCGTCAAGCAGACAATAAAGTAACGGTTCAAATCGTTGATGAAAATACAGTTCGTATTCTTTGTGATGAGCCAATTCGTGCGATTACGCCAGGCCAAGCAGTTGTTTTCTATGATGGAGATGAGTGCTTAGGCGGCGCTACAATTGATGAAGTATATCATAGTGGTAAGAAATTAGATTATTTAGGATAACACGAGAAGCCTCTGCCGATTAGCGGTTAGAGGTTTCTTTTACATAAAGCGAATTTTCGTTCGCTTGGAAAATACATTCTTTGTTATAATTTGTTGTAGAGGTGAAGGATATGTCAAACAAACTTGAAACAGGTATTAAATATATGCAAGAAGGAAACTGGGAAGAAGCAGCTAAAAATTTCACAGAAGTAATCGAAGAAAATCCGAAAGATGCGCTTGGATACATTAACTTTGCGAATTTATTAGATGTATTAGGTGATAGTGAGCGAGCAATTGTATTTTATAAACGTGCATTAGAATTAGATGGTAAATCTGCGGCTGCTTATTATGGCTTAGGAAATGTATATTACGGTCAAGAGCAATTTGCAGAGGCAAAGGCTGTATTTGAACAAGCGATGCAAGCGGGATTACAATCAGCTGATGTAACATTTATGTTAGGTATCACGCATGTGCAACTTGGCAATGACCGTCTTGCGCTGCCATTTTTACAAAGAGCAACTGAATTAGATGAAAATGATGTAGAAGCTGTTTTCCAATGCGGACTTTGCTTCGCGCGACTAGAACATATTCAAGAGGCGAAACCTTATTTTGAAAAGGTATTAGAAATGGATGAAGAGCATGCAGATGCGTATTATAATTTAGGTGTTGCGTACGTATTCGAAGAAAATAACGAGAAAGCTCTTACTTTATTTAAGAAAGCGACTGAAATTCAAGCAGACCACTTTTTAGCTGGTAATGGTATTCGTTTATTGGAGCAAGAAGCTGAATAAAGTGAAATTATAGTTTAATGCGCAGTTACCCCTCATCTAAAGATTGTGAAAGAGGTGGGGGATGTACTGCCCATTAAAGTGAAAAGAACTCGGAAAGGAGAGGAAATATGGGAAATCAACATGCAATGGATTTGTTTGAGGAAGAAAAAAGATTTATAAAAGCGCAAGTTCTTCATACCATTTTCCACAACGAAGAAAACCTCTATTCCGTTGTCAGTATGAAAGTCATTGAAACGAATGAAACATACGACGAAAAAAAAGTAATGATAAACGGTCATTTTCCCCGTATGCATGAAGATGAAGTGTTTACATTAACAGGTCATTTTAAAGACCACCCAAAGTATGGAAAACAATATTTAGTTGAAACGTTTAAAAAAGAACTGCCACAAACAAAAGCAGGTATGGTGCAATATTTAGCGAGCGATTTATTTAAAGGGATTGGAAAGCGTACAGCCGAAAAGATCGTGGACCATCTCGGTGAGCATGCGATTTCTAAAATTATGGATGATCCTGATGCGCTAAATGGTGTTGTAAACAAGCAAAAGGCGCAGGAAATATATGAGACGATTATTGAGCATCAAGGGCTCGAGAAAGTGATGAGTTTTTTAAATGGTTACGGTTTTGGAACAAAACTTTCTATTAAAATTTATCAGCAATATAAAGAGATGACATTAGAAGTGATTCGTAATAATCCGTATAAACTTATTGAAGAAGTGGACGGAATTGGATTTGGAAGAGCAGATGATATAGGGCGTGCAATCGGAATAACGGGCAATCACGACGACCGTGTACGTGCAGGGTGTTTTTATACGTTAGAGAATATTTCATTACAACTCGGTCACGTGTATATGGAAAAAGGTCAGCTTGTAAGAGAAACGATGTCACTTTTAAATAATCAAGAAGGCAGAGTGACTGAGGAAGATATTGTAGGCTGCGTTGAAATGATGCAAAGCGAAGGGAAAGTCATTATAGAAGAAGAGCGAGTGTATTTAGCTTCTTTATTCTATTCTGAGAAAGGCGTTGTAAAGTCAATTCGTCGTCTTATGAATCAAGAAGAAACCCCTGCATTCCCTGAAGCAGAAGTGTTAAAAACATTAGGAGAAATTGAAGAACAGCTAAAGGTACAGTATGCGCCGCTTCAGCAAGAAGCAGTTCAAACTGCACTTCATAAGCCGATGATGTTATTAACAGGTGGACCAGGGACGGGGAAAACAACAGTTATTAAAGGAATTGTTGAAATGTATGCGTCACTTCACGGAGTATCATTAAATCCGAATGAATATAGTGATGATAATCCATTTCCAATATTATTAACGGCCCCAACTGGAAGAGCGGCGAAGCGCATGAGTGAATCGACAGGACTTCCAGCTTGCACAATTCATCGTCTGCTTGGATGGACGCCAGAAGGATCTTTTCAGCGCAATGAAACAGACCCTGTACAAGGGAAGCTCCTTATTATTGATGAGTTTTCGATGGTAGATATTTGGCTTGCAAATCAGCTATTCAAGTCACTTCCGACAAATATTCAAGTTATCGTTGTAGGTGATGAAGATCAGTTACCATCTGTAGGACCTGGACAAGTGTTAAAAGATTTATTGAATGCAGGTGCGGTTCCAACGGTCAAGCTTACAGAAATTTATCGTCAAGCGGAAGGGTCATCTGTTATTCAACTTGCCCATGCGATAAAAGACGGAACACTTCCACCAGATTTAGCGCAAAATAAAAAAGATCGTTCATTTATCAGCTGTGCAGGTGCTCAAATTGTTGAAGTTGTAAAAAAAGTATGTGAAAACGCGAAGACGAAAGGGTTTAGCGCAAGAGATGTACAAGTGTTGGCACCTATGTACCGCGGACCGGCAGGTATTAATGTGTTAAATGAAGCTCTCCAAGAAGTGTTTAATCCGAAAAAAGAAAAAAGTAAAGAAATTGCCTACGGTGACGTTGTATACCGCAGAGGTGATAAAGTACTTCAATTAGTCAATCAGCCGGAAAGCCAAGTATTTAATGGTGATATCGGAGAAATCGTTTCGGTGTTTTATGCGAAAGAAAACGTTGAGCAACAAGATATGATTATCGTTTCATTTGATGGGATTGAAGTAACGTATACAAAGCCAGATTTAAATCAAATTACACATGCATATTGCTGTTCGATTCATAAATCACAAGGTAGTGAATTTCCGATTGTTATTATGCCGATTGTAAAAAGCTATAACCGTATGTTACGTCGTAATTTAATTTACACGGGTATTACAAGGAGTAAGAAATTCCTTATTATTTGCGGGGAGGAAGCAGCGTTTCAATCCGGTGTAAATCGCCTTGATGATGCAATGCGTCAAACGACTTTAGCTGGCCGATTGCAAGAATCACAAGGAGAAGTGCAGATGGTGACGGTTAATGGTGAAGAAATGGACGTGGAAAACATTTCACCGTATGATTTCATGTAACAAGGTGAAATTATATAGTGAACCTTTCAAACGTATAACGTTGAAAGGTTCTAGCAATGTATAAATGAATGCAGTTTGGACATAATGGCGAATAGAATCTGGGAGACTGTAAGGAGATGAAAGCCATATGTTCAGTTGTCCAAATTGCAAAGGGAAAGACATCGGAAAAATAGGTGTCAACCAATTTTATTGCTGGAATTGTTATATCGAATTATCGGTTTCAAAGGGGAAAATCCATACACATCAAGTAGAGGAAGATGGTTCATTAAGCTCTCTTGATGATTTATTTGATGATAATGAAAGAACGATCGGATAACGAAAAGGGGGATTTACTTTGAATCTACGCAATTCATTAATCGCATTAGGTGTTGGAGCTGCAGCATATCAATATGCTCGCAAACAAGATGTATTCTCAAAACGCAATGTGAAAAAAGCACGTAAGATGATTAAGTCTTATTTATAAGGCGTAAAAAACTCCCTTTATGATAAGGGAGTTTTTTTATGCGCTTGTATGCAAATATAAAAGTCCGATTTCAGAGAAGAGATAAGATAAACCGTAGCATCCAACGCCAAGCATTCCATAATGCCATAAGTGCTTAGCTCTTTCCTTTCGTGAGGAACGAATAAAGAAGCCTTTCCAAATACCAAACCCGATACAAATCCATTCAAGAAGCATAAAAAGTGCGGATAATGCAAGCATAAATAAGATCATTATGAGCCCTCCTGATTATATTTTGACATTCTGTATTTTCAGGGGTGGTTGTCCTTATTATGTTAAATATATGTACGTCTTTAAAAAACAGTATGGTCTGTATAAAAAGATTTTAAAACTTTTGCACATAACCTAACCTATTTATTTTCAAAATAAAGATGGAGGAGGTTTTTCGTGTGAAGAATCTTAAAATCATTTGGATATATCGTTTAGGATTATTGTTACTCGTTTTTCTTTGTTTGCTCGTCTTTTTAAAAATTAAGCCACTATGGGCACCGATTATTTTTGTATTTAAAGTGGCGATCACACCGTTCTTTATTGCTTGTTTTATTGCTTATTTATTACACCCTTTAATTGAAAAAATCCATAAGGAAGGAATGCCACGCACACTTGCTATTTTGCTCATTTATATTCTTTTCTTTGGCGGAATTGGCTATGGAATTTATAAAGGAACGCCAGTTGTTATTAAACAGTTACAAGAAATTAATGAACAATTTCCACAGTTTACAAAAATGTACGATTCTTGGATGGATGGAGTTACAGAACAAACAGCGAATTTCCCATCATTTATTCATGAAAAGGTGAAACAAATTTTTGGTGGTGTAGAAACGAAGATTCAAGCGCTTTTAAATAAAGTCATGAGCACAGCTCGTGGTGTACTGGATTCGTTACTCATTATTTTCTTAATTCCATTCATTGTATTTTACATATTAAAAGATTACGGTGAGTTTTATCATATATTTTGGAAATTAGTCCCGAGTAAGTGGCGTAGTACGGGTCAAATGCTTGCGAAAGAAATTGATAAGTCACTCGGAAGTTATATTCGAGGACAGTTATTTGTTTGCTTAGTATTAGGGGGAGTATCTGTTCTTTCTTTTTGGTTTATCGGTATGAAATATCCATTGCTGCTCGGCATTATTATTGGGGTAACGGATATAATCCCGTACTTTGGTCCTATTTTAGGGGCGATTCCCACGTTGATGATTGCGGCAACGGTATCAACGAGTTTACTCATTAAGGCGGGGATTACAATTGCTATTTTGCAATTTTTGGAAAGTAACATTTTATCGCCTTACATCGTTGGTAAGTCGCTTCGTATGCATCCCGTTATTATTATGCTCGCATTACTAGTTGGAGGAGAGATAGCCGGGATTGTAGGATTGCTAATATCGGTTCCAATTTTAGCTGTTATTCGTACAGTGATCGTTCATGTGAGGCCTCTTTGGAAAAGAGAAGATATTTAAAATGAAAAGTAGATGCTTATGTAGCTAACGAAAATGTGTGTAGTACAATATAATTATTATTATCTACATTGACAAACTTAAGAGAATTCTATTATATTTAGTCATATAATACATTAAATCAATGACGGAACAAGTATGTTACAGTCCATTTATAGAGAGAAGCTTCCAATGGCTGAAAGAAGCTTTAAATGAAGGGTAACAGAAAGCTAATCCTGAGAGCAGCTAATCACTGCCGTCTTGCCACGTTACGGCACCATGAGGTGATGAATTGATTGTTATAATAATCAATTCATAATTAGGGTGGTATCGCGAGTTAACTCTCGTCCCTTTTATTAGGGGCGGGAGTTTTTTATATTTAAGGAGGAAAATACAATGAAACAACTAACAGGCGCACAAATTCGTCAAATGTTTTTAGACTTTTTCCAAGAAAAAGGACATGCAGTAGAACCAAGTGCATCACTAGTTCCTCATGAGGATCCATCTCTTCTATGGATTAATAGTGGTGTAGCGACATTAAAGAAATATTTTGATGGTCGTGTAATCCCACAAAATCCACGTATTACAAATGCACAAAAATCAATTCGTACAAACGATATTGAAAACGTTGGGAAAACGGCTCGTCACCATACATTCTTTGAAATGTTAGGGAACTTCTCAATCGGTGATTACTTCAAAGAAGAAGCAATTACTTGGGCTTGGGAATTTCTAACGAGCGACAAATGGATCGGATTCGATAAAGAATTACTATCTGTTACAATTCATCCGGAAGATGAAGAAGCATTCACAATTTGGAATGAGAAAATGGGTGTTCCAAAAGAACGCATCATCCGTTTAGAAGAAAACTTCTGGGATATCGGTGAAGGGCCAAGTGGACCGAATACAGAAATTTTCTATGACCGCGGTGAATCTTACGGTAATGACTTTAGTGACCCAGAATTATATCCGGGCGGAGAAAACGAGCGTTACTTAGAAGTATGGAACCTTGTATTCTCTCAATTTAACCATAATCCAGACGGTTCATATACGCCACTTCCTAAGAAAAACATCGATACAGGAATGGGTCTAGAGCGTATGACATCTATCGTTCAAGATGTACCTACGAACTTTGATACAGACCTATTCATGCCGATGATTGGTGCAACAGAATCAATTTCTGGTGAGAAATATCGTAATGGCGATTTAGAAAAAGATATGGCGTTTAAAGTAATTGCTGACCATATCCGTACAGTAACATTCGCTGTTGGTGATGGTGCTCTTCCATCTAACGAAGGCCGTGGTTATGTGTTACGTCGTTTATTACGCCGTGCTGTTCGTTATTCTAAGAAATTAAACATCAACCGTCCGTTCATGTTTGAATTAGTACCGGTTGTTGGAGAAGTAATGAAAGACTTCTATCCAGAAGTACTTGAAAAGAAAGATTTCATCGCAAAAGTTGTGAAGAATGAAGAAGAGCGTTTCCATGAAACACTTCATGATGGTGAATCAATTTTAGCTGAAGTAATTGCAAAAGCGAAAGAAGAAAAAACAACTGTTATTTCTGGCGTAGATGCGTTCCGCCTATACGACACGTACGGTTTCCCAATTGAATTAACAGAAGAATATGCAGAAGAAGCTGGTATGACAGTTGATCAAGCGGGCTTTGAAAATGAAATGGAGAAACAACGTGAGCGTGCACGTGCTGCTCGTCAAGACGTTGATTCTATGCAAGTTCAAGGCGGTGTACTTGGTGAAGTTAAAGTAGCGAGCGAATTCGTTGGTTACGGTACAGTTGCAACAGAAAGTAACGTTGTTGCACTTGTGAAAAATGGTGAGTATACAGATAGCTTACAAGCAGGTGAAGAAGGACAATTAATGCTTGATGTAACGCCATTCTACGCTGAGAGCGGTGGGCAAATTGCAGACCGTGGTTATCTTCTTGCTGACGGCGTGAAAGTTGTTGTAAAAGACGTACAAAAAGCACCAAATGGTCAAAACTTACACAAAGTTGTTGTTGAAGAGGGTACATTAACGAAAGAAGCGGCTGTAAAAGCTCTTATCGATACGAAAAACCGTAGTAGCGTTGTGAAAAACCATACAGCAACTCACTTACTGCACCAAGCATTAAAAGATATACTTGGAACGCATGTTAACCAAGCGGGTTCTCTTGTAACATCTGAACGTTTACGTTTTGACTTCTCTCACTTCGGTCAAGTACAAGCTGATGAATTAGAAAAAATTGAGCGTATCGTAAACGAAAAAATTTGGGAAAGTATTGATGTTGCGATTTCTCAAAAAGCAATCGAAGAAGCGAAAGAAATGGGCGCAATGGCATTATTCGGTGAAAAATATGGTGATGTTGTACGCGTTGTACAAGTAGGCGATTACAGCTTAGAGCTTTGCGGTGGTTGTCACGTTGATAACACAGCTTCTATCGGTATTTTCAAAATCGTTGCTGAGTCTGGTATCGGTGCAGGAACTCGTCGTATTGAGGCGGTAACTGGTAAGTCTGCATACGAATTAATGAACGATCAAGTAGGTTTATTAAAAGAAGCAGCAGGAAAAATGAAAACAAATCCGAAAGATATTTTAACAAGAGTTGATGGTTTATTTGCTGAAGTAAAACAACTTCAAAAAGAAAACGAATCTCTTGCTGCGAAATTAAGCAATATCGAAGCTGGAAACTTAACTGATTCAGTAATGACAGTTGATGGCGTGAACGTATTAGCGGCAAAAGTAAATGTTGCAGATATGAACAACTTACGTACAATGATGGATGACCTTAAAAATAAATTAGAGTCTGCAGTTGTTGTATTAGCGTCTGTAAATGACGATAAAGTAAATATTTTAGCTGGCGTAACGAAAGATTTAATTAGTCAAGGTTACCATGCGGGTAAACTTGTGAAAGAAGTAGCTTCTCGTTGTGGAGGCGGCGGTGGTGGCCGTCCTGATATGGCACAAGCAGGCGGTAAAAACCCAGCGCAAGTAGAGGAAGCTTTAGCGTTTGTACAAGAGTACGTTAAATCTGTTTCAAAATAAAGAGATAGTAGTGTACAATGGTAGGGAGAGGAGAAGTTCTTCTCCCTATACTTACTACTTACAAGTGAGGTGCTTGAAATGGACGGTTTTGATAAGACAATGAAGTTTAGCATTCAAGATGAAAAACAGAGTGTCCATGTAAATGATGTACTTTTAACTGTGTATGATGCACTTCAAGAAAAAGGTTATAATCCGATTAACCAAATCGTCGGTTATTTATTAAGTGGAGATCCAGCATACATACCTCGCCATAAAGATGCACGAAGCATCGTTCGCAAGCTTGAACGTGATGAGATAATTGAAGAGCTTGTGAAGTCTTACTTGAAACATCATCGTGAGGAGTAGTTTATGCGGATATTAGGTTTAGATGTTGGTACTAAAACAGTCGGTGTTGCAATGAGCGATGAGATGGGCTGGACAGCACAAGGGCTGGAAACAATCAGGATTAACGAAGAACGAGGCCACTTTGGTTTTGACCGTATTTCTGAGTTGGTAAAACAGTACAATGTGGACAAAATAGTAGTAGGTTTACCTAAAAATATGAATGGTACAATCGGCCCTCGTGGTGAAGCGTGCCAGCAATTTGCAGAAAACCTGCGAAATCTGTTACAATTAGAAGTTGTAATGTGGGACGAGCGTTTGTCGACGATGGCAGCGGAACGTCTGCTCATTTCAGCTGATGTGAGCCGTAAGAAGCGAAAACAGGTAATCGATAAGATGGCTGCAGTCGTGATCTTACAAGGATTTTTAGATAGTAAATAAGAGGTGACCAAAATGGAAGAAAATCAAATTACAATTGTAGACGAAAAAGGAAACGAACATTTATGTGAAATTATTTTCACTTTTGATGCTGAAAAATTCGGCAAAAAATCTTACGTAGTCTTCTCTCCAATCGGTGAAGTAGACGAAGATGGAGACCAAATCTTCGATGCAATGGCATACGAGCAAAGCGAAGAAGAGGGCGGAACATTACTTTCAATTGAATCTGAAGAAGAGTGGGAAATGGTACAAGAAATGTTTAACACTCTTGCTGATGAGCAAGAAGAAGAATAGTAATGGATAAAAAGGCGAACTGTGTACACAGTTCGCCTTTTTTGTATTCATATGCAAAATGACAGATTTTTTGTCGAAACTACTTAATTGTTTATAGTATAATAAGACGGGTTGTATGAAAAAAGGCTTTAAATAAGTAGCTGTCACCGATTATTTAGAAATGATTGGTTTTGCTTTATGTTTGTAGGGCATTGTATAGAGGAAGTGTATACGGTCTACAATTAAATAAGGAGGAAGAATTTTGGTAGAGAATCAAGTGAAGAAGAAGCGTAGACGCATTTTTTTAATTTCGATTATCGCACTGCTTTTAGTTTGTGGATCAGTCTATGCGTATATTTCATCTGCATTAGGGCCAGTTGATAGTGGAAATAAAAAAGAGATTGAGGTAGAGATTCCAAAGGGGTCATCTACAAGTAAAATCGGTGAGATTTTAGAAGAAAAAGGTGCTGTGAAAAGCAGTACAGTTTTTAGTTTTTATACGAAATTTAAGTCGAAAAGCTTACAAGCAGGTACATATTTATTAAATCCTTCGATGAGTGCTAACGATGTCATTGAACAAATGTCATCTGGCAACGTACATCGTCCGGCTCTTTATAAAGTGACGATTAAAGAAGGAGCGCAAGTAACTGAAATTGCTGAAGTGATTGCGGCAGAATTAAAGTGGAATAAAGATGATGTTGTGCGTCAATTAAACGATAAAGCATTTATTCAAAAAATGCAGCAAAAGTATCCGAAGCTATTAACGGATAAAATTTTTGATAGCAACATTAAATATCCACTAGAAGGATACTTATATCCAGCAACGTATTCTTTCTATAAAAAGGATACGAAATTAGAAGAAATTGTAATCCCGATGCTTGAGAAAACAAATGCAATTATTGTTCAAAATGAGGCGAAAATGAAAGCGAAGAACTGGGATGTTCATCAACTTCTCACGTTGTCTTCACTTATTGAAGAAGAGGCTACTGGCTTTACTGATCGCCAAAAAATCTCTAGTGTTTTCTATAATCGTTTAGCGAAAGGCATGCCGCTTCAAACGGATCCGACGGTATTATACGCGCTTGGAAAGCATAAACAACGTGTATTATACGAAGACTTGAAAATAAACTCACCGTACAATACGTATGTTGTGAAAGGGTTGCCAGTTGGACCGATTGCAAACTCTGGTAAACATTCAGTGGAAGCAGCGTTAGATCCTGCGCAAACAGATTATTATTATTTCTTAGCTGCACCAAGTGGTGAAGTGTATTATGCGAAAACATTAGAAGAACATAATGCATTAAAGCAAAAATACATTACGAAAAAACAGTGAAATGGGGAGGGATAGCGAAAAGGGTCGCATATCCCTCTTTTTTGTGGTAAAATATATCGGGTTAAAAACTGGCAGAAGAATCGTTTTTAATATCAAAACGGGACGTACAAGCTAAGGGTGAAACTGGCTTGTATTTTTATTGCATTCTATGTGTGAAAAGACAAAGGTTGACGCGTCATAGAGGCACTTCTCCATGTAAATAAGGAGGACCAATTATGGAGGATGCAGTTAACGAGTACCTATTATCATTTATTGATCCAAAAGATAAATTAATTCTTGAAATGGAAGAGTATGCAACTGAAAACCATGTGCCGATTATGGATCGACTTGGAATGGAATTTATGCTGCAATTTTTACGTTTAGTTGGACCGGAAAGTATTTTAGAACTTGGAACAGCAATCGGTTATTCTAGTATTCGTATGATGCAAGCTATTCCGAACTCTCGCATTGTGACAGTAGAGCGCAATCGTGAACGATATGAAAAGGCACTTGAATATATAGAATGTTCCTCGGTAACAGACCGTATTTCTGTTATTTACGGTGATGCTTTAGAAACGGGCGAACAAGTGAAAGAACATGGAACATTTGATGTTATTTTTATTGATGCAGCGAAAGGGCAGTATCGTCGCTTTTTTGACTTATACGAACCGTTATTAAATCCTGGTGGCGTTATTATTTCAGATAACGTTATGTACCATGGTCTTGTGACGACAAAAGAGAAAATTGAAAATAGACGTACCCGTGGTTTGATTCGTCGTATTAAGACGTACAATGAATGGCTTATGAATCATGAAGGATATGATACAACGATTTTCCCAATTGGCGATGGAGTGGCTGTAAGTAAAAAGAGAGGGTGACAAAAGTATGAAGAAACCTGAATTGTTAGTAACGCCTAGAGCGGTGGCGGATATTGAACCTCTTGCGAAAGCAGGGGCAGATGCAGTAATGGTTGGTGAACAAAAGTTTGGTTTACGTTTGGCAGGAGAGTTTTCACGTGAAGATGTGAAACAAGCTGTAAACATTGCACATGAAAATGGTGTGAAAGTATACGTTGCAATGAATGCGATGTTCCACAATGATAAAGTAGAAGAATTAACGGACTATGTTGCCTTTTTAAATGAGGTAAATGTAGATGCGATTGTTTTCGGAGATCCAGCGGTATTAATGGCTGTTCGTGAAGTTGCACCAAATATGCAACTTCACTGGAATACAGAAACGACAGCAACAAACTGGTTTACTTGTAACTATTGGGGGCAAAGAGGAGCGAAACGCGCTGTATTAGCTCGTGAGCTTAGCTTAGATGAAATTGCTGAATTAAAAGAAAATGCTGAAGTGGAACTTGAAGTGCAAATTCACGGTATGACTTGTATGTTCCAATCGAAGCGTTCACTAGTAGGAAACTACTTTGAGTATCAAGGGCGTAATCTCGACATCGAAAAGAAAAAGTATGAAGAGAATATGTTCTTATACGACCCAGAACGTAATAACAAATATCCAATTTATGAAGATGAAAATGGTACTCACATTATGAGTCCGAATGATATTTGTTTCATCGATGAGTTAGAGGAACTAATCGATGCTGAAGTCGATAGCTTAAAAATTGATGGTGTCCTAAAAAGTTCTGAGTACATTATTGAGGTGACGAAGAAATATCGTAAGGCGATTGATTTATGTGTAGAAGATCGTGATGCGTATTATGACGTGAAAGATGATTTATTTAAAGAGATAGAAGAAATACAACCGGTAAATCGTCCGTTAGATACAGGATTCTTCTTTAAAGAAACGGTTTACTAAACGAGGAGGGTGTAGGAAATGACTGTACAAGAAATTTCACGAGTGATCGATGGCAAACGCGTTATTGTGAAAAAACCTGAACTGTTAATCCCTGCGGGTAACTTAGAAAAATTAAAAGTAGCTATCCATTATGGGGCAGATGCTGTATATTTAGGTGGACAAGAATTTGGTCTTCGTTCTAATGCAGGTAACTTTACGCTGGAAGACATGGCAGAAGGCGTTGAATTTGCAAAGAAATATGGAGCGAAAATATACGTGACAACAAATATTTTTGCACATAATGAAAATATGGATGGGCTAGAGGAATATTTAAAAGGGATTGAAAAAGCTGGCGTAACGGGAATTATCGTTGCCGATCCGCTTATTATTGAGACATGTAAACGTGTAGCTCCTTCTGTTGAGGTGCATTTAAGTACACAACAATCACTATCCAACTGGAAAGCAGCACAGTATTGGAAAGAAGAAGGTTTACATCGTCTTGTATTAGCTCGTGAAGCAAGCTATGAAGAAATGAAAGAAATTAAAGAAAAAGTTGATGTTGAAATTGAAGCATTCGTCCATGGTGCAATGTGTATCGCGTATTCAGGGAGATGTACATTAAGTAACCATATGACAGCGCGTGACTCTAACCGTGGTGGTTGTTGTCAATCTTGCCGCTGGGATTATGATTTAGTTCAAACGGTATCACAACATAAAGATGCAAAAGAGCTTCCTCTATTCCAAGAAGAAGATGCTCACTTTGCGATGAGCCCAAAAGATTTAAATTTAATCTTATCAATTCCGAAAATGATTGAAATTGGAATTGATAGCTTAAAAGTTGAAGGACGTATGAAATCTATCCATTACGTAGCGACTGTAGCAACTGTATATCGTAAAGTAATTGATGCGTATTGTGCGAATCCGGATAACTTTGAGTTTAAACAAGAATGGTTAGATGAACTTGATAAATGTGCAAATCGTGATACAGCTCCTGCATTCTTTGAAGGGGTTCCAGGACATCAAGAGCAAATGTTTGGAAATCATAGTAAGAAAACAACGTATGATTTTGCTGGTTTAGTGTTAGATTATAATGAAGAAACGGGCATCGTAACGCTTGAGCAACGTAATCACTTCAAACCAGGACATGAAGTGGAGTTCTTTGGGCCAGAAATAGAAAACTTTACGCAGACGGTGGAGAAAATTTGGGATGAGGATGGAAACGAATTAGATGCAGCGAGACATCCGTTGCAAATCGTGAAATTCAAAGTGGATCAACCAGTGTATGTGAATAATATGATGCGCAAAAACATACTTCAATAAGAAAGAGTGGTAGTCGAATGGGGACGAATAAGCCTGTTGTAATTGGAATCGCTGGTGGTTCAGGATCAGGAAAAACAAGTGTAACGAAAGCGATTTTTGACCATTTTAAAGGTCATTCCATTTTAATCTTGGAGCAAGATTATTATTACAAAGATCAAAGCCATTTACCAATGGAAGAACGTTTAAAAACAAATTACGATCATCCGTTAGCGTTTGATAATGATTTGTTAATTGACCATTTGCAGCAGTTGCTTGCATATGAGCAAGTGGAAAAGCCTATATATGACTATACATTGCATACGCGTTCAGAAAAAATTATTCCAGTTGAGCCGAAAGATGTAATCATTTTAGAAGGAATTCTTATTTTAGAAGACCCACGTCTTTGTGAGTTAATGGATATTAAGGTGTTCGTTGATACAGATGCAGACCTTCGTATTTTACGCCGCATGCAGCGCGATATTGAAGAGCGCGGTCGTACAATGGATTCAGTTATCGACCAATACGTAAACGTTGTACGTCCAATGCATAATCAATTTATTGAGCCTTCTAAGAAATTCGCGGATATTATTATCCCTGAAGGTGGACAAAACCATGTTGCAATTGATATTATGGTTACAAAAATTGCAACAATTCTTGAACAAAAAGTAAATTTGTAATAGCATAGTAAAAGATATACGATAGGAAGGGATTTTTTCCCTTCTTATCGAATACAATGAAACATGAAACCTCACCTACCAATAGGTGAGGGCATATTTATATCAACTTTCCATACATACCTTCTTTATATAAGGAAGAATTGGAGAATAAGGGGTTGTATGTGACAACTCCACTAGTGCTACGTGTGCTAGAAACCTCCGCTATATAAGCGGAGGAGTTTTCATATGGAACTCCTCTTTTTTTCGGGGGATTGGTATATAAAAGGAGTGGAAAACATGGCAACAGAAAAAACATACCCTATGACGCAAGAGGGTAAGCAAAAACTAGAGAACGAAGTTGAACAATTAAAAACAGTAAGACGTAAAGAAGTTGTAGAGCGTATTAAGATCGCACGTAGCTTCGGAGATCTTTCAGAGAACTCTGAGTATGATGCAGCGAAAGATGAGCAAGCATTCGTAGAAGGACGTATTACACAACTTGAAAACATGATTCGTAATGCGGTTATCATTGAAGACAATGGTGAAGAGTCTACAGTTGTAACATTAGGTAAAACAGTAATATTTAAAGAGTTACCAGGTGGAGACGAAGAAGCGTACATAATCGTAGGTAGCGCAGAAGCCGATCCATTTGAAGGAAGAATTTCTAACGATTCTCCAATCGCAAAAAGCTTATTAGGTAAGCAAATTGGTGAGAAGGTAGCAATCCAAACACCAGGTGGAGAAATGCAAGTAGAGATTATCTCTGTAAAATAACGTAAAAAATCACTCGTGTAAAAACGAGTGATTTTTTATTTGTATAAAAGGTGAAACACCTCGTCTAAACTACAATAGACGAGGTGTTTTTTATGAAAATGAAACGGAGAATTATAATTGTTTTAATTTGTTTTATGGGTGTGATTTTTTTATTACTTTGTCGTTTAATCCAAATACAGATTATAGATACGGAATCATTTACTGACCGAAATATCAATCTGATTGAAAAAAGTGTTACGCAACGAACACAATCACTTACAGTAGATAATGGAAGAGGGCATTTTACAGATCGAAATGGTAAGGAAATTGGTGAAGAGAAATATCCAGTCTTAATTGTTTTTCCGTTTTTACAAATAAAAAATGACATGTTAGAGAAAATTGCGCATATCATTGGTGTGTCGAGACAAGAGATAAGACTGCAAATGAAAAATAAGAATCAAGCATTTATATTACGAAAGGAGAATACCCCATTTCAATTAACGCTCGAGCAGATGAAGAAGGTAAATCAATTAGATATTTTAGGTATTGTAGCAGCAGAAGTTCGACTGAAGCAAATGGGGGAGGCAAATCATTTAATTGGTGATGTGGGAGAGAATGAACAGGAATTTCAAAAGCGTTATGGAGAAATGAAAAAAACTTCGAAACAAACGCCAATTGGTATTTCTGGATTGCAACAATCATTTGATGAATTTTTACTGACTGATGGAGAAGCGAAAGTACTATATCAAGTGGATCGACAAGGAGAACCGATTTTTGGGAAGCAGGCGAAATACACTTCACCAGGAAATCCATTTTATCCAGTTACTATTCAAACAACAATACATAAAACGTTGCAACGACGAGCAGAGAAGATTATAGATGAAAACGGAATAAAAAAAGGTGGGTTAGTATTACTAGACATAAAGAATAGTGAAGTTTTAGCAATGGTAAGTAGGCCTTCTTTACAGATGAATGATAGGAGGATATATAAATCTACACTTGAAAATCAAATGTTAACTCCTCATTTTCCGGGGTCTGTTTTTAAAACAGTAGTTGCAGCAGCAGTAATTGATGAGAATTTGGTGCGGTTTAATCGTACATTTAACTGTAATACGGATTTATACGGTGAAAATCTTCCACAAGTTATGATGGGGTCATTAAACTTTAAGGAAAGCTTTGCTAGAAGCTGTAATCGAACGTTTGCCGTATTAGGTGATGAACTAATGCAAAAGGATAGGGAAGTATTAGAAACGTATTTAGAGGCCTTAGGAGCAAGTGAGAAGGTAGGTTGGAAAGGTTCAGTGTTTCATACACCAGAATTTGAGCAATTGCCAGAAGAAAAGAGTGCTATTATTTGGGGAAGCGAAGAAAATAAAGATAGTAGAAAAGCGATTGCTCAAACGATAGTCGGACAAAAAGATGTACGTGTGTCACCTCTAGCTATAGCGAATATGATGGCGACAATTGCTAGAGGTGGAGAGAAGATGGAAGTGAAAGCTGTGAAAAAAATAGTGTATAAAAATGGAACCGACTTTTTTGCATTTGAAAATCATAAATTAAATGGGAAACAGCTTTCTTATGAAACGATGAAAAAATTACAACAGTTGTTAAGAGCCGTTGTAACGATGGAGAAAGGAACGGGAACCGCATTCCGTTCGTTGCCACTAACTGTCGCTGGAAAATCTGGGACAGCACAAACAGGAAAAGGAGAGAGGGTGAATCGCTGGTTTGCAGGTTATTTTCCATATGAAAACCCAAGATATGCTTTAGTTGTAGTTGATATAGAAACAGATAGTAATGAAAATGTAGTCACACCAGTTTTTGCAGAAATGGTAGAGGCAATTCATCAATTAGAAATTGAAAAGTAATCTTGCAATTATTTATGAAATGTTTTCATTTCGTGAAAATATTATTGTAAATGTTCAACCTTTCTAGATTTAATGTTACAATAGCAAGTATGAAAAACTGCATGGAGGTTTGAAGAATGGCAGGAGGATCTAGATTCCAACAGAAACAACAAAAACGTCGTCAAAACGGTGTTTTAAATATTGCAATCGCTATTGTATTAGTAGCAGTAGCTATTGTAGCATATCAATTGTTTGTTCCTGACACAAAAGAGCAAGCGTCTTCTAATGATAAAAAGGTAGCTCAGCAAACAACAAAAGAGAATAAAGCTGAGAAAGCTAAGGGTAAAGAAGAGCCGAAGAAGAATGAGCAAGATAAGACAGAGGCTAAGAAGAAGGAAGAAGAGAAGCAAAAGGCTGAGGAAGAAAAGAAAAAAGCTGAAGAAGAAGCGAAAGCTAACGAGAAAGCACCAGCTGAAAAAACACAGTCACAGGCAACAGATGCTTATACGAAATCTTCTTGGAAGCCAGTAGGTACAGAGCAAGGTGCAACACCTGCGATGACGTTTAAAAAAGGTACAGCAGATTGGAATGAGATGAATCAAGCGATTTCAGCTGCAATTGACGTTCCAGTAAATCAATTAGTTATCCATAGAATTGGAAATAACGGTAAGAATAAAGCTTACGGTAACGTACAAGATAAACAATCAGGTAAAAAATATTATGTAAATATTGATTGGGTAGACAATGAGGGCTGGAAACCAGTACTCGTTCAAACTCTAAACTAAAAAAAGAGAGGCTCTTAAGAGCCTCTCTTTTTTTAGTTAGCGTAATTTCTTTAATTTAAAATGAACAACCGCACTATAATAAGGTCTTTTGCTTTCAGGATCCATAATCATTTGGTGAGAAATATGATGAACTTCGAGCATAAGTGCTTTATTATTATCAATTTGTTCGTTAATTTTTTTTTCTAGAGAAACTAAGTTTGCAGCCTCGAAAAATTCTACTTTATCTTCTAACATTTCAAAGGTAAATGACACGAAGATGCCCCCTCTCCTATGATAATCACCTATAGTGTAACAAAGAAAAGAAGGAAATACTACGCACATTTCAATTGACATTTTTAGAAAGAGAGAATATCATACTGATAAAACCGATAAGAAAAAGGGGAATTTTTATGGGAACAGAATTTAATGGTTTATTTGATGAATGGGCTCATACGTACGACTCATTTGTACAAGGCGAAGATATACAATATAAAGAAGTTTTCGCCCGTTATGAGGACATTTTAGAGGATGTAGTTAACAAGTCATTTGGCAACGTATTAGAATTTGGTGTTGGTACTGGCAATTTAACAAATAAATTATTACTTGCTGGTCGCACAGTTTACGGTATAGAACCGTCACGCGAAATGCGTACTATTGCAAAAGAGAAATTACCAAAAGAATTTTCAATTACAGAGGGTGATTTTCTTTCATTTGAAGTCCCAAATTCAATCGATACTATTGTGAGCACTTACGCATTTCATCATTTAATAGATGAAGAAAAAGACGTAGCAATTGCGAAGTATAGTCAATTGCTAAACAAAGGTGGTAAAATAGTGTTTGCTGATACGATATTTGCAGATCAAGATGCATATGATAAAACTGTCGAAGTAGCAAAACAAAGAGGTTTTCATCAGTTAGCAAACGATTTGCAAACAGAATACTATACACGTATTCCGATCATGCAATCTATTTTTGAAAACAATGGCTTCCACGTAACGTTTACGAGATTAAATCATTTCGTTTGGGTAATGGAGGCAACTAAGCAATAGAAAGAGGGATTAGATTGAGAATTGCTGTAATTGGAGCAATGGAAGAAGAAGTACGTATTTTACGTGACAAACTAGAACAAGCAAAAACAGAAACTGTTGCAGGTTGTGAATTTACGAAAGGACTATTGGCAGGGCATGAAGTAATCTTGCTAAAGTCTGGTATTGGTAAAGTAAATGCAGCGATGTCAACGACAATTTTATTAGAAAAATATAAGCCTGAAAAAGTAATTAATACTGGCTCAGCTGGTGGATTCCATCATTCTTTAAATGTTGGAGATGTAGTTATTTCAACAGAAGTTCGTCACCATGACGTAGATGTAACAGCATTTAACTACGAATATGGTCAAGTGCCAGGAATGCCACCAGGATTTAAAGCTGATGAGGCATTAGTTGCATTAGCTGAGAAATGTATGCAGGCAGAAGAAAATATTCAAGTTGTAAAAGGTATGATTGCAACAGGTGATTCATTTATGAGTGATCCTAACCGCGTTGCAGCAATTCGTGATAAATTTGAAGACCTTTATGCAGTAGAAATGGAAGCAGCAGCTGTTGCGCAAGTATGCCACCAATATGAAGTTCCGTTTGTTATTATTCGCGCACTTTCTGATATTGCTGGTAAAGAATCAAATGTTTCATTTGATCAATTTTTAGATCAAGCAGCTCTTCATTCTACAAACTTTATCGTAAAAGTACTAGAAGAGTTAAAGTAATGTAACAAAAAGGCAACTGTCTCATATAAAGAAAATACATACAGTTGCCTTTTCTTTATTGGCAAATAAGGGGGAGAACACGATGAATGTATATCGTGGCGTTCATGAATTGATTGGTCATACACCAATTGTAGAAATTACGCGTTTTTCACTTCCAGAAGGAGTCCGTTTATTTGCAAAGCTTGAATTTTACAACCCAGGCGGAAGCGTTAAGGATCGTTTAGGAAGAGAATTAATTGAAGATGCACTAGAAAAAGGGCTTGTTACCCAGGGCGGAACAATTATTGAACCGACGGCTGGAAATACTGGCATTGGACTGGCACTTGCAGCGTTACAACATGATTTACGCGTCATCGTTTGTGTACCAGAGAAATTTAGTATTGAAAAGCAAGAATTAATGAAGGCGCTAGGTGCAACGGTTGTGCATACACCGACTGAGCAAGGAATGACCGGCGCAATTGCAAAAGCGAAAGAGTTAGTAAATGAAATACCGAATTCATACTCTCCAAGTCAGTTTGCGAATGAAGCAAACCCTCGCGCTTATTTTAAAACGCTAGGACCTGAACTTTGGTCGGCACTGAATGGAGAGATTAACATATTTGTTGCAGGGGCAGGAACTGGCGGTACGTTTATGGGAACTGCATCTTATTTGAAAGAGAAAAATATTGATATTAAAACGGTTATTGTAGAACCAGAAGGCTCTATTTTAAATGGTGGTAAAGCTGGTTCACATGAAACAGAAGGTATTGGTCTTGAATTCATTCCACCATTTTTGAAAACATCTTATTTTGATGAAATTCATACGATTTCTGATCGAAATGCATTTTTACGAGTGAAAGAATTAGCGCAAAAAGAAGGACTTCTCGTTGGAAGCTCTTCAGGAGCAGCATTTCATGCGAGCTTACTTGAGGCAGAGAAAGCAACACCAGGTACAAATATTGTAACGATTTTTCCTGATAGTAGTGAGCGCTATTTAAGCAAAGACATATACAAAGGATGGGAATAAAAAATGAGAGCAAAGACAAAGTTAATTCATGGTATTCGCATAGGAGAACCTTCAACTGGATCTGTAAACGTACCGATCTATCAAACAAGTACGTACAAACAAGAAGCAGTTGGTAAGCATCAAGGATATGAATATTCACGTACAGGCAATCCAACACGTGCAGCTTTAGAAGAAATGATTGCTGTATTAGAAAACGGTCATGCTGGATTTGCATTTGGTTCAGGAATGGCTGCTATTACAGCAACAATTATGTTGTTCTCAAAAGGTGACCACGTCATTTTAACAGATGATGTTTATGGCGGGACGTACCGTGTTATTACGAAAGTATTAAACCGCTTCGGTATTGAGCATACATTTGTAGATACAACAAACCTAGAGGAAGTTGTAGAAGCGATTCGTCCAAATACGAAAGCGATTTATGTAGAAACACCAACGAACCCATTACTAAAAATTACTGATATTAAGAAAATATCTGCTCTTGCTAAAGAGAAAGATTTATTAACAATTATTGATAACACATTCATGACGCCATATTGGCAGTCGCCAATTTCTTTAGGAGCAGACATTGTGCTTCATAGTGCAACGAAATATTTAGGAGGACATAGTGACGTAGTTGCAGGCCTAGTAGTTGTAAATAGCCAGCAATTAGCAGAAGACCTTCACTTTGTACAAAACTCAACAGGAGGTATTCTTGGACCACAAGACAGCTTCTTACTACTTCGTGGTTTAAAAACATTAGGAATTCGTATGGAGGAGCATGAAATAAATTCACGCGCAATTGCTGAGTTTTTAAATAACCATCCGAAAGTAAATAAAGTATATTATCCAGGTCTTGAATCACATCAAAATCACGAATTAGCAAAAGAACAGGCGAACGGATTTGGTGCAATCATCTCATTCGATGTAGATAGTGAAGAAACATTAAATAGAGTACTTGAGAAGTTACAATACTTTACACTTGCTGAAAGCTTAGGAGCAGTAGAAAGTTTAATTTCTATCCCATCTCAAATGACACATGCATCAATCCCAGCAGATCGCCGTAAAGAATTAGGAATTACAGATACATTAATTCGAATCTCTGTTGGTATTGAAGATGGAGAAGATTTAATTGAAGATTTAGCACAAGCACTAGCATAGTAAAAATGCACTGCTAATATAGAGCAGTGCATTTTTATTATATTAATTTGTGAAACATTTCACAAATTAGACATACACAAATGAAATGATTTCATGTATATTGAATTCATGAAATGTTATTCACGAACAAACTTGTGAAATATTTCACAAGTGATGGGATTCATGTAGGAAGGTAACTCTATTTTTTTACGCTAATCGGGACTTTTTATGACCTGTAGGGACTTATGAAGTCCAAGATAGCAGAATAGGAGGAAATTTACATGGTAGTCAAAGAGAAAGTTGTAAATGAAATGCAAGAGGTAAAAGAGATGATTGATACGTTAGTAGATAACGGTCAAAAAGCTTTACAAGCATTAGAAAGTTTTACACAAGAGCAAATTGACAACATTGTTCATGAAATGGCGCTTGCGGGTGTCGATCAACATATGCCGCTTGCGAAGTTGGCTGTTGAAGAAACGGGCCGTGGCGTATATGAAGATAAATGCATTAAAAATATTTTTGCCACTGAATATATTTGGCATAGTATAAAGAAAGATAAAACGGTAGGAATTCTTCATGAAGATCCTCATGAAGAAATAATAGAAATCGCAGAGCCTGTCGGTGTAGTAGCTGGGGTAACGCCAGTAACGAACCCAACATCGACAACAATGTTTAAAGCATTAATCGCGATAAAAACGAGAAATCCAATTATTTTCGCATTTCATCCTTCTGCACAAAACTGTTCCGTTGCGGCGGCAAAAACAGTATATGATGCAGCAGTGAAAGCTGGTGCACCAAAGCATTGTATTCAATGGATTGAAAGACCTTCTGTGGAAGCAACGAAACAATTAATGAACCATGATGGTGTCGCACTCGTTCTAGCAACTGGAGGGGCTGGTATGGTGAAATCGGCTTATTCTACTGGTAAACCCGCGCTAGGTGTAGGGCCAGGTAATGTACCATGTTATATAGAGAAATCGGCACATGTAAAACGCGCTGTTAATGATTTAATTTTATCGAAAACATTTGATAACGGTATGATTTGTGCGTCAGAACAAGCTATCATTGTAGATAAGGAAATCTATAATGATGTTAAAGCAGAAATGATTGCAAATAATTGTTATTTTGTAACAGAGGAAGAGAGAAAGAAATTAGAAAAGCTTGTTATTAATGAAAATACATGTGCAGTAAATAGTGATATTGTTGGGAAATCAGCACAGTATATTGCTGAATTAGTAGGAATTACTGTACCTGAACATACAAAAATGCTTGTAGCTGAAATTAAAGGTATCGGAGCGGCGTATCCACTATCTCGTGAGAAACTGAGCCCAGTGTTAGCTTGTGTAAAAGCAAATTCATTAGAAGAAGGATTTACATATTGCGAAGAAATGTTAGAGCTTGGTGGCCTAGGGCATTCAGCGGTTATCCATTCTATAAATAAAGAAGTACAAAAACAATTTGGGTTACGTATGAAAGCCTGCCGTCTCATTGTAAATGCACCTTCATCACAAGGTGGAATTGGTGATATATATAATGGATTTATTCCATCACTTACGCTTGGTTGTGGCTCCTACGGGAAAAACTCAGTTTCCCAAAACGTAACGGCGACTCATTTATTAAATATAAAAAGGTTGGCAAATAGAAAAAAGAATATGCAGTGGTTCAAATTACCACCCAAAATTTATTTTGAAAAACATGCGACAGCATATTTAGCAAACATGCCTAACATTTCCCGCGCATTTATTGTAACGGATCCAGGGATGGTTGAGCACGGTTATGTAGATACAGTTACGCACTATTTACGTAAGCATGCAAATGATGTGAAAGTTGAAGTTTTCTTTGAAGTTGAGCCAGATCCATCAGATGAAACTGTATTTAAAGGTGCGGACATGATGAAAAGCTTTAAACCAGATGTAATTATCGCGCTTGGTGGCGGTTCAGCTATGGATGCAGCAAAAGGGATGTGGCTATTCTATGAGCACCCAGAAACGACATTCTATGGAATAAAACAGAAGTTTTTAGATATAAGAAAACGTACATGTAAGTATCCGAACTTGGGAAATAAAGCACAATTTGTTGCCATTCCAACAACATCAGGGACGGGATCAGAAGTGACGCCATTTGCGGTTATTACAGATAAGAAAAATAATATTAAATACCCGCTTGCGGATTATGAATTAACACCAGATGTAGCGATTGTTGATCCGCAATTTGTAATGACAGTACCACCTCATGTGACGGCAGATACTGGTATGGACGTATTAACACATGCAATTGAAGCGTATGTGTCTGTTCTGGCAAATGACTATACTGATGGTTTAGCATTAAAAGCAATTGATCTCGTATTTAAATATTTACCGAGAGCATATAAAGATGGAAATGATGAAGAAGCACGAGAAAAAATGCATAATGCTTCCGCAATCGCAGGGATGGCATTTGCAAATGCTTTCCTAGGTATTAATCATAGTTTAGCACATAAAATTGGACCGGAATTCCATATTCCGCATGGACGTGCGAATGCAATTCTTATGCCGCACGTAGTTCGCTATAATGCTATTAAGCCAAGAAAACACGCATTGTTCCCAAAATATGAGCACTTTGTGGCTGATGAACGCTATGCACATATTGCGAGAATGCTCGGGCTTCCAGCAAGCTCAACAGCGGAAGGTGTGGAATCACTCGTCCAAGCAATTATTGAGCTTGGAAAAAGCTTAAATATAAATATGAGTATTGCAGGACAAGGAGTTGCTAAAGACCAATTTGAAGGGGTTGTTGGATTATTAGCAGAAAGAGCTTTTGAAGATCAATGTACAACAGCTAATCCAAAATTACCGCTCATTTCAGAGCTGAAAGAAATCTATATGGAAGCATATAAAGGCGTATAATAGATAAAAAAGAGCCGCGAGTAAGCGGCTCTTTTTTACTTTGGAAAACATCTCCCAGATTGGTTCTATTTACTTGTCTTTAAGCTTGATAGAATGTGATAAAGTGAGGATGGGAGTGATAAGAAGATGAAAGAATTACAAGAAAAAATAGCAGATTATACCCGGTTTGCACAAGTACTTTTAGCTATAAGTACATTTTTAATGATCGGTTTATTAATTCCAAGCGGAATAAAAAGTATGGTACAGTCTTTTGTTATGATGGGGAGTATTATTGTATTTTTAGTTCTTGCTTTTTTCTTCTTTAAGCGTGTTAGAACGATGCGTGATCAATTAGAGGAGAGCGAATATGAAGAAAATTGTTAAATAGGGCGCTACGAAAAGAAGAAATCTTTTTGTAGCGTTTTTTCATTTTTGTAGAAAATGTATGCGTTTCATATTGACATTGATAATCCTTATCAATTAAAGTAGAATAGTAGTTAATGATTATTATTATCAATTAGAGGTGAAAGAATGAACAAATCTATTACGCTGTTCACAGCGATCTTATCTATTTTTTTCTTATTAATAGGTTGCAGTGCAAAAGAAAACGAAAAAGCATCCGCAACAAAAACAGACAAAGGAACAGACAAAATCGAAATTACCGATCTCTCAGACAGAAAGATAACATTCAATAAAGTTCCTGAAAGTTTTGCTACGTTGAGTATGGGAGACATGGATATTATTCATGCTTTAGGTGGAAAAATAGTAGGTCGTCCGGATACAAAATTAACTCTCCCAGAGGAATTAAAGAAAGCACAAGTAATCGGGAATGCACATCAACCGAATTTTGAGCAAATTGCTAGTTTAAAACCGGATGTACTTGTTGCTAACAATGGATTCCAAAAGAACATTCCAACGGTCGAAGGACAAGGAACAAAAGTAATCATTTCTTCAGCCAACTCTGTAAAAGATATTCAAAAGGGTATTGAAATGTATGGAACAGTAATGAAGAAAGAAGATAAAGCAAAAGAGCTTAACCAAAAAATTAATGATCAAATGAAGAAATATGAGAAAAAGAGTGACGTTAAAGCGTTGCTAGTTTATGGAGCACCAGGCACTTATTTAGCGGCATTACCAACATCTCTATCAGGGGATATTTTAGAAAAAACAGGCGGGAAAAATATCGCAGCTAGTTTTCCAGAAATGAAAGAGTATCCGCAATATGCACAGCTAAGTGTAGAACGTATTATCGAAGCAAATCCAGATGTGATTTATTTAATTACACATGGAGATCCCAATAGTGTGAAAAAAGCATTTGAAGGCGAAATGATGAAAAATGAAGCATGGAAAAATTTAGATGCAGTAAAACAAAATCGTGTAGTTATTTTACCACCAGATTTATTTGGATCAAATCCTGGGACAAAAGTTACAGAAGCGATGGACTTTATGTATAAAAGTATACAAGATGTAAGGAAATGATAAGTATGGAGAGTAGTGAAATAGTAAGAGAAAAGGAACATCCTTTTGCGAGAAAAAGGTGGATAATAACAGTTACTTTAGTCGTATTAACTGTTCTAGGTCTTTTTTATGGCCTTTTTGCAGGGAGCTTATCTTTTTCTTTACGAGACATTATAGAAGGTATACAAGATGAAGGTTCGACAGTTCATCGAATTGTATGGGATCTTCGTATACCGAGAGTGCTCGTTGGTTTTATAGTAGGAACGTGTTTAGCTGCATCAGGAGCATTATTGCAAGGGGTTATGAGAAATCCTCTTGCAGATCCTGGAATTATCGGAGTTTCATCAGGAGCAGGTCTTGTAGCAATTATAATCATGATTTTATTTCCTCAACATATGGCATTCTTGCCACTAGGAGCGTTTTTAGGAGCTTTTATTACAGCAATGGTCATTTACGCACTATCATGGCAAAAGGGGGCGCCACCTTCACGAATTGTATTAGTAGGTGTTTCAATAAACGCCTTAATTGGTGCAGCGACTTCAGCGCTAATGTTATTACATAGCGACAAAGTACAATCAGTTTTACCGTGGTTAGCTGGTGGTATTGGTGGTGTTAGTTGGGCACATTTAAATATGATTATTTACTATGCGATATTCGCTATTATATTAGCTTTCTTCGGTATTAAACATATTCGAGTATTAATGCTTGGGGATGAAATGGCAAAACTATTAGGATATAACGTGGAAAGAAGTCGGTTTTATTTAATAGTAGTAAGTACAATGTTAGCTGGAATAGCAGTTAGTGTTTCTGGTCTTATTGGATTTGTCGGTCTTGTTGTACCGCATATGTTACGTTTATTAGTTGGAAATGACTATAAATATTTACTGCCATTATCATGCCTTGGCGGTGGGATATTACTTGTTTTTGCGGATGCGATAGCTCGAAGTTGGTTCGATCCAATCGAATTGCCTGTTGGTATTTTATTGTCCTTCTTAGGTGGTCCGTTCTTCTTATATTTAATCCATAGAGGAGGAAAACAACGTGATTTCCGTTAACAAAGTGTTTTACGCACATTCTGAAAGATTTCAAATGCAAAATATGAATGTACATATTAAAGCTGGGGAAATCGTTAGTTTAATCGGTCCGAATGGATCGGGGAAATCTACTTTGCTTCGTTTAATAGCACGGCTACTTAAGCAAAGCGAAGGAGACATCATTTTAGATGGGGAAAATATTCATATGATGAAGAGTGCAGATGTAGCGAAGCAATTAGCGATGTTACCACAAATGCACGATCATCAATTAGATTTAACAGTGAAAGAACTAATAGAGTTCGGAAGAGGTCCTCATAAATCATGGAGTAGTCGCTTAAATAAAGAAGATGAAGAAATTGTTGATTGGGCATTGTCTGTTACAAAGCTTGAAGGGTATGAATATCGTCTTTTACAATCCTTATCAGGAGGAGAAAGGCAACGTGCTTGGATTGCAATGACGCTTGCACAACGTACAAATGTCTTATTGCTAGATGAACCAACAACCTTTTTGGATATCGTTCACCAGTTGGAAGTAATGGAACTTGTGAAACGATTAAATGAAGAGTTTGGTATGACAATTATAATGGTTTTACATGACATTAACCAAGCAGCTCAATATAGCGATCGTTTACTCGTATTAAAGCGAGGGAAGATTCAGTATGATGGTGTGCCAGAAGAAGTACTATGTCATCAAATGTTTCAGCGTGTATTTGGAATTGAAGTTGATATATTCCAAGGGAGTGACAAGCCATTTTTTACACCGAAACGAATTTGTGAAAAGGGAGAAGAGAGATGCAAACAGACGAGCGTATTACCACTGAGTTAGTAAGGGAATTTGTTATGGCAGCTCACGGAGATCTAGAAAGAGTACAGGAGCTTTTGGCCGAATCACCAAGCTTACTTCATGCTTCTTATAATTGGGGTGGCTCGGATTGGGAAAGTGCCTTAGGAGCAGCGGCCCATGTAGGCCGTAAAGATATTGCTCTTTATTTACTGGAAAAGGGAGCTCGGATGGATATTTTTGCAGCAGCTATGCTTGGTGAACTTGAAGTCGTACAAGCCATTTTAGTAGCACAACCAGAAGCATTACGTGCATCTGGCCCACATGGCATCACTCTTCTTCAACATGCACGAATGGGTGGAGAAAAAGCTCAGCGTGTATTTGAGTACTTAACAGTGCTTTCTTAATGACCGCAAAGTTCTTATGTGCGGTAAACTTTCCACTCAAAAGATTGGAAGGTTTACCGCCCGTTAGAACGGGATAAGTATCTAGTATATTTGAAAATCCTACACCCCCTCAATTGTAGTTTTCTTTATACTAGTTATGATATGGATGCAGTAGACACTCTTTTGTCTACTGCTTTTTTTTGATATAATACACTTTCATAAGATTGAATTTTCTTTCTTTTTGGTAACTTTCTTGATATGAATTATTCAACACTTACGTAGTTTGAAATATGTTGTTATGTAATGAGGTTCAAAATGATGGGAGTGAATAAAAGAGTGTTCCATACAGATCGCTTACAATTTCGTAAATATACAATGGATGATTTACCATTTTATGCTTCTTTATGGGGGGATGAGAAGGTAATGCGTTATATTGGAAATGGAACGTTAAAAACATTTATGCAATGTAAAAAAAGTTTGGAGGAGAGGGTACTTCCAAATTATAAAAACGGTCTCGGTTTATTTGTAATGATTGAAAAGGAAACAGGGATACGAATTGGTCATGCAGGACTTGTCAAGCAGAAGGTAGATGGAAAAGAGGAAATTGAGATTGGCTATTGGCTACTTCCTAAGTATTGGGGGAAAGGGTATGCGAAAGAGGCTGCGGCGGCATTTCGAGACTATGGTTTTCAAGCATTACAAATGAATAAATTAATTTCACTTATTAATCCGAACCACCCAGCTTCAATATTTGTTGCTAGAAAAACAGGGCTTAGTTATGAGAAAACAACTTCATTTCATGAGATGGATGTTCTCGTTTATTCCATTAAGCGGGTTGGATGAAAAAAGGTGAATTGCATTTTTGGGAGAATGGTATATAAAAAATAAAGGGAGGGATTACATGTATATTTATCATAATGGACTAATTATTCGTGAAGGAACGAATGGAGTGCCAGCATATGCGATTAAGACATTATTTGAAGATACTGGCTGGAGTAATGATAATATCCCTTCTTGGCAAATTGAAAAGTTTACGATTGCATTTGAAAATTCAACATGGGCTTTCACAATTTGGGATGAAGAAGAAATGGTCGCGATGGTTAGAGTGATTTCTGATCAAATCATGGTTGCTAACATAGTAAATTTAGTTGTGAAGTGTGAGTATAGGGGGAAAGGGTTAGGTAAGAAACTTGTAGCTCTTTGTTTACAAAAGCTTCCGCATGGTGATTGGTTTGCGCATACGTCCGCTAACAATTTTGATTTTTATAGAAGTTGTGGTTTTGAAGTAAGAGAGTTATCAAGAAATGGAACATGTGCGTACTATGGGTATCAAGTGGCAAAAAAGGAAGGGCATCGATAACTTATAAGGTAATAAAGAAAAAGGATTGCTATTTTAATAATATAAACTGAACTGAGACTCATTTTGTGATAAAATAAAAGAAAATTCAGTTTATTAATGGGGGATAAAAATGAATGTAAAAGTTGGAGATATATTTAAATACGAAAGAAGATTTACCGAGGAAGAAGTTTTTGAATTTGCAAATATTACAGGCGATAAAGGTAGACATCATATGGAATATGATGAGAATGGACGATTAATGGTCCATGGTTTATTGACTGCTAGCATTGGGACGAAAGTAGGCGAAGAGTTACATTACATAGCGAGGGAATTAGTAAGTGAGTTTATTAGACCAGTTTTTACAGGGGATACGATTACTTGTGAATTAACTTTAACAAATATTGAGCAAATGGAAGGATATAAAAAAGTTTCAATTGAGTCAGTTTATCGCAATCAACATGAAAAGACCGTACTAGTTGGGACGAGTTATGGAATTATAAGGGAATAAAAAAGAAGCCTGTTACGAAACAGGCTTCTTTTTTATCGTTTAGTAAACACGTTTTCGATTTTCCGCATGACTAGAGATAAGTAATAATGCAGATTCTTCACCTATATTGCGAACAATATGAGGAACGCATGCATTCCAAGAGAAAGAATCACCTTCTTCTACAATCGCAATATCTTCTCCATGTTGAACTTCTAGTTTTCCGCGTAATACAAGATGACACTCTTCACCTTCATGAGCATTTGGTGAGTTTTCTTTCGGGAATCCGGCAGAAATTTCTACTAGAGATAGGCGGAGACCACCTTGCTCCGCAACATGCTCAATTCTTTGTTCATCTTTTCCATACACACTGTATTTACGCTCTTCTTTTTTTACAATTTTCAAACGATCTTTTTGTTCTAACAATAAATATGGAAGGGGAACATTTAAAAAATTAGCGATCATTTCTAAAGTTGAGATAGATGGTGATGTTTTATTGTTTTCAACCTGACTCATAAAGCCTTTAGAAAGACCTGTTCCTTCACAAATTTGGGCAATCGTAATTCCTCTACGTTGACGAATTTCACGAATCGCAGAACCGATATTCATAAAATCATGCTCCTTTTTGTAAACAACTATTTGTATCATAGCAAAAAAAAAATATTTTTTCTCATGAAAAATGAATTGACGAATAAAAATAATTAGTGTATGTTTTGTAATGTAAATAAAAGTTTTGTATAACAAAACTATAAAGGAGAGAAAGAAATGAATCAACATATTGGTAACTTAATTATTCGTATCGTGTTAGGGGTAACGTTCTTTATGCACGGTTTAACAAAATTCCAATCAGGAATTGACAATATTGCAGGGTGGTTTACAAGCATTGGTTTACCAGGAGGACTTGCATACGGTGTAGCAACAGTGGAATTAGTTGGTGGTCTATTGTTAATTCTAGGTTTAGGTGTAAGATATATTGGATTATTATTTGCACTTGTTATGGTTGGAGCGATTGTGAAAGTAAAATGGTCAGCTGGTTTGTTAGGAGACGGGAAAAATCCTGGATTTGAGTTAGAACTTGCATTATTAGCAATGGGTGCTTATTTATTTGTTGCGAAAGCTGATGGTTTTGTAGATAATTTCTTAAAAGAGAAAATGTTAAAGAAGAACTAATTTAAATGGGGGTATAACAAGATGAGCTTTCAACTTCATCCCGAAACAACACTTGGGGTTGTTCATTTATATGTATCAAATTTAAAGAAATCGCTAGAGTTTTATACAGAAGTATTGCGTATGAAGGTACTGGAAGAAAAAAGTACAATCGTTACGTTTGGTAATGAGGACAATGAGCCAATTCTCATAATAGAAGAAAAGGAAGACGCTCTTCCGAAGCAAAGAGGTCGAACTGGTTTATATCACTATGCAATTTTATTACCAAACAGACAAGACTTAGCAAATATTCTTCGTCATTTTGTTGAGAGAGTACACCCATTACATGGTGGGGCTGACCATTACTTTAGTGAAGCTCTTTATTTAGCTGATCCAGATGGAAACGGGATTGAAATTTATCATGATCGCCAAAAAGAAGTTTGGCATGATGAAAATGGAGAGCTACCATTTGTTAGTAACCCGTTAGACGGCGAAGGATTATTACAGCAAGGAAGTACATGGAATGGGTTCCCGGCTGGTACTGTGATGGGACACATTCATTTACATGTAGCTGACTTAGAAGAAGCGAAACGTTTCTATGTTGATGGCCTTGGTTTTGATGTAACGATTCCAGCTCGTAATGGAGCGTTGTTCGTATCAGCAGGTGGTTATCATCACCATATCGGTTTAAATACATGGCAGGGTGAAGGTATACCACCACAAATGCCAAATTCCGTTGGTTTGAAATATTTCACAATTGTACTAGCAGATGAAAAACAAAAAGAGCAAGTGTGTGAAAGTTTAAAATATATTGGCGTAGTTGCTACGTATAAAGATGGAATATTACAGGCCAAGGATCCGTTTGGACATTGTATACATTTTAAAGTGAAAGGAGAAGCCTAAAAAGGCTTCTCTTTTTTCACTTTCTTATAATAGCTTTTTCATTTTGTAAAAATAGTTCATCAAATTGCTTTGCAAGGTCAAAATCTAGTTTCGTTAAACCTTTTGCATTCCATGATGACAAAGTAATAATGACTGCTTTATACTGGATAAGGATAAATGGGTGGTGATTATGTTCTTCTGATAGTTTGGCGGCTTCAGAGACAAATTCGACTCCTTTTAAGTAGTCGGAAAACATATATTTTCTTTCAATCCATTTTTCATCTTTCACTGTCCATTTATCCAGCTTTGTTAATTCCTCTTGTACTTCTTCATTAGTTAATCGTAGCATCATTTTTCACATCCTTTACCTGCAGTAACGCAAGACCATTGTTAATAAGACGTGTTACAGATTCTTCAGTTGTGAAAGTAGAAAGTTGTTGTAATAATGCTGCTGATGCTTCGTGACCTTTGTTATGTTCTAAAAGCAATTCTAAAATTTCAAGACGAAGCAACCATTCTTTCGGATAAAATTTATTTAATACTTCTTGAATAGCTATTAATTGATCAGTATGAGTATCGTGTAAAATACTATCGTTACGTATATCTCGAACTGTTTGATACATACGTTCAAGCTTATTCAGTACAAGTGGATCAGGCGTTTCTTGTACTTCTTCATTCATCGGGAAAAATGCAACCGCATCTGCCGCTCCTGGGAATACAGAAGTGATTTGTGAGCCGACAGCCATATCAAATGCTCCCCATGAAGGATCAAATAATAAGCGATCTTTATGAGTAACTGCACAATTTATAAAGGAGATAAGAGCAATTTTTTTATCATTCTTTACAATGTCTGTTACTGTTCCTTTTACATGAATGCCACTTGCAAAAGTAAACTCTGCACTGCTTCCAATTGTAATGCCTAATGATTGTAATTGTTCTTCTGTACAATTTTCTAATGCAATATCTCCATCTAGTAATCCGATTGGTGTCCCGAATCCATCGCTGTGCACAGATGTAGAATGATTTGCTAGTTGTTTATTATGAATTGCTAATGCAGTTGGTGAGCTTGTTCGTGTGTAAATAACTTCACCAGTATCATTTTTAATTGCCTCTGTAAATGTACCCGTAATTTGTAATCCACTACTTAGCTCAGTTGTAGCATGATTTTCGGAGCGGATTGCTTTTTCTAATCCTTCTGTGCCACCTGTTTTAAATGCCATCGTTGTAGAGAACTGCTCAAGGGCCTCAGTCAATTCTTCAAATGATTCACAAACAAATAGCTGTGGTTGCATTTTTGTCACATCATAAGTTGTCCCGGTGCAAGCTTCAATTGAGAATGGGACTTTCTTTACAGCGTTTGTTAAGCAATGCTTACTTTCACCGACAGAGGAAAGGAGACCAGCACCGTAAATTTTCGGATCATTTATATTGCCGATTAAGCCGTATTCCACTGTCCACCAGAATAAACGTGAAATTTGTTCTGCTTCTGATAAACCAGAAACTAAGTTTTGTTTTTCGATTACAGCATTTTCAGCAACTGCAACTTCTTCAGGTGTAGAAGTAGGGCTTTCTTTTACGATCGTTAATGTACGAACGGCTTCAAAAGCATCATGTTCTTCTTTTGTGGAGAAAGCTTTCGCTCCAATTTGTCCAAAGCGTTTCACATATTTTGCATATGTAGAATCAAGCAAAATCGGTGCGTGGCCTGCAGCTTCATGAACGATATCAGGAGCGGGTGTATACTCGATATTTTCTACTTTACGAATATCTGTTGCGATTGGTAGTAATCCATGCCCCTGAAAATCGAAGAATGCGACGCCGGGAATAAGACCGTCAATCGTTACGGCACCCCAGCCGCTTGGTGCTAAACAGTCATTCATTTCTTCTACTTTTGGAATTGCATCTATATTAATACCAGATGATTGTAGTCCGTTAACATAGGATGGATGAGCAACATCTTTTAAGAAGCTATGGTTTTGTCTCATAATGTAACGCCAAACAGCGTGATTCACCGGTGTGTATTGATCATAATGCTGTGTGGATACGAATGGTTTTAAATGTGATGGAATTTCTGTTTTCTTTGTCATTTAGACGTCCTCCTTTTTCTCTATAAAAATGAATACCAGTTTTGTATAGCTTGTACCACCTCCTTTCAGAATTGTAAGCGCTTATAAAATTTTATCATAACATTCGAAATTCTTTAACAACTGTTTGCGTGAGAAATAGAAAAATCCCCTATCGGAAAATCCGATAGGGGCGAAAAAATCGCGGTACCACCCTATTTGTAAGTGAAAATATACTTACATCTCAACTAATGATAACGGAAAAATTCCGTCTTTTCCTTCATGCATAAAAGCACTACGAAAAAGAAGCTCCAGAATTGTAATTCGTACTTATATATGTGCTAATTCCCACCGACCATTAGCTCTCTGAAACAGGGATACAAGATACTACTGCGATTCTTTCAACGCGTATATATGAAGTTATTTAAAAGGGAAGGACGCAAAAAAGCCCCTATCGGAAAATCCGATAGGGACGATAAAAATCGCGGTACCACCCTATTTGTAAACAATTAATTGTTTACCACTTACTTTAAGATAACGGAAAGATCCGTCTTTCTCTTCATGCATAAAAAGCATTACGGGAAAGAAGCTCCAGAATTGTAATTCACGCTTGTATATGTACTGATTCGCACCAACCATCAGTTCTCTGAGACAGGGATATAAGTCGCTACTAGTATTCCTTCAAAGCCGATATATAATTCGTTCAACTAAACTATGTTTTGTATTATAAAACTATATTTAAAAGCTTGTCAACAATAATTTTATTATTTCACTTCTAAATCGACGTTTAAATTAGATTTATTTCCAGCTGCATCGGTTGCTACAATATGAATTGTATTCTTTCCTTGTTGTAATTGACTACGATCGAAATAAATTTCATAGTTTTTCTCCCAAGGATTTAGGTATGCACTTTCCCATGCTCCATTTCCGTTAATTTCATACTGTATCGTTACGGGATGTCCTGGAGCAACCCATCCAGATTCGGTCATCCAATCTAAAAGTATATCATCTACTTTCCCTCTAATTACGAGGTTTTCTTGATCTACTTCAGACGATAATTTCGGTGCAGTGCGATCGACAAACACAGCTCCTGTCTGTTTCGTTTCTCCTCCAGAATTAGAAGCAACGGCTTCAATTTGGTATAAGCCATCAGGTAGAGGGGATCCATCAGTTTTCGTACCATTCCATTTGAAAGATTTATAACCAGGTGTTTCGTTTTTACCTTGATACACCATGCCTTGATATGTTACTCGGTCTTTCGTAATTAAATTAGCATGAAACGTTACATCCTCAACCGATGTAACTAAATAGTAATTGATCAGGTTGTCATCTAGTATTCCATCATTATTTGGACTAAAAGTAGAATTAACGATTTCAAGGCCGTCAATACGTTTGTATTCTTTCGGATCAATGCTAAATGTAAATGGAATACGCATTTCTTCAGTCTTCCCTTGCTCTTTCACATATAGATTTCCTGTATATACACCTTGTGGTAAGGAGCTATCTACAGTAATAGTAAAGGGCTTTTCGCTGTTACTATTAGGTTTCACACTAATAGAAGAAGAGAAAGAAGTCTGGATTTTTGTTTTTGTATCTAGTAATTCAATGCGAGTTGAAAAGTTTTTCTTTTTGTTAGAAAGATTTTGTAACGTAATATTTTGTGTTAACTTCACTTTGCCGCTATTAGGTTTAATAAGACCGAAACTTACATTGTTAGGTTTCACTAATGCATCTGTTTGGGCTGCTTTTGGAATGTTAATTAAACCAGATCCTTGTGCCATGACAGGGTATGTATTTTCATTGACATCCTTTAATGTTTTTGCAGTGTTGGCAAGAGCTGCTTTCAATTGTTCTGTCGTCCAATCAGGATGCATTTGACGCAGCAGGGCAACGGCTCCCGCTACTTGTGGCGCAGCCATACTTGTTCCGTTGTGAGATTCATAGCCACCTCTCGGCACTGTACTAGTAATTTGCACTCCGGGTGCAACTATATCAGGTTTTATAAGCCAACTACCTTGTGATGGTCCCCTTGAACTAAAGTTACCAATAAGTTCTGTTTGCTTTGGTTGTCCAATTTTTATATTTTTCTTTCGTTTTGTAATTAAAGTTTTTAATTCTTCGCCATTTGTATTTGATAGTTGCATAACTGGAAGAGCTACATCTTCACGTGCAAAATATTCGGGCATAATATTAATTTCTTTTTCGTTAGAAATTAGTAGCACGCCAAGAGCGCCAGCTTGTTTCGCTTGTTCTGCTTTTACTAATGTGCTCGAAGTTCCTTGTAAAACAAGGGCGAACTTACCTTTTACATCTTGTTTAGCGTAATCGCTTGAATTACCGTAGCCAACATATACAAGCTGAGCATCGTTTCCTACTTGGAAGTCTGCTTTTGATAACGGTAATCCTTGGTAAGATTTATTGGAACCAGCTACTTGGAATGTTGGAAATGGAATAGAAACTGTAGATGCTCCAACAGAGATGACACTACTTGCGTTACCAGGAGCGTCAACAGACCAAGGCTTTGGTCCATCATTCCCATTTGAGACGACTGCAGTAACACCAAGTTTTGCTGCGCGTTCTAACGTCATTGTTACAGGTTGATCAGGTACATTCAAATCTTGACCAAGAGATAGATTTAAAACATCGGCACCATCTTGAATAGCGCGCTCAATACCTTGAATAATATCTTCGGTCGTACCAGTACCACCATCATTCATGACACGGTAAGCGAGTATAGAAGCATTCGGAGCAATCCCCTTTATTTTTCCGTTACCAGCGATAATTCCTGCAACATGGGTACCGTGAACGTTTCCATCCATCGGATCATTATCCTCATCGACTGCATCATAGCCACCGATATAATTTGCTTGTAAATCAGGATGGGTATAGTCTACACCTGAATCGATAATAGCGACTTTCATCCCTTTCCCATCAAGTGGTTTACCAGTTGGATCTTTTAAATTCCAAGCTTCAGGTGCACCAACTGTAGGGCCTCCAACGTTTTGTGTTTCTTGATCTGCTAGGCTTTTTGACGTTTCATGTAATTTATATGTTAAGTTCGGATAAATTGCTTTTACTTCAGGTAAAGAAGCTAGAGCGGCAATTTGATCCCCTGGGATAGAAATAGAAAATCCAGAAAATAACGTACTATACGTTTCTTTTATGGTTGCTTTCGGTGCTTTTTCTTTTATTTTCTTTGTTGTATCCTCTTGTGCTTTTTTTAGTTGTGCATGGTATGATTGCACATTGCTATTTTGTAGGTCCGGAGCATGTTGAATGTTACTTTGTGAAGCGAGTGGAGCATGTTGCAATTCTACAATAACTGAAATTTCTTTTGATGTTTTTGTTTCAACATTTTGCGCGATTTTGTTTTCTCCCCATTGTTCAATATTTGCTTTTAATTGTGGACTAAATTGCTTCTCTTTTTGCAGTGATTCAGCATGTGCGCTTAATGCTCCAAAGCTCGAAAAGACGAGCGCCATACTTAATAGTGTTGATGTAGTTTTCTTCATTGAAACTCCCCCTAATGAAAGTGCCAATTTTCCAAAAATAAATATTACATTTTTATCGTTAATTATAGGTGCGGATGTTGGCTAAACTATACATTCGACATAATTCATACCAATCCTCTTTGAATTGAAAATTTCTTGGGAAATTTTTTGGGATTATGTCGAATGGATAATATTTGCATATAGTAAGCGGAATATGAGGAATGCTAAAGGGGGAAATGGGGGTGCTATATGAAAAGGTTTATAGTAAGTGGAATCGTGATTTTGTTCCTTTTTTTCTGTTCAAGTTCTATTACTAGCGCAGAAAACAATGGAGTGAAAGTTGCCTTTATTCGTAATCATAATCTATGGATTAAAGTCGGTGAAAAAGAAAAACAAATTACAAAAGGAGAGTACATAACAGGGCCGAGATGGTCACAAAATGGAGAATGGCTTGCATATGCAAAAGGAAAGAAGCGAAATCACTTTGAACTGTATCGGCTGAAAGATGGAAAGAAAGTTACACCATCTCAATCAGAAGCATCGAATTATCAATGGTCACCAACAGAGAATATAATTGCATTTGTATTTGCACACACATTAAATACATTTGATGCTGAAAAAAAGAAAGCAGATTTTGAAAACGTAGCTAATGGTGTAGGTGACTATGCATGGTATCCTGATGGTAAGAAGTTTCTTGTATCATCAGAAGCGTACTTGCTTCCAACAGGGTGGACAGGTGCTCAGTTATATGAAATACAAAAGGATGCAAATATGAATCCTCATAAGATGAAACATTTATATGCACTACCGAATGAGCATGATGACTTTTTAGCATTAGTTGGAAGTGGATTTAAGTGGTCGCCAGATCAAAAATGGATTTCGTTTTTGGCAGTACCAACAGCTTCTTTGTCAGCTGATAGTAATACCCTTTGCTTAATTCGATCAGACGGCAGTCGTTTTGAAACAGTAGATCAAATGTTATTAAACACACAATGGTTCAAATGGGCGCCATCAAAGAATATATTAGCCTATATTGAAGGAAGCGGGAGAGTGGCTTTAGAGAATAAGCATTTAAAAATAAAAGAATTGCCGGCTCTCCAGCAAAATACATTTACTCCAAAAGGCTATGTTGATTGGGATTTCACATGGAAGAACGATAATGTAATTATCGTTTCAAGGGCAAAGGAAGCAGAGCTATCGGTCCCTCTAGAAAAAAGACCACTACCATCTTTATATGAAATAAATAGTACAACAGATGAACAACATCAAATTACAAAGCCATCAAATAGCCAAGGCGATTATAACCCTATTTTTAGTAAGAAAAGCAACCAATTAATGTGGCTCCGTTCAAATCGTAAGAAAGCTGATGTATGGCTTGCTCATAACGATGGAAAACATGAGAAGAAGTGGATTGAAAATATAGATGTGCCAGAGTGGTATTATGAGAAATGGAATTGGGAAGATGTCGTTTCGGTTAAAGACGAGTAAAAAAACCTGCCTGAAATATAATTTTCAGGCAGGTTTTTCAATGTTATTTATGTGTTTTATTTGGCTTTTTTTTCGCAGGGTTTCCGTTCCCTTGGCGCTTTCTATTTTGTTCATCTTTTGCTTGTTTTTCATGTAATGTATCTAAAAAGTCATTTGAGTTACTCATTTTTATATCTCTCCTTTTTTCATTGCGTCCTAGTTACTATAACCATTTAGGAGGAAAATCATGAGATAAAAGTTAAGCGCTTAGTTTTCTTCGGTAGTATACGTAAAATATGCCATATGTAATGAATAACATAAGTAAAACTTGTAACTCTACATTTTCTTTTAAAATAGTTGCGACAGAAGATGGTAAGTAAGGTGATGTATCGCTCGTTCCTAAACCTAACCATTTGTTTAAGAGGTTAATGATACAAAATATGAAAACACCAGACCAGCTTGCGATAATTGCTTTTTGCTTAATTTTTGTTTCACGCTCATCATCTGTAATCCAAGGATTAGCAGTTTTATCACTATTAAAAAAGCCATTTATGTATCCCCATATGATCATTCCCATAAAGACGATAATCCATTTCATATTTGTAATCCTCCTCTTCTTGTAAAAAGTATTTTACATATATAATTGTAATATTTTTCAAACGTTGGTGTCAAACACTTTTTACATTCTGCTTTTTAAAATAGCAGGAGTAGAGAAAACAATAGGGAAGAAATATGTGAGACCATTTTCTAGTGAGAGGAAGAGGAGAATGAAACTTATTTTTGTTCGGCATGGTGAAGGTGAACATACGAAAGATTTACCATTAAGTTTACAAGCAGTGAATCCGCCATTGACGGGCGTGGGAAAGAAGCAGGCTAAATTACTTCAGTGCGATGTACCATTACAAGAAAAGGATATATTAATCGCTAGTCCTACACTTCGAACTTTACAAACTGCGACAATATGGAGTGCGGAAGTTGCTTGTCAAAAAATTGTTCACCCATATATATCCCCGCGTATTTTTCCTTATCGGGAATCCGCCAAAACATTACCATGCGATCAATTGTTAGATCGAAAGATAATACAAAATTTATTTCCACATTTTTCATTAGAAGAAAGTAGAAATGAATTGTTATGGAATGAGGGAGTCAATATCATCTCGGAGATGGAATTTCAGCAAATAGTAGATGAATTTCTGCACTGGTGCTATCAGTTAAAAGCAGAAAAAATTTGTATCGTTGCACACGATGGAACAATTACAGCGTATAGGCAATATTTACAGAAAGTCGCTTTAACTAGAGCTGATTTTTTGAAAGAAACGGGTATATATGAAATGGACTTATAGGAGAGAAAATTTGTAATGGAAGAGTTAGGAGAAGATGTGTACGACTTAAATGGGCCGAGAGTATACTTTAGCGTAGCGGAAATTAAGTAATATGCAAAATTGCATATTACACATATTGTAAATGGTTGGTATAAGTTTGGGGAGTTGAAACTAGTAGAATCCATTTTACATAAAGATACAAAATCACATGTTAAATCGATAGATTATGTAGATGGAAATATAGCACTTATGTTTACAATACGCTTATTTTACAGGCTTATTAACCATGACAAAATGTTAGAAGAAGCTGTTCAAGAAGCTAGATTAATCGATGAGGAGACACATACATTTCGATTATATAAATAGCGTGAAAAACATTTATTCTATATTCGAATAAATGTTTTTCACATTTAACTCACAGTTTTTTTACACTTTATTCAATGAAAATGATTATCACCTGTGGTATGATATGTTCAAGTTTTTACAGGTAATAAAAGTTACTATATATACGTTAGTATTTAATGTTTTGTACACATGTCACGAATTATTCACAATTAACATTTTAAAAGTAAGTAACTAATGTTATTATATTATCTGTAACTGACTTAATTACAACTTTAGGAGGAAGATATGATTATTCAATTTTTAAGAGAAAACAAAGCAGTTTCTTTTGTATTAGCGATAATTCGAGTGTATCTTGGTTACACATGGGTAATGGCTGGAATCGGTAAACTACAAGGAAAAGGCTTCGATGCAACTGGTTATTTACAAGGTGCAATTGAAAAATCTAAAGGAGCACAACCAGCTGTTCAATCTTGGTGGGCATCATTCTTACAAGATTTTGCAATTCCAAACGTTGACTTATTTAATACACTTGTGACGTGGGGAGAAATTTTAGTCGGAATTGGTTTAATTGTAGGCTGTTTAACAAAAACAGCGGTCTTTTTCGGTCTTTTAATGAACTTTTCCTATATGTTTAGTGGGTCAATTGGTGTAAACCCTGAAATGGTTATCTTATCCATGTTCGTTCTTGTTTCTGGTATGAATGCTGGAAAACTTGGAATTGATGGCTTAGTTATTCCAAAAGTACTAGGATCAAAAATTCAAAAACGCCAAAAGCAAGCTGCTTAATATATGAAAACGGGTATCTCAAAATGAGATACCCGTTTATTTTTCAGCACTTATAGGATTTTTCTCGAAGAAATCTTTTACATACCCTACAAATTCTTGTGGCTCTTGACGAAATGGAGCATGATAACCTTTTTCAATAATATGGAAATTGCTGTTTTTTAAGAATTGATGATAAGTTTCTCCTTCTTTCCAAGAAACGCTACTATCATTTCTTCCCCATATAATTAAAGTTGGTTGCTTGATTTCAGTTGCATTGATTTGAAGACGCCTAGGCCATAATTTCATTTTATTATAATGCTCTTCATCATTGCGCCTGAATTTAACTTTGCTCTCATCATAATCTGCAATAGAAGAAACGGCACTTAAATCAGTCGACAACTTTGGTTTTGGTGAACCTTGTTTATTAACGAACGTATGAGGGCCGCCTGTAGCATCAGTTAAAATAAGATGGGTAACCGCTTCGGGGTATAAATATGTTAAATTAAGAGAAATTTCTCCGCCCATAGAATGTCCCAGTATTGCGAATGAGTCATACCCTAGTTTTTTCATTAACTTATAATACAAATTTGCATGAGTTGGGAAAGAATAATAAAAATCCATCGGTTTAGAGGAACGTCCGAATCCTAAAGCATCAACAGAAATAATCGTATGATCTTTTGCTAAATCTGAGTAAACCTTTTGAAAACCATCGGATGATCCTCCAAATCCATGGATCATAAGTAAAGGTGGTTTTTCATCACCAATCTTTTTAAAGTAAATCGTTTGACCATCTATCTCTACCATTTTTTCCTCGGTAGCTAGTTTCGCTGTAATTGTATTTTTAACTTGTTTTACTTGTTCTACTGGCTTTTCTGCTGCACTACATCCTACTAATAGTGTAAGAGTAAGACAACCTACCATAAAATAGCTAAATTGCTTCAATTAGGTGTCTCCTTTCTAACATAATGCTGCATCTATCATAGCAAATAGTATATTACGATTTCCAGGAAGTTGATTACCATTCTTTATCATAAGAGGTGAAAGGAGCGTTTCCTGGAAATTTTTTGTTTGAAGAAATTGACGGAAAATGAATTGTGAGTGCGGAACATCAATGCGTATTGACCCATTCCACGAGTTACAAATTATTTCTAATAACTGAATAGCGTCTTTTTCTTTTTTTGAAATAAGTGGAGTGATACATAGTACATCTCCTTTTTGTATGCATAAAGCAAAAGCATCTATTTGATTATCCCGCTCTATTTTAAAGGAGTAAGTTGCTCTCGATAGTAGTGATAAATAAAGATTAGAACGATCTGCACCAGTCGCAGTTTGATCAAGAAAAATGAGAGATTGAAGATCGGCTTGCTGAATTTGTTTTATGGGAAAAGAATTTATACTTATATGAGCCGCTTGTTTTTCGAAACGATGAATTGTTGTTATTGATTGAAATCCATAAGATTCATATAAGGATTCACCAGCTTTTGTTGCAATGAGCGTAATAGGGAGCGATGGATAAGTTACTTTTAAGCTATTGTTTAACAAAATACGACCAATTCCTTTTCTTTGAAAATCAGGATGCACGATTAACATACCGATAGAAGAATATCCAGGAGCAAACGAAAAGACCCCGCCCGCTGCAATAAGTTTATTCTCATGTACATAGCCAAAAATTGTGCCAATGGAAAGGTACATATGGAATTGCTCTTTCATAAAACTCTTATGCTGTAACCACCCGACTGATTTGCAAAGAGAGAGTAAATCTGGAATGGAAGATGCGTCTAGTTTTACTGTTTTCATAAAGTTCACCATATTTCTATTTAAATTAGAAAAAATAAGAATAATATTACGAAATGTAAAATAATAGGTTCGTATTAAAAGAAATCCAACATGTTTATATTTATCTTTGTAAAGGAGAGTATGCTTGATATGAAAAGACAAACTTATACAAATTATAACTGAAATTTACATAAGTTAACAAAAAATTTACATATAACTCATTTTCTCTTAACAGTCTTCTATTAAATTTGATAGAGGGAAATGAATAACCTAATTAGGGGGACAAGACAGTGAAAAAGTTTGTAAAAAAAGCATGGCCATTTGCAGTTGTGGCGTCGTTAGCAGTTACTTCAGTAGCAACATGGAATTTTACGCGTTCTAGTGAGGTTAATGCAGATGAGAACGGAAACAATGCAAAAATTAAAAATGTCATTGTATTAATTGGGGACGGTATGGGGCCTTCATATATGACAGCTCATCGTTATATGAAAGATAATCCAAAAACATTTGAGATGGAATCTACAGAATTTGATAAGCATCTTGTAGGAACACAAAAAACATATCCAGAAGATGAACATGAAAATATTACAGACTCTGCATCGGCAGCTACTGCGATGTCAGCAGGTATAAAAACATATAACGCAGCTATTGCAGTAGATAATGATAAAGCTGAAGTGAAAACAGTATTGGAGCAAGCGAAAGAAAAAGGGAAGTCAACGGGACTCGTTGCAACTTCTGAAATTACGCATGCAACACCAGCTGCATTCGGTGCACATGATATTAGTCGTAAAAATATGGACGCAATTGCAAATGATTACTTTGATGAAAAAATTAAAGGTAAGCATAAAATAGATGTTATGCTTGGCGGGGGCGTAAAGAACTTTGTTAGAAAAGACCGCAACCTTACAGAAGAATTTAAGAAGTCTGGTTATAGTTATGTAACAGATCGTAATCAATTATTAAATGATAAAAGCGATCAAGTTCTTGGCTTATTTGCACCAGGTGGTTTAGACAAAATGATTGATCGTACTGACAAAACACCTTCATTAGAAGAGATGACAAATGCAGCGATTGAGCGCTTGAACAAAAATAAAGACGGTTTCTTCTTAATGGTCGAAGGTAGTCAAATTGATTGGGCTGGACATGATAATGATATTGTCGGTGCAATGAGTGAAATGGAAGACTTCGAAAAAGCGTTTAAAGCAGCAATTGAGTTTGCGAAAAAAGATAAGAACACATTAGTTGTTGCAACTGCAGATCATTCTACTGGTGGATTATCTTTAGGTGCGAATGGTGAGTATAATTTTAAAGTAGATCCGATTAAAGCTGCGAAACGTACGCCAGACTTTATGGCAAGTGAGATTGTAAAAGGTGCAAATGTAGAAGAAACATTGAAAAAGTATATTGATCTACAATTAACACCAGAAGAAATTAAAGCTGTAAATGATATAGCTCCATCAAAAGATGTAACAAAGATTGATAATGCAATTGAAGATATCTTCAATAAGCGTTCGGTTACAGGTTGGACAACGGGTGGACATACAGGTGAAGATGTGAACGTATATGCATTCGGACCAGGTAAATACTTATTCTCTGGCGTTCAAGAGAATACAAATATAGCTAAACGTGTCTTTGACATTATTGGCGGCGGCGATCCAAATAAAGGAAGACGCTAATTATAAATGAAAGTGAGGCGAAATGCCTCACTTTTCTTTTTAGGAGATGGAAAGATGAGCGTTTTTTTAGGGAAATTAAGATTCCTTCTAGTATTTGTATTATTGCTAGTTGGATGTCAATCTCAAGAGAATAATATAGAACAAAAATCTGCTCGAAAAACTGAGGAAAAGGTACATATAACGAAAGAAGAAGAGAAATTCATTCAAGATGTTATTGAGGCATTTGTACGGACGACGAATGAAAAAAATCTTGCTGAACATATGGAGTTATTTTCAAAGAAGATGCCTAGTGCTGAAGACTTAAAAACACAAAAGGAAGCGGCATTTCAAAAGGGAAATAAGAAAATAGAGTTAGAACATATGAATATGAAAGCTCTTAAAGGTGGGCTTGTTATTGTTGAAACGGAGGAAAAAGAAGTAGATGGAGGGGTTACTCTTCAAAAGAAAATGCAGTATGCACTTGGAAAAGAAGACGGAGGGTGGAAGATTGAAGAGGTTCGTATGATAGAGAAGAAATAAAAAGGTTCTCATAGGAGAGAACCTTTTTATAGTGGTAATAAAATTTGATTTGAACATGCTTCAATGTCATCAATATCTTGACGGATTGTTGCCATCTTATTATCGAGGTCTTCAGCTTTCATAGCAGCGTCATGTAGTTCATCTTTCAAATAGTCAGGTATATTTCCTTCATATTTGTAGTAAAGTTTATGTTCTAAACTTGCCCAAAAGTCCATGGCAAGTGTACGTAATTGAATTTCTGCAAAGACATCTTTCGTACCAGAATTTAGTGACAATGGATATTTAATAATCATATGCAAACTTTTATAGCCATTTCCTTTTGGATTAGCAATATAATCTTTTACTTCTACAATTTCCATATCTCCACGATTTTCAATAACTTCTTTTAAATGATAAATATCTTCTACAAAGCAACATGTAATACGGATGCCAATAATATCTTGTAATTGTGTTTGAGCATTTTCAACTGTTGGTGATAAGTTTTTACGCTCAAGCTTCCTGATGATACTTTCGGGTTGTTTAAGTCTTGTTTTTATATGTTCAAACGGGTTGTAGTCTTCTAAAAATTGAGCTTCCCGGTTCATAATTTCAAATTTAGTTTTTAACTCTTCTAAAGCAAATGTATAAGGTAATACAAAAGCTTTCCAGTAGTTAACGGTTGATTGGTTATATTCCATTTATATACACACCTTTTCTTATTTACAAGTGAAGTTGTTATTATACTAAACACCAAATCATGTAGGCGCAAGCAGCAAATGATGAGATCATAAAGCGATATTTAGTTTTCATCTTTTCAACCCCTTTCAAATGAAATTATATATGAATAAACGTCATTGTTAGTAATTTCACTATGTACAATTCTTATAGTAATAGATTCATGTGAAATTCGTATGAACTAATTGTTTCAGCTTTTTGTCTTTTTGTTAATGATTTTTGGTTTTGTTTGTTATAATTACCTTAAAATGTAATAAAGGAGAGGGTATGATGAATTCAAAAGATAAAGAAAGAACAGAGCAAGTGGCTCATATTATTGAAATTCCAGATGAATATAGGCTTGTTGTAGATGATCAAGAAGGTGTGGATGACCCATATCATCTATTATGGTGGGAACATAAAGCGGATGAGGAGAAAACGATACAAATTACGTTGAATAGACATACTGGTAATTTAATTGAATTTAGGATAGATGATGAAAATTCTTTCTCGATCGGTAAGGAAGCGATAGAGGAGAATAAAGCAAGAGAGATTGCAAATACATTCTTAAAAAAATATACAAAAGAAGGATATGAATTTTATACATATGTAACTGTTAAGGATGACTGGCGTGGTTGGAAAGAAATAAATTATATGCAGGAAGTGAATGGATATCCATTGCCGAATACAGGATGTGTTGTGCGAATTCATCCTTCAGGTAATGTTGTGCATTTTCATTACAATGGACAAAAAGCTATAGAGAAAAAACCGTTATGGCCAATTGAAATTGTTGAGGAGAACGTCGTTTTAGAAACTTTGAGAGCTAGACAAGATATGAGACTTGTATTTGTGGATTTAACACATTCTTCATGTAAATATGAAAATGGTGAGGAAGTAAAAGGCTATCATCTTGTATATGAACTAGAACCTAGTCATGCGTTTATTGATGCAAGTACAGGTAAAGATTTGTTTGACCCAGATCATTATAAATTACCTCCAACTGTAGCTGTTGAAAAACCGAAAAAAGGTAGTCAACAAGATGATATATTCGATTTATTTGACTGGGATAAAGAAAGTTTTACAAAAGTAGCTGAGACAGAAAATGAAGATGGAATAAGGATGAAATTTGTTTCGAGAGAGGAATTACAAAAACAGAAAGAAGAAAAGAATCCATATTTAATGAATGAATTCTTTAAAAAGCATTTACCGATGTTAAAATATAATAATTTAGTTGGCATTACGATTGATAAATCAACCAATGAGTTAATTGGTTTTATAAAACTGGCAGACGATAAAGAAGTAAAACAAATACTGTCTAGAGAGGAATGTTTACAAAAAGCACTTCAATTTTTAGAACGAGTTATTCCAGATATCACACAATATCTTCGTCTTTGGGAAGAACGTGAAGAAGCAGAAGATGGGATTGAAAGATTTACCTTTTCCGTATATGTGAATGGGATTCCAATAGACTATATGCAATTTGTGATCAACATCAATACAGAAAATGGTGCTGTGATGCACTACTCAGGAGAATCTAGCAACTTTATAAAAGAATTACTTGCATATGAAACAACACCAAAAGTAACAAAAGAAAAAGCGTTAGAAATATATAAAGAGGTCATTCGAGTAAAATTAGAATGGTGTATAGATCATGATGCAGAGGAAATGAAATATAAACTGCTGTATAAACAAACGACGAGTGAAAATCATAAAGAATCCGTCGATTGTAGTCGGAAAATTCGTTACATAGGTGCGCATACTGGAGAGAAAATTTGGAGTGAATATTAGTAAAAGCCAATCGATACGTTTCGATTGGCTTTTACTATGTTTATAGAAAAAATTAATGATTAGCGTTGAGTGGTTTAAGAATGCCATTAAGTTAAGAGTTCCATATTTACATCGTACAGACACAAACAACCTCATGCCCACATACACATAGTAAAGACCACTATTTTGGCGGAGGTGAAAGGTTTGAGTCTATTCGCCGCAATTGGATATATGGTTCGAGAAGTGTTTGTATTTGTTTCTTATGTGAAGAACAATGCGTTCCCGCAGCCGTTATCATCAGATGATGAGAGAAAGTACTTAGAGTTAATGGAGCAAGGTGATGCTCAAGCGAGAAATCTTTTAATTGAACATAATTTACGGCTTGTAGCTCATATTGTTAAGAAATTCGAAAACACTGGTGAAGATGCAGAAGATTTAATTTCAATTGGTACCATTGGACTTATTAAAGCGATTGAAAGCTATTCAGCAGGGAAAGGAACTAAGCTTGCAACATATGCAGCACGCTGTATCGAAAATGAAATTTTGATGCATTTACGTGTGTTGAAGAAAACGAAAAAAGACGTTTCACTTCATGATCCGATTGGGCAAGATAAAGAGGGTAATGAAATATCGCTTATTGATATATTAAAATCAGAATCTGAAGATGTAATTGATATGATTCAGCTTAGTATGGAGTTAGAAAAAATTAAAGAGTATATCGATATTTTGGACGAACGAGAGAAAGAAGTAATTGTGAAGCGTTTTGGACTTGGGCTTGATAAAGAGAAAACACAGAGGGAGATTGCGAAGGCACTCGGTATTTCAAGAAGCTACGTATCGCGAATTGAAAAGCGTGCTTTAATGAAAATGTTCCATGAATTTGTGCGGGCTGAGAAAGAGAAAAAAGCAAAAGAATAATGTGTATTGTAAGCAGCTACACTTTAAAAGTGGCTGCTTTTCTTTCGGGAAAACGGAAAGAAAACGAGCTGTTCTAAGAAGAAATACATGTTCACTGTTGAAAATGGCGGGTTCTATCTGTAATATTAGAAGGTGCTAAACAATTTAAGAATAAAAATTATACTTAGTTTTTCTTCGTGTATAACAAGACGGCTCCATTCTATATGTGGGAATAAGAACCAATTTTACATATGATATAGAGAGAAAAGAAGGGGAAACTAAAGTTATAGGCTGATTAGGAGGTTTCGTAATTTGCGACGGACATTATATCGACTTATGATCGAACTTACAAATGGTCGTTTTACTTCTTATATATTACGTAAATTTGCACAATCTCGTTTGAGCTCTATCATTATTCCATCGTATGTGAAAGTTTTTCAAATTAATCAAGATGAGATGGAAAAGGGTTTGAAGGAATATCGAACATTGCATGATTTATTTACACGTAGGCTAAAAGAAGGAAAGCGTAGTATTGATACTGATGCATCGAGTATCGTTAGTCCTGTTGATGGTGTTTTTGCTGATAAAGGTCCTATTGAGGATACAAAAACATTCGATATAAAAGGAAAGCGTTATTCAATTGTGGATATGCTAGGTAATGAAGAGCGTGCAAAGCGATATGCAGGCGGTACATATATGGTAATTTATTTGAGCCCAAGTCATTATCATCGTATTCATAGCCCGCTTTCTGGCTCTGTGACTGAAAGATTTGTACTCGGTAGAAAATCATATCCGGTAAATGCAGCGGGTATGGAGTATGGGAAAGAACCATTGTCAAAAAATTATCGCTCTGTTACAGAAGTAAATAGTGACGGCGAACATATGGCGCTTGTAAAAGTAGGTGCTATGTTTGTTAATAGTATCGAGCTTCTTCATGAAAGAAGTACTGTTCAAAAAGGTGAAGAGATGGCATACTTTACATTTGGCTCAACAGTTGTTTTATTATTTGAAAAAGATATGATTGAAGCAGTGCAGGAATTGACAAGTGGGCAAGAGTTGCGTCTTGGTGAAAAAATTGCAACCCGAGTATCTCATAAGTAAAGAAAAGATTTTATAATATACTTATGAAGCTCTAATTAAGAAATGTGGACAAAGATGCTTAATGGAGAAATCCCCTAGATGGGAGTACTTGTTTATTCGAGAGCCATCGCAGGATGGCTCTTTTTACAGGTCAATCAGCAATCTATATGTACTCAAGAAGATTTGACGAGCTTGTCCTCTAACGAGCGTCTAATAATTTCTTGTTTTATAAGTAAAATGAAGTCGGGATTTAATTTTAGTTCTTTTGCTTTATAATAAGACTCAGTGAGTAAATCAGTAGATAACTGTTCCATATGTTTTGTTTTCAAGGTGAGTCACCTCCTAAATAATATAAGGATTGATTCGTTGTTGCATTTAATGTACCAAAAAAATATGACAGTCACAAACAAGAGGTTATCCACATAACTCAGTGGATAAAATGTGGATAGATTGTTAGTAAATTCCAAATTGACTGAAAAATTAATGTGGAAAGTGTGTACAAGTTTATCCACAGGTTATCTATCGAAAAATGTTGTCGAAAAATTTTATGAAAAATCCTCAAAGAGGTGAAAGAAATTGAAGTTATTTTTACCAAATGAATATGTGAAAAATATATATCATATTCAACCAGAAGATTTGAAAAAACGTGGAATTAAAGGAGTTATTACTGATTTAGATAACACTTTAATTGAATGGGATCGTCCAAACGCAACGCCACAGCTTGAAGAGTGGTTTTTGAAAATGAAAGAAAATGATATTCAAGTAACGGTCGTTTCAAATAACAACGAGCAACGCGTTAAAGACTTCGCTGATCCATTAGGTATTCCGTTTATTCATAGTGCGCGCAAACCGTTTGTTCGCGCATTTAAGCGTGCGATACACGAGATGCACCTGCAGCCAGATGAAGTTGTAGTAATTGGAGATCAGTTACTAACGGATGTGCTCGGCGGGAATCGTGTGGGACTTCATACAATTTTAGTTGTACCGGTAGCGCAAACGGACGGATTGGTGACACGATTTAATCGGAAAATTGAACGAAGAATTATGAGAAACATGAAGAAAAAAGGCTTAATTAACTGGGAGGAATAAAGTTTGACTGAAACAATTAAATGTATTGGTTGCGGTGTAGAAATTCAAACAGAAAATAAAAATGAAGTAGGATACGCTCCTGTATCATCTTTAGAAAAAGAACAAGTAATTTGCCAACGTTGTTTTCGTTTGAAACATTATAACGAAATTCAAGATGTATCTTTAACAGATGATGATTTCCTTCGTATTTTGAACGGAATTGGACAATCAGACGCACTGGTGGTTAAAATCGTAGATATTTTCGATTTTAATGGTAGCTGGTTACCGGGCTTACATCGTTTTGTAGGGAACAATAAAGTATTACTTGTAGGGAATAAGGCTGACTTAATTCCAAAGTCAGTTAAGCATGATAAAGTAAAACATTGGATGCGCTATAGTGCAAAGCAACTTGGTTTAAAACCAGAAGATGTCTTTTTAATTAGTGCAGCTAAAGGACAAGGAATCGCTGAACTTGCTGATGCAATTGAGCATTACCGCGAAGGTAAAGATGTTTATGTTGTTGGATGTACGAATGTTGGTAAATCAACATTTATTAATCGTATGATTAAAGAGTTTAGTGATGAGACTGAGAATGTAATTACAACATCACATTTCCCAGGAACAACGCTTGATTTAATTGATATCCCATTAGACGAAACGTCATCTTTATACGATACACCAGGTATTATTAATCATCATCAAATGGCGCATTATGTTGGGAAACAAAGCTTAAAGCTTATTACACCGACTACAGAAGTTAAGCCAATGGTATTCCAATTAAATGAAGAACAAACATTATTCTTTGGTGGATTAGCACGATTTGATTATGTAAGTGGGGGCCGTCGTGCATTCACTTGTCATTTCTCAAACCGTTTAACAATCCATCGTACAAAGCTTGAAAAGGCTGATGAATTGTACGAAAAACACGCTGGAGAATTATTGAATCCACCGACACCAGAAGAATTAGAAAATATGCCTAAGTTTGTGAAATATGAATTTAATATTCGTGAGCCGAAAACGGATGTTGTATTCTCTGGATTGGGCTGGGTTACTGTAAATGAATCAGGAGCGAAAATTGTTGCTCATGTACCAAAAGGAGTAAGTGTTTCATTACGTAAATCTTTAATTTAATATGGAGAGGGATTTATGAAACAATTATATGGTGTAATCGGAAATCCAATTGGACATTCATTATCACCCGTTATGCATAACGATGCATTTGAACACTTGAATATGGATGCCCATTACCATGCGTTTCTTGTAGATGAAGAAGCGCTAGGGGAAGCAGTAAAAGGTTTGAAAGCATTAGGTATTTCAGGATTTAATGTAACGACTCCGCACAAAGTTGCAATTATGGAGTACTTGGATGAGATTGCCCCGTTAGCAAGGCAAATCGGTGCGGTAAATACAGTAGTTCATCGAGATGGAAAATTGATTGGGTATAATACAGATGGAATTGGTTTTGTTCGTGCCCTGCAGTCAATTAGTGAAGATCCACTTCAAGAGAAACGTATTTTATTAATCGGTGCAGGTGGTGCTAGCCGAGCTATTTACTTCTCGCTTGCCGATGTAGGTGTGAAAGAAATTGATATTGCTAATCGTACGAGAGATAAGGCGAAAAACCTTATCTCTGGGTGCATGGCAAATGTTAATTCGCATGCTCTAACGTTAGAATGTGCAGCAGAAAATCAAGGGGAATATGATATTATCATCCAAACAACAACGATAGGTATGCATCCACATGTTGAGTATACGCCGCTGGAAATTCGTTCATTGAAACAAGGAACGATTGTTTCTGATATTATTTATAATCCATTTGAGACGAAAATTTTAGGCGATGCGAAAGAACAAGGTGCAATAATTCAAAATGGAATCGATATGTTCGTTTATCAAGGTGCACTTGCATTTGAAATGTGGACAGGGTGTGTGCCGAATATTGATAGAATGAAACAATTAGTAATGAGAGAGCTTGGAGGCTAATTATATGTTAACAGGAAAACAAAAAAGATTTTTACGTGCAAAGGCACATCATTTAACACCGATTTTTCAAGTTGGAAAAGGTGGCGTGAATGAAAATATGGTGAAACAAATTGGAGAAGCATTAGAAGTTCGTGAACTATTTAAAGTGAGCGTATTACAAAACTGTGAATTTGATCGTAGTGAAGTTGCAGAAGAGCTTGCACAAGGTGCGCGAGCTGAAATCGTTCAAGTAATCGGAAGCACAATTGTTTTATACAAAGAATCAAGAGAAAATAAGCAGATTAAGCTTCCTCGATAAAAGATATACGTGAGTTACTTTGTAATGGACGCTTGATATGTAGAAAGCGAAACCAATTGAACTTTTATTAACAGTGGGCTCTCTTCGAATATGTATGGGGAGAGTTGCTGTATGTAAAAGGAAGGGGCGTTTCTTTTGAAAAAAATTGGCATTATTGGTGGCACGTTTGATCCACCTCATAATGGACATTTGTTAATTGCAAATGAAGTGTATCATGCTTTAGGGTTGGAAGAGGTATGGTTTTTGCCGAATCAAATTCCACCGCACAAGCAAGGACGTAACATTACGAGTGTGAAAAGTCGATTAAACATGCTGCAAATAGCGATTGAGGAAGAAGCATACTTTTCAATTTGTTTAGAAGAGCTAGACAGAGAAGGCCCATCTTATACGTACGATACTATGGTACAATTAACGGAGAAGTATCCGGATGTGCAGTTTCACTTTATTATTGGCGGAGACATGGTTGAGTATTTGCCGAAGTGGTATAACATTGAAAAGTTACTTAAGCTTGTGACTTTCGTTGGAGTTGCAAGACCAGGTTATACATTACATACGCCTTATGATATCGTAAAAGTGGAAATTCCGGAGTTTGCAGTTTCTTCTTCTCTGTTACGTGAGAGATATATGACGAAGAAAACGTGCAAATATTTACTCCCCGAAAAAGTACAGGTATATATCGAGAGGAATGGGTTGTATGAATCGTGAGGAAGCACTTAGTATTGTCAAACAACAAATGCATGAAAAACGTTATATACACACGGTTGGTGTAATGGAAACAGCGATTGAACTTGCTAGGTTATATGGTGTAGATGAGAAAAAGGCAGAGACGGCTGCTATATTTCACGATTATGCAAAATGTAGAGCGATTCCAGAAATGGAAGAGATTATTAAGAGAGAAGCTTTGCCAAAGGATCTACTGCACTATAACAAAGAGTTATGGCATGCACCTGTTGGGGCATACTTAGTAGAAAAAGAAGTAGGCATTACTGATCCTGAAATTCTACAAGCTATTACATATCATACAAGTGGTCATGAAAAAATGACAATGTTAGATAAAGTTATTTATGTAGCAGATTACATTGAACCAGGACGTAAGTTTCCTGGTGTGGAAGAAGCGAGGAAACTCGCATATAAAGATATAAATCAAGCTTTACTGTTTGCTTTAAAGCGAACAATTCAATTTTTAATGGAAAAAGATCAAACGATTTATCCATTAACATTCCAAACATACAATGAAGTTATCAAGGAGGAAATTAATAAATGAAAGATAAAGAGTTATTAGTATTAGCGGCAAAAGCAGCTGATGATAAGAGAGCAGAAGATATGGTTGTACTAAATATGCAAGGTATTTCACCGATTGCAGACTATTTTATTATTTGTCACGGAAATTCAGACAAGCAAGTACAAGCAATTGCACGTGAAATTAAAGCGAAGGCACATGAGTTCGAAATTAACGTACAACGTATGGAAGGCTTTGATGAAGCGCGTTGGGTTTTAGTAGACCTTGGTGATGTGGTTGCTCATGTATTCCATAAAGATGAGCGTAATCACTATAATTTAGAGCGTCTATGGGGCGATGTGCCGCGTGAAGATATTGCAGATGAGCTAGATCAATGAAATACGAACAATTTGCTTTGCTGTATGACGAACTGATGAATGATGTCCCTTATGATAAATGGGTGGAATTCACAGAGGAAAGTTTACAACAGGCATCTATGAAAGAGGCAAGAATCCTTGACGTAGCATGTGGAACTGGGAACGTAACACTTCCGCTTGTGCGAAAAGGTTATGATTTAATTGGTGTAGATCTTTCGGAAGAAATGTTAACTGTCGCGCAGCAAAAATTGGGGGGAGAAGGCTATTTTATTCCTTTTTACCAACAAGACATGAGAGAGCTCGATGTTCCTGGTGAATTTGATTGTGTGACAATCTTTTGTGACTCATTAAATTATGTATTGCAAGAAGATGGAGTGCAAGAAACATTTAGAAGAGTTTTCCACCATTTACGTCAGGATGGCTTGTTTTTATTCGATGTACACTCTTTATATAAAATACATCACGTATTTCAAAATGAAACATATACAGTGAACGGCGAAGAAATATCACTTATTTGGAACTGCTTCCCTGGAGAAGAATCAGATAGTGTGGAACATGATTTGACATTCTTTGTACAAGATTCAGAAGAAGATGTGTATCATCGTTTTGACGAATGTCACGTGCAGCGTGCGTATTCGGTTGAAGTGTTAACAAAATGGCTTGAAGAAGCTGGGTTTACAGTGCTTCGCGTCACAGGTGACTTTGAACGAATTGAAGTGACAGAACAAACAGAGCGCATCTTTTTTATGGCGAAGAAGAATGGATAAAAGAAAAGCAACCGATAAGGTTGCTTTTGTTTTATAGAAAAGATGTAGTTTTAGTTCTAGAAAAATAAAAAGATGATATGTGTAAAGTGTAAAAATGCTAGTTTTAGTGAAAATGTAGCATGAAAAAGATAAGTATTAATAAAAAGGGTTTGGGATTACGATGGCGTATTTATTATGTGTGTTTATTGAATTGCTGCTCAACGCATTTTAAATCTTCATCAAATTTCTCATGTGTCCGTTCGATTAATTTATGAAACATATCCCCAACGTGCTCTTCTAAAATACGAATACCTTCTCCTGTAACACCGCCTTTAACGCATACCTTTTCTTGTAAAGTAGGTAATGTAAAAATTTCTTTTTCCAGTAATTTCCCCATTCCAATGACCATTTCACTTACTAAAGTAGTGGCTTCTTCATGTGTAATATTTGTTTTATCTACAGCAGCGTTAATGAAACATTGTAATAAATAACTAAAAAAAGCAGGGCCGCAGCTTGCTATATCAGATGAAACGCGCGTTATATCTTCTTCTATAACAAGGGGAGTAGAAATGTTTTTGAATAGACGAAGTAGTTTTTGTTGCCATTCTAGAGAGCAGTTATTTCCAAATGTAAATAGTGATGCGCCGGATAAGGCGCGGTTTGTGATGCTTGGAATGATACGAGCGACGTGGCAAGGTATAAGTGTTTCTAATTGTGATGGAGATATGGGGCTTGTGATAGAAACTAAGCAATCTTCGTCTGAAAAATGGTCAGCGTATTTTTGTAGAATAGGGTATATATCTATCGGTTTTACGCAAATGAAAATAAGCTGGGATTGTTCGATTACCTCTTGGATTGTTTTGGCTATATGAACAGAAGGGTATTTTTCTTTTATATGATATGCTTTGGCAGGCGTCCGATTAATAATAGTAAGGCACGAGGGTTTGACAGCACGGGTTTCTAAAAATGCATCGATTAGTATATTCCCCATGTTCCCTGTCCCTATAATTCCTATGTTCAATGTTTCATCCCTCCTTCGTAACAGCTTTCTCCTAAACAATATGAATGATGTTATAAATTTATGATTAGAGGTGTAAAATGATGTGGGATTTTCCGAAAAAATGGTTGGGATTAGTGATTATTATTGGCACTTTGATTTTTCTTTTTTTCTGGAAAACGAATCAGCAAACAGAGCGATCGCTCATTACAACGGAAGTTCAAGTGAAAGATGTGGAGAAAAAAAGTAAACCGAAAGTATTGGATACAAAGGAGCAGAAAAAAATAATTATAATTGATGTGAAAGGGGCGGTTTTTAAAGAGGGTGTGTATGAAATGAAGGAAGGGGACCGGGTGAAGGAGGCAGTTGAAAAAGCTGGTGGTTTGTTGCCAGATGCAGATGTGAAGAAAGTGAATTTGGCGCAAATGGTCCAAGACCAAATGCTTCTTTATGTTCCTAACAAGAATGAGCCAGTGCAAGAAGGGGCTACTTTTTCAAAAAGCGAGGGTAAAGTGCAAATAAATACAGCTTCTAAAGAGCAACTTGAAAAAATAACAGGCATTGGTTCTCGGAAAGCGGAAAGTATTTTGAAATACCGAGAAGAACATGGTCCGTTTCAGAAAATAGAAGATTTATTAGAAATTGATGGGATTGGTGCGAAGTCTTTAGAGAAAATAAAAGATCAAATTATTATTCCATAAAAGATTGACGAAGTTTTTCTTTTTTCGCTACACTACAAGTAGACAAAAAAGAAGGTGAAAAATATGGAACGAATTTCATGGGATCAATATTTTATGACGCAAAGCCATCTACTATCTTTACGTAGTACATGTACAAGGCTTGCGGTAGGAGCGACAATTGTTCGTGATAAACGAATTATTGCTGGTGGATATAACGGTTCAATTAAAGGTGGTGTGCATTGTATAGACGATGGTTGCTATGTCATTGATAATCATTGCGTTCGTACAATTCATGCTGAAATGAATGCTTTATTACAATGTGCGAAGTTTGGTGCAAAAACAGAGGAAGCGGAAATTTATGTCACACATTTTCCTTGTTTGCAGTGCTGTAAGGCGATTATTCAAAGTGGTGTTACAGCGGTTTATTATGCACAGGACTATAAAAATCATCCGTATGCCGTAGAGTTATTTGAACAAGCGAGTGTAACAGTAAAGCACGTTCCACTAGAATACGATATTACATCGCTAGAGGAACAAGAGCGTCATTTACAGCTAAAGGAATTATTCGCAGCTTTAGAAAAAGATAATTTATCAATGGAAGAATTACAGCGTGTATTCACTAAAGCGAAAATGATGCTATAAGGAGTGAGTATGAGTTGAATGGGCAATGGGGCTATGTTGCAATCTCGTTTATAATTGGGATTGCAATTACCTTTTCCGCATCGCATTTGTTGGCTGCTTGTTGTTTCGTTTGTTATGTTTTATTTTGTTTATATCGTACTTCGCGTAAAACCTTCATATTTTGTATAATAGCGTGTTTTAGTGGCGCTATGTACACCACGTATGTTCAGAGTCTAAATAAGCCGCTAGGGGAGTCCTATGAAGTTACACGAGGGGTCGTGCAAAATACACCTCTAATTAATGGGGATCGTCTCTCTTTTCAAATTGAAGATCAGAATAAAAACTTAGTGCAGTTAAATTATAAAATACAATCTGCTTCGGAAAAGAAGCAGTTGCAACAATTACATGCAGGTATATCGTGTACATTTAAAGGGGAGGTGAAAGAACCACAAACTGCCCGGAATTTTCATGTTTTTGATTATCGTAATTATTTATATCAGCAAAAAATACATTTTATATTTGATGTGACATACATTTCTGAATGTCAAAAAACATCGTTGTCACTCGTGCAATGGATTTTCCTTCTCAGGCAACAAACAATCTCGAAAGTTACAGAAATGTTCCCGGAACAATCAGGTGCATTTATGAACGCATTATTATTTGGAGATCGACAACAAATGACGTTTGAAGTAGAAGAGCAATATCAACAATTTGGTCTTATACATTTGTTAGCAATTTCAGGATCGCATATCGTATTATTAATGGTTATAATGTATTTTGTTTTGCTAAGAAGTGGTGTGACGAAAGAGACAGCAACAGTATGCCTTATAGTTTGCATTCCTCTGTATATGATCATAGCTGGGGCGTCGCCATCTGTTGTGAGGGCTTCTATAACAGGAGTTTTATTATTGGTAGCTTTCATGTGCTCTGTTCGCTTATCTAGTCTAGATGCCTTAAGTATAACAGCTATATGTATGCTTATATACGATCCGTATCTTATTTTCAACATTGGATTTCAATTCTCATTTGTAGGTAGTTTTTCTTTACTACTATCTGCGCCGATATTATTAGGGCGTAGTAATGGGATAGTTCGAAATTCTATTTACATTTCTATAATTTCACAGCTCGCTAGTACCCCCATCTTGTTATATCATTTTGGTTATTTTTCTCCTTATAGCATTTTCCTCAATCTTATATATGTTCCTTTTCTATCCATTATTGTATTGCCGTGTAGCATCATTATTCTTATATGTATGCCGGTTATTCCATTTTTCGCAAAAGGAATTGCATATGTACTTTCACTATGTTTAACCATTTCTAATGATTTTCTAAGTTACTGTGAAAGTTTCCCTTTCATCCGACTTACTTTTGGTCAAACTCCTTTATTTCTTGTGGCTATATATTGTTTTAGTATCGTTAGTATATTTGTGATTTGGGAAAGGCTAATAACGAAAAAAATTTTGTGCATAGTTGTGGGTGTGTTTCTTTTTATTAGTACTTGTCATTATGTATATCCATATTTTCGCGAAAGTGGGAGTGTTACATTTCTTGATGTTGGACAGGGAGATGCGATATTAATTCGTCTTCCGTACGATAAAGAGGTTTATCTTATTGATACAGGAGGAGCCCTTTCTGTCAAGAAGGAAGCGTGGCAACAGAAAAAGCATGAATTTTCTGTTGGGCATGATATTCTTGTTCCTTTTTTACAAAAAGAAGGTATAAAAACGATTGATAAATTAATTGTAACGCACGGAGATGCGGATCATATAGGTGCTGCGCTGGATTTGCTGTCATCTATTATTGTAAAAGAAGTTGTATTTGGGAGAAAGGAACAAGATGCTGTATTGGAAAAAGTGGTGAAGAAAAAGGCGTTAGAAAAGAGCATGAAGATAAGTGTAGTAGGAGAAGGGGAAGGTTGGAGGGTAAATGAAGCGGAATTTTTCGTATTAGCTCCAAAGGGGAAAGAAAAGGGAGAAAATGACTCTTCGATTGTACTATGGGCCAGACTAGGGGGACTAACATGGATATTTACGGGTGATCTAGAAGAAGAAGGAGAAAAGTTTATAGTATCAACATATCCTGATTTGCGAGCTAATATTTTAAAAGTTGCCCACCATGGGAGTAAAACATCGTCTACAGATCCATTTTTAAGCCTTGTACAGCCTGCTGTAGCGATTATTTCTGTGGGGGAGCGTAATAGGTATGGGCACCCGCATAAGGAAGTTATAGAGCGCTTTAAGAAGATGGGTATTGATATATGGCGTACGGATAAGCAAGGTGCTATTTCCTATGTTTTTAATGGAGAAAAAGGAACCTTTCAAAGTAAAATCACATATGATGAAACACATAGAAGATGAAAAAAAGAAGACTGCCGTTAAGCAGCAGCCTTTAAGAACCGATGAATTTAATAACAGTTGCAATAATGAAAAGTGTTGCGAAAAAACCAAATGAGACGATAAATCCTACCCCTGAATCAATAGCGTCATTGCGTTTACTTTGAACGTTTTGTTCAAAATCATTCATTTAGAATCCCTCCCCAACATTCCATTTTAGTATAAAATATTGTCAGAAAAAAATCTACAATTTCCATATGAAGTGAAATAGAGTATTTGTATACTTTTTCTAGTTAGTTAAGTAGCGTGAATTTTTCATTTCCAATCATGTTAACAGTTGGCACTTATACTAAGATTATTATTGTAAATAATAAAGGGAAGGTGATTACCGCACACCAATAAGAAATCCGGGGCTTATTGTGTGGCGTTTTATATAAATAAAGGGGCGGGTTATAAAGACCGTCCCTTTGTACTTGTAAAACAAAAGCTAGGGCATTAGTATAAATATATATTGCCAAGTTAGGGAGTAGGAAAAAATATGAGTGATATACATAAGAAGATTAAAAAGAAACAGTTCGCTCCGTTGTATGTACTGTATGGAACGGAAGCCTATTTTATAAATGAAACGATAAAGCTTATTACAACGTACGCGCTTGAAGAGGAAGATCGAGAGTTTAATGTTGTGACATACGATTTGGAAGAAGCGTATTTAGAAGATGTAGTTGAGGATGCGCATACGCTTCCTTTTTTTGGCGAGCGTAAAGTTATATTAATAAAATCACCACTATTTTTAACGGCACAAAAAGAAAAATTAGAACAAAATATAAAAATTTTAGAAGAATATATTGGGGAGCCATCTCCTTTTTCTATTCTTGTTTTTGTTGCGCCTTATGAAAAATTAGACGAAAGAAAAAAAATTACAAAACTATTAAAGAAAACAGCGGATGTAATAGAAGCAAATGCGATGCAAGTGCAGGATGTTCAGAAGTGGATTGTTTCTCGTGCGGATGAGGTGCATGTGCATATTGATAATTCAGCTGTTAGTTTATTGTTAGAGCTTGTGGGAAGTAATGTAACAATGTTGGCGAAGGAAATGGACAAGTTAACGTTATACGTCGGTATGGGCGGAGAAATTACGCCAAAACTTGTCACGGAACTTGTGCCGAAATCTGTTGAGCAAAACGTGTTTGCTTTAACAGAAAAAGTGGTGAAAAAAGATATCGCTGGTGCTATGCAAATTTTAGACGGATTATTTACACAGCAGGAAGAACCGATTAAACTGCTCGCTTTATTAGTAAGTCAGTTCCGCTTGCTACATCAAGTGAAAGAGTTGCAACAGCGTGGTTACGGACAAAATCAAATCGCGTCCCATATTGGTGTACATCCGTACCGGGTAAAGTTGGCGATGAATCAAACGAAGTTTTTCTCTTTTGAAGAATTAAAAAAAGTTATTATAGAATTGGCGGAAGCTGATTATAGTATGAAGACTGGAAAGATGGATAAGAAACTTGTGCTTGAGTTTTTCTTAATGCGATTAAATCATATGTAGTGACACAAAAAAGTTCACGTACTTAGTACGTGAACTTTTTTGTGTATATAAAAAACGATCCGAATGGATCGTTTTTTAAACGCCTTACGCGTTTACTTGTTTCGCTAAGCGAGATTTTTGACGAGATGCAGCGTTTTGGTGGATAAGACCTTTACGAGCTGCTTTGTCAAGTTTTTTAGAAGCAGTTTTGAAAGCTTCTTTAGCATTTTCAAGATCGTTATTAGTAACTAAAGTTTCTACAGTTTTAACAGCAGTACGCATGTCAGACTTGATAGAAGCGTTATGTGAACGACGCTCTTCGCTAAGTTTAGCGCGTTTGATAGCAGATTTGATGTTTGCCATACTTTTCACCTCCCTGGTGCAATCGAATGACTCGATTCTTACATAGAACAAGTGATATTCTATCAAACGGTGAAGAGAATTGCAATAGTATATCAATGAAATTTCACGTAAAGGAAAGAATGACCTAATATAACTTGGGGAAATCTAACGATATTTACTATGAATTACGGAGGAGATACGATGAAAGAACCATTAGATTTAAGTAAATATAGTGTTAGAACTGACCTTGCTGTAGAGGCGCACCAAATGCTACAAGAGCGCCAAGAAGAACAAAAAGGGATACAGGGAGTTATTGTAAAAGAGAGGGAAGAAGAGGGAGTTACAATTACAAAAGTAACTATTGATGAAATTGCATCTGAGTCGATGGGGAAAAAACCTGGAAGTTATTTAACTCTTGAGGTGCAAGGTATACGACAACAAGATACGGAACTTCAGCAAAAGGTAGAGCGTATTTTTGCAAAAGAATTTTCTTATTTCTTAGAAGAGGTTGGAGTTTCAAAAGAAGCGAGTTGTTTAATCGTAGGTCTTGGGAATTGGAATGTAACGCCGGATGCACTCGGACCGATAGTTGTAGAGAACGTACTGGTGACGAGACATTTGTTTAAATTGCAGCCTGAAAGTGTGGAAGAAGGATTTAGACCTGTTAGTGCCATTCGTCCAGGGGTAATGGGAATTACAGGGATTGAAACGAGCGATGTCATTTACGGAATTATTGAGAAGACAAAACCAGACTTTGTCATCGCAATTGATGCATTAGCTGCTCGTTCTATAGAACGAGTAAATAGTACGATACAAATTTCTGATACAGGAATTCATCCAGGATCTGGTGTTGGGAATAAGCGTAAGGAACTAAGTAAAGAAACATTAGGTATTCCTGTTATCGCAATTGGTGTGCCAACTGTGGTAGATGCTGTTTCGATTACGAGTGATACAATTGATTTTATTTTGAAACATTTTGGCCGGGAACTGAAAGAAGGAAACAAACCGTCACGCTCTTTATTGCCAGCAGGTTTTACATTTGGAGAAAAGAAAAAATTAACAGAAGAAGATATGCCAGATGAAAAGAGTCGAAATATGTTTTTAGGAGCTATTGGTACGTTAGAAGAAGAAGAAAAGAGAAAGTTAATTTATGAAGTGTTATCTCCTCTTGGTCATAATTTAATGGTAACTCCAAAAGAAGTAGATGCGTTTATTGAGGATATGGCAAATGTAATAGCCAGCGGTTTAAATGCAGCGCTGCATCATCAGATTGATCAGGATAATACAGGGGCATATACACATTGATGGAAAGAGGCAGAAATAGCTTGAGTCAATTTACGCTGTTATGTATATGCGGTACAGTCTTATGTTTGCTTATGATGATAGCTGGAGTGGGACTTGCTAATCATGGCCTAAAAAGTATGAAAGGATATCGTCAGCTGTCATATGAACAAATTGCTCATATGACAGGAACAGAAGGCGCTGGGGCTGAACCCGGAATTTCGGGAGAGACGTTTTCGGCTACTGAAAAACAAAAACAGTTAGAAAGTTTAAGAAGTTTTAATGTTGTAGAAGGTATCGGTATGGCGATAGCAAGTGTTGCTCGTGATATGACAAAGTTTGGAACGGATATAGTTGTTGGGGCAATAAAAGGAATTTTTAGTTAAGGGTAGCGGGAAGGATGGTTGTCTTATGTTTGTAAGAGAGCTGTCTTTTAATTTGAAAAAGGTTTGTCTCTTATGGTTTGTTCGCATAAGATATAGATAGAGTGATTTGTATTGTAAGCAGCACGAGTTTTCATTGAATCTTTGCTGCTCTATTGATATAATCAGTGCTAGTGTATATTGGCGAGACTATTAGGAGTTGAGAACATAGATGAATAAAGAAGAAAGAGCAAAAAGACAGTCCAAAATTCGTAACTTCTCCATCATTGCTCACATTGACCACGGGAAATCAACGTTGGCAGACCGTATTTTGGAGAAAACAAACGCGTTGGCACAGCGCGAAATGAAGGCGCAATTGCTTGACTCTATGGAGTTGGAGCGTGAGCGTGGTATTACAATTAAACTAAATGCAGTACAACTAACGTATAAAGCGAAAGACGGTGAAGAGTATATTCTTCACTTAATCGATACTCCAGGACACGTCGACTTTACGTACGAAGTATCTCGTAGTTTAGCGGCTTGTGAAGGTGCAATTCTTGTAGTGGATGCAGCGCAAGGAATTGAGGCGCAAACATTAGCGAACGTATATTTAGCGCTTGATAATAATTTAGAAATCTTACCAGTTATTAATAAAATCGACTTACCAAGTGCAGACCCAGAACGCGTACGTCAAGAGGTAGAAGATGTAATTGGTTTAGATGCATCGGAAGCTGTACTTGCTTCAGCGAAAGCTGGCATTGGTATTGAAGATATTTTAGAACAAATCGTTGAAAAGGTACCAGCTCCAACAGGTGATTCAGAAGAGCCGTTACAATGTATGATTTTCGATTCTTTATATGATCCGTACCGTGGTGTAATTGCATATATCCGTGTTGTAAATGGAACGGTAAAAGTTGGCGATAAAGTACGTATGATGGCAACTGGAAAAGAATTTGAAGTAACAGAAGTAGGTGTGTTTACACCGAAAACGACGCAACGTGACGAGTTAACAGTAGGTGATGTAGGTTTCTTGGCAGCATCTATTAAAAATGTAGGCGATACACGTGTTGGTGATACGATTACACATGCGAAACGTCCGGCTGCAGAGCCGTTAAAAGGGTATCGAAAATTAAACCCAATGGTATTCTGTGGTTTATATCCAATCGATTCTGCACGTTATAACGACTTACGTGATGCGTTAGAAAAACTAGAATTGAATGATTCTGCTCTTGAATTTGAGCCTGAAACATCTCAAGCTTTAGGTTTTGGTTTCCGTTGTGGTTTCTTAGGGCTTCTTCACATGGAGATTATTCAAGAACGTATTGAACGTGAATTCAAGATTGACTTAATTACAACAGCGCCAAGCGTTATTTATAAAGTGTATTTAACGAACGGTGAAGATTTTATTGTTGATAATCCATCTAATATGCCAGATCCACAGACTATCGATCGTGTAGAAGAGCCGTTTGTGAAGGCTGCAATTATGGTTCCGAATGACTATGTTGGAGCTGTAATGGAAATTTGCCAAGGGAAACGTGGAACGTTTATTGATATGCAATATTTAGATGAAACACGTGTTACATTGACATATGAAATCCCGTTATCAGAAATCGTATATGATTTCTTCGATCAATTGAAATCAAATACGAAAGGATATGCATCATTTGACTACGAGTTAATTGGTTATAAACCATCTAAACTTGTGAAAATGGATATTCTTTTAAATAATGAACAAGTGGATGCTTTATCATTTATTGTACATCGTGATTCAGCGTATGACCGTGGTAAAGTAATTGTAGAGAAATTAAAGAAATTAATTCCAAGACAACAGTTTGAAGTGCCAATTCAGGCGACTATCGGAAATAAAGTTGTATCTCGTTCTACAATTAAGGCGATGCGTAAAAACGTACTTGCAAAATGTTACGGTGGTGACATTTCTCGTAAGCGTAAACTTCTTGATAAGCAAAAAGAAGGTAAAAAACGTATGAAGTCTGTTGGCTCTGTAGAAGTGCCGCAAGAAGCATTCATGGCTGTACTGAAAATGGATGATAACTAATGGAGTGAACTATAATTAGTGGAGATTTTTCTATTCTTCGCTAATTATTAGCCCGCACCAATCGTGATAAAAGTAGAAGCCGTTCGTTCGGCTTCTTTTTTATATGCTACTTTTTAGACATCTTAGCATCTCTCATTTACAATAGTGAGAGAGCTTTTTAGTGATTGATATAGAGTTAGGAGACTATTAATGTCCGAAAATATTCGAAAAGATATTCGAGAGAAAATACAAAAAGGTAATTTTAATTGCGAAAAGGAACTGACGCTTTCTATAATTAGTGGGAAGTGGAAAGTTGTGATATTGTGGCACTTAGGTGTGGAAGGTCCGCATCGTTTTAGTGAATTGCAACGTCTGTTCCCGAGCATTTCTCATAAAGTGTTGTCAAATCAATTGAAAGAGTTAATGGAGGACGGGATTGTTGATCGAACGGTATACCCGGAAATTCCTCCGCGTGTTGAGTACTATATGACGGAATTAGGTATGTCGCTTTTACCGATCGTTGAAATGATGTATGATTGGGGAAAAATGCGAATGGAACAAATCCGTAATACAGTAGAGAAGTAAAGAATCCTCCGGAGTGCGGAGGTTTTCTTTTTAGAAAGGTAGGAGTTATATTTGGTACAAGCTGCATATATTCATATTCCGTTTTGTCAGCATATTTGTCACTATTGTGATTTTAATAAAGTATTTATTGAACGCCAACCGGTTGATCGATACTTACAATATTTAGAGAAAGAAATAATAAATACGGTTCAAAAAGTACCGTTTGAAAGTATGAAAACGATTTTTGTTGGCGGAGGAACTCCGACGGCATTAAATATGGAACAGACAAAAAAACTACTCGACATCATTAACCGTCGTTTGCGTCCATTTGCGCCGAATTGTGAATTAACATTTGAAGCGAATCCAGGTGATTTACCGAAAGAGAAATTGAACGTATTGCTAGAAGGTGGAGTAAACCGAATTAGTTTTGGTGTGCAAACGTTTCGTGATGAGCTACTTGAGAAGATTGGACGCAGGCATACGAGAGAAGATGCATTCGTAGCAATTCGAGAAGCGCAGGAAGTCGGTTTTAAAAATATTAATGTAGATTTAATTTATGCTCTGCCAGGACAGACGATAGAAGATGTAAAGGAAACATTAGAAATTGCCTTTACGCTTGGTGTACAACATTTCTCGGCATATTCCTTAATTGTGGAACCGAAAACCGTATTTTATAACTTAATGAATAAAGGGAAATTAAGACTTCCAGGTGAAGACCATGAAGCGAAAATGTACGAAATGGTAATGGATGAAATGGAAAAACATGGTTATAACCAGTATGAGATTAGTAACTTCTCAAAAGGTAATAATGAAAGTAGACACAATCTCACATACTGGAATAATGAAGAGTATTATGGATTTGGAGCTGGAGCACATAGCTATGTGAACGGGGAACGAATTCAAAATGTAGGTCCGCTCAAGCAATATTTCACTAAAATTGATGAGACAGGATTTCCATATTTAGATGTTCACCCAGTGACAGAGAAAGAAAAAATGGAAGAAGAGTTGTTCTTAGGACTTCGAAAAACAAAAGGTGTTTCTAAGTTAGAATTCCAAAAGAAATTTAATGTGGAGATGGATCATGTTTTTGCAAAGCAGTTACAAAGTAATCAAGAACAAGGATTACTTGAAAACAGAGATGGACATGTTTGTTTAACGAGGAAAGGGAAACTATTAGGGAATGAAGTATTCCAGTCATTTTTGATTGATTAATTAAATGTGCCATAAGCGTGAAAAAGTTTCGTTATTTCGTGACGTTTCCGTTGACAATTGAATGTCAATTTTGGTAAGTTATTAATAGATTTAGCACTCGAAGACAAAGAGTGCTAACAGAGGTGATGATGAGATGCTTACGGAACGTCAGCTCTTAATTTTACAAACAATTGTTGATGACTTTATTGGATCAGCGCAACCAGTTGGTTCGAGGACGTTGGCTAAGAAAGATGAAATTACGTTTAGTTCAGCTACTATTCGAAATGAAATGGCTGATTTAGAAGAACTAGGATTTATTGAAAAAACGCATAGTTCTTCTGGGCGTGTTCCTTCTGAAAAAGGGTATCGTTTTTATGTAGACCATCTTTTAGCGCCGCAAAACTTACCGACCGATGAAATTGTACAAATTAAAGATTTATTTGCTGAAAGAATTTTTGAAGCAGAAAAAATTGCACAACAATCAGCTCAAATTTTATCAGAGCTTACGAATTATACGGCCATTGTTCTTGGTCCGAAATTGAGCACAAATAAACTTAAAAATGTACAAATTGTACCGCTTGATCGTCAAACAGCAGTCGCTATTATTGTAACAGATACAGGGCATGTGCAAAGTAAAACGATTACCGTTCCGGAATCTGTTGATTTATCAGATTTAGAAAAAATGGTTAATATTTTAAATGAAAAGCTATCTGGTATACCTATGGCAGAACTTCATAATAAAATCTTTAAAGAGATTGTTACAGTCTTGCGTGGGTATGTTCATAATTACGATAGCGCAATAAAAATGTTAGATGGTACATTTCAAGTTCCTTTATCGGAAAAGATATACTTTGGAGGGAAAGCAAATATGCTTTCGCAACCAGAGTTCCATGACATTCAAAAAGTAAGATCCTTGCTGACGATGATTGATAACGAAGCTGAGTTTTATGATATTTTGCGTCATAAACAAGTTGGTATTCAAGTGAAAATTGGTAGGGAAAATTCTTCAATAGCTATGGAAGATTGTAGTTTAATTTCTGCAACATATTCGATTGGAGAAGAGCAACTAGGAACAATTGCGATTTTAGGTCCGACGAGAATGCAATACTCTCGTGTAATTAGTTTGTTGCAGTTATTTACAAGACAATTTACAGACGGACTTAAAAAGTAAATGAGAGTAATACATTCGCTCAAGTGATGAGATTCTCATTGCTGTGTGTAATATATAATGCTTAGGTAATCGTGCTAAGCGTGATACCTAATACCTTTTAAGGAGGTGAAAATTGTGGAAGAGCGTAACGAACAAGTGGTAGAAGAAGTGAAAGAAGCGCAAGTTGAAGAAGCTGTCACGCCAGAAAACAGTGAAGAAGCTGTAGAAGAAAAAAGTGAGGCTGCTCTTTTACAAGAAAAAGTAGATGAGTTACAAGCGAAACTAACGGAAACGGAAGGTCGCACATTACGTCTACAAGCTGATTTTGAAAATCATAAGCGCCGTGTCCAAATGGATAAACAGGCTGCTGAAAAATATAGAGCACAAAGTTTAGTTTCAGATATTTTGCCAGCTCTTGATAATTTTGAAAGAGCGATGCAAGTGGAAACAACTGATGAGCAAACGAAATCCTTGTTACAAGGTATGGAAATGGTGCATCGTCAATTGCTAGAAGCGCTGACTAAAGAAGGTGTTGAAGCGATTGAATCTGTTGGTAAACAGTTTGATCCTAATGAGCACCAAGCTATTATGCAAGTCGAAGACAGTGAATTTGAATCAAACGCGGTTGTGGAGGAATTCCAAAAAGGTTATAAACTAAAAGACCGTGTGATTCGCCCATCAATGGTAAAAGTAAATCAATAATTTACATAAAAGTAGGAGGAATCGCCATGAGTAAAATTATCGGTATTGACTTAGGTACAACAAACTCTTGTGTAGCTGTTATGGAAGGTGGAGAACCAAAGGTTATCCCAAATCCAGAAGGAAACCGTACAACACCTTCTGTTGTAGCTTTCAAAAATGAAGAGCGTCAAGTTGGGGAAGTTGCGAAGCGTCAAGCAATTACAAACCCAAATACAATCATGTCTGTTAAACGTCATATGGGTACAGACTACAAAGTAGAAGTTGAAGGTAAAGATTTTACACCTCAAGAAATTTCTGCAATCATTTTACAAAACTTAAAAGCTTCTGCTGAAGCATACTTAGGTGAAACAGTAACGAAAGCTGTTATTACAGTACCTGCATACTTCAACGATGCAGAGCGTCAAGCAACGAAAGATGCTGGTCGTATCGCTGGTTTAGAAGTTGAGCGTATCATTAACGAACCAACAGCCGCAGCACTTGCTTACGGTTTAGAAAAACAAGATGAAGAGCAAAAAATCTTAGTATATGACTTAGGTGGCGGTACATTTGATGTATCTATCCTTGAGTTAGCAGATGGCACATTCGAAGTTATTTCAACTGCTGGTGACAACCGTCTTGGTGGAGATGACTTTGACCAAGTTATCATCGATCATTTAGTAGCTGAATTCAAAAAAGAAAATAGCATTGATTTAAGCCAAGATAAAATGGCACTTCAACGTCTGAAAGATGCAGCTGAAAAAGCGAAGAAAGATCTTTCTGGTGTAACACAAACACAAATTTCATTACCATTCATTAGTGCTGGAGCTGCTGGCCCATTACACTTAGAATTAACGTTAACAAGAGCTAAATTCGAAGAAATTTCAGCTGGTCTTGTTGAAAGAACATTAGAGCCAACTCGTCGTGCATTAAAAGACGCTGGTTTTGCTCCAAGCGAATTAGATAAAGTTATCCTTGTTGGTGGATCTACTCGTATCCCAGCTGTACAAGAAGCAATTAAACGTGAAACTGGTAAAGAGCCATACAAAGGTGTAAACCCAGATGAAGTTGTAGCATTAGGTGCTGCAGTTCAAGGTGGCGTACTTACTGGTGATGTAGAGGGCGTTCTATTATTAGACGTAACTCCACTTTCTTTAGGTATCGAAACTATGGGCGGTGTGTTCACGAAACTAATCGAGCGTAACACTACAATTCCGACAAGTAAGTCACAAGTATTCTCAACAGCTGCTGATAACCAACCAGCGGTAGACATTCACGTACTACAAGGTGAGCGTCCAATGTCAGCTGACAACAAAACGTTAGGTCGTTTCCAATTAACAGACCTTCCGCCAGCACCACGTGGAATTCCACAAATCGAAGTAACATTCGATATTGATGCGAACGGTATCGTTAACGTACGTGCAAAAGACTTAGGAACAAGCAAAGAGCAAACTATTACAATCCAATCTTCTTCAGGTCTTTCTGATGAAGAAGTAGATCGTATGGTACAAGAAGCTGAATCAAATGCTGATGCTGACCAAAAACGTAAGGAAGAAGTTGAACTTCGTAACGAAGCTGACCAACTTGTATTCCAAACAGACAAAGTTGTAAAAGATTTAGAAGGTAAAGTAGATGCAGCTGAAGTAGCGAAAGCAACGGAAGCGAAAGAAGCATTACAAGCGGCAATCGAGAAAAACGAACTTGAAGAAATCCGCGTGAAAAAAGATGCTCTTCAAGAAATCGTACAACAATTAACTGTTAAATTATACGAGCAAGCTCAAGCGGCTGCAGGGCAAGCGGAAGGTGCACAAGGAGCACAAGACGCTGGCGCAAAAAAAGACAATGTAGTAGATGCTGAGTTTGAAGAAGTAAAAGAAGACAAGTAATACAGTGAAATAAAATAAGTAAGATGACAAAAAGTCAAAGTCAAGCGTGCCTTGGCTTTGACTTTTTTCACGAATAAGAAGAAATGTGCGAGGATCTTAGTTTTTTTATTTTGCATACTGTAAGTGAGGAAACTTTGTTGCAAAGCACTTTCTTTCGGTGTTAAAATTACGTTTATGTGAAAGATTCGGGGGTTGCAAATTTATGAATAAACGAGACTATTATGAGGTCCTTGGACTTAGCCAGGGCGCTTCAAAAGATGAAATTAAAAAAGCGTATCGTCGTTTGGCTAAAAAGTACCATCCAGACGTAAGTAAAGAAGAAAATGCAATTGAAAAGTTTAAAGAAGTACAAGAAGCATACGAAGTATTGAGCGATGATCAAAAGCGTGCGCAGTATGATCAATTTGGTCACGCGGGTCCGAATCAAGGTTTCGGTGGCGGAGGAGACTTCGGCGGTGGCTTCGGTTTCGAAGATATCTTTAGTTCATTCTTTGGCGGTGGCGGCGGAAGACGTCGTGACCCGAATGCTCCACGTCAAGGTGCTGATTTACAATATCAAGTTACTTTAGAGTTTGAAGAAGCTATTTTTGGTAAAGAATTAAACGTTGAGATTCCAGTGGAGGATCCATGTGATACTTGTAAGGGTAGTGGAGCAAAACCAGGGACTTCAAAAGAAACATGTAAACATTGTTCAGGATCAGGGCAAGTAAGTGTAGAACAAAATACACCATTTGGGCGTATTGTAAACCGTCAAGCTTGTGGACATTGTTCAGGAACAGGTCAAATGATTAAAGAGAAATGTACGACATGCCATGGTTCTGGTAAAGTTCGTAAACGTAAAAAAATCAATGTTAAAATTCCAGCGGGTATCGATAATGGTCAACAAATTCGTGTATCTGGAAAAGGTGAAGCAGGCGTAAATGGCGGACCGGCAGGTGACTTATATGTTGTTGTTCATGTGAGAAATCATGAATTCTTTGAACGCGAAGGGGATCACATTATTTGCGAAATGCCAATAACATTTGCGCAAATGGCACTTGGTGCGGAAGTTGAAGTTCCTACCGTTCATGGCAAAGTGAAGCTGAAAATTCCAGCAGGAACACAAACAGGAACAGAATTCCGCTTAAAAGGAAAAGGTGCTCCGAACGTACGTGGATATGGTCAAGGAGATCAATATGTAGTCGTTCGTGTTGTTGTGCCGACGAAATTAACTTCACATCAAAAAGATTTATTGCGTGAATTTGCAGGGCAAGAAGAGCAGGATGATAGCTTATTCAGAAAGCTTAAACGTGCTTTCAAAGGGGAATAATGGAAATAAAAAATGGAGTTGGTAAATTGTGAAATGGTCAGAAATTAGTATTCATACAACAGAAGAAGCAGTAGAAGCTGTCTCTCATATTTTGCATGAAGCAGGCGCTAGCGGGGTTGCGATTGAGGACCCAGCGGAGTTGACGAAAGAGCGCAAGCAACAATACGGTGAGATTTATGCACTTAACCCAGATGAATATCCAAGTGAGGGTGTTTTGGTAAAAGCATATTTCCCACAAACGGATTCTTTACACGAAACACTTGCAGGTGTAAAATCATCTATTGATGCACTACCATCTTTCGACATCGAAATTGGTAAAGGAACTATTACAATTAATGAAGTCGATGAGGAAGATTGGGCTACTGCTTGGAAGAAGTATTATCATCCAGTTCAAATTTCTGATACATTCACAATTGTGCCGACGTGGGAAGAGTATACACCGTCTTCTCCAAATGAAAAAATTATTGAATTAGATCCAGGTATGGCGTTTGGTACAGGGACACATCCCACAACGACGATGTGTATTCGTGCGTTAGAAAAAACGGTTCAGCCAGGTGATACTGTGATTGATGTGGGGACAGGTTCGGGGGTACTTAGTATTGCTGCGGCAAAATTAGGTGCGGCTTCTGTTCAAGCGTATGATTTAGACCCAGTTGCAGTTGAAAGTGCAGAAATGAATGTGCGCTTAAATAAAACAGATGACATTGTCAATGTTGGACAGAATAGTCTATTAGAAGGTATTGAAGGCCCAGTTGATTTAATCGTAGCAAATTTACTAGCGGAAATTATTCTTCTATTCCCTGAAGATGCAGCGAGAGTTGTGAAGCCAGGTGGATTATTTATTACATCTGGTATTATTGGGGCGAAAGAAAAAGTAATTTCTGAAGCGTTAGAAACAGCTGGATTTTCAATTGAAGAAGTACTTCGAATGGAAGATTGGGTAGCAATTATTGCACGAAATGCGTAATATAGATTTTAGTCTATAAAGAACAGGGGAGTCTCTCACCGTATAAGGTGAGGGACTTGCCGTTTGTTATATGAAAATGATAACGTTTCGTTCTTTTCGTAAGTATTGACTTACGAAAGGAACGAAACTCTACTAAGGTGATTATATGCAACGTTATTTTGTAGAAGAGAAATATGTAAATGAGACAAGTATTCGCATAATGGGTGATGATGTCCATCACATCGCAAGAGTGATGCGTATGTCAGCTGGTGACCACATTTATTGCTGTGTAAATGGTAAAACAGCAGAGTGTTCAATTGCTGAAATTACCAGTGAATTTGTGGATACCACTATTGTAGAATGGGTAGAGGCGTCAAGCGAACTTCCTGTGTTCGTGACGATTGCAAGTGGACTGCCGAAAGGAGACAAGCTAGAGTTAATTTTTCAAAAAGGAACTGAGCTTGGGGCAGCTGCATTTTTACCATTTCAAGCATCTCGATCTATTGTAAAGTGGGATGCGAAAAAAGCAGATAAAAAAGTTGAGCGTTTGAAAAAAATTGTAAAAGAAGCTGCGGAACAATCGCATAGAAGTGAAATTCCAGAAGTACACGTTCCCTCATCATTTAAACAACTGCTGTCGATGAGTAGCGAGTATGATGTTTGTCTTGTTGCGTATGAAGAAGAAGCGAAACAAGGTGAGAAATCTAATTTTGCGAAAGCTTTAGCGACGGTTAAGCCAGGCCAAAAGCTGCTGATTGTATTTGGACCAGAAGGCGGCTTAGCGGAGGAAGAGATAACCGCACTTCGTGAACATAAATTTGTACCATGTAGTTTAGGACCAAGAATTTTAAGAACAGAAACGGCTCCGCTTTATGCGTTAAGTGCCGCTTCTTATCATTTTGAATTGATGGGGTGATAATCAATGGCAACTGTTGCGTTCCACACGTTAGGTTGTAAAGTAAACCACTATGAAACAGAAGCGATTTGGCAATTGTTTAAACAAGGTGGTTATGAAAGAACTGAATATGAAAAAAAATCTGATGTATACGTTATTAACACATGTACAGTAACGAATACTGGAGATAAAAAAAGCCGTCAAGTAATTAGACGTGCTGTACGTCAAAATCCAGATGCGGTAATTTGTGTAACTGGATGTTATGCACAAACATCTCCAGCGGAAATTATGGCGATTCCAGGTGTAGATATTGTTGTTGGTACGCAAGATCGTGAGAAGATGTTAGGATACATCGAAGAATTCCGTAAAGAGCGTCAACCAATTAATGCTGTCCGCAATATTATGAAAACACGTGTATATGAAGAGCTCGATGTACCATATTTCACGGACCGTACACGTGCATCTTTAAAAATACAAGAAGGTTGTAATAACTTCTGTACATTTTGCATCATTCCTTGGGCGCGTGGTTTAATGCGTTCTCGTGATGGAAAAGAAGTTATTAAACAAGCGCAGCAATTAGTAGATGCGGGCTATAAAGAAATCGTATTAACAGGTATTCATACAGGTGGGTACGGTGAAGATATAAAAGAGTATAACTTAGCTGGATTACTGCGCGATATGGAAGCGGAAGTAGGCGGATTGAAACGCCTTCGTATTTCTTCTATTGAGGCGAGTCAAATTTCTGATGAAGTAATTGAAGTGTTAGATAAATCAGAAGTAGTTGTACGTCACTTGCATATTCCATTACAGTCAGGATCTAATACTGTATTGAAACGTATGCGCCGTAAGTATACGATGGAATTCTTCCAAGAGCGTTTAGATCGTTTGAAAGAAGCGTTACCAGGTCTTGCGATTACATCAGACGTAATTGTTGGATTCCCAGGCGAAACAGAAGAGGAATTCATGGAAACGTACAATTTCATTAAAGAGAATCGTTTCTCTGAATTACACGTTTTCCCTTATTCGAAACGTACAGGTACTCCAGCAGCACGTATGGAAGATCAAGTTCCTGAAGACGTGAAGAACGATCGTGTTCACCGTCTAATTGAGCTATCAAATCAATTAGCGAAAGAGTATGCTTCTAGATTTGAAGGTGAAGTACTTGAAATCATTCCGGAAGAGACATTTAAAGATGGTGACCGTAAAGGTTTATATGTAGGTTATACAGATAACTACTTAAAAATTGTGTTTGAAGGATCTGAAGAATTGATTGGTAAGCTAGTAAAAGTGAAAATTACAAAAGCTGGTTATCCATATAACGAAGCGCAGTTTGTTCGTGTTCTTGAAGATGATGTAAAAAAAGAATCAGCAAGCGCATAAAGTGAAACTTTAATCAGTGGGGGGTTGTTCATCCCCGCTGATTATCAGCCTGACCCCCGCCTAAGTTCTTTGCTTTCGCTGAATTTTGAGGTGGGGGTCTTACTGTCCTGGCAAATAGCGGGATAAAAAAGCATGCAAACGGAAACGATTTGCATGCTTTCTTTTTTTTTGTGGAGAAGTTAAGTACTGAAAAGGCAGGTACGTTGAATGAGTAGTTATTTAATGCTTTCTTGTATTAAAAAAGGTGTAATGATAAAAAATATAGTTGTCTTCAGGGGAAAAGGATAATAGCTATCTACATAGCTTTTGAACAGGTAAGGGCATCTATTCTTCTTTTATTCTGCCAAATAGTTGACCTGAAGTGATAAAATGTATTATAATCGTAAAAGACATGCTGAAGAAGGGTTTCTTTTTGCATGCTGAAATTAGTATGTAAGTGTGATGTTTCGGAGGGAGGGAAAGAGAATGTCAAAAACAGTCGTTCGTAAAAACGAGTCTTTGGAGGATGCACTTCGCCGTTTTAAAAGATCGGTTTCTAAAACTGGTACACTTGCTGAAGCAAGAAAGCGCGAGTTTTATGAAAAGCCAAGTGTAAAACGTAAGAAGAAATCTGAAGCGGCAAGAAAGCGTAAGTTCTAAGAGAGGGTGTAAGTTATGAGTCTTCTCGGTCGTTTAAACGATGATATGAAACAAGCGATGAAGAATAAACAAAAAGAAAAATTAACCGTTATTCGTATGGTTAAGGCTGCTTTACAAAATGAAGGTATTAAACTGCAACATACTCTTACTGAAGAAGAGGAATTAACAGTTTTAGCTCGTGAAGTAAAACAGTATAAGGACTCCCTCCTTGAATTTAAAAAAGCTGGTCGTGAAGACCTTGTTGATAAACTGCAAAGTGAAATTCAGATTTTAAGCGCATATTTGCCGGAGCAATTAACAGAAGAAGAACTAGCGGATATAATTAAGCAAGTTATTTCTGAAGTTGGTGCTACATCTAAAGCAGATATGGGTAAAGTGATGACTGCTGTTATGCCGAAAGTAAAAGGTAAAACAGACGGATCACTTGTGAATAAGCTGGTTATCCAGCTATTAGCATAAAAAAGCGTCTCATTTCGTATGAGACGTTTTTTTATGCTTTTTTCAGTTTGGACGTGATATTACAAGCTCTTTTTTCATACATATGGGATGAGAGGGGGTCTTTTGAGATGAAAAAAATAGAACAAATGAAGAATTGGTTAACGAAGCAAATAGACCTGCCAGTGGATGTGTTAATGGATCTACCTCGGATCACGCTTGTTGGGCAAGTACATATCTATATAGAAAATCATCGAGGATTATTAGTGTTTTCAGATAAAGAGGTAAGATTGCTATTGAAACATGGTCAATTATTAATTAAAGGTCAATCCTTTGTTATTAAAACAATCCTTCCAGAAGAACTGTTGCTTGAAGGGATTATTGAACAAGTGACGTTTTTAGAAAATGAAAAGAAAGAGGAGTGAGGAGAAACTTCCGTTTGTGAAGTTTTTCTTCGTTACCTTGTATTAACAGGCGGTAACGTTCTGGACTCAATATTCGGTTCGTACAAAGAGGATAGGTGGGAATTGAGTTCCACGTAAAAAACTGGCTCGTGAAGGTTAATAATTAGTGAGGATCAAGGAATCTGCTAATTAAAATTTTAGTACGAGCTAGTTTGATAATCGAATTGAAAAGTAGTGTATCTACTTTTAGAAAGGTAGTGGAGATAGTCGATGAAAAATAAATGGTTTATAAAATGGCTTGGGTATGTAAAGGTGCGAATTGAAGGTAGAGGAGCGGAACGCTTTGTTAACGAGTGTGTGCGGAAGAAATTACTCGTTTGGGATGTAAAGAAGATAGCTGATGAAACGTTAGTTTTTTGTATGTTATTACGAGATGTGAAAAAGATAAAACCAATTTATAGAAAAAATGAATGTAAATTATATTTTATTGGACGTTACGGTTTTCCTTTTTGGAATAAGCGTGTAATTAAAAATAGTGGATTTTTAATTGGGTTTTTAATATTTTTTTTCGGAATGATCGCATTGTCAAATATGGTGTGGAAAATTGAAATTACAGGAGCAAAACCTGAAACAGAATATATATTGATGAAAGAATTGGACAAAATGGGTATAAAAAAAGGTAAATTACAATTCCAAATGCCGAGTGTAGAAGATGTTCAACGTCATTTGACAGACAATATTAATGCGATTACTTGGGCGGGATTAGAAATAAGAGGGACAACATATCATTTTAAGATTGTTGAAAAAAATGAGCCGAAAAAAGAAAGTGAACAACAGCCACAAAACTTAGTAGCAAAAAAAGAAGGGATTATTACAAAAACATTTGTGGAAGTTGGGAAGCCGGTTGTCATGAAAAATGACCATGTAGAAAAGGGGCAACTTCTCGTATCCGGGATGTATGGTAATGAGGAGAATCCGACAGTTGTTTCGGCTAAAGGGATTGTATATGGAGAAACGTGGTATAAATCTGAGGTGGATGTTCCGTTAAAGACACAATTTCAAGTGTATACTGGTAATTCATACAATGAATATTTCCTTAAATTTGGGAGTACTAAAATAAAAATATGGGGATTTCTACAGGATAAGTATAAGCGCTCTCGTACTGAAAGTGTAAAACATGATGTGAAATTATTTGGATTTACATTACCAATTGCATACGAGAAAGATATTGTACGAGAAGAGGAAGAAGCGAACCGAGAATATACCGAAAAACAAGCAATGAAAGTAGCGAAAGAGATGGCAGAAAAAGAACTGAAGAAAAAATTGGATGAACATGCTATGATTGTAAGTGATAACATTTTGAGTAAAGAGGTTGAGGCGGATCACCTAAAGGTCACATTACATTATACAGTGATTGAAAATATTGCAGAGCCACAACCAATATCTGAATCCGATATTCAAGGAGACTGAGTAATGGCAGAACAATTAGTAGAAATGAACCAACAATTGGAAAACCCCAACGAAGCAATCGCTCTTTTTGGGGTAAATGATGCTCATTTAAAAGTAATTGAACGAGAACTTAGTGTATCGATTGTGACTAGAGGAGAATCTGTTCGTGTATCTGGGGCAGATGAAACTGTGGTGCTCGTAGAAAAAATCTTACAACAGTTACTTGTTGTTATCCGTAAAGGTGTATCAATTTCGGAAAGAGATGTTGCGTATGCGATTCAGCTTGGGCAACAAGGGAAAATTGCTCAATTCGAAGAATTATATGAAGAGGAAATTTTTAAAACGGCAAAAGGTAAATCCATTCGTGTGAAAACGATGGGGCAAAGACGATATATTCATGCAATGAAAAAGAATGATATTGTATTTGGGATAGGACCTGCTGGGACAGGAAAAACATACTTAGCCGTAGTAATGGCTGTGAGAGCTTTAAAGCAAGGGTATGTAAAGAAAATTATTTTAACAAGACCTGCTGTAGAAGCTGGAGAGAGCTTAGGGTTTTTACCAGGTGATTTGAAAGAAAAAGTAGATCCGTATTTACGTCCACTATATGATGCGTTACATGATATTCTTGGACAAGAATATACACAACGTATGATGGAACGTGGTGTAATTGAAATTGCACCTCTTGCTTATATGAGAGGGCGTACTCTTGATGATTCATTTGTTATATTAGATGAGGCGCAAAATACAACTGGTGTTCAAATAAAAATGTTTTTAACACGATTAGGTTTTAGTTCTAAAATGGTTATTACGGGGGATCCCTCACAGGTAGACTTGCCAAAAGGGGTAAAGTCAGGTCTTTCTATTGCTGCTAATATTTTATCTGGTGTATCAGGTCTTTCGTTCATTACATTGGAACAAACGGACGTTGTGAGACACCCGTTAGTGCAACGTATTATTGAGGCATATGATAAAATGGAATGATCCTATTTGTCAGGATCATTTCTTTTTGTATGATAAGGTTGGCGAATGACATATTTTTTACTATCATTAAAGACGAGGGAAATAAACTATAGGTGAGAGTGGATAAAAATGTTGTCCAAAAAGTATCGTTACCTAGAAGAAATGAAAGCTATAAATAGTTTCACTTTATTTCTGGAGAGGAGAAGGTATTGAAATCATGTCAAGATCTCAAGAAATTTCTAAGTGGTTTCGTAATTTACAACATTCGAAAAAACTAAGTTGGATTTCTTACGTTTTATTAGGGGCAGTGCTGTTTTTTGCACTTATGAATAATGTAAAACCAGAGCAATTAGATGTTACAACATATTCTATTGCGAAAAAAACAATCCATTCTCCTATTAAAATTGAAGATAAAGTTACAACGGACAAAAAGAAAAAAGAAGCCGCTACAAAAGTTGAAGATCAATATACATATAAAAGTGAGTATAAACAAAATAAAGTGGATATTGTGAATGACGTCTTTGCTAAAGTAGATGAAGTGATACAAGAGATTAAAGCGGTTGGACCGGATGAGCAAAAAAAGATTACTGATGCTGAAAAAGTGGACAAGTTGAAAAAAAAATTGCCTACTGATTTAACGAAAGAATTATCTGATTCAAACTTACTAAACTTAATTAATGCGGATTCGAACCAATTAGTATTAGCGAAAGATGCAACAGTTACAGCTATTAATAGTATCATGACTGAGCATGTTAAAATGGATGAATTGAAGGATGCGAAGGAACGATATGTAAGTGAGATGAATAGTGTTAATGTTGATAATGGTTTAAAGGAATCTATTAAGGCGTTAGGGAAATATGCGATTTCTGCAAACTATTTTTATGATCCGACCTTAACAAAAGAGAAGAGAAAAGCGGAAGAAGATTTAGTTCCACCTGTTTATATTCTTCAAGGGCAAGTCCTTGTTAGAGAAGGTGAAACGATTTCAAGTGATATGTACAATCAGTTGAAATTAGTTGGCCTGTTAGAAAAAGGGAACAGTTTTCAACCCTATGTTGGGTTAGCGGTACTCATTGGTGTGCTATTGTACTTTATGCATAAGCAGTTTGAAGTGTTTTTACAGCGTAAAAGAGAAGATAGGCCGTATGTCTTAGCGTATATTACAATTTTGTCTATCACGATTGTTTTAATGAAAATCATTAGTTTGTTTCAAAAGCTTGAGTATGCAGGAATCGCGTATGTTGTTCCAGTTGCAATGGGAACAATACTTGTAAAATTAATGATTGGTGATCGATTTGTATTTTTAACGAGTATGATCTTTTCTGTATGCGGAAGTATTATGTTTAATGAAGGTGTAACGAGTACACTGAATTATAGTGTGGGGATTTATGTTTTATTAAGTTCATTATCAGTTAGTATTTTCTTGAGAGAAAAAAATCGTCGTACGATGATTTTACAAGCTGGTATACTCGTTTCTGTATTAAATGTAGTCGTATTAGCGGCTTTGCTATTATTACGTAACGGGAATTTTTCGCCTCTTGAAATTGGGGTGCAATTATTAATGGCTGCTGTTTCGGGTATTATCTCTTCTGTTCTAGCTATGGGGATTTTACCGTATTTAGAAAGTGGTCTTGGGATTGTATCGAGTATGAAATTGATGGAACTTTCAAGTCCGAATCACCCGCTTTTGCGTAAAATTTTATTAGAAGCACCAGGTACATATCACCATAGTGTAATGGTAGCTAATCTCTCAGAAGCTGCTTGTGAAGCAGTTGGAGCAAATGGAGTATTAGCGCGTGTAGGGGCGTATTATCATGATGTAGGGAAAACGGTACAACCACAGTTTTTTATTGAAAACCAGATGGGGATTGAAAACCCGCATGATAGATTAGACCCTGTAACGAGCAAAGATATTATAATTGCTCATGTAACCGATGGGGTGAGAATGTTAGAAGAACACCATATACCTCAAGAAATTATCGATATTGCTGGACAGCATCATGGTACAACGTTACTTAAATATTTTTATTATAATGCGATTAAAGAAGATAAAGAGAAATATACGGAGGAAATGTTCCGCTATCCAGGATCAAAAGCAACTTCTAAAGAATCGGCGATCGTTGGTATTGCTGATAGTGTGGAAGCGGCGGTACGTTCGATGAACCATCCAACACCAGATCAGATTAATAATTTAGTGCAAAGTATTATTAAAGATCGCCTGCAAGATGGTCAATTTAGTGAATGTGATTTGACATTTAAGGAACTACAAATCGTTGGAAAAACGTTATGTGAAACGTTAAATGGTATTTTCCATTCCCGTATTACATATCCGGAACCGCCGGAAGAAAAGGAGAAAGAATGAGTTTATTAATTGATTTTATTGATGAAACAGAAGAAGTGAAAGACGAATATATAAGTTTGATTCGAGGTTTAGTAGAGAAAGCAGCCCAAATGGAGAACATAGAAGAAGGCGCAGAATTATCGGTTACATTTGTAGATAATGAACGTATTCGTGAAATAAACCGTGATTACCGAGATAAGGATCAGCCTACGGACGTTATTTCTTTTGCTATGGAAGAAATGGGAGAAGGCGAAATGGAAATTGTCGGTGCAGAGATGCCGCGTATGTTAGGAGATCTTATTATTTCTATTCCGAGAGCAAAAGAACAAGCTGAAGAATATGGACATTCTTTTGATCGAGAACTTGGGTTTTTAGCACTACATGGCTTTTTGCATTTGCTTGGTTATGATCATATGACAGAAGAAGATGAGAAAGAAATGTTTGGAAGACAAAAAGAAATTTTAGAGGCCTTTGGATTAGGACGATGAAAACAGGAAAACTTTTAGATAGTTTTGGATATGCTATAGCTGGTATATACTTTTGTCTTCGTCATGAACGAAATATGAAAATTCATTATTTAGCCGCAGTCATCGTTATATGCTGCGGCTTTTATTTCCATATTACAACAATGGAATGGGTTGTCGTACTTATTGTGATAGGGATTGTAATGAGTTTAGAGATGGTGAATACGGCTATTGAAAAAACAGTAGACTTAGCAACCGTCGATATTCATCCGGTTGCAAAAATTGCAAAGGATGTTGCAGCAGGGGCAGTTTTATTATTTGCAATTATAGCTGCTGTAATTGGTGCTATTATCTTTTTACCGTATATGGTATAGTTGCATTCCGAAGCTTTTATTAAGCTTTGGGAGCGCCGTGAAGGCCTTTAATGAAAGAGTGTATCTATTCACATCTATGAACGGAAAGGATGCGGGAATATGAATAGCGAACAATTAATTCAAGAAGCAACCGAAGCGCGTAAACGAGCGTACGTACCATATTCTAAATTTCAAGTAGGTGCAGCTTTACTAACTCAGGATGGAAAAATATATCGTGGATGTAATGTTGAAAATGCATCATATGGTTTATGTAACTGTGCAGAAAGAACAGCGTTATTTAAGGCAATTTCTGAAGGGGATAACGAGTTTGTAGCTATTGCAGTCGTAGCGGATACAAAGCGTCCAGTACCTCCTTGTGGAGCATGTCGACAAGTTATGATAGAATTATGTAAACAGGATACGAAAGTATACCTATCAAACTTACATGGTGATGTTCAAGAGACAACAGTCGGAGAATTGTTACCAGGAGCATTTTTAGCGGAGGATTTACATGAATAGAAAAGGTTATAAATCAGGTTTTGTCTCTATTATTGGCAGACCGAATGTTGGGAAATCTACATTTTTAAATCGTATTATTGGCCAAAAAATTGCCATTATGAGCGATAAGCCACAAACAACTCGTAATAAAATTCAAGGTGTATATACAGAAAATGATTCACAAGTAGTTTTCATTGATACACCAGGAATACATAAACCTAAACATAAACTAGGCGATTTCATGGTGAAGATGGCTCAAACGACATTAAAAGAAGTTGATATTGTTTTGTTTATGGTCAATGCAACTGAAGGATATGGTCGTGGTGAGGAATTTATTATTGAGAAATTACAAGAAACGAAACAACCGGTATTTTTGGTAATTAATAAAATTGACCAACTTCATCCAGAGCAATTGCTGGAGTTGATTGATCAATATCGTAAATTATATGATTTCGCGGAGATTGTGCCAATTTCTGCATTGGACGGTAATAACGTTGAAGCGTTAATCGGAGCAATTAAAAAGTATTTACCAGAAGGACCGCAATATTACCCGGATAATCAAGTAACGGATCATCCAGAGCGATTTATTATTTCAGAGCTTATTCGTGAAAAAGTATTACATTTAACACGTGAAGAAGTACCGCATTCTGTAGCGGTTGTTATTGATGCAATTCAAAAGCGTGAGGGCGGAGCGGTTTATATAAACGCAACGATTGTTGTTGAACGTGCATCACAAAAAGGAATTATTATAGGTAAGCAAGGGAAGATGTTAAAAGAAGTCGGTAAGAGAGCTCGTTTTGACATTGAAGCACTTCTTGGTTCTAAAGTATTTTTAGAAGTATGGGTGAAAGTGCAAAAAGATTGGCGTAATAAGATGTCACAGCTTCGTGACCTTGGTTTCCGTGAAGACGAGTATTAATATGAAGTAAAGTTGTGATCAGTGGATGTTTTGTTCATCCGCTGATTATTGGTTTTTATGAACCTTGATAAATTAGGAAAAATTTTTCTCACATGAAAATGAACAAAATGGGTCAACTTAATAACAACAAAAGAAATTGGTTTATAGGCTACGCTTATTGAGAAAGGTGGATTCTTATGCTAGATTTTACCTGGAAGTTTTTCTCCAAAACAGGAAGCATTGAAACGTATTTGCTTTTGAAAGAAATGGAAAAAGACGTAAACGATGAGATGGATCAACATGAAGAGGAGTTAGCGCATCTAGACTCTCCAATTTCTTGACCCGTTTTGTTCAAACCTTGGATGGTGACGAACATGTTTCAAAAAGTTGAGGGCATTGTTATCCGTACGACTGATTACGGAGAAACAAATAAGATTGTTACAATATACTCACGGGAATTTGGTAAGGTAAGTGCAATGGCAAGAGGGGCGAAAAAGCCGAAGAGTCGGTTAGCAGCTATTTCGCAACTTATGACACATGGTCATTTTCTTATTCAAATGGGATCTGGACTTGGAACTTTGCAACAAGGCGAGATTATTTCATCTATGAAAGAAATTCGTGAGGATATATTTTTAACTGCTTATGCATCATTTATTATTGAATTAACCGATAAAGCAACAGAAGATAAGAAGCATAATCCGTATTTATTTGAAATGTTATATCAAACGTTGCATTATATGTGTGAGGGTGTTGATCCAGAAGTATTATCATTAATTTATCAAACGAAAATGCTTCCGGTATTAGGGATGCGCCCGTACTTTGATACATGTGCTATTTGTCATCAAGAAACAGATTTTGTCGCCTTCTCTGTCCGGGAAGGCGGTTTTCTGTGCTCGCGTCATGCGGAGCAAGATCCGTATCGTATTCCGGTGGGAGAGGCTGTTCATAAATTATTACGTCTCTTTTTTCACTTTGATTTACACCGGCTCGGTAATGTATCGGTGAAGGATAGTACAAAAAAACAAATGCGCACAGTATTGAATACATATTATGACGAATATTGTGGGATTTATTTGAAAACAAGGCGTTTCTTGGAACAACTTGATAAGTTTCAAATATAAAAAGGGCCGTATACGGTCCTTTTTACATACTTTCTTTTTCGAATAGCATATTTAGTATATAATATTTAAGAGATAGTATAACTTTTTTCGTTGTGCATTAAAGGTGGTGATTATCATAGAGCTGAATAAACGGCAAGAGCATATCATTCAGATTGTAAAAGATCACGGTCCTATTACAGGGGAGTCAATTGCTGGGCAATTGGGTTTAACACGTGCAACGCTAAGACCAGACTTAGCAATTTTAACGATGGCTGGTTATTTAGAAGCGCGTCCACGTGTAGGTTATTTTTATACGGGTAAAACCGGGGGACAGCTATTATCTGAAGCTGTTAAGAAAATTAAAGTGCAAGATTATCAATCTAGACCGGCTGTAATTGATAAAAATGTATCAGTATACGATGCAATCTGTACTATGTTTCTAGAGGACGTTGGTACATTATTTGTTGTAGATCAAGCTACTTTATTAGTTGGCGTTGTATCTCGTAAAGATTTATTACGAGCTAGCTTAGGAAAGCAGGATTTAACCTCTCTTCCGGTTAATATTATCATGACAAGGATGCCAAACATTGCGATGTGTCGCAGGGAGGATTCTTTATATGATATTGCGATGGAATTAATAGAAAGACAGATTGATGCGATGCCGGTTGTGAAGGATACGAAACAAGGTTTAGAAGTGATTGGGCGAATTACAAAAACAAATATTACACGCGCGTTTGTAAATTTAGTAAATAACGAATAAGTGTAATTTGTTTAAAGTGAGGTAATGTAATGGATAATAAAATCGTATATGTCGTATCTGACTCTGTAGGAGAAACGGCTGATTTGGTTGTTAGAGCGGCAATGGGACAGTTCCCATTCGCTCCTGATATTAGGCGTGTACCGTATGTAGAAGATACAGGGACATTAAAAGAAGTAATCTCGATTGCCAAGAGCAATCAAGCGCTTATTTGTTTTACGTTAGTAAAGCCTGATATGCGTCAATATTTATTGACAGAAGCGGCAAAAGAAGGAGTAGAGGCATACGATATTATCGGACCTCTTATCGATCAAATTGAAGAAATTACAGGGCAAGTACCAAGGTATGAGCCAGGTGTCGTTCGAAGATTAGATGAAGAGTACTTTAAAAAAATTGAAGCGATTGAATTTGCAGTTAAGTATGATGATGGTAGAGATGCACGTGGTATTTTAAAAGCTGATATCGTGTTGATTGGAATTTCACGTACATCAAAAACACCACTTTCACAATATTTAGCGCATAACAAACGTTTGAAAGTTGCTAATGTACCACTTGTACCGGAAGTGGATCCGCCTGAGGAATTATATCAAGTGGCAAAAGAGAAATGTTTCGGTTTGAAAATTATACCAGATAAGTTAAATCATATTCGAAAAGAACGATTGAAATCACTTGGATTAAGTGATGGAGCAACATATGCAAATATTAATCGTATTCAAGAAGAAATTGATCATTTTGAGGAAGTAATTAGTAAAATAAATTGTCAAGTGATTGATGTATCAAATAAGGCAATTGAAGAAACAGCAAATATTATTGTGAATGCAGTGCAAAACCAAAAAATGTTTTAGCACATTTACCAAAGGTGAATGTGCTTTTTTCGCTCGTGAGAAGGCGTTAGAGGAAGATGCGAAGTAGAGCATGAACTTTCGGCTTAGTAATAGAATATAGCGGAATGGTTATACTTATATTCTTCTGTTTTTTAATTATGCTAAAGGAACGATTTCGTTATCTTTAAGTGTAAGGTGAAAATTAAAGGGATATGTAGCGTAGTTGAAGAAAATATATTATAATAAAAAATTGTGATAAAAACCTATATTTTACGTTTAGACTTTAATTTTTCAGAATAAACTAGGGATAGGATTTTCGAAAAAGACATGTATTTACGTTAAATCGACAAAATCTAGACAAGAAAACGCACATTATGGAAGGATTCACAGAAGGGATGTAGAATACAGAAATATGCAAAACATCAGATAAGATATTATTTGATGCAGATGCGTATCCCGTGAAGAATGCAATTGTGCAAGTTGGAACAAAATTTTATGTCGAAATTTTGTTTGTCGTATCCTATGCTCATCGTTCAAGAAAACAGCAAGGTAATTGGGTCTATGTAGATTCTGAGCAAGATGAAGTTGACTGTTATATTTATTAACATGCAAAAGCTGCAGATCTCATGATCATACAGGCTATAGTGCTTCTTGCTAGTCTTCTTGTGAAAAAGGAGTATATGTATTGTCTCCAGGAGATACATTTGTAACAGATGAGCAAATGTATACAATTTTATATAGTAGTATGTATCTGCGAATTTACGCAGACTGGGGACTTATACGAAAGGTCCAAAATCGTTTACACAATGTGATCGACAGTACTTTCTAACAAATTTAGAAAAATATTGTCGAATTATAAAGGAATCTTTTAATTTATATCGAATACAAAATACGACACGGAGATGGAGTTATGGGGAACAGAATTCCTGAAGAAGTTGTTGAACAGATTCGGACATCATCCGATATTGTAGAAGTGATTGGTGAGTATGTTCAACTTAGAAAGCAGGGGCGTAACTATTTCGGCCTTTGTCCATTTCATGGTGAGAATTCTCCTTCATTCTCTGTTTCATCTGATAAGCAAATTTTTCATTGTTTCGGATGTGGAGAAGGTGGAAATGTATTTTCTTTTCTTATGAAAATGGAAGGACTTGCTTTCACAGAGGCTGTTCAAAAGCTTGGCGAAAGAAATGGAATTGCAGTTGCAGAATATACATCAGGGCAAGGACAACAACAACAAGAAGACATATCTGATGACACTGTCATCATGCAACAGGCTCATGAACTTTTGAAAAAGTATTATCATCATTTATTAGTAAATACAGAAGAAGGAAATGAAGCACTTTCATATTTATTAAAACGTGGTATTACAAAAGAGATGATTGAGAAATTTGAAATTGGTTATGCATCACAAGCTTGGGATGCAGCAACGAAAATTTTACAAAAAAGAGGTTTGTCGCTATCTAGTATGGAACAGGCTGGCCTTCTTGTAAGAAGTGAGAAGGATGGCAGTCATTATGACCGCTTCCGCGGAAGAGTTATGTTTCCGATTTATACTTTACAAGGTAAGGTGATAGCGTTTAGTGGAAGGGCATTAGGAGATGACACTCCGAAATATTTGAATAGTCCTGAAACACCGATTTTTTACAAAAGTAAGCTGTTGTATAATTTCCACCAAGCAAGGCCGTTTATTAGAAAACGTGGGCAGGTTGTCCTTTTTGAAGGTTATGCCGATGTACTAGCCGCGGTGAAAAGTGGTGTGGAAGAAGCTGTTGCGACAATGGGAACAGCTTTAACTGAAGAACAAGCGAAACTTCTGCGACGTAACGTTGAAACTGTTGTTCTTTGCTATGATGGTGATAAAGCAGGGCGAGAAGCGACGATGAAAGCAGGGCAATTACTATTGCAAGTTGGTTGCCAAGTGAAAGTTACATCCTTGCCAGATAAGCTTGACCCTGATGAATATGTGCAACAATATGGGACAACCGCTTTTGAAAATCTTGTGAAATCAAGTATAAGTTTTGTTGGTTTCAAAATAAATTATTTGCGTTTAGGGAAAAATTTGCAAGATGAGTCTGGCAAAGAAGAATATGTAAAAAGTGTTTTAAAAGAGTTATCATTGCTACAGGATGCGATGCAGGCGGAATCATATTTAAAATCATTATCGCAAGAATTTTCGTATTCAATGGAAACACTTTTGAATCAATTGCACCAATATCGCAAAGAACAAAAGGTACAGCAAAAACAAATAAAGCAGGTTTCTAAGCCATCTCAAATTGTTCAAACGAAACCGAAATTAACAGGTTTTGAAAGGGCAGAAAGAGAAATTATTTACCATATGTTGCAAAGTGCAGAAGTGACAGTGCGTATGGAACCTCATATAGAAGATTTTTATACAGAAGAACATAAAGGGATTTTATATGAACTATACGCATATTATGAAAAGGGAAATGAACCTTCAGTCGGAACATTTTTAAGTTGGCTCTCTGATGAAAAGTTGAAAAATATTATTACTGATATTTCGACGGATGAATTTATTAATCCAGAGTACACAGAAGAAGCGTTACAAGGTCATTTGGAGGCGCTAAGACGCCATAAAGAAAAACTTGAAAAGATGGAAATTATCTTTAAAGTAAAACAAATGGAAAAAACAGATCCTGTAGAGGCTGCTAAATATTATGTGGCATATTTACAAAGTCAAAAAGCAAGAAAATAGCTTTTTCGATAAAGTTTTAGTATAATGAATGTTTGTATCTCGCGTAAGGAGGGGAACAGATGGCTGATAAACCAGCTCGTTCTAAACAAATTGAAACTGAAATGACCCTTGAGCAAGTGAAAGAACAACTCACTGAGCTCGGAAAAAAACGTGGCGTTCTTACATATGAAGAGATTGCAGAACGCATGAATGGATTTGAAATTGAATCCGATCAAATGGATGAATACTATGAATATTTAGGTGAACAAGGGATTGACTTAGTTGGTGACAATGACAACGACGAGGGTCCTAATAATCGTCAAATTACAAAAACGGAAGAAGAATTTGACCTTAATGATTTAAGTGTGCCGCCAGGTGTGAAAATCAATGACCCTGTTCGTATGTACTTAAAAGAAATTGGTCGTGTAGACTTACTATCTGCTGAAGAAGAAATTCGACTTGCGACACGTATTGAAGAAGGCGATGAAGAAGCAAAACGCCGTCTTGCGGAAGCAAACTTACGTCTTGTAGTAAGTATTGCAAAGCGCTACGTGGGCCGTGGTATGCTTTTCTTAGACTTAATCCAAGAAGGAAATATGGGTCTAATTAAGGCAGTTGAAAAGTTCGACTACCGTAAAGGTTTTAAATTTAGTACGTATGCAACTTGGTGGATTCGCCAAGCTATTACACGTGCGATTGCAGACCAAGCGCGAACAATTCGTATTCCAGTTCATATGGTTGAAACAATTAATAAGTTAATCCGTGTACAACGTCAATTATTACAAGATTTAGGACGCGAACCATCTCCTGAAGAGATTGGTGAAGAAATGGATCTTGCTCCAGAAAAAGTACGCGAAATCTTAAAGATTGCACAGGAGCCAGTTTCTCTTGAAACACCAATTGGTGAAGAAGACGACTCCCATTTAGGTGACTTTATCGAAGACCAAGAAGCAACATCGCCTGCGGACCATGCAGCGTATGAATTGCTAAAAGAACAATTAGAAGATGTGTTAGATACACTAACAGATCGTGAAGAAAATGTTCTGCGTCTTCGTTTTGGTTTAGATGATGGACGAACTCGTACGCTTGAAGAAGTTGGGAAAGTATTCGGCGTAACGAGAGAACGTATTCGTCAAATTGAAGCGAAAGCACTTCGCAAATTAAGACATCCAAGCCGTAGTAAGCGTCTTAAGGATTTCTTAGAATAGGCTACCTTTAAGTTTACTTCACTTTTGTGAAGTAAACTTTTTTGTTTTGTTAATTTTTGTTAAAATTTAGCTATCGGCAACGATTACAATTTCTTGTAATTTATTTTACAGAATTGTCTTTTGATTTGCAAATGCTCATTTTTCGATTTTTCGATTTATTTTGTTTATTATATACAAAATAATATGTAGAAAAGTAAAAAATATGATGAGAAACGTTAGTAATTATCGAAATAATATGCGATATAATAGTGAAAATCAATAAAATGAATTTACGGAATATTTTTAACAAATAGTAGTTTGCTCTTTTCTGATAGGGCGTTTTCAAGTACAATATAAATGACTGAATCATCTAACTATTTAGCGGTATAGAGGGGGGAGAAGAGATATGAAACGTAATCCGTTGATTCCGTTCGCTCTTATTGCAGCATTAGGTATTATCGTTATGTTTGTATTTTCATTTCAGGGGCTAAATAAATCTAAAGAGTTAGCTGATGCAAAAAATGGTGGGAAACCAGCACAAACAGCATCAAAGCCAGAGGATATTGTAAAGCAAAGCTGTACGAGCTGTCATGGTGATCAGTTACAAGGAGCGGTAGGCCCTAATTTACAAAAAATTGGTGGGAAACTTTCAAAAGATGAAATTAAAGAAGTTCTGTCAAAAGGAAAAGGAAATATGCCAGCTAATTTAATTCCAGCTGATCAAGCAACGAAAGTAGCTGATTGGTTATCGAAGAAAAAATAAAGTATAGAAAAACAAGCCTTTTGCTTTTTGCAAAAGGCTTGTTTTTCTATACTATCTAAAATACGATTAGTAATAGAGAATTGAAGTATTGTTATGGACTTGCAACAACTACTATAAATTCATTATCATGGAGACAGACTGAGAAGAGAAGGAGTAATGGAAATACATGAATGAAGTAAAGCTTTCGAAACGATTAGAAGAAGTTGTGAGGGAGATTCCGGTAGGCTCTACAGTAGCTGATATTGGATCGGATCATGCGTATTTACCGTGTTATACAATTATAAATAATATTGCTACAAAAGCAGTTGCAGGAGAGGTTGTAGATGGACCGTTTCGCTCTGCACAAGCAACTGTAGCTGAAAGTGGCTTACAAGATAAAGTAGACGTTCGTAAAGGGAATGGATTAGCTGTTATAGTGCCAGGAGAAGTAGATGTTATTACGATTGCTGGTATGGGTGGAGCGTTAATTCGTGACATTTTAGAAAGTGGTAAAGAAAAATTAGAAGGTGTAACACGTTTAATCTTACAGCCGAATATTGCAGCACACCATATCCGTGAATGGTTTATTGAAAATGGATGGGAGCTTATCCGTGAGAAAATTGTAATAGAAGACGGAAAGATTTACGAGATTTTAGTCGGAGAGCGAGGAGATACAGCAGTACCTTACTCTGAAAATAAACAAGCTGAATTGTTTATGGGTCCATTTTTAATAAAAGAAAAAAGTGAAGCTTTTATTGAAAAGTGGGAAGGGGAATTGAAAAACTTCCAAAATATTTTAAAACAGTTAGAACGTGCAGCAGAGTCTGAAGAGACAAAAGCGAAGCGTGCAGAAGTAGAAGCGAAAATGAAAATGATAGGAGAGGTTTTATCATGAGTAAAATTCCGAATGGTCATGAAATTATTTCTTTGTTTGAAGGTATGTATCCGAAGCATTTAGCGATGGAAGGGGATAAGATTGGCTTACAGATTGGAGCGCTTAATAAACCTGTCCAGCACGTATTAATCGCGTTAGATGTAACTGAGGAAGTTGTGGACGAGGCGATCCAATTAGGAGCGAATATCATTATAGCGCACCATCCTTTAATCTTTAATCCATTAAAAGCGATTCATACAGATAAGGCGTACGGAAGAATTATTGAAATGTGTATTAAAAATGATATTGCGGTTTATGCCGCACATACAAATGTAGATATTGCTAAGGGCGGGGTAAATGATTTACTTGCTGATGCGTTAGGGTTACAAAATACAGAAGTATTAGCTCCTACATATGCAGAAGAAATGAAAAAAATTGTTGTATTTGTTCCAGTAACCCATGCAGAAGAAGTGCGCAAAGCTCTTGGAGATGCGGATGCAGGTCATATCGGTAATTATAGCCACTGTACGTTCGGTAGCGAAGGGGTAGGTACGTTTATCCCTCAAGAAGGTACAAATCCTTATATCGGAGAAACTGGGCAGTTAGAACGTGTGGAAGAGATACGTGTCGAAACGATTATTCCAGCTTCATTACAAAGAAAAGTTATTAAAGCGATGTTGGCAGCCCATCCATATGAAGAAGTGGCATATGATGTATATCCGCTTGATAATAAAGGTGAAACATTAGGTCTTGGTAAAATAGGGTATTTACAAGAAGAAATGACGCTTGAGCAGTTTGCTTTACATGTGAAACAATCATTACATGTAAAGGGTGCAAGAGTTGTTGGAAAGTTAGATGATAAGGTGCGTAAAGTAGCTGTACTTGGTGGTGACGGTAATAAATATATAAACCAAGCGAAATTTAAAGGAGCAGATGTATATGTAACAGGTGATATGTATTATCATGTTGCTCACGATGCGATGATGATTGGTTTAAATATAGTCGATCCAGGACATAATGTTGAAAAAGTAATGAAGCAAGGTGTACAAAAACAATTGCAAGAAAAAGTAGATGTGAAGAAATTCAATGTACACATTCACGCTTCGCAGTTACATACAGATCCATTCACATTTGTATAAGGAAAATAAAAACCGTTGCTCATGTAGGCAACGGTTTTTATTATTGTTCTTTTTTCACTTTTACACGAGGTAGTATCTTTTGAAGTGGTACTTTTCGAATTCTGTCCCATGTAGCTGGATTCATTGGGTCATATTGATCTAAGAAAGCAATAACTTCTTTTGTAATTGGCGTTGGAGTAGAAGCACCTGCTGTAACAGCTACGTTTTCTACACCTTGTAGCCATTCTAATTGGATTTCACTTACGTCTGCAACGCGGTATGCTGTCGTACCAGCGATTTCTTGTGATACTTGTGCTAAACGGTTTGAGTTGTTACTTTTCGGATCACCGACAACAATTGTTAAATCTGCAACATCAGCTTGTTTAGCGACAGCTTCTTGGCGAACTTGAGTTGCTAAACAAATTTCCTTGTGGAATTCTGCTGTTGGGAATTTTTTCTGAATGTCCTCCATTAAATGTTGAACATCCCATTGACTCATTGTTGTTTGATTCGTAACTAAAATTTTATCAGTTGGAATTTCTAGTGTTTTTAAATCATCAGCTTTTTCGATAAGATGAACGATATCAGGTGCGATACCAACTGCGCCTTCTGGTTCTGGATGATTTTTTTTGCCGATATAAATGACATGGTATCCTTCAGCTTTCTTTGCTTCGATAAGGTCATGTGTTTTTGTAACATCTGGACAAGTTGCATCAATTGTCGTTAAACCTTTTTCTTTTGCACGTTGTTTAACTTCTGGAGAAACACCGTGTGCAGTGAAAATAACAGTACCAGAATCGATTTTATCTAAAATTTCTAATCGACTTGGACCGTCTAATGTAATGATGCCATCCTCTTCGAAAGCATCTGTGACATGCTTATTGTGAACAATCATACCTAAAATATAAATGGGTCTCGGTAATGATTTATCTAATGCGGCGTTACGTGCAATAACCATTGCGTCAACAACACCATAGCAATAACCACGAGGGGAAATTTTAACAATCTTCATGTGAGTAATCCTCTCCTTCTAAACAAGGGATACTTTTGTGCATAGTCCATTACATTATAAAGGAGGAGTGGATAGAAAACAAAGGATTGTTACACATATAGTTTTGGTTTTGTTGCTGATTGTTGAACGGGTTCTTTCGGAACCTCTTTTTCTATTACCGGTTCAAGCACTATTTTTTTTCGTTTCCTTTTTGGAGGTGGAGGGGGTGGAGTTGCTACCTCAACCTGTTCTGTTGCATCTTCAGTTTGATTTTCTTCCGTACTTTTTCCAGAGGTGAGGATTTTAACAATGCTTGGTAGACTACGCATAATGGGACCGTACTGTTCGACAACAGGACCGACAGATTGCACGACTTGAGATACTTTTTCGATATTATTTATCATATTAGTTGGGTTCGAAATTAAATTTGAAAAAAAACTACCGATGCCGCTGCTAGATGCCGCTGCAGTTGTAGCTGACGCAGCACCACGTGTATCATTTGATTCATACATTTGAGGTGGTATCATCTGCTCTGGATATTGCTGCATGTATGGCTGATATTGTTGTGTATATTGTTGTTGGTATGGCTGTTGCTGTTGATATTGGGGCGGCGGTTGTTGGTGCATCATCGGTGGCCCTTCCATTTGTCGATAAGGAGGGACCATTTGCATGAAAGGTTCGGTTGGATCGTGTTTTTTAAAGAGTTTAGCAAGGAAACCTTTCTTTTTTTGAGCCATCGGTGGTAGTTGTGGAATCGGATATGGTGTGTAAGATTGTTGTCCTCGATTCGGATACATTTGTCTTATAGGGGATTTCGGAAACATGTGGGAAATCCTCCTTTCTTCAGTTAGGTATATACACATACAATATGCAATGGAAGGAAAGAAGGTTAGTTTTTGAGATAAAAACCTAAACTAAAGATGGATTTTACTTGTAGATTTCGATATAATGTAGACTTGACTGATTTGTGCGCAGTAGAAATTTTAGAAAGAAGGTGTAACTTATGACACTACAAACTTTTACACAGTATGATTTTAAACCATTTTTAATAGATGCAGTTCGTGAACTACGCTTTACAGAGCCAACAGGAATTCAAAAGAAAATTTTCCCGGTCGTGAAAAAAGGTGTGAGTATAATTGGACAATCCCAAACTGGTTCTGGGAAAACACATGCATACTTACTTCCTACATTAAACAGAATTGATGCAAGTCGTGAAGAGGTACAACTTGTTATTACAGCGCCTACTCGTGAGTTAGCACAACAAATTTACGAAGAAATTGTAAAACTAACAAAGTTCTGTGCAGAAGATCAAATGATTACAGCACGCTGTTTAATTGGTGGAACTGATAAACAACGATCAATTGAAAAGTTGAAAAAACAACCTCATATTGTAGTTGGAACGCCAGGACGTATTAAAGATTTAGTAGAAGAAAAGGCGCTATTTGTTTATAAAGCGGATACTATTATTGTCGATGAAGCGGACTTAATGCTTGATATGGGATTCATTCAAGATGTAGATAAAATTGCGGCACGTATGCCTAAAAATCTGCAAATGTTAGTTTTCTCTGCAACAATTCCTCAAAAATTAAAACCATTTTTGAAGAAATATATGGAGAATCCAGAACATATTCATATTAATCCGAAGCAAGTTGCAGCAGGAAATATTGATCATTACCTTGTGCCTTCAAGACACCGTAATAAAACTGAATTAGTGAAAAATATGCTACTTCAATTTAAACCATATTTAGCAATTGTCTTTACAAACACAAAGAAGAAGGCTGACGAAGTAGCCGATGGATTAGCAGAACGTGGATTAAAAGTAGGGCGTATACACGGTGATTTATCACCACGTGATCGTAGAAAAATGATGAAACAAGTTCGTGATTTAGAGTTCCAATACATTGTCGCAACAGATTTGGCGGCACGCGGTATTGATATTGAAGGAATTAGCCATGTTATTAACTATGAACTTCCACCAGATTTAGATTTCTTCGTTCACCGTGTTGGAAGAACTGCACGTGCGGGTCATTCAGGTATTGCAGTGACGATTTATGATCCAGCAAATGAAGAAGCGTTAGATAGTTTGGAAAAACAACGTCATATCGAGTTTAAGCATGTGGATTTACGCGGAGATGAATGGGCGGATTTAGGTGACCGTCGTCGTCGTAAGAGCCGTAAAAAACCAAGTGATGGACTAGATGTTATGGCAACAAAAGTTGTTAAAAAGCCGAAAAAAGTAAAACCAAACTATAAACGAAAACTTGCAACAGAACGTGACAAAGTGAAGAAAAAATATAGCAATAAAAAAAGATAAGGGATTTCCCTTATTTTTTTTTTATCTCACTACTTGAGAGAAAGTCGAGTAATGCAGACTAATAATTAGTGAGGGGTAGAAAAAACGTTGACTAAAGTTTCGCTTTATTGGGTTAATTTAAGTATAGAGTGCAGATTGTTTGAATAGTCTGTTTAATTTATGTAGTGCCTTTTGTGTGAACAAACAATTCGCTACATATTTCTACAAATTATGCTATCATTATATCTATTGTATATTGAAGAGGTGATTGTATGTTAAAGATTGGATCTCATGTTTCTATGAGTGGTAAGAAAATGTTATTAGCAGCAAGTGAAGAGGCTGTTTCATACGGTGCAACGACGTTTATGATTTATACAGGTGCACCGCAAAATACACGAAGAAAACCAATTGAAGAATTGAACATAGAAGCAGGAAGAAAACATATGGAACTAAACGGTATTGAAGAAATTATCGTACATGCGCCATACATTATTAATCTTGGGAATACGACGAAGCCAGAAACATTCCAATTAGGTGTAGACTTCCTTCGCATGGAAATTGAAAGAACATCGGCATTAGGTGTAGCGAAACAAATCGTTCTTCACCCAGGTGCGCACGTTGGTGCAGGAGCGGATGCTGGTATTCAACAAATTATTAAAGGGCTTAATGAAGTATTAACGCCAGAGCAGACGGTTAACATTGCGTTAGAAACGATGGCAGGAAAGGGAACGGAATGCGGTCGTAGCTTTGAAGAAATTGCGAAAATTATTGATGGTGTGAAATATAATGAAAAACTATCTGTATGTTTTGATACGTGTCATACGCATGATGCAGGTTATGACCTTGTAAATGATTTTGACGGTGTGTTAAACGAATTTGATAAAATTGTTGGGATAAATCGTTTACAAGTACTTCATATTAACGATAGCAAAAATGTACGCGGAGCTGGAAAAGACCGTCATGAAAATATTGGTTTTGGTCATATTGGCTATAAGGCATTGCATCACATTGTGCATCACCCACAACTTACGCACGTACCAAAAATTCTTGAAACGCCGTATGTAGGTGAAGATAAAAAAGATAAGAAGCCACCATATAAATTAGAAATCGAAATGCTGAAAAATGGTACTTTTGATGAAGGAATTCTTGAAAAAATTAAAGCGCAATAAGGAGGGGATTTTCCCCTCCTTATTTTAATAGCTGCTGAAATAAAATATTTACTTGTTGGGCAGTGGCAGGAGTAGTTACTTTAGCGATTTGTTTTAACAAATCTAGTCGCTCGGTATTATCGTAAATGTTAATGTTTTTCCCTTTCATAAGTAAAACGATTTTATCAGCTTGTGCAGTTGTGATTGGAACTTCGTATTCTTTACTATATTTCAATAGTTCTTTTGTAGAAATATGATTTAATTTTTTGTTCACAATTTGTTTAATGAGGTTCATCGTGTTGTCCTCCTTCACACGTTCTTCTATCGAAATATATGTACGCATAGCTTGTACATATTCGTATCAAGGTGCATTTTTTCAATGGGGAAAAGAAGCTTATGTTATAATATAAGAACAAAACTATAGATAAAGAGTATAAGGAGGACTTATGGAAAAAAAGCAACATCGAAAAGAAAGTGTTATTCATCTTGTATATCGTTTAGTTATGATTGTCTTTGGGGCAGCGTGTGCGGCGGTAGCGATTGAACTGTTTTTAATGCCAAATAAAATTATTGATGGTGGAATTATTGGTATTTCTCTTATATTAGATTATCTTACTCCTAATATTTGGTGGTTAAGCTTTTCTACTTTAGTTGTTATCCTCAACATTCCTTTTATGTACTCCGGGTATAAGCAAATTGGAAAAACATTCATGTTATCTTCAGCATTTGGAATTGTAGCTTTAGCATTTATTGAATCAACGTTGCATGCTATCCCGCCATTTACAACAGAGCCGATTTTAGCAACAGTTTTCGGCGGTCTTATTTTAGGGATTGGTGTAGGACTTGTTATTCGTCATGGTGGATCGTTAGACGGGACCGAGATTATGGGAATTCTATTAACGAAGAAATTACCGTTTTCTGTTGGTGAATTCGTAATGTTTGTGAACTTATTCATTTTTGCATGGGCAGCATTTGTTTTTGGTGTTGAACAAGCGATGTATTCTGTTATGACGTACTATATCGCATTCAAAACAATTGATACGGTAATTCAAGGATTAGACGAAACGAAAGCAGTTTTAATAGTATCGGATCAATATGAGGAAGTATCAAATGCAATTTTACACCGCCTTGGTCGTGGAACAACAAAACTTGTTGCTAAAGGTGGCTATACAGATAAAGAAAAAGAAGTTATTTATGCAGTTGTAACACGTCTGGAAGTGACGAAGTTAAAATCAATTGTGCATGAAATTGATGAAAACGCATTTGTTACGATTATGAATACACAAGAGACAAATGGTGGTAAGTTTAAATCAGCAATTCACTAAAAAGTTAATTGTAATATCTTTTGAAAGCAGAGAATTCTTCTCTGCTTTTTGTTATAATAATAAGGTTTCTTGAAATAAAGAATATATTTTAGGCAGATTGGTTTACAACTATAATAAGCTGTACTATAATTCAAATAGAGATAAATCGGAATCATTCTGAATTAAAATAGGTGAGATGCTATGAATAATATATTGGAAATAGAAGGATTAACGTTTCGGTATGAAGATCGCAACGTGTTAGAAGATATTAATTTGCAAGTTCCGAAGGGAGCTTTTTTAGGTTTAGTTGGACCGAATGGTTCAGGGAAATCGACTTTACTTAAATGCTTATTGGGTGTTTTAAAACCAAAGCAAGGAAGTATTAGATTGTTTGGCATTGATAGTAAGAAATTTAAAGAGTGGAATAAAGTTGGTTATGTATCCCAAAAGGCAAGTAGCTTTAACTCAGGTTTCCCGGCAACTGTTTTCGAGGTTGTTTCAATGGGGCTCGTTTCGAAAAAAGGGCTTTTTCGCTTTTTTACGAAAGACGATAATGCGAAAGTAGAAAAAGCGATTGCTGATGTAGGTATGAGCGAGTTTCGAGGTCGCAACATTGGAGAACTTTCTGGCGGACAACAACAGCGTGTATTTATTGCTCGTGCACTTGTAAGTGATCCGGAATTGCTTATTTTGGACGAGCCTACTGTTGGGATTGATGTGAAGAATGTGGCAAGTTTTTATGAGATACTAGAGGATTTAAACAAAAGATTGGGAATTACGTTAATTCTTGTTACGCACGATATGGGTGCTGTAACAGAGAAGGTGACGCATGTTGCATGTTTGAATCAGCATTTACATTTCCATGGGAATGTAGAGAAATTCCGAGAGTTAGAAGATGCAGAAATGTCGATTTTATATGGACATCATGTTCATCGCTTAGAACATGAACATGGGCATCACGGGAGGATATAATGATACAGGATTTTTTACAATATGATTTTTTACGTAATTCCTTATACGCTGGTATTTTAATAGGGCTTGTCGCACCACTTATCGGCGTGTTCGTTGTAATTCGCCGCATGTCGCTTATTGCGGATGCATTAAGTCATGTGACGTTATCAGGAATTGCAGCAAGTTTATTACTTGAAAAGACAATCTTTACCGGTGGGTTTTTAAACCCTTTATATATGGGGATGTTTTTTTCAATCGGTGGAGCATTGCTAATTGAAAAATTACGTACTGTATATAAACATTATCAAGAGTTAGCAATCCCGATTATACTTTCAGCAGGGATGGGGATTGGAGTTATCTTCATCTCACTTGCTAATGGATTCAATACGGATTTATTTAGTTATTTATTTGGTAGTGTAAGTGCTGTAACAAGTGCGGATTTAATTATTATTGGTATAGTAGCAATTGTTGTTATTGCGACGATTGTTTTATTATACAAAGAGTTGTTTTTACTATCATTTGATGAGGAATACGCTGTATCAACCGGTTTAAGTGCAAAGTGGATTCACTTTATCTTCATTATATTAGTTGCTCTTGTAATTGCGGTATCAATGCGTGTTGTAGGTGTTCTTCTCGTATCATCTTTAATGACGTTACCAGTTGCAGCAAGTATTCGTATTGCAAAAGGATTTAAACAAACAATTTTCTTTTCCATTTTATTTGGTGAAATTGCAGTAATTGGTGGAATGTTTGCTTCGTATCAACTTGATTTAGCTCCAGGTGGTACAATTGTTATGATAGCGGTTCTTATTTTAATTGGTGCAATTTTATGGAAAAAGAAAAAAACTGCATAAAGTAGGGATAGGTATGAATCTAACAGAAGCTTTACGCCTAATGAAGGAAAAGGGATACAAACATACAGGGAAAAGGGAAGAAATGCTGAGGTTATTCGCAGCTCATAATCGTTATTTAACTGCGAAAGATGTTTTAGAGCATATGAAGGGTGATTATCCAGGACTTAGTTTTGATACGATTTATCGTAACTTAACGGTTTTTGCTGAAGTCGGTGTTTTAGAGCAAACGGAATTAAATGGTGAAAAGCATTTCCGTTTTACATGCTCCATTATGGAACATCATCATCATTTCATTTGTTTAGATTGTGGTGGTACAAAAGAGATTAATTCCTGCCCGATGGATTTTATGAATAAAGATTTTAAAGGCTATGAGGTAACGGGGCATAAGTTTGAAATATATGGTCGTTGCCCAAAATGTGCAAAATGAGAGGGCTCGTCAGTTATATAACTGACGAGTTTTTAATTTGAATGTAAAAAAAGGTTGCTCACAAAAATTGTGGCAACCTTTTTTTTATTGTTCTTGTTTTTCTTTTTCTTTTTCTCGTTCGGCAGCCATTTCAGCAGCGATTACATCAATTTCTTTTTTCAGTTCTTCTACCATTGTTTCTTCTGGTACTTTACGAACGACTTGCCCTTTACGGAATAATAAACCTTCTCCGCGTGCACCGGCAATACCGATGTCAGCTTCACGAGCTTCACCAGGACCGTTTACGGCACAGCCGAGTACTGCAACCTTAATTGGAACTTTAAGTGTGGAGATGTATTCTTCGACTTCATTAGCAATGCTAATTAGGTCGATTTCAATACGACCACAAGTTGGACAAGAAATAAGTGTTGCGGCATTAGATGCAAGACCGAATGATTTTAATAGTTCACGTGCAACTTTTACTTCTTCAACTGGATCAGCGCTTAAAGAGATACGAAGTGTATTTCCGATGCCTTTACTTAAAATTGCTCCAAGACCGGCGGCGCTTTTTACAGTCCCAGCAAACAATGTTCCTGATTCTGTAATACCTAAATGTAATGGATAATCAAAAGCGCGAGCAGCTTTTTCGTATGCTTCAATTGCTAAGTTAACATCAGAGGCTTTCATTGATACGATAATATCGTGGAAATCTAAGTCCTCTAAAATTTTAATATGGTGCAGTGCGCTCTCGACCATACCATCAGCAGTTGGATATCCATACTTTTCTAAAATATGACGTTCTAATGAGCCGGCATTTACACCGATACGGATTGGAATGCCACGCTCTTTCGCTGCATTTACAACAGCTTCTACTTTATGGCGACGTCCAATGTTACCTGGATTGATACGTACTTTATCAATGCCGCCTTCGATTGCTTTTAAAGCAAGGCGGTAATCAAAATGAATATCAGCAACAAGTGGAATGTTGATTTGTTTTTTAATATCAGCAATAGCATTTGCTGCGCGTTCGTCTGGAACAGCAACACGAACAACTTGACAGCCAGCTTCTTCTAAACGTTTAATTTCAGCAACTGTAGCCTCAACATCATGCGTTTTTGTTGTCGTCATACTTTGTATAATTAATTCATTGTTACCGCCAATTGTTAAATTACCGACTTTAACTGGACGTGTTTTTGTGCGTTGAGTTATTTCATTCACGAATTGATCGCTCTCCTTATAAAAGAAGTTTCTTATTTTAGTCCCTTACATCAATGATAGTATGTGTGAGAAAGGGCTATAGAAACCAAAGTACTCGGTTTCACTTTTACTATTGTATCAGCGCTTTTATGTAATTGACAAGGATTAAGTGATTGCTTATTGATATAAGGGGAATTTATAAGACTTTCCAACTTGGATTTTTGTAGCAGATGTATTTTTATTTAATTGCTTAAAATCATCAATTACTTTTTCAATAGAAGGAATTTTTTTCTTATTAATAGCTTCTGTAATAGAAAGAACTGTATCGCCAGTTTTTACTTCGATTGCTTTATAAGCTGTATCCGTTTCTTTTTCTTTTTCTGTTTCTTTCTCTTTATTTTGTTTTGTATCTGTATTTTCTTTTTTTATCGTTTGGGCAGCAGATGTTTTTTTGTATGAACTTAACATCGGTAAAGTACCGATTTTTATGTCGTAATAAAATATATAACCGAGGACAAGCACGAATAAGAGTACACCTAATCTCTTCATATCCTTCACTCCTTTGCTAGGAATATATGCTTGTCCAAAAAAAAAATGCCTATTTAGGCATTTTTTTTTATAGTTCTTGTTTTTCTTTCGGCTTTGGAACTTCTTTAATTGTTAAGTATAGAACGATTAAAACAACTGCAATGTAAATGAATGTTGCGCCAGGTACGTTTATTTTGAATAAATCCATAATCATAAAGAAGATTGTTGGAATTGTGTAGCTGTAAGCAGTTAATGTCCAAACTTGTTTATAAGATAATTTGCGTTGACCGCTCATCGCAGAACCGATGAAGGCAAGCAATGTAACTCCTACAAAGGTAATAAATAATTGGAACAAGTACAGTAAGAACCCAATAACGAATAATAAGATTGGATAAATACTGTCAAATAACGAAATGAAATCTTGTAAATCTTTTTTCTCAAGAGATGCGCCTAATAAGTCATTATAGGAGTATGTTTGTGTTTGACCATTCCCCATGGAGACTACTTTATCTTTTAAAACAAATAAACCTGTTTTATTTTGATATTTTTCTAAGTCTGTTGAATTTGGATCAAATACGAAAAGGGCATTTCCATCTTCTTTTTCGATAGGTTGATCAATATCAGCTGTTAGCTCGCCATTTTCAATTTTAAAATCAGGTAAATCTTTTTCGATTACTTTATTTACCATGTTAACACCATCTTGAATAACGCTACCGTACAAGAAAGTTCTTGGAATAGTAGTGATTAGGCAAAGAAGCATAATATACAAAATGGTTTTACCGATTTTTTGAAAACGGAAAAGCGCCATATCTTTAGGCGAATATACGCTTTTTGCTAGCTGTGTAAAAATGGACATAGATTCACTTCCTTTATGTATGTATAAAATCATTGTAACGTACGAATCTAGAGAAGCTCAAGATATATTATATTTACATATAGTAGAGAAGACTAAATTCCTTCTTATTAATTTACTTCTTTTAGTAGAGAAAAATACAATTGACACTTTTCTTTCGTATATGGTAAATTTATCTTACATTTTTCAAACGATATATCCGATTGGAATTTAGTTGTTTTTAATGGTACATACATAATCGTGGACCCTTAGCTCAGTTGGTTAGAGCAGACGGCTCATAACCGTCCGGTCGTAGGTTCGAGTCCTACAGGGTCCATATCCATTTCATATGTTTATTATGTCAGCAGGAAGCTTCCTTGTAGAAGGAAGCTTTTTTTCGGAATATATGAGCATTTTAATTGAAAAGAAGTGGGAATTTTGCTACTTTAATGATAGCAAGACAAAGCGATTTATTTGTTTGCACCCTATGGCAATTAGGGTAGAATGAAGTTGTAGGTCACATATGTAGTGACAATACATAAACCGGGAGGAATATAACAATGGCAAAACACGAATTACCAAATTTACCTTATGCGTATGATGCTTTAGAACCTCACTTTGATAAAGAAACAATGAACATCCATCATACAAAACATCACAACACGTATATTACAAACTTAAACGCTGCTTTAGAAGGTCATGCAGAATTAGCTGACAAAAGCGTTGAAGAATTAGTTGCAAACTTAAACGAAGTACCTGAAGCAATCCGTACAGCAGTACGTAACAATGGTGGCGGACATGCTAACCATACATTCTTCTGGACAATCCTATCTCCAAACGGCGGGGGACAACCAGTAGGCGAACTTGCAACTGCGATTGAAGCGAAATTCGGTAGCTTCGATGCATTCAAAGCAGAATTCGCAAAAGCTGGCGCAACTCGCTTCGGTTCTGGTTGGGCTTGGTTAGTAGTAAACAATGGTGAGTTAGAAGTAACAAGCACTCCAAACCAAGATTCTCCTCTAACTGAAGGTAAAACTCCAGTTATCGGTTTAGATGTTTGGGAGCATGCTTACTACTTAAATTACCAAAACCGTCGTCCTGACTACATCGGTGCATTCTGGAACGTTGTAGATTGGAACGTTGCTGAAAAACTTTACCAAGAAGCAAAATAATTAAAGTTAATACAGCTAGAAAAAAGCTAGGGGGTTTTCTCCTAGCTTTTTTCTATGTTCTCCTTTTACATAATTGAGCTTGTCTTTGGAAGACTAGAACATGAAGTAAAGGAGAGTTGTGTATGAAGTGGAAACATGTAATCGGTGATGTTGAAGTGAATCGGGATTTAGTATTATTGCTCGTTATAGGAGGTTTATACACGCTCGCAATTTCTTTATCGAATACGTTTGTAAACATTTATTTATGGAAGCAAACACAAAATTATGTGAATCTGGGCTTGTATAATTTGGCCAGCGTTGTATTGCAGCCTCTAACATTTCTTGTGGGCGGGAAATTAGCGAAACGTATTGATCGCTCGATTTTATTGAGAATCGGTGTAGGCACGTTAGCTGTTTTTTTTATCGTCGTTTTAGTAGCGGGAAAAAGTGCATCTCACTATATTTTATTAATGGGAGCTCTTTTAGGAGTTGGTTATGGTTTTTATTGGCTCGCTTTTAACTTGTTAACATTTGAGATTACAGAACCAGAAACAAGAGATTTTTTTAACGGTTTTCTAGGACTTCTTACATCGTTCTCTGGAATGATTGGACCGATAGCAGCAGGATATACAATTTCACGTATGGAAAAATGGAGTGGTTATACTGTCATTTTCTTCCTCTCGTTAATGCTATTTGCGGTTGCAGTCGTTCTAAGCTTTTTTTTATCGAAGAGGGAATGTGAAGGACGCTATGAAATTGTGCAAGTATTGAAAGAGCGGCAAGTTGATGAAAACTGGGGAAGAATTACGCGCGCTCATTTCTTCCAAGGTTTGAGAGAGGGAACGTTTATTTTCGTTATTTCGGTATATGTCTATTTAGCATCTGGTAGCGAGTTAGCACTAGGGAAATATAGTTTAGTGAATTCTGCAGTATCATTTGTATGCTATTATTTAGTTGCTCGTATGTTAAAGAAAGAATGGCGAAAAAAAGCAATTTTACTTGGCGGTATTATTTTATACGCGGTTGTATTTTTAGTTATTTTTAATGTTACATATACGAAATTACTTATTTATGCAGCATGTATTGCGGTTGCATATCCGATTTTACTCGTTCCGTACGGCTCAATGACATACGATGTAATTGGTAGAGCAAAACAGGCGAGAGAATGGCGTGTAGAATATATAGTGGTCAGGGAATTATGGTTAAATGCCGGAAGAATTTGTTCCATTTTAAGTTTTTTATGTGCTGTCATATTTTTTCCGCCTGAAAAAAGTTTACCTTTCTTACTATGTATTTTAGGAGCTGGACATTTTCTTATTTATTTTGCAGTTAAAAATGTCAAATATGATGAGGGGAATGTGAACAAAACCAGTGTTGTAGCGCAAGGAAGCACGCAGAATCAAACTGAACCAGAAGGTTAACTTATCGCGTGTTTTATGCTAGAATAGAAAAAGATGTAAGACAGCAGTGAGGGCACCTGTATGAAGGTGTCCCTTTCACATTACATAGCTGTTGGTAGAGGGGGTTTGTATGAGCAAGAAGCAGAAACAACAAAAGAAAAAGACCCACGTTCCTTTTCGGTTAAACGTGTTGTTTTTTTGCGTGTTTTTAATGTTCTCCGCGGTTATTGTAAGGCTTGGATACGTACAAATTGTTCGTGGTGAGGAATATAAAAATGAAGTTGAGAAAAAAGAAAACTCAACGATAAGTAATCCTGTACCACGCGGGAAAATATTTGATCGTAATGGAGAAGCGGTCGTAGATAATGAGCCTATTCGTACAATTACATTTACAAAAATGAAGGGATCAACTGCAGCAGATCGCTTAGAGACGGCGAAAAAGTTAGCAGATTTAATTGAAGTCCCAACAGATAAGTTAACAGATCGCGATAAGAAAGATTATTGGCTTGCTTTACATAAAGAAGAAGCAGAAGCAAAAATCACAAAAAAAGATCGTGAAGAGTTTAAAGTGAATAAAATTGACGATAAAGAACTAGATGAACGTCAACGAAATCGTGTAACAGAAGAAGAGATTAATCAACTGTCAGCAAAAGATTTAGAAATATTGGCGATCAAAAGTAAGATGGAAAGCGGATATGCAATGACGCCGCAAATCGTTAAAAAAAATGCAACACCGGAAGAATACGCGATTATTAGTGAAAATTTAGCGAAATTACCAGGTGTAGATACAAATGTTGACTGGGAGCGAAAATATAAGTATGACGATATGTTCCGAAGTGTACTTGGTGGTGTAACTTCTTCTGATGAAGGGTTACCGAGAGAAAGATTAGATCACTATCTTGTTCGTGATTATAATCGTAACGATCGTGTAGGAAAAAGTTACCTTGAGCAACAGTACGAAGATAGTTTACACGGCACAAAAGCTGAAGTTAGAAATGTTACAGATAAAGACGGTAATATTTTAGAAACTATTAATGTGTCACAAGGACAACGAGGTAACGATCTGAATTTAACGATTGATATGAAATTACAAAAGCGCGTAGAAGAAATTCTTACAAAAAACTTAATGAGATTTAAAGGGAGCGAACCTCTTTTAGACCGTGCATTCGTTGTAATGATGAACCCGAAAAATGGTGAAGTTTTATCTATGGCGGGGAAACAATTAGTGAATAAAGACGGGGAAACGAAAGTAGATGATTTTGCATTAGGAACGATGACAAGTTCTTATCCGATGGGTTCAACTGTAAAAGGTGCGACAGTACTTACGGGGTATCAAACTGGTGCGATTCAACCTGGAGCTGTACAGTATGATGAACCGATTAAATTAAAAGGGACACCTACGAAGTCATCTTGGAAACAGATGGGGTATATTAATGACCTTACAGCGTTAAAACAGTCTTCAAACGTTTATATGTTTAAAACAGCGATGAATATCGCTGGGGTTCCATATGTACGAGGCGGTACGTTAGATATTCCGAAAAGTGCGTTCGATACTATGCGTTACTATTTTGGTCAGTTTGGACTTGGTGTGAAAACAGGAATTGATTTGCCAAATGAAACTGCTGGTCAAATAGGTAAAGGAAATCAACCAGGTTTCTTATTAGATTTATCAATCGGGCAGTATGATACGTATACACCGCTTCAATTAGCGCAATATATTTCGACGATTGCAAATGGTGGATATCGTATGCAACCCCAAGTTGTAAAGGAAATTCGTCAGCCATCGGCGAAGCCAGAGGAAGTTGGAAAAGTTGTTCAATCCATGGAACCGAAAGTATTAAATCGTGTTGATATGCCTGAATCACAAATTAAACGTGTTCAAGAAGGATTTAGACAAGTGTTTAACGATACAGGTGGTACAGCTACAAAATACTTTACTGGTGCAAAATATAAAGCTGCAGGGAAAACTGGTACAGCGCAAACCGTATATGGCGGAGATAAAGAGATTGGTAAAAAAGCAGATGGTCAGCGTGTGGAGACTTATAACTTAACATTAGTAGGTTATGCCCCGCTCGAAGATCCAGAAGTAGCATTCTCTGTTGTTGTTCCGTGGGTACATGATGATAAGACTGGTATTAATGGATATATTAGTCGTGAAATTATGGATGCTTACTTTGATTTGAAAAACCAAGCATTAACTGGTGAAGCTCCGCAAGATGAAAAAGCGCAAAAAAATAAAAATCAAGATGATGAATAAAAAAGTTGTAAAAAAAGCACACTATCTGAAAAGATAGTGTGCTTTTTTTTATGCCTTACGCATATGGTTTAGTAAATGTGGACAAGCATAAAATATTGAAAAAACATGTAGTTTCAAAAACGATGAACACAACAAGATTAGTGCATACGCTCTAAGTTTGTTGTGTGTGATAGGCGATAGCAGTTTTATCCCGCATTTGAGGGCGTTAAAACTCCCACCTCAAAATTCAGCTGGAGCAAAGAAGTTAGGTGGGAGCCCTGCTGCCCGTAAACGCCCGATTGGTGAGGGCTAATAATTAGTGGGGGGATGAACAAAACCCCCACTAATTAAAGTTTCGCCTTATGGATGATTAGAAAATTTCCTGCATCTAAAGTACAAAAGTGAAAATAAAGTTTGTGTATACAGTTGTTTTTGTGGGACTTTACAAAACTTTTACAAATAATTAAAACCGAATTAATAGTTTAGCAGTATTCTTATATCTGTAATCCTGTTATTTCCGGTTACTTCTAGGAGGAAGAACACGTGAAATGGATGAGCACATCGATTAAAGTTTTGACATTATCGACATGTTTCCTTTGTTTTAATATGTCTACTGCATTCGCTACAAATGAAATGGGAGAAGTGAGAGTTGATGGATCCTCAACGGTTTTCCCCATTATAGAGGCAGTAGCAGAGGAATATACAAAGGCCCATCCAAACGTGAAAATTTCTATTAGTATTTCTGGGACAGGGGGAGGATTTAATCGTTTCAGTAAAGGAGAAGTAGATATAAACAATGCTTCGAGATTGATGAAACCGGTAGAAGAAAATGCAATGCAGAAAAAATCCATTCAATTTACACCATTTGAGGTTGCTTATGACGGTCTAACGATTGTTGTGAATCGTCAAAATACGTGGGTAAACAATATGACGATAGACGAGTTACGTCTATTATGGAGTGAAAATGGAAGATTGAAACGATGGTCACAAATTCATTCATCATGGCCTCGTGAACAAGTTAAATTTTATGCGCCAGGCGTAGACTCTGGTACTTATGATTATTTCCAAAATGTTGTCTTACAAAATAATCGCCTTGTAAAAACGGTTTCTTTGTCTGAAGACGATCAAGTTATTATGCAAGGGGTAATGAATGATAAAAATGCCATTGCTTTTGTAGGATATGCTTATTATATGGCCAATCGAGATAAGGTAAAAGCAATACAGGTGGATGGTGTATTTCCAACGAAAGAGACCATTCAGTCGGGTACGTATAAGCCATTATCTAGGCCGCTATTTACGTATGTGAATCATGCATCTATCAGAAATAAAATTAATGTAGCAAATTATGTTGAGTTTATGATTAAGCATGTTGGAAGCCTTGCTGAAGAGGTCGGATATGTAAAATTACCAAAAGAAAAATATAATGAACAGCTGCGAATGTTAACAGAAATAAAAAGGTAATGTCAGGGTGGAAAGGGGTTTTCATCTTTGGCTCATAATGACAAAAGTCAAATTACATTTTCTGTACAACATTTGATTGAGAGAAATACAAATAGAAGAAAAAAAACGCAGCGAATCAATCGAATTGTTCCGTTAATACTAAAAGCCATTGCTAGCGTGTCCATTGTAACGACACTTGGAATTATTATTACGTTGGCAAATGAAACAATCATGTTTTTTCAAAAGATATCATTGTATTCTTTTTTGACAGAGAAGGAATGGTTACCTTTTTTTGAAGATCCCAAATTCGGTATATTACCACTTATATGTGGAACAATCCTTGTAACAGCAATTGCCATGTTCGTAGCAATTCCTATTGGTTTAGGGTGTGCCGTGTTTTTAAGCGAATACGCTTCGAATGGCGCTCGGAAAATATTAAAACCGTTGTTAGAGCTACTAGCAGGCATCCCGACAATTGTATATGGTTTTTTCGCGTTAACAGTTGTCACACCACTTTTACAACGGGTTATACCAGATTTGCAGTTTTTTAATGCTATTAGTCCAGGTATTGTTATAGGGTTTATGATGATACCGACGATTGCGTCTCTCTCTGAAGATGCGATGAGAGCTGTAGCGAAAGGAATTAAAGAAGCCTCATTAGCGCTAGGAGCAACTCGTTTTGAGATGGTAAAACAAGTGGTGTTTCCATCGGCTTTTACGGGCATAATGGCAGCGATTATATTAGCAGCTTCCAGGGCAATTGGTGAAACGATGATTGTTGTTATTGCAGCTGGATCAACACCTAATGTATCGATAGATCCGACTCATTCTATTCAAACATTAACAGCCTATATTGTACAAGTGAGTTTAGGTGATGCTCCGCATGGAACGATTACTTATTACAGCATGTATGCTGTAGGTGCAACGTTATTTATGTTTACTTTTATTATGAATATCATTTCGCAATATATTATGCGCCGTTTTAGGAGGTTGACATAATATGCGAATGTTAAACCATAAGAACATACAAGAAAATATGGCGTCGCGTTTTTTAAAGGATCGGATTTACAAGTGTTTGTTTTATATAGCAATTTTGTTTTCAGTAGTAATACTTTTTATATTGCTTTTTCAAATTTTTGAAAAAGGTATAAGTTATCTTTCAATAGATTTCTTTACAAACTTCGCCTCACGTAATCCGAGAGAAGCTGGGATTGTCGCTGCTTTGTCAGGAACAATACTATTTATGAGCATTGTTATACCAGTCTCTTTTATATTTGGAGTCGGAACAGCTCTTTATTTAGAGCATTATGCGAAGGAGTCCGTTTTTAAAAGGTTGATTGAATTAAATAATCAAACATTAGCAGGGGTACCTTCCGTTGTGTTTGGTTTACTAGGGTTAACTATTTTCGTATACGCTCTCCATTTGGGAGAGAGCATAATGGCAGCGGCACTGACGATGAGTTTACTCGTCTTACCAACTGTTGTTGTAGCTAGTCAAGAAGCGATTAGAACTGTGCCGAGCTCATTACTAGAGGCTTCTTACGGATTAGGTGCTACGAAATGGCAAACGATGTATCAAATTGTATTGCCAGTCGCTTTGCCAGGGATTGTAACGGGATGTACGTTAGCGGTATCGAGAGCAATTGGTGAGGCAGCACCATTATTAGTTATTGGGGCCCTTGCCTTTGCAAATTATGTTCCGTTCAGTATGTTTGATAGATTTACGGTTTTACCAATTCAAATTTTTAATTGGATGAGTAGACCACAAGAAGAATTTCAGTATGTAGCAGCAGCTGGGATGATTGTTTTGCTAGGATTGTTGCTCTTTATAAATATATTTGTCTTATGGTTACGAAATCGAAAATAAGTTGGAAGTGGATGAAAGGGGAATTCAAATGGTAGCAACAGTAGTAAATGTACAGGTGAAAAATGAAAAAAAGATTGAGACAGCACCAAAAAAAATAGTATTTGATACGAAAAATTTAAATTTATGGTACGGAGAAGACCATGCTTTAAAAGATATCAACTTAAGTATTCATGAGAATGAAGTAACAGCGATTATCGGTCCAAGTGGTTGTGGGAAATCAACATACTTAAAAACGCTAAATCGTATGGTAGAGTTAGTGCCTATCGTTCGAACTACGGGCGTTATCGAATATAGAGAACGAAACATATTTGATAAATCATATCCAGTTGAAGAATTACGTACGCATGTGGGTATGGTGTTCCAAAAGCCAAATCCATTCCCAAAATCTATTTATGAAAATGTAGCATATGGTCCGAAAATCCATGGTGTTCGTGACAAAAAAACACTTGATGAAATTGTTGAAAATAGCTTGCGCGGCGCAGCTATTTGGGATGAGTTAAAAGATCGTTTGCATGATAATGCATACGGTTTATCTGGTGGTCAGCAACAACGTCTATGCATTGCACGCTGCTTAGCGATTGAGCCAGACGTAATTTTAATGGATGAGCCAACATCGGCGCTAGATCCAATTTCAACATCAAAAGTAGAAGAATTAATTCAGGAGTTAAAGAAAGATTTTAGTATTGTTATCGTAACGCACAACATGCAACAAGCAGCACGAATTTCAGATAAAACTGCTTTCTTCTTAAGTGGAGAAGTTGTGGAATATACAGATACGAACAAATTATTTACAACACCTGCAGATAAGCGTACAGAAGACTACATTACAGGACGATTTGGTTGATATCGCTAGCAAGGCTAAGAGTAAATGCCCTCTTAACAGAGGGCATTTCTCATTTTTACCTCATTTTAAATAGGGGAGTAATATTTCTCTTTTCTCAAGGCTTAATAAACATACAAGAGGCTGGGTAGGGGATTTATATAAAATGGCACATAATATTGAGGGGGAAGAAATGATGGTAAGAGAACAGTTTCAATGTGATTTAAAAACGTTACAGCAAAAGGTGATCGAGCTTGGTGAGTTAGCAAGTGGAGCTTTATTGATTGCTATGGAAGGTCTTCACAACAGGGATGTAGAGAAAGCGTTAGAAGTCATTGATGGGGATTATCGCATGGATAATTTAGAAGAGGAAATAAATGACCTTGCGCTTATGCTTATTACAAAGCAGCAGCCTGTAGCAAGTGATTTAAGAAGAATTTTCATTTCAATTAAAACAGCGACAGATTTAGAACGTATTGCAGACCATGCTGTTAATATTGCGAAATCAACAATTCGTCTTGGTGAAAAAGAAGTGGTTGTTAGTTTACATAATCTTGAGGAAATGTTTGAGATTGCTCATAAGATGTTAAATTTAGCATTAGAAGCATATGAGCAAGAAAATTTAACTTTTGCTAAACAAATTGCTGAAATGGATGATTCAGTTGATGAAATTTATGGGAAGGCGATTCGTGAATTTATTTCATCTATCCCTGGACAACCAGAAGCGATTACACAAATTACACAACTATCCTTTGTTGCAAGATATATTGAGCGTGTAGCAGACCATGTTACAAATATTGCCGAGAATGTATTTTATGTAGTAAAAGGAAAGCATTATTTATTGAATGAGTAGGGGGAAAAGTAGGTGATGAGAAATCACCTGCTTTTTTTAGTCAAAACATGACAAAAAAAGCTCGTTGTTTCCTTTAGTCTATGATGATAAGATGTATCATAATTGATGGGAAAATAAGTACATATGTGTTAGTTACGTATTATTAATTATTTTACCAAGTTAATGGTAAGCGCTTTCTTTTGGGTGGGAGTTAAAAGGTATATTTATTTATAAAGTGAGGCTTTAATTAGTGGGGCTGTCTCTCGCTGATTGTTAGATCATACCAAACCGGACTTTTACTGCAGTTAATGTGGGGTAAATGATATACGGAGTTCTTGAACATTATATAAGTGGAGGCTGAAGTATATGAAGGGGGTTATTTTAGCTGGAGGAAAAGGGAGACGCCTTAGACCATTAACATGTAATACTCCAAAACCGATGTTACCATTGTTAGAAAAACCAGTTCTTGAATATAATATTGAATTATTACGTCAGCATGGTATTCGTGAAATTGCAATTACAGTTCAATATATGAGTACTGCCATTAAGCAATACTTTGGTGATGGTAGTAAGTGGGGAGTTAACTTGTATTATTTTGAAGATTCTCCTCCGCTTGGAACAGCAGGGAGTATTAAGCAAGCGGAAAGTTTTTTAGATGAAACATTTGTTGTTATTAGTGGGGATGCATTAACTGACTTTCAATTATCAGAAGGAATTGCATTTCATGAACAGAAGAAGAGAATGGTAACGATGTTTGTGAAAGAAGTAGAAAACCCACTCTCATTTGGCTTAGTTGTAATGAATAAAGAACAAGAAATTATACGATATATAGAAAAGCCGAGCTGGAATGAGGTAGTTTCTAATATTGTGAATACAGGTATTTATATAATGGAGCCAGAAATCTTTTCTTACATACCATCCATGGAATTTTCGGATTTCAGTCATGATGTGTTTCCTTTATTGGCAAATAAAAATGCTTTATTTGCATATTTATCAGAAGACTATTGGCTAGATATTGGTACATTTGATCAATATCGGCAAGCTCAATTCGATTTGTTGACGAAAAAATTGAAGGTGCCTATTCCATATACAGAAGTATTACCGATGGTGTGGATGGGAGAAGGTGTAACGATAGGAAAAGGGACGAAAATTCATGGCCCTTCTTTTATTGGAGAAGGAGCAATGATTGGTGCAGGGGCTGTAATTGAACCGTACTCTATTATCGGGAAAAATAGTATCGTTTCAAGTTATTCTCATCTTCAAAAAAGCATCATTTTTGCAAACGCTCATATAGGAAAAAATTGTGAGTTGTTAGAAACAACAATAGGAGATCATACAATGGTCGAAGATGATGTTACACTTTTTCAAAAAAGTATTGTAGCGGACCATTGTCATATAGGGAAAAGTACAGTAATTAAGCAAAAAGGAAAAATATGGCCATATAAGGAGATAGATAGTCATTCGATAGTAGGTTCTGCCGGTGTTAAAGAGAGTGAAAAGAGTGCAGGGTGGTTACAAAAAAGCCGGATTTTAGGAAGGGGTAATGTTGAAATTACTCCTCAATTTATTGTGAAAGTTGCAATGGCTTATGGATCTCTTTTTGCTAAAGGAGAGAGTATATTGATTGGAAGTCAGGAAAATATAGAAACAACTTCCTTTAAAAATTTATTCCTCCATGCCATTCATGGCAGCGGGATTCATACGATGGAATGTAAAGAAATGAATGAGTCGCTTTTTCAGTATGCCATTCATAATTTGCAATGTGCAGGTGGAGTTTTCGTTCAAGTGGAAAGCGAAAGAGGGATTGTTATACAATTGTATGGTAAGGAGGGCTCATTTTTAACGTATAAGCAGCAAAAAGCGATAGAACAAGTATATATGTCTGAGTCGTTTTATTACGCTTCTGAGAAAGAAATGGGACGAAATAAGCTAGTTCACGTTTCTGTAAATAATTATGTAGAAGCTGTGTTAGAGCATATTGATATTGAAACGATACAAAAACAGAAGTTTCATCTTCTTATTAATAAGAGAAATGATATGTTACAACATTTACTTATGATTTTTTTGCAAAGGCTCGGATGCACAGTTACATGGATTTATGCGGGCGAACAAAAGCATCATGTGAAAGCCTTGATGAAATCAAGTAAAGCAAATATGGCACTTATGTTTTCAGAGCAAGGAAATTATTTCGAGTTATATGATAATCATAGTAATATTTACCAGGGAACAGATTTTGAAGAGGTAGATATTCCAGATTTATTACTTGAATCGGCAGGAAATATTTACCCGATGTCTTTGAAATTAGGAGAATGTTACCTTCTATTTTATACGCAGGATGAAAAAAAGTCGTTTCAAGCGAGATGGAAGCGAGATATTTTATATCGAATTGGAAAATTATTCGAGCTAATAGCATTGCAGGGAAAAACATTTCTCAGCATAGTAGAGCAATCACCTCCGCTCTATCTACTTTGTGATGAAGTTGTATGTTCATGGAATGAAAAAGGGAAAGTAATGAGGAAATTATTGGCTGATATGGAAAGAAAGGAAGAAGGTATATTTGAAGGAGTACAGTTCAAATATACCGAAAAAGAGTGGTCTTATATCGTTTCTGACACAAAACAACCGAAATTTTTAGTGTATTCGCATGCTAGAAACCCAGTAATAGCAAGGGAAAACATGAAAAATCTTATAGAAAAAATTAGACAATATCAAAAGGTGTAGAATTTTTATTTTAAAAGTGGTATTATAGTATAGTCTGATTTAAGTTATTAGTACTGGAGGGAAATAAGAATGCGTGTGAATATTACTCTAGCATGTACAGAATGCGGAGATCGTAACTATATCTCAAAGAAAAACAAACGTAACAACGCTGAGCGTATCGAGCTTAAAAAGTATTGCAAGCGTGACAAGAAGTCTACGTTACACCGTGAAACAAAGTAAGCAGTAGGAATATTTTCCTACTGTTTCTTTTTTTATTCGGTTCCTCTGTTAAAAGTGATACACTATCATCGTAGAGCAAAGTGTCACTGTGAGGGGGAAAATGTGTGAGAGAAGAGAAACTACGTTTACGTAAACAAATAATAGAACACATGAATTCTTTATCAGAAGAACGGTATACAACTTTATCAGAGCAAATTGCAGCTTCGTTGTATGCGCAAAAAGAGTGGGTTGAAGCTAAAACAATTGGAATCACCCTCTCAATGGAAAATGAAGTGAATACATATCCTATTATCGAAAAAGCTTGGGAAGAAGGAAAGAAAGTTGTTGTTCCGAAGTGTAATAAAGGAACACGAACGATGTCTTTCCGGAAAATTAGTAATTTTGATCAATTAGAAACAGTGTATATGAATTTACGTGAACCAATTCCAGCGCTTACGGAAGAAGTGAATGCAGATGAAATTGATCTTCAAATCGTGCCAGGCGTAGCTTATACAGAGCGAGGAGAACGGATTGGATATGGCGGTGGCTATTATGATCGTTATCTCGTGCATTATAAAGGGAAAGCGTTATCATTAGCTTATAGTTTTCAAATGGTAGAACATATTCCAGTAGAGCCATTTGATAAAAATGTAGAAAAAATTATTACAGAAAAAGGAACAACGGTTAAAAATGGGCTTGTATAGACAAATAAAAATTGACGAGACTTTTTCTTCGTGATTATAATAAAATATGTGAACGTTTTCTTATTATAATTTTTTATAGTAAGTGAGCATAGAGGGTGATGAAATGGTATCTATTTATGATATTCAGCAATTGCTAAAGAAATTTGGTACGATTATTTATACGGGTGATCGAATTGCAGATTTACAATTAATGCAAGATGAATTGCGTGAATTAAATCAATCACAGCTAATCGATCCACAAGACTATCAAACAGCTTTATTTTTATTGAAGCAAGAAATTCAAAAAGAGCTAAATAAGAATTAGATAAAGGTAGGTAAGTAACATGGAAGAGAAATGGTTAGTTGGTGTTGACCTTGGTGGTACAACGATTAAATTAGCATTTATTAATGTGTACGGTGAAATTTTACATAAGTGGGAAATCCCTACGAATACAAATGAACAAGGAAAACATATTACACTTGATGTAGCGAAAGCTATTGATAAAAAGTTAGAAGAATTAGGTGAATTAAAAAGCAAGCTAATTGGTATTGGTATGGGAGCTCCTGGTCCTGTACATGTGGCATCTGGAATGATTTATGAAGCGGTTAATTTAGGATGGAAAAACTATCCGTTAAAAGACTTGCTAGAAGTAGAAACAGGATTACCTGTTGTTATTGATAATGATGCAAACTTAGCAGCGCTTGGTGAAATGTGGAAAGGTGCTGGTGAAGGAGCAAAAGATTTAATTTGTATGACACTTGGCACTGGTGTTGGTGGTGGTGTTATCGCCAATGGTGAGATTGTACATGGTATAAGCGGTGCTGCTGGTGAGATTGGACATATTACAGTTGTTACAGAGAACGCTTTTCCATGTAATTGCGGGAAGTCGGGTTGTTTAGAAACGGTAGCCTCTGCAACAGGTATTGTACGTGTTGCTATGCAACAAATACAAGAGACAGATAAAGAAAGTGTTTTACGTTCTATGTTAGCAGAAGAAGGGCTTATTACATCAAAAGATGTGTTTGAAGCGCTTGGACAAGGTGACGAACTAGCAGGTGAAGTAGTGGAAAAAGTAGCTTCTTATTTAGGATTAGCTGTAGCGAACCTTGCTAGTACGTTGAACCCAGAGAAAATCGTAATTGGTGGTGGCGTATCTAAAGCTGGAGACGCACTATTAGAACCAATTCAACGTTATTTCGAGCAATATGCTTTCTCTCGTGCTGTAAAGAGCACAAAGTTAGCAATTGCAATACTTGGTAATGATGCAGGTGTAATTGGAGGAGCGTGGCTTGTAAAAAAGAACAAATACGAGGCGAAGATGATATAAGTTGTGAATAATGAAAAGAGGAAGGGGCCCCCTTCCTCTTTTTATGCAAGATCTTGTTGGAGAATAAAAATGTAAATGGATTAAGCTGGTGGGTACCCATTATATAGAACAGTCATGATTGTAAACCATCCGAAAACAAGTACGGTTGCAATAGCGAAGCCGCCCGCGAATAAGTTTTTTTCGCGAAGTGTTCTAAGCGTAGCAAATACAGCTAACAGAGTGACTAGCGTAAAAATAATAACAAGGCCCATACAATATCCTCCTCTGTCTACTCATTCCTTAGAATGAGTTTTTAGAATATTTACTCTTTTATATTGTACATGTTTTAAAAATGATTGTCGAGATAACACGCCTTCTTTTCCTAAGAGAAAGAAATGTTGTATCATTAAAAGTAAATTAAATAACTGGAGGAGATTTTCATATGAAATGGATACAAATGCCTTTAGGCCCATTACAAACAAATGCTTATATTTTAACGAATGATCAAAATGAGTGTATTATTTTTGATCCTGGTCATGAAGGAGAGAAACTTGTTACATATTTACAGGAAGCGCAGTTAAAGCCACTTGCGGTTTTATTAACACATGCTCATTTCGATCATATTGGTGCTGTTGATGCCGTGAGAGACGCTTTTCATATTCCTGTATACGTACATAAAGAAGAAGCGGATTGGTTAGGAGATGCAACTGTGAATGGCTCGCAAATTTTTATGATGAACCGCAGTATTACAGCAAAACCAGCAGACCATATTATTGACGAAGAGGGTACATTAACGATCGGTTCTTTTAGTTTTGAAATTTTTGAGACACCAGGACATTCTCCAGGAAGTATTTCTTATTACAGTAAAGAAGCGAATGCTGTATTTTCTGGAGATGTATTGTTCCAAATGAGTATTGGAAGAACGGATTTACCTGGTGGAAGTTTTGCTGAATTAATTGGAAGTATTGAAGAGAAATTATTTGTATTACCAGATGAAACAGCGGTGCTATGTGGACACGGTCCAGAAACAAGCATTGGTTTTGAAAAAGAAAATAATCCATTTTTACAATAAGGAGTCATTATGGGGATGGAGCTCAATTTAAGAGAATGGATGGGAAAAGAAAAGGATCATTCGATTTCATATAGTACGTATATGAACCTCGTATTATATGCAGAGGAACATGGGTATTATATGAGAGAACGTGAAAAAATCGGAAGACAGGGAGATTTTTTTACGAGTAGTAATGTATCTTCTGTATTTGCGAAGACTTTTGCTAAGTTTTTTATTCGGCTTGTTGAAAAGGGAGAAGTTTCTCCAAATATTTGTGAGATTGGTGGGGGAACAGGAAAGTTTGCCTATGATGTTTTACAAGAATGGAAACAATTATCTCCGGAAACCTTTATCAATTTAAACTATTCAATTATTGAAGTGAGCCCTTTTCATAGAAGGCTACAACAGGAGAGGCTTTGCTTATTTGATAATGTGTCGTATTATACATCTTATATTGAAATGGGAGAGTCTTTCGAAGGAATTATTTTTTCGAATGAATTATTTGATGCGTTTCCTGTTGAGATAGTTGAGAAAAGAAATGGAATTTTGTATGAAGTACGTATCACGTATACAGATGAGGGAAACCTTACAGAAGTATTTAGACCGATAGAGAAAAGAGTCGGTCGTTACTTATTGAAATATAACATTCATATTGCTGAGGGACAGCGCTTTGAAGTGCCTATTGCAATGGAAGAGTATATAGAAGAAATTGCGAAATGGTTTCAGAAAGGTATATGTATTACAGTTGATTATGGATATACAAAAGAAGAATGGATGCATCCTGCACATCGTGAAGGAAGTTTAAGAGGATATTATAAGCACAAGCTAATTCGTAATCCTCTTGCATATCCAGGAGAAATGGACCTTACTACGCATGTTCATTGGGATGAGTTGAAGATGAATTTTGAGCTGCACGGAATTAATACGATATGGCATAGGAAGCAATCAGAGTTTTTGTTAGCAGCAGGAATATTAGATCAGCTTGCTAGCCATCAAGATACCAACCCTTTTTCTGAAACTCAAAAACTAAATAGAGCTATTCGCTCTATGATTTTGAACGGAGGATTAGGTAATGCTTTCGATGTTGTTATACACACAAAAGATATGAAGAATTTACTTTTGAATCAATATTTAACGATATGAAAAAAACAAGACACAGTATTTTCTGTGTCTTGTTTTTTAATACGACTTTTAATTATGTAGCATTATATATTTTCTCTCATGATATATATTTATATTAAAGATATGAGATGAAAAATATAGAATACACTCTTTTTCTCTGTCTATAGGTCCCTAACCTAATAATACACGAACGAGTTGAATAATTGTTTCGTTTTCTACTTTGTAGTAAATTTCCAATCCTTTTCTTTCACTAGAAACGATTTTAGCACTTTTTAACTTTGCTAAATGCTGTGAAATTGTAGATTGTGGCATGTTTAAGCCTGTGTACATTGTAGAAACGTTGCTTGGGCCACGTTCAATTAATCCCTTTACAATACATAAGCGAACAGGATGAGCAAGCACTTTCAATAATTCTGCATTGCTTTCATATAGTTCTATTTCTTTTTGAAAGGTTTCTAACATGTTCTTTTCCACCTCCGTGTGAGCTGTTATACCATACTATACATACCAAAAAATCAAAGAAAAGAAAACAGTTGTTGCAGAAAAAAAGTCCTAAAGTAAAGAAATTGTAAGAAAAGAGACCCTGATGTAAATAAAATAGATAAATTTGCACAGTTTTGTAAAATGACATTTTTGAGTGAAAATTTTGATGCGTTTCAAAAATTGAAAGATATAGATATATTCGTAACACAATTTTATCATGATTTTCTTATTCTTTCAAATGAATATACAAAATTTTTAAAATAATATGACAAAGGAATTATAATGTTATATATAGAATATATAACAGGTTAAAAGAAAAGAAGCTGATTATGATCAGCTTCTTTATAATGGTGATAATGAAATATTTGAATGTGGCTGATAAATCTTAGAATGATCAAGTTATTAGTCATTTATTCTAGAGTTCATCTTGTATCAATTTTAAAAATCTGTGATTCCATATATTTTCATAAAAATTAATTGTCTCTTTTGCGGACATAAATGGATTATTTAACGTAGAGGTTGTTTTCTGTACCATGAAGTTTTCGTATCCCAGTCCATGGGCAAATTTAATCGTAGCATCCATACAGTACTCTGTTTGGGCACCACAAAATTCAATACGATGTACAGATAATTGGTCTAAAATCTCTTTTAAGTTCGTTTTATAAAATGAATTTGCATGTGTTTTTCTTACAAAAAAATCTTGTTCTTGAACATCTAGATCGGTATGAATAGCCCAAAGTTCTTTTTCGGGTACTAAATCATCATCACAATGTTGAACAAAAATGATTGGTTTATTTGATTTTCTATAGGAAGAAATTCTTTTATTTACTTTTGTAAGCAAGTTTTGTAAATCAAATAAATGCTCTCCGCTATAACATACCCCATTTTGTAAATCGATAACGATTAAAACATCTGCACAAGTATCCATTATTTTTGCCCCTTTTTTACTTTTTAATATATCAATTAATTCATTACTTGGAAATAGATGGTGCTCTTTCGTTTTTTTATGAACTATACGAAAAGTAAAAAATATACTTAACGGCATAAAAAAGAAGATATGAAAACTTAATTTCATATCTTCTGTTCGTCCTATGCATTTACAGGCTCTTCTACATAAGAAAGGGCATTTTCAAAATCGGATATTAAATCGTCAACATTTTCAAGGCCAACGGATAACCGAAGTAATGAATTAGAAATACCTCTTTCATCACGAGCTTCTTGCGACAGTGCTGCATGTGACATTTTAGCTGGGTAGGAAAGAATCGATTCGACAGCTCCTAAACTAACTGCGAAGACAGGTAATTTTACTTTTGATAAAAATTGGCGGAGTGCGTCTTCTGATTGTAAAGTGAAAGATAGGACAGCTCCGGCTGATGTAGCTTGAGATTGTTGAATGTCAAATCCAAGATGTGTTTGTAAGCCAGGATAATAGACATTTTGAACTTTAGTGTGCTCTTGTAAAAAATGTGCGATTTTGTTGGCACCTGCAGCTGAATGTTCGAGACGTACATGCAATGTTTTAATGCCGCGAAGCACGAGAGAACAATCTTGCGGTCCTAAAATAGCACCAAAAGCGTTTTGTAGAAAGCCGAGCTTTTGAGCGAGTTCTTCATCTTTTACGACAGCTAATCCGGCGGTGACATCGCTATGACCAGCAATAAACTTTGTAGCGCTATGAAGAACGACATCTGCGCCAAGATCAAGCGGTTTTTGAAATAGTGGTGTCAAAAATGTATTATCAACAAAAGTAAGAGCACCAATAGATTTTGCAAGATTAGAAACAGCACGAATATCTGTCACTTTTAAAAGTGGGTTAGAAGGTGTTTCTACATAAAAGAGCTTCGTATTTGGTTTAATGTTTTCTTTTACTTCTTCCACATTGGTCATATCCACAAATGTATGTGAAACACCATAACGGGAGAGAACTTCAGTAACAATTCGATAAGTACCTCCATATACATCTTCTGAAATAAGAACATGGTCACCTTGTGAAAGAAGGAGAAATGCAGTAGAAATGGCTGCAATGCCTGATGCAAAGGCAAATCCTTTTGTCCCGCCTTCTAATAAAGCAATGATATCTTCAAGAGCTTCACGTGTTGGATTTCCAGATCTACTATAGTCATACTTTCCGAAAGCATCTACATCAAACTGATGGAATGTTGATGTGTTATAGATGGGAACGTTAACAGCTCCTGTGTGTGAGTCATGCTTGTATTGATTATGCAGTAAAAGCGTATCTATGGAATAACTCATATTCTTACACCTTCTTTTACAAGTTTAATTGCTTGCTTTAAGTCTCGAATTAAGTCGTTGCTATTTTCGATGCCGACTGAAAAACGGAGAAGACGATTACACACACCACGTGCTGTTCGAACATCTTCTGGAATATCGGCATGAGTTTGCGTTGCTGGATAAGTCATTAAACTTTCGACACCGCCAAGACTTTCAGCAAATGTAATTAAGGATAAAGATTGTAAGAAAGGATTAATCCAAGTTTCATCTTGAAGGCGAAATGAAATCATACCACCTCTTCCTGGATAAAATACATCTGTCACACCATCTTCATCATTTAAATAAGCAACAATTGCATGAGCGTTTTCTTCATGCTGTTTCATGCGAAGTGCTAAAGTCTTCATGCCTCGAATTAATAGCCATGAATCAAACGGGCTTAAGACAGCACCAGAGGCATTATGATAATGAGCAAGCTCCTCGCAAAGAGATTTCCCTTTCGCAACGACAAGTCCGCTTAGTACATCGTTATGACCGCCTAAATATTTAGTTGCACTATGAAGGACGATGTTTGCACCTTCTGTTAATGGTTGCTGTATATAAGGTGTATAGAACGTGTTATCTACAATAAGAAGTAGTCCGTGCCTTTTGGCTACACTTGCTACACTTACGATATCAGTTACTTGCATTAATGGATTAGTCGGTGTTTCTATGAAAATAGCCTTCGTTTGAGATGTGATTGCTTGCTCAATTTGTTTAATAGATTGTGTATCTACGTATCTACATCGAATATTCCACTTGTCTTCATGTTCGGAAAATAGACGATATGTTCCCCCGTATAAGTCTTCAGATACGATAAGCTCATCTCCGGAACGGAATAGTGAAAGGACAAGGAGAACAGCCGCCATTCCTGAACTACAGGCATAACCTTGCTCACCGCTTTCTAAGTCTGCAATTGCCTGTTCTAAAAGACCGCGAGTCGGATTTCCAGTTCTTGAATAGTCAAATCCAGTAGATTTACCAATTCCTTCGTGACGATAAGCAGTTGAGAAATAAACAGGTGGATTAACAGTTCCTGTTGTAGCTTCGCTACGGTTCCCGATTTGTGCTAGTTTTGTTTCGATTGTTGACATGTGAAAATTCCCCCTTTTTAAAGTGAACGACTAAGTGAAAATAAAAAAAGCCTTCTAAGAAGAAGGCTTTCGGATTGAATAGAGTCTTCTTCTCATCTGTCAAATCTTTCACAATTTGCTGGAATTAGCACCTTATTAACGAATGAATGTTAATGGTTGCTGAGGCGTCAAAGGGCCAGTCCCTCTACCTCTCTAGATAAGAATGTTCGTATGAAATTTTATTATGGTTTTAACTTTACAACAAAAGATAATTGAATTGCAACTTTATTTTAAATAATTTTTATTTTTCCGCAAGTGTCATTGACTTTTATTTTAGTGCGTGCTAAATTTATAAAAAATTAACAAACATTGTTAAAAGGGGAACGTATTTCCTTTTAGCTACATAAATAAAATAATAAAGACAAACTCTTATTGAGAGCGGTGGAGGGAAAGGCCCTGTGAAACCCGGCAACCTTCAAACTAAATGTTTGAAACGGTGCTAAAACCTGCAAAACGTGTGTTTTGCATAATAAGAGGAGGAACAATTATGTCCCCCTCTTCAAAGTGAAGAGGGGGTTTTTATATTGATAGAAATGAGGGGGATTCGTGAAATTACTAGATTTATTATCAAAAGGAATTGTAATAGGTGATGGTGCGGTTGGAACGTTATTACATTCGCATGGTTTACAAAGTAGTTTTGAAGAATTGAATTTGTCTGATCCGGACTTAATTATATCGATCCATAAACAATATGTAGCTGCTGGAGCGGATGTTATTCAAACGAATACGTATGGTGCGAATGAAGCGAAACTCCGCATGTATGGTCTAGAAAATCAAGTTGTCCAAATTAATAAAGCGGCAGTGAATATTGCGAAAGCATCAGTAACAGATCGGAATGCAATTTTAGGGACAATTGGAGGTATGAAACATATTGGTGCTGTTACAACGACTGATATAGAGCGAGAATTTATGTTACTTGAGCAGGCAGGTGCTTTACTAGAAGAACAGGTTGATGGATTACTATTAGAAACTTTTTATGATGAATTTGAATTATTGCATGCCGTTAAAGTATTGCGTAAACAAACGAATATTCCGATTGTTGCTCAGTTAGCGTTACATGAGGCAGGTACGACTCAAAATGGGAATGATGTCAATGAAATATTAAAACAGCTTTTGGATTACGGTGCCAATGTTGTTGGATTGAACTGTCAACTAGGGCCACTTCATATGACGGAAGCTTTCAAAATGATATCGATTCCTCAAAATGGCTATTTATCAGCATATCCGAATGCAGGTCTCCCGAATTATGTGGAAGGGCGTTACGTATATGAGGGAAGTCCAGCGTATTTTGAAGAAATGACACCAAACTTTATTGAACAAGGTATTCGTTTATTAGGTGGTTGTTGTGGTACTACCCCGGAACATATTGAAGGAATGAAACGTGCTACTCTAAATGTTGCACCTGTAATAGCAAAGGAGACGATTCAAAGGCCTAAAGTGGTCCATACACATGAGAAGCGTTCGAGAGCTCATGTTACTCTAGCAGAAAAGGCAAAGAAACAAACGACAGTTGTAGTGGAATTAGATCCACCGAAAACGTTAGACACGCAGCGTTTTTTTGAAGGGGCAAGAGCACTGAAAAGGGCTGGAGCGGATGCTATTACTCTAGCAGATAATTCATTAGCATCTCCTCGTGTTTCGAATATGGCTATGGGTGCATTATTAACGAAGCATGATATTCCAGTATTGACGCATTTAACGTGTAGAGACCATAACGTCATTGGACTACAGTCTCACTTACTTGGATTATCAGCATTAGGTATGGAGGAAGTGCTAGCTTTAACTGGTGATCCAGCGCGTGTTGGTGATTTCCCAGGTGCAACTTCTGTATATGATTTGTCATCGATAGAGCTCATTAAAATGATTAAAGAGATGAACGACGGTCGCTCTATTTTAGGGAAATCAATTGGTCCGGCAACAAGATTTTCTGTTGGAGGTGCATTCAATCCTCATGTAAGGCATTTAAAAGCAGCGGTCAAGCGAATGGAACGAAAAATTGATGCTGGTGCTGAATATTTCTTAACGCAGCCGATATATGATGTTGCTTTAATAGAAGAAGTATATGAAGCGACAAAGCATTTGGAACAACCTATCTTTATTGGAATTATGCCGTTAGTAAGTAAGCGGAACGCAGATTTTCTTCATTTTGAAGTGCCGGGTATTACTCTCCCTGAAGAGATAAGACAAAGAATGGATGGACATGAAACGAAAGAGGCAGCCATAGAGGAAGGGATTCGTATTTCACAAGAGTTGATCGATGCGGCGATGAAATACTTTAACGGTATTTATCTTATTACACCGTTTTTAAAATATGAAATTACAGAACATCTCGTGAAATATGTGAGAGAAAAGCAAGAAGTGAAAGAAGGTATTAATTGATGAAACGAATAGAAGAGAGATTACAACATGAAATTTTAATATTAGATGGTGCAATGGGAACGATGATCCAGCAAGAAGACTTAACAGCGGAAGATTTTGGAGGAGAAGAATACGAAGGTTGTAATGAATATTTAGTAAAAACAAGACCGGATGTTATTTTAAATATTCATAAAGTCTACATTGAAGCTGGAGCAGATATTATTGAAACGAATACGTTTGGTGCAACAAATATTGTATTAAGTGATTATGCATTGTCTCATTTAGATGAAGAGTTAAACGAAAGGGCAGCGCTTTTGGCGAAGCAAGCGGTTAAAGAAAGTGGGAAAGAAGTGTATGTTGCGGGAGCGATGGGACCAACGACGAAAGCGATTAGTGTTACAGGTGGTGTGACTTTTGAAGAGTTAATTGAAGCCTATACAAGGCAAGCGAGAGGACTATTAAGAGGAGAAGTTGATGTATTACTCGTTGAAACGAGTCAAGATATGCGTAATGTGAAAGCTGCGTACATTGGAATTCAATCGGCGTTTGAAGAACTAAACAAAATAGTACCTATTATGATTTCTGGAACAATTGAACCGATGGGAACGACTTTAGCGGGTCAAACGATCGAAGCCTTTTATTTATCGGTAGAGCATATGAAGCCATTATCGGTTGGATTAAACTGTGCTACTGGTCCAGAATTTATGAGGGAACATATACGTTCCCTATCTGATTTATCGGAGTGTTATATTTCGTGTTATCCAAACGCTGGTCTTCCTGATGAAGATGGGCATTATCACGAATCTCCAGCGTCACTTGCTGAAAAAGTAAAACGTTTTGCTGAAGAAGGATGGATTAATATTATTGGTGGTTGTTGTGGCACAACACCAGAACATATACGTGTAATGAAATCGGCGCTTGCCTCGATTAATCCTCGTGAGCATCATGAAAGGGTTGGACATGGAATTAGTGGACTAGAAGCGTTGCAATATGATGATTCTATGAGGCCTTTATTTGTTGGAGAAAGGACGAATGTAATTGGATCGCGTAAGTTTAAAAGATTAGTAGCAGAAGGGAAATTTGAAGAGGCTGCTGAAGTGGCAAGAGCGCAAGTGAAGAAAAATGCTCATATTATTGATATTTGTATGGCAGACCCTGACCGTGATGAAATAGAAGATATGGAAAGATTCTTGGCAGAAGTTACGAAAGTGTTAAAAGTACCGATTATGATTGATTCAACAGATGAAAATGTTATGGCGAAAGCTCTTACTTATATTCAAGGAAAAGGTGTTATCAATTCTATTAATTTAGAGGATGGAGAAGAACGTTTTGAAAAAGTGACACCCCTTCTTCGAAAATACGGTGCTGCGATAGTTGTAGGGACAATTGATGAAGATGGTATGGCAGTTAGTGCAGAAAGAAAGATAGAGATTGCTAAAAGAAGCTATGAATTACTAACGAAAAAGTATGGTATACGCCCATCTGATATTATTTTTGATGCGCTTGTGTTTCCTGTAGGAACAGGTGATGAAGAATATATAGGTTCAGCGGCAGCGACTATAGAAGGAATTCGTCTTATTAAAGAAGCGTTACCAGAATGTTTAACGATTCTAGGTGTGAGTAATATATCTTTTGGTTTACCACCAGCTGGACGTGAAGTATTAAACTCTGTCTTTCTATATCATGCAACGAAAGCAGGATTAGATTATGCGATTGTTAATACGGAAAAATTAGAACGCTATGCGTTAATTCCAGAGGAAGAAAAACGTCTTGCGGATGCATTATTATTTGAAACGACGAAAGAGACGTTAGAAAAATTTACAAACTTTTACCGTGTTGCCAAAAAGAAAGAAGTCGCTACACAAGAAACGCTAACGCTTGATGAACGACTGGCAAATTATATTGTAGAAGGTACGAAGCAAGGACTACAAGAAGATCTAAGTCTCGCGCTTACAGAAGGACGAAAACCTCTGGATATTATTAACGGGCCGCTTATGACAGGAATGGATGAGGTGGGGCGATTATTTAATGGTAATGAGCTGATCGTTGCTGAAGTATTGCAAAGTGCTGAAAGTATGAAAGCTGCCGTAAGTTATTTAGAGCCACATATGGAATCTAGTGAGAGTGCAAAAAAAGGGAAAGTATTATTAGCGACTGTTAAAGGAGACGTACATGATATTGGGAAAAACCTTGTTGAAATTATTTTATCAAATAACGGATATGAAATTATTAATTTAGGAATTAATGTTCGTTCGGATCGAATTGTTCAAGAAGTACAAGAAAAGAAACCTGATATTATTGGCCTTTCTGGTTTGTTAGTAAAATCAGCGCAACAAATGGTAACGACTGCTGAAGATTTAAAAGCAGCGAATATTGATATTCCAATTGTTGTAGGTGGTGCAGCACTAACGAGGAAATTTACAGATAATCGTATTTCTCCATCTTATAAAGGGCTCGTATGTTATGCAAGTGATGCAATGACAGGTCTTGATATTATTAACAAATTACAAAAGGAAGAAGAACGTGAAAAGATGAAGCGAGATAAAAAGGAACGCCATCTTCATATTGTGAAACAAGAGGAGAAAAAAATAGAAATTCCCGCAGTTATTGAGCCGTTGCCAAAAGCAACTGTTATAGTGCCAGATTCGACGAAACGAGTTGTATTACGGGATATTCCTGCCCTTCATCTTGCACCGTTTTTAAATAGACAAATGTTAATTGGACACCATCTTGGGTTAAAAGGAAACGTAAAAAAACTCTTGCAAGAAGGGGATAAAAGAGCACATGAGCTAAATGATTTAATTGATGAATTATTACAAGAAGGACAATCTTGGTTACGCCCAAAAGCGGTGTATCAATTTTTCCCGGCGCAAAGTGATGGACAAAATATAATTATATACGATCCGGAAGATCACACACGTATTATAGAGCGTTTTGAATTTCCGAGACAAGGGAAAGCACCATACCGTACTTTAGGAGATTATATACGCCCGATTGGAGATGAGATGGATTATGTCGCTTTCTTATCTGTTACCGTTGGAGAAGGGGTTCGAGATATTGCAGAGGAATGGAAGGCGAAGGGAGATTATTTACGCAGTCATGCGATTCAGTCGTTAGCACTTGAATTAGCAGAAGGACTTGCTGAAAAAACACATATGCTCATTCGTGATCGTTGGGGAATTCCAGATTCACCTGAACTGACGATGGAAGAGAGATTCCGTACAAAATATAGAGGAATACGCGTATCATTTGGTTATCCAGCATGCCCAGAACTTGCTGATCAAGAAAAATTATTTCGCTTAATTCATCCAGAAGAAATAGGTATTTCATTAACAGAAGGATTTATGATGGAGCCAGAAGCGTCTGTAACGGCTATGGTATTTTCTCACCCTGAGGCAAGGTATTTTAGTGTACTATAGTGTAGAAGGGGGAGACGTATGAAAAAAATAGTCTTTACAGGTGGCGGTTCGGCCGGGCATGTAACGCCTAATTTAGCAATTATTCCACATTTACAAAAGCAGAACTGGGATATCTCTTATATTGGTTCTCATCAAGGTATTGAGAAAACGATTATAGAAAAAGAAGGAATCCCATACCATAGTATTGCAAGCGGGAAGCTACGTCGTTATTTTGATTTGAAAAATATAAAAGATCCTTTTCTCGTGATGAAGGGTGTTATGGATGCGTACGTAACAATTCGTAAACTAAAACCGGATGTTATTTTTTCAAAAGGTGGTTTCGTATCCGTACCAGTCGTAATAGGAGGGTGGCTAAATAGGGTGCCAGTTTTATTACATGAATCTGATATGACACCTGGACTAGCAAATAAAATTGCGCTCCGTTTTGCCTCGAAAATATTTGTTACATTTGAAGAAGCAGCGAAACATTTACCGAAAGAAAAAGTAATATATACAGGATCGCCTGTACGTGAAGACGTACTAAGAGGAAATCTTGAAAAAGGTTTAAAGTTTCTAGGGTTTTCCCGGAAGAAATCAGTTATTACTGTTATGGGAGGAAGTTTAGGCGCAAAGAAAATTAATGAAACGGTTCGATCGGCACTTCCAGATCTTCTGAAAAATTATCAAATTGTGCATCTTTGCGGAAAAGGAAATCTTGATGAATCCTTACAAAATAAAGAAGGATATAGACAATTTGAATATGTACATGAAGAGTTGCCGGATATATTAGCAGCAACAGATTTTGTTATTTCACGTGCGGGATCCAACGCGATTTTTGAATTTTTAACAATGCAAAAGCCGATGGTGTTAATTCCGTTATCGAAATTTGCAAGCCGTGGAGATCAAATTTTAAATGCTGAATCCTTTAAAAGACAAGGGTATGCATCGGTATTATATGAAGAGGATGTAACGGTGAACTCACTTATAAAGCATATAGAAGAGCTATCTCATAATAATGAGACGTATAAAACAGCATTAAAAAAATATAATGGAAAAGAAGCGATTAAAACTATCATTCAACATATTTCAGAGGCATGATTAAACAATCATGTCTTTTTTAGTAGGATGAAAGATTCCAAGAATTGATATTTTTATGTTACAATAAAGTGAAACTTTAATCAGTGGGGGGTTCATCCCCACTGATTATTAGCCCTCACCAATCGGGCTTTTACGGGCAGTTAATCCCACACCTAACTTCTTTGTTTTCGCTGAATTTTGAGGTGGGGGTTTTACTGCCCGTTAATGCGGGGTAACAAATGGTTAATAGGGAAATTCCAATTGATTAAGCGTGAAAATACGAATGGATTAGGAGTGACTGTGTTGGAGCTAAGTCTCTATGAAAATACTGCACTTATTATATGCTTTGTGTTGTACGTTGGTAGTGTTATTGTTTATATTTCACGGAAATTTTCACAAGAACGAGAGCTTGAAAAATCAGAAATAACAGCTGAACTAGAAATGTTAGCTGATGAAAGTTATAAAAAACAAAAAATAAAAGAAGATCATGAGGCACCCCATCATTGAAACGCAAATAAGTTCTAAGGATGGGGATTTTTTTTGAAAAAATCCCATTAACGCTAAAAAAGGAGTTTCCCCATACATATTTAAGGGGTGAATATAAATGAAATTTTATATTGCTTCAGGATTTCAAAATAAACATCTTGTTCGTTTCGTATCAAGCCAGTTGAAAGAATTGGGATGGCATCATACATATGATTGGACGAAAAATGAAAGAGCAACCAATAGAGAACAATTGCAAAAGATTGGTGAAGAAGAACAAGAAGCGATACGAGAAGCTGATGTTTTCTTACTCATACTAGAGGGTGGGAATGGAAGTCATACAGAATTAGGGATGGCAATTGCTTTAGAAAAGAAAATTTATATATATCACAAGGGCAATGAGTTGCAAACTACATTCTACCATTTACGAGAAGTTGATATTTTCGAAGGAGAAATTGAGGGACTTGTCTCATATATATTGAATAAAGTGGAATGTTAGACGTGGGAATGCAGCGAGAAATATTTTTTGCAAAAAAAGAGTGAAGGTTACCATTAGGCTATTTTGGGCACAGTTATTATAAGTAAAGCATATAAAGGAGTTATACATATGAAATTAGAAAATGGATGGGAAACAAGTTTTTTAGAGGTTGTACAAAACAGTGAATTTAAGAAAGATGCAATTCTTAGTCAATTGCTTTTTGCGGATAGTGAAGAAGTAGAAGAGCTTGTTGATGATTACGGTTATGAAGAGATTATTGAACGCGAACATGATGATGAGTTAGCAGGAATTTTAGGAGAAGAACTTTTCAGTGAGCTGGAGCGAAACGTATTCTTATCTCCACAGCCAGAAGAAAAACTTATTTCATTCGTAAATGGATTAGGTTTTCATGTGTTAGATTGGATTGTGCTTCTTGAAACAGAATTTGGCATTGATAGCGCAAACTTCACATCGGATGCAGTGAAAATGTTAGAAAAGCGCTTTAGACAGTTTCCCTATATAGAAGAGAAGACAATTTTTGATATGACGTTTGAAGAAGCGATGGATGTATTAGAATCTGTTACAGGATTACAGCTGAAGGGGAAAATGAACGTATAATGAAAAAGAACGTGATAGCTTCACGTTCTTTTTTTTTACATAATAATAATTTTATCATCTAGCTTTGTTTGTCCAGTAAGAAGTGCATTTAAATACTCTACTTTTCGTATGCAAGCTTGTATATGTCTTTCAACCTCTTGTAACTCTGCTTGGTGATGCGTTTCAATTGGATGAATTTGTACGTTAAATTTTTCGAATTGACTACTATATGTTATTTCTGCATAGCCGCTCATAATATCGGTTTCGTTATGAAATAAAAATTGCTTCGTTTCTTCACAGAATGATACATCCTGAAAGCCATATACTTTTAATGCTTCAATTACTTTGTTAATCATGTTTGTATTCATTTTTTAACCCTCTTTACGAAGTTCTACTTTTATATTATAACATAAAAAATTACGTAGAAAGCGCTTCCAAGTGTATTTTATTATAAACTTTACGTTTCAATCATAAAAATGAAACAAAGAAAAAATAATTGTAAAGAAGGAAGGACTCTTTTATTGTTTCGTCATATATATAGAGAAATAGTGCAATGAAAGGAAATTTTCCGAGGTGGAGATTGTATTTCCAATTTGAGCGCAGTAAAAGAGGTGAGAATCTTGAACTTTGATATTGTAGGACAAAAAGCATATATAAAAGATGGGCCGCATCGGAACCGAATTGGAACTGTAAAGAAAAATGAAAAACAATTAGAATCCCATTTTGCTATTGTAATTGGGGAACAAAGTATTGCTGTAGAGCTAAAGGATATCGTGTTAGTAGGAGTAGATGTAGGACAATTTCATACATGGTGCGAGCAAAATGGTTATTTGTGAAAGGGACGGGCTGTGAGATAATGAAATATATTTGAGAAAAGAGAATATGTTATTGTATTCTCTTTTTCTATGTGTAAGGAGATAGAAATGAAGTATAAAGAACGAGATTTTACATTGGAGTTAAAAGAGAAAATTCAATGCATGGAGAAGGAAATAGAACGGATATCACTTGAACTTTATAAAGAGTATTCGCATTTATACATAGAAAAAAACATGGAACTATCTATGGGACTTGTTAAAGATAAAGAGCATCCTTTTGAGTTGGGGTATGGTTCATCAGTTGCTATAGCTATATTAGATGAAGAAAAAGAGATGATTGGATTTCACAATATACCAATTTGGAAATGCGAAAGAATCTTTTTAGGAATGCAAATTCAATTAAGTATTTGGGGAAGTAAGAAAGTAGGGGAACTTGTTGATGAATCTTGTTATGAGATTGAGGAGGAGTTAAAAGAGCAACTAGAAGAATACTTGGAGTGATAACTTTCAAGATAAGATGTATAGAGATGGAACATAATAAAAAAGACGCTAACAGTATAAATTGTTAGCGTCCTTTTTTATTATGAAGCAATCTCACCAGTTTTTACATCATCTTGATTGTACGTATCCTGATCTAATTCACCAAGCCATTTACTAGAAATAAGACCAGCTGTCATAGAACCACTTACGTTAAGAGCTGTACGACCCATATCGATTAATGGTTCAACTGAGATAACAAGAGCGACAATGCCGATTGGTAAGTTCATTGTAGATAGTACGATTAACGCTGCGAATGTTGCACCGCCACCAACGCCGGCAACACCGAATGAGCTAATAGCAACGACAGCGATTAAAGTTAAAATAAATTGTGGTTGTAATGGATCGATTCCTACGGTTGGAGCGACCATCATAGCAAGCATTGCTGGATAAATACCTGCGCAACCGTTTTGACCGATAGATACCCCAAAGGATGCAGCGAAGTTAGCGATTCCTTCAGAAATACCAAGCTTTTCTTTTTGAGCTTCAATATTTAATGGCATTGCACCAGCACTAGAGCGAGATGTGAATGCAAATGTTAATACAGGGAACACTTTTTTCAAATATTGAATTGGATTTAAACCAGATAGTGCGATTAATAATAAGTGAATGATAAACATTACGATAAGAGCTACGTAAGACGCTAACACGAAGTTACCAAGTTTTAAAATAGCATTTATATCGCTACCAGCAACTGTCTTTGCCATAAGAGCTAATACGCCGTATGGAGTAAGACGTAAAATTAATGTTACCATACGCATTACGATTGCATATACAGCATCAAGCATTTTCTTAAATAGCTCTGCTTGTTCTGGATATTTTCGTTTTACACCTATAAAAGCAATCCCGATAAAGGCTGCAAATATTACAACAGAAATTGTTGATGTTGGACGAGCACCTGTTAAATCAAGAAACGGATTAGTAGGCAACAATTCTAATAATTTATCTGGAATTGTTGTCTTTTCAATAGAAGTAAATCTTTCTTCTACTAATTTCAGACGAGCAGATTCTGCATCACCTTGTTGTAATCCTGTCGCTGATACATCAAATCCTGCGCTTGCTGCGATACCGACAGCTGCGGCAATTCCTGTAGTAAGAATTAAAATTCCGATAATAAGACCACTAATTTTACCAAGGTTTTTCGTTAATTGTAATTTTGTAAATGCTGAAATAATAGATACTAAAATAAGTGGCATAACGATCATTTGAAGCAACTTCACATAACCGTTACCAATTAAACCGAACCAGGTATTTGATTCGATAATTACTTTAGAAGTAGGCTCATAAATAAATTGTAATATAAGACCAAATATAATTCCGACTCCTAAAGCAGTAAATACACGTTTATTAAAAGATACATGCTTACGTTGCATATAATACAATACGCCAACTAAAATGAGCATGACTGTGATGTTAATTCCGACAAGCATTGTATTCATGTTAATTCCCCCTAATTCCAATGTGTTATATAGAATATAAGGTAATAAAACCTATAAGTCAACTGGGGAATTGCGGGATTAAAAAAAAGATGGCAATTTGCCATCTCTTAATGCCCAGCTCCAGGGACAAGTAAAAATGTTGTGTACCATGTAAATCCGATGAAGAAAACGGTTAAATATGCCCCGAATACGTATATATACATACGCTCTGTTAATTTTAAATAACTTAAAAGTACGAAGAATCCTGTTTGTCCTAAAAATAGTAGTGCGGTCGAATGCATATCCCCTACGTAAAACATAACCGAGAAAATTCCAGTCCAAAAGCCGAGAACGCGAAACATGCGCTCCATGCCATCTCCCTCCTTTTCTAAAAAAAGTAAAACCTCTTTTCATTATAGTTTATTTTTCTAACTATTGTAAATATTCATTCATATAAAAAAGAAGCCAATTATAATATTGACTTCTTCTTAGTTGAAAAACTAAATTTGAACTTTATAGTTACAAGATTTGCAGCCATCTAGTAGACTATCGTTTCGAGTTAATTCTACGTTCGGGAATAAGATTTCAAAAATCCCTTTCATCATATCTCCGTGCATGTTACAAATTTCAGTTGGATGATGCACAGCAACTTCTTTAAACGGACAATTGTGTACATCATAGAAAATTTTTGTGCCATCCGTACTTATTTCAAAAGCAGGAGATAAACCAGCTGTTGAGAATGCTTCTTTTGCGATTTGCATTTTTTGTTCTACCGTCAATGCTTCTGCACTTACATTTAAGCGATGCATATGCTGTTGCATTAATTCTTTGCCGAAGTGTTTTCCTGTTTCATATAGCGCTTTTTCACCGGCGCTACCTAAGCTTAGTAGTGAATTAAATGCTATCTGTGCTAATAATTGATAATCGCGAAATGGGAATTGTAACTGGATGACATCTTGAGACAAGACGTATAGTCTGCTTGGTCTGCCGCCTTTCCCAGTTTTTTTTGTTTCTGATTTGAGCATATTAACATCTTCTAATTTAGATAAATGTAAACGCGCTACGTTTGGATGAATGTTAAACTCATCTGCAATTTCTTGTACAGTTACGTAATTATGCTTTTGCGAAATATATTTATAAATGTAATAACGAGTAGGGTCAGATAACACACCTGTAATTTTTAAAGCTTGTTCCATGAGGATCTCCACCTTTATCACTTTATCCAAGATATTAACATTATAATACAGATAAACTTCTATATAGGTAATTTCAGACAATAGTTCAGAAATTGTTCATAATTTCACAAACATATTTTTCCTTTTTATCTTAGTGAAAATACAAAATCTCTAATTTTTCTTGAGCATTTTTTCATGATATATACATAGTGAGGAGGGAAACTTGATGAATAGTGTCGAGCTTTTTGCAAATATGATTATGAAAGAAGCTTGTGGGGTGCAAGCATCAGACTTACATATTGTGCCCAGGCAAAAGGATGTGGCGATTCAATTACGTATAGGGAAAGATTTAATTACGAAACGGTGTATTGGAAAGGAATTTGGAGAAAAGCTTGTTTCGCACTTTAAGTTTTTAGCATCAATGGATATAGGAGAGAGGAGAAAGCCTCAAAATGGTTCGTTGTACTTACAAATTGATGGACAAGAAGTGTATTTACGCCTTTCAACACTTCCAACAGTATATCAAGAAAGTCTCGTTATTCGCCTCCATTTACAAGCATCTGCTCAGCCGTTGTCTCACCTTTCGTTATTTCCAAGTTCAGCGGAAAAATTACTCTCTTTTTTAAAGCATTCGCATGGGTTACTCGTATTTACTGGGCCGACTGGTTCTGGAAAAACAACAACAATGTATGCGTTATTAGAAGTAGCTAGAAAATGGCAAACACGTCGCATCATTACACTGGAAGATCCAGTTGAGCAAAGAAAAGACGGTTTATTACAAATTCAAATAAATGAAAAAGCTGGTATCACATATAAAACGGGATTAAAGGCTATTTTGCGTCATGATCCAGATATTATTTTAGTTGGCGAAATTCGTGATGAAGAAACAGCAAAAGTAGCTGTAAGGGCCAGTTTGACGGGACATTTAGTAATGACAACCTTGCATACAAATGATGCGAAAGGAGCGATACTACGATTTATGGATTATGGTATTACAAGGCAAGAAATTGAACAATCATTATTAGCAGTAGCTGCTCAGCGGCTCGTCGAATTAAAATGTCCATTTTGCAGAGGGAAGTGTGCAACTTTATGTAAATCAATGAGGAAAGTGAGACAGGCAAGCATTTATGAACTGTTATATGGATATGAATTAAAACAAGCGATTAAAGAAGCAAGTGGAGAACATGTTACGTATCACTATAAAACGTTGGAATCGTCGGTTCGAAAAGGGTATGCTTTAGGCTTTTTAGAAGAAGATGTATATGTTTAAGAGAAAATGGAGTTTAAGTGATCAAGCATTATTATGTAAAAGATTAAGTGATTTATTAGAGAAAGGTTACTCACTTTTGCAGGCGTTAGAATTTTTGCAGTTGCAACTACCATTAGGGAAGAAATTACAGTTACAGCGTATGATCGAGGGATTGAAAAATGGACAAAGTTTGCACGCTTCTTTTCACCAATTAATGTTTCACTCTGAGATGTTAAGTTATTTGTTTTATGCAGAGCGACATGGTGACATTTCTTTTGCTTTGCAACAAGGGAGCGTACTTCTTTACAAGAAAGATAAATATAGGAAAGATATGATGAAAGTAATGCGATATCCTATGTTTTTATCATTTTTTTTAATGATTATGCTTTCTATTTTTAACCTCATTTTATTGCCTCAGTTTGAAATGATGTATAGTTCTTTACGTTCTACAGCACCACCACTTACGGAGCAAATTTTAGTTGCAATTAAATTATTGCCCTACTTCATTTATATGATTGTTTTTATCGTTATAACGGGATTTAGTTTATATATATTTTATTTCCGAAAACTTCCGCCTACTCAAAAGGTAAAGATTATGATCCGTATTCCCCTTATGAAAACATTTCTTATTTTAAATCATTCGCATTATTTTTCCACTCAATTAAGTGGTTTATTACACGGTGGATTGTCGGTACACGAAGCATTAACAATAATGATGAAGCAAAAGTATCATCCGTTCTTTCAGTATGAAGCAGACCGAATTGAGCGGCAATTAATTGCAGGAGAACCGTTACAATCTATTATTGATAAAAGCGGTTATTACGAGAAAGAACTTTCTTATATTATTACGCATGGACAAGCAAACGGTAATTTAGCAAATGAGCTTGGTGATTACAGTGAGCTCATTATTGAAAAAGTAGAACAAAAAATTAAACGTATGTTATTTGTGATTCAACCCATTTTATTTACATGTCTTGGGGTTATAGTCATTTTGATGTACTTAGCGATGATTATGCCGATGTTTCAAATGATGAATTCTATATAGGGGGCATTTACATGCAGAATGAGGAGGGTTTTACTCTTTTAGAAATGTTATTAGTTATGGTTGTCATAACTGTATTATTACTATTAATTATTCCAAATGTAGTTACACAGCGCTCATCCGTCCAAGGAAAAGGATGTGCAGCCTATGTGAAATCTATAGAAGCACAAATACAAGCATATCACTTGCAACATAATAAGATTCCATCAATAGAGGAACTTGAAACAGGAAAGTATATTACTTCAAAAACTTGCCCGAAAGGTGAACCAATCCATATTTCCGATGATGGTACGGTATCAGCTGGGAAATCGTGAAGCAAAAAGGTTTTACTCTTTTAGAAATGCTACTTGTCTTATTTGCTATTTCTGTACTGAGTGTTGTTACGCATTTTAACGTTACTTCATTACATGAAAAACAAAAAGTTGAGCAGTTTTTGAAACAGTTTTCAAATGATATTTTGTATATGCAGCAGTTAGCGATTAAGCGTCAAAAACATTATACGTTACGCTGGTTTAAAGAGAAACATATGTATTATATTTCGGAATCGGAGACAGCCCTTTTAATTGCTAAGGGAGAATATGATAAAGATGTCCAAATTGATCTGCATACCTTTCCAAATCCAATGACATATAATCCGAGCGGGAATATTAATAGGGGTGGTACGATTTTACTTTCCTATCGAGGGTATAAATATGAGATTGTATTTCAGCTTGGAAGAGGGAGATTTACGTATCGTGAAGTGTCAAAAAGGATCAGTAATGGTTGAAATGGTTGTAGCGTTAAGTTTAATAATGATGGCGGCATCGTTATTGCTCCCGCAAACATTATTAATTATGCAAGAAAGAAAAAATATAAAAATGAGCTATAAAGCATTAATATTATTAAAAAAAGAAGCGGCCTTATTTAAGTATGAGAATGAGGAAAAGCGAGTAAAAGAGCAAGTCATAAAAGGAAGTGTATATTACACATATTGGAGAGGAGATGAAGTTTGTACGATGTGGAAAGATATGAGAGGAAAAGCGATGGAGCAATGCCTTTATGCAAAGGGAAAATAAAAAAGAAGCGGGATTTACATTAATAGAAATGATTGCATGTTTGTTACTTTTATCAATGTTCTTTTTACTTTTACCGCGTCTTCATATTATGGGGATAGAAAATACACATTCAAAAGGATTAAATGACTGGGAGTGGGATGTGTTTTTAGGACAAATGCAATTAGAGTTTCGTGAAGTATCAAGTGGGAGGAAGATAGCACTAGAAAACGGTGGGAATATTTTACGCTTCCAACTTCGTAATGGTGATCAGGTGACGTATGAAAAGTTGAATAGTAATTTAATAAGAAAAGTAAATATGCGCGGAAGGGAATTTATATTACAAAGGATTGAAGCGATTTCGTATAAATTAACACCTCATTTGTTATATATATATGTGAAAGATATAAGTGGTGAAATATATGAAGGCGTGGCTGTGCGCTATAGTGAAATTGAGATAGAAACATGAGAAAACAAGATGGATTTGCAATGCCAGGAACAATTATTTTTCTTATTTTATTCATTTCTTTTTTGATGTACGAAACGAATATGTTACTTTCGGATAAAAAATTTTATTCTGAAATAGAACAAAGTTTTTTCATGGAGGAACTTGTTGATCGCGCTATTTCAGATATAAAAAGAGAGTTACAGCAAAAAGAAAAAGAGGATGTTTTTTTATTTCAGTATGAAAGAGGAGAAGTGAGTGGAAAGTACGTCTTTGAAAATGATGTTATTATCATTTCGTTGCAATGTGTTACAAAACAGAGAGTTTTCTATACAGTGAGCTTTCACTATAGGAAAAAGGATAATAAAATATTTGATTGGGTAGAAGGATAGTGTGTAAAATACGTGGGAGAGAACCACTAATTCCTATTGTGGAGTGAGTTAATTTCTGTGAGGGAAGGGATAAAACGATGGTCAAAAGTTTAAATTTTCTCAAAAAAGAGAAAGGTAGAAAGAATATGATATATTCATGCTATCCAATCATTTTTTTCTAGGGAGATAAGGAAATGACAAACAACAATCAAATAGGTGAAAATAAGGAACAAACTATTTTTGATCATAAAGGAAATACGATTATGACAGAGGATAGGGAAATACAAATTATTTCAAAATTCGAAGAACCTCTTATTGTCGTATTAGCAAATGTATTAAGTGATGAAGAGTGCGACGAATTAATTGAATTGTCTAAAAGTAAGATGGAACGTTCTAAAGTTGGTTCATCACGTGATGTAAATGATATTCGAACGAGTAGTGGTGCATTTTTGGAAGAGAATGAACTAACTTCGAAGATTGAAAAACGAATTTCATCTATCACGAATGTTCCTGTAGCGCATGGAGAAGGATTGCACATTTTAAATTATGAAGTAGATCAAGAATATAAAGCGCACTATGATTATTTTGCGGAACATAGTAGATCAGCTGCTAATAATCGTATAAGCACTCTTGTGATGTACTTAAATGATGTAGAAGAAGGCGGAGAAACATTCTTTCCGAAATTAAATCTTTCTGTACACCCTAGAAAGGGAATGGCAGTATACTTTGAGTACTTTTATCAAGATCAATCACTAAATGAGCTTACGTTACATGGAGGAGCACCTGTAACGAAAGGTGAGAAATGGATTGCAACGCAGTGGGTGAGAAGAGGTACTTATAAGTAAAAGCGAGTATGTTACGTTTTGTTCTTCATTTTACAAGAAGAACAAAACGTTTTTTTATTAAATAAAGTAACATCTTTCGTTATAATAACAAATAATAACGGATGATTGAGAGGAACGAAAATGAAATCTATATACATAACCGGCTATATGGGAGTCGGGAAAACAACAATTGGAAAAGCGTTAAGTAAAGAACTCCATATGGAAGTTGTAGATACAGATCAAAAAATCGAAGAGCAGAAAGAGAAAGCGATTCGGTATATTTTTGCAGAAGAAGGCGAAATGGCTTTTCGCGAATATGAAAGTGAAATGTTACGTTCACTACCGGTTCAGAATGTAATTATTACAACTGGTGGAGGGATTATTGAACGAGCGGAAAATCGAAAGTGGATGAAGGAAAATGGAACTGTCGTGTATTTATATTGTGATCCACATGTAATTGCAGAAAGGCTTCGTGAAGATACGACACGTCCACTATTTCAGAAGAAAGATATAGATGCATTTGTGATGAAATTTGAATCGCGCCGAGCTCATTATGAAGAGGCTCATATTCATATCGATACGACGAATAAATCGGTAAAACAAATTATGAATGAATTAAAGCAAAAGATTAATGAATAAAAAAGTGGACATACTAATCAAGTAGAGGTGATGATAATATGTCTACTAATGATTATGTACGCTTTGTGACACAGCAATTTGTGTCATATATGGATGCTCCAAAAGAGGATCGAAAACAACAGAAACAACAACGTCGTGCGGAGAAAGAGCCATTCTTAAATAAATGGTTTGGTGTTATGCCACTGAGCGCTGCTTTGTTTTATCGAAATGTAAAAAATAAAAGAAAAAAATCAAGCTAACTTTTTCGTAATATGTTTAGCAAAACAAAAATCCCCTAGTATAACAAGATGCTAGGGGATTTTTGTTTATTGCACAGACTCTTTTTCCTCAGTAACCGCATGTATTTTATTGTTTACCCATACAAATCCAATTCCGATACAAATAGAAATCCCCCAGCCAACAGCGGTCATAATAGCTCTCATTTCACCATATCCATCTACACCGAAAACAGAGATGAAATAGATTTTCAAGAAGCTTTTTAATATAAATTGAAGGCCGAAAAATAGTGTTAAATATTGCAGTGCTGGATATATACGACTATCATGATAAAGCTCACGGCTTTTATCACGATCATGACCTTGCAGTGCTGCGATATCAGCTGCGAAATATAACATGAGTGGTTTTTTTATAAAGATTGTACATATAACGATGCAGCCAAGTACGATATGATAATATGCATCATTCCATAGCATTCGTTCAGCCGACCCAGATATTAAGTCTACCGCTGTATTAGAAATAAGTGTAATTAAAATAAAGAACCCTGTAACGTTAAGCTGTTTTTCTTTTTTAAAGGTATACAGTGTATAAATAATCCCCGGAACAGAGGAAATTAACATTGCGTAATAAGGATCGATATAAGGTTTTGCAAATTTCCAAATGAGGAATGGGAATACGAGATAAAAGACAAGATCTAATATAGCTTTTTTATTTTGATTCATACATGGCCTCCTTAAGTCATACATATATTTTATAATATAATTTCTGAAAATTGTATAAGGTTAATGAAAAAAAGAAAAGTAGATGATTAGTAGATTAAAAAATTGCCCCTAGCGTAGTAAGTTTTTTTAGTATATAATAAAGGAAACGCTTTCATTTTTGGTTTGTTCACAAAATGGACGGAAAATCACATATTTACTATTGATATGTTGCTTTATAATGAAACCAATTAAATATACATGCATACAATATTGTGAAATAAATAACATAAATAATCTATATAAATGTAAACGTTATCAAAGAGAGAGGTGGAGACAATGAGTAAATTTTTCTTCAATCATAATCCAGCAACATTAGAGGATGGAAGACTTGTTAAGTATGCTGAAATTATTTATGGAGAAGGTGGCCGTTCTGTATTAGAAAATTTAATGGTGAAGGCATCTATCAGATTGCGTGATCGTTATCCGAATAAATCTGACGAACAGATCTCGAACCTCGTAAATCAAGGCATCCATGATATGTTTCAAAAATACGTGAATGAGTAAGAGCAGCTACTGGCTGCTCTTATTTTTTTGTATAAGGATTGTGCCTCTAGCTGAAAATAAAGATGCATTTTGAAACATGCAAAAAGGAGGCGAAAAAGATGAGTAATGGAATTGGTCGTTCAAAAGAGAATCTTCCAACTGATGCAAACCATGTAAGTGCAAAGGATCGTGCATATCAGAAACGTATGACAGAGAAAAAACAGCAAGAGCGCAATGAAGATAGAGAATAGGCTGGGAACATATTTTAAAAGAAGCTCCTTCAATCTGAAGGAGCTTTCTTTAAGATAGAAAATGATTTGCGGTAACATAAAAGAGACCACCGTTTATAATTTGTATTGTAATGCGTGGTTCGTATTGTTCTTGTAATGCTTGTTTTTCAATTTCATAGCTTTCTGGAAGTTCATCGCTATCTTCGTAAAATCGATTTAAAAGGTCTAAATCGTGATTCCAACGCACTCTCGCTTCTTTTGCCCACGTGTGGTCATCTTCAGCGATTATACTTTTTAAAGCATCCTCTATACGTTGTAAGCCACTTTGTGGCTTAATGATAGGTGAGAGGGTAAAACAAAAGTCAGGTATTTTCGGTGTGAGTTTGATCTCTGCTAAAGTGTCATGAAAGTTTGCAATCATTGTCCCGGAAATAAGATGAATACCGATGGAATGAAGTATGTCTTTTTTTCGGTCGCATTGATAAGATACTTTTATATTTACACCAAGCCAAGGATGAAGGGGGGTATGAGTTGCCCCGCTATGTTTCACTTCCTCATATAAACGTATGTATGAACCTAGTTCTTTTGTTGTTTCAAATATTTGATGCAAACGTGGTGAACCGTAATGAATAAGTTCACCGTCGTTTTCTTCGTTTTCCGGATTTGTAATAAGAGTAAGGCGCATCGGGTTCGGAACGCCTCCTGTTTTTTCAAGATAGTGCCAATAGAAAGGGCGGTTCATTAATAATTTATCCATTTCAATTGTTAACTGCACGTCTAATAGGTGAGGGGAACGTTCTAAAATTTCGCAGTTATTCGCCTCAAAAAAGTTATATAAGTAATTATGAATTTCATTTTGCTGCATAGTCTTGCACCTCTGCTTCATTGCGCTTCGCAAAATCGATAATAGATGTTAAATTTTCCATCTTGATTCGAATTTCACCTTCGCTTTTTGACTGAGCGAAAATTTCTTGAATATGCGCATCAATATTTTTCATGTTGATTCTCGTTAAAATTTCATCGAGTTCACCGATTACACGTTCAAATAAATTAATTTTTTCATATAGTAGTTTTAAAATGTGCTCTTCAACAGTATGCTTTGTTGCTAAGTTATAAATATGAACATCATTTTTTTGTCCAAGACGGTGAATACGTCCAATCCTTTGCTCGAGTCGCATTGGATTCCACGGTAAGTCGTAATTAATCATATGGCTACAAAATTGTAAGTTAATTCCTTCACCACCAGCTTCGGTCGCAATTAATACTTGGGCATGATTTTGGAAAAGCTCCTTCATCCAATCTTTCTTCCCGCGCTTAAATCCACCGCGAAATGGAACAGAGGAAATGCCATGTTGTTGTAAGAACCATTGTAAATACATTTGTGAAGCTCTATATTCAGTGAAAATAATGACTTTATCGTCAACTTCTTTTATAAGCTCTAGTGCTTTATTTGCTTTGGAGTTGAACGGAATATGATTAATTTTGTCCATCAGCACATCAATATGTGGGTCCTTTATGTAGTGCTCATTTTCTTTCTGTCTTTTTTCTACATGTTTTTTTAATGAATAGTAAACAGCTTCACGACTACTACATGCTTCCCGTTTTAAAGTTAAGGATGAGAAAGCAGATGTGACGGCATCTTGTCCACGCCAATTTTCAATTTCATTATACAAAGCTTGTTCTTCTTCATTGAATTCAACGAAGATTGTTCGTACATGCCTCTTCGGCCAATCAATGCCAGTGTTATTGCGTCTATTTCGAACCATTACTTTATTGATAAGAGCTTTTAAATCTTCATCGGATTCAGTGGAACGATTTTTGGAAGCGTAATATTCTTCAAAATTAGATTGATTGCCTAAATGACCTGGTTTTAATAAAGAAACGAGGTTGAAGATTTCATCGATTTTATTTTGAACAGGAGTTGCAGTTAGTAATAAACAAAACTTCTTTTTTAATCGCTGTGCAAATTCATAGTTTTTTGTTTTATTATTTTTTAGTTTATGTGCTTCATCGATAATAATAAGGTCATACTCTAGGTTTAAAACGATATCGCGATGCGGTGAACGTTTCGCAGTATCGATTGATGAAACGATGACATCAGCTTGTTCCCAAGAATAACTTTTCTTTTGAGCGACCGCAGGAATAAAAAATTTTGTGTTTAGTTCATACGCCCATTGAGATACGAGAGAAGCTGGAACGAGAATGAGTACCTTTTTTACAAGTCCTCGAACCATATATTCTTTTAAAATAAGTCCAGCTTCAATCGTTTTTCCAAGTCCGACTTCGTCTGCTAGAATCGCTTTACCATTCATTTGTTCAATGACATTTTGAGCGACCTCTAATTGATGTGGAAGCGGAGTGAAATGTGATAAATGTTTCGGTGCTTGCAATCCATCAAAAGTAGGGACGAGTAACGATTTCTCTGTTTTATAAGCTAAATGATATAAATCCCAATTTGTCCAAGGACCATCTTCATCAATTCTTTTTAAAAAATTATTTTGCCACGTTCGATCTACGGAAATATCGACATTCATTAAGACTCTCCCACCTTTTATAAACTAAAGTGATTATTAAAAAAATCTTTATTATAAGCCTTGTAATAAGGCGCTATCACAATTACTAAAAGTTAAAGAATAGACAACGATAAAGGTCTAAATCTTAAAAGTTGTATTTAATATGATTAAGAATAAAAAATTCTAAATTATTTTTTATGCTAGAATATTGATGAAATATAGCGAATGATGTTAGGATAATGGTGTGAAATGTGTGGAATCTTTCGTATTTTATCCAAGAAAGTAACTTTTTATTTACGCTTTCATAAAAAAATATAGTGAGATTCCGTATAACCTTATCTTTTCAGAATGAAAATGTTTAGATATGGGAAGCAACTTTTATTGATTTGTCAGAGCATAAGGGGGAAAGAGCATGATTACATTACAACGTACACCGTTATTTGATGTATACGCGAAGTATGGTGGGAAAACAGTCGACTTCGGTGGTTGGGAATTACCGGTTCAATTTTCAAGCATTAAAGAGGAACATGAAGCTGTACGTACAGGAGCAGGTTTGTTCGATGTATCTCATATGGGAGAAGTAGAGGTAAAAGGTGTAGATAGTTTAGCATTTTTACAACGTGTTGTTACAAATGACGTATCTACCTTAAAGGTAGGGGGCGCACAATATACAGCTATGTGCTATGAAAATGGTGGCACAGTAGATGATTTATTAATCTACAAACGTGGTGAAGAAGACTATTTATTAGTAATCAATGCATCAAATATCGAGAAAGATTACGAATGGTTAGCTAGCCATGTAATTGGCGATGCGAAAGTAGTCAATGTTTCTAGTGAAGTTGCGCAGCTTGCAATTCAAGGACCAAAAGCAGAAGGCATTTTACAAAAAGTTGTGTCAGAAGATTTGAAAGAAATTAAGTTCTTTAAATTTAAAAATAATATTCTTGTAGATGGAATTCCTGCACTTGTATCTCGTACAGGTTACACAGGTGAAGATGGATTCGAAATTTACTGTAAGAGTGAAGATGCAGCAAAACTTTGGGAGAAACTTCTTGAAGTGGGAGCAGAAGAGGGCTTAAAACCATGTGGCTTAGGTGCTCGTGATACACTTCGCTTCGAAGCAACACTTCCGTTATACGGACAGGAGTTATCAAAAGATATTACACCGATTGAAGCGGGAATTGGCTTTGCGGTAAAACCAAATAAAGAAGCAGATTTCTTTGGAAAAGAAACGTTAAAAGAGCAAAAAGAAAACGGTGCATCTCGTAAATTAGTCGGCATCGAAGTAATCGAACGCGGTATTCCTCGTACGCATTACCCTGTATTTATAGGAGAAGAAAAAATCGGGGAAGTAACGAGTGGTACACAATCTCCAACGTTAAAGAAAAGCATTGGTTTAGCACTAATTGATGTAAAATACGCAGCAGTTGATACAGAAGTAGAAATTGAAATTCGTAATAAACGCGTCAAAGCAGTAGTTGTTCCAACACCATTTTATAAACGTTCAAAGTAACGGGGAGAGGGGTAGATTTCATGTTGCATCGTTATCTTCCAATGACAGAAGAAGACAAAAAAGAAATGTTACAAACGATCGGCGTTCAAACGATCGACGAATTATTCTCTGATATTCCAGAGAGTGTTCGTTTTAAAGGGGATTTAAAAATTAAAGAAGCAAAATCAGAGCCAGAGCTTTTAAAAGAGTTATCTCAAATGGCTAGTAAAAATGCTAATTTAAAAGAATATGCTTCTTTCTTAGGAGCAGGTGTATACGATCATTACGCTCCAGTAATTGTTGATCATGTTATTTCTCGTTCAGAGTTTTATACAGCTTACACACCATACCAACCAGAAATTTCACAAGGGGAATTACAAGCAATTTTTGAATTCCAAACAATGATTTGTGAATTAACAGGAATGGATGTAGCAAACTCTTCTATGTATGACGGAGGTACAGCTTTAGCTGAAGCGGCAATGCTAGCAGCTGGTCATACTCGCAAAAAGAAAATTCTTGTATCTAAGGCAGTTCATCCAGAATCAAGAGCGGTACTTGAAACATATGCAAAAGGTCAAAATCTTGAAGTTGTTGAAATTGATCATAAAAACGGTGTAACAGATTTAGAAGTATTACAAAGTGAAGTAGATGATACAGTTGCTTGTGTAATCGTTCAATATCCAAACTTCTTCGGACAAGTGGAAAAGTTAGCTGATATCGAAAAAATCGTTCATCAACAAAAATCATTATTTATCGTTTCTTCAAATCCATTATCATTAGGCGCATTAACACCGCCAGGAAAATTCGGTGCTGATGTTGTAATCGGTGATGCACAACCATTCGGTATCCCAACGCAGTTTGGTGGACCGCACTGTGGTTACTTTGCAACAACGAAAGCATTTATGCGTAAAATTCCAGGACGTCTTGTCGGACAAACTGTAGATTCAGATGGTAAACGTGGATTTGTATTAACGTTACAAGCACGTGAACAGCATATTCGCCGTGATAAAGCGACGTCTAACATTTGTTCAAACCAAGCGTTAAATGCATTAGCAGCTTCTGTTGCAATGACGGCACTTGGCAAACAAGGTGTAAAAGAAATGGCACGTCAAAACATTTCTAAAGCACAATATGCAAAACGTCAATTCGAAGCGAAAGGCTTCACTGTAACGTTCGCTGGACCATTCTTTAATGAATTTGTTGTAGATTGCAAACGTCCAGTTAAAGAAATAAATGATGTATTAATACAAAAGAATATTATCGGTGGTTACGACCTAGGCCGTGATTATAAAGAGCATGAAAATCATATGCTTGTAGCAGTAACAGAGCTTCGTACAAAAGAGGAAATTGACACACTTGTAAACGAAATGGGGGCTATCCAATGAAGAACCAAGACCAAGCACTTATTTTTGAAGTGACTAAAGAAGGACGCGTAGGATATAGCTTACCCAAATTAGATGTAGAAGAAGTAAAATTAGAAGATGTGTTTGAGAGTGATTATATTCGAGTAGAAGATGCAGAGCTTCCAGAAGTATCTGAACTTGATATTATGCGCCATTACACAGCGCTTTCAAACCGTAACCACGGTGTGGATTCAGGATTCTATCCACTTGGGTCTTGTACGATGAAGTATAATCCTAAAATTAATGAAAACGTAGCTCGTTTCGCAGGATTTGCAAATATTCATCCACTTCAAGATGAAAAGACAGTGCAAGGTGCAATGGAATTAATGTATGACTTACAAGAACATTTAATTGAAATCACAGGTATGGATACTGTTACGTTACAACCAGCAGCTGGTGCACACGGAGAATGGACAGGATTAATGTTGATTCGTGCATATCATGAAGCGAACGGTGACTTTAACCGTACGAAAGTAATTGTTCCTGACTCTGCTCACGGAACAAACCCGGCGTCTGCAACAGTAGCTGGTTTTGAAACAATTACGGTGAAATCAAATGAACATGGTCTTGTTGACTTAGATGATTTAAAACGTGTTGTAAACGAAGAAACAGCAGCACTTATGTTAACAAATCCAAATACATTAGGCCTATTCGAAGAAAATATTTTAGAAATGGCAGAAATCGTCCATAACGCAGGCGGTAAATTATACTATGATGGTGCAAACTTAAATGCAGTATTAAGCCAAGCGCGCCCAGGAGATATGGGATTTGACGTTGTTCATTTAAACCTTCATAAAACATTTACAGGTCCGCATGGCGGCGGTGGTCCAGGTTCTGGTCCAGTAGGTGTGAAAGCTGATTTAATTCCGTACTTACCAAAACCGATTTTAGAGAAAACAGAAAGTGGCTATCATTTCAACTATGATCGTCCAGAAGCAATTGGGCGCGTAAAACCATTCTATGGTAACTTCGGAATTAATGTTCGTGCATACACATATATTCGTTCTATGGGCCCAGATGGCTTGCGTGCAGTAACTGAGTATGCTGTATTAAATGCGAACTATATGATGAGAAGATTAGCACCATTCTATGATCTTCCGTTCGATAGACATTGCAAGCATGAATTTGTATTATCTGGTCGTCGTCAAAAGAAACTTGGTGTACGTACATTAGATATTGCAAAACGTCTGCTTGATTTCGGTTACCATCCACCAACAATTTACTTCCCATTAAATGTGGAAGAATGTATTATGATTGAGCCAACAGAAACAGAATCAAAAGAAACATTAGATGGTTTCATTGATAAGATGATTCAAATTGCTAAAGAGGTAGAAGAAAATCCAGAAGTTGTACAAGAAGCACCACATACAACAGTAATAAAACGTTTAGATGAAACATTGGCTGCTCGTAAACCAGTTTTACGTTATGAAAAGCTAGCACCTGTACAAGTGTGATTGGAAAAAAAGAACTCGCTACATGCGGGTTCTTTTTTTTTGCAAAATTGGTGTGGCTAGAATGAAAAAATGTTGAAAATTTATATTTTTTGTTTCATATTGCTGTAAAGGTGCGGTTTTATAGGTGTTTTTGTTGAAAAAGTCGGTTTGATAAAAGTATTTATTTTTGTTAGAATTTTATTGAAATTAAGAAGATGTGATGAGGTAGAAATTACTCATTTTTATGTATATGTGAAAAAACGAGCAAGACGGGGGTGGAAGCGTGGGATATCGATGTTATAGAATGGTATACCATTTAGAAAATGGAGAAACAATTAAAGATGTAAAAGAATTTTGTTACCGAGACCAAGGGAAAGTGTTAGAAAGAGTAGCGCACCGTGTAATGGATAATAGAGAAGTGACAGCGATTGATAAACAAGGAACAATCATTTCAATAGCGTGTGAGGACATTGTAAAGGTAGAACTTGATTACATAACAGAAAGTTAACCTTGAGTCATATCAAATTATTCGATACAATATACTGTTGAATGGTGAAGAGAGAAGAGAGGAGTTTATCATGGGTAATACAAGACACTTTTATATGTTTATTTTAGCGTTTGTTCTTGTTGTGGCGTTAACGATTTATTTAATTGTTGATAGCAGCTGGTACAATACAGTTCATCCAGCATTCCTTCTTTTTATGTATGTAGGAATTGCGGTTGTTAGTTTCGGAATGAGAGACGAAATGTTAGATCGCTTTGAAAAGTGATACATATACGAAAGACCAACAGGAAAATGTTGGTCTTTTTTTCTTGCCAAAAATAGGATGTTGTGTATATACTGTGTATACAAGATATATACAGTATATACACACACTGGAGGAAAACATGAATATTATTATTTCGAATTCTTCCCAAGACCCTATTTATGTGCAAATAAGAAAACAATTAAGCCAGCTTATTTTAAATGGTGGTTTAAAGGGTGGAGACCAATTACCGTCTATTCGTAGCTTAGCGAAGGAATTACAAATTAGTGTAATTACAACGAAGCGTGCATACGAGGAGCTTGAAAAAGAAGGATATATAGAAACTGTTGCTGGGAAGGGGACATATGTTTCACGTAAAAATAATGAACTATTAAAAGAACAGCGGCTACGTCTATTGGAAAGTAAAGTGGAAGAGATTGTGAATGAAAGTAAAGTGTTGCAGCTTTCACTGGAAGAGTTGCAACAGATGATTGCGTGTTTATACAAGGGGGAATAAGAGATGTTAGAGCTAAAAAACGTTTGTAAAACTTATCAAGATTTCTCAGTGAAAAATGTAAGTTTTACATTGCCACGTGGATATATTATGGGATTTATCGGACCGAATGGAGCTGGAAAAAGTACGACGATCAAAATGATTATGAATTTAATCAGAAAAGAGAGCGGTGATATAAAAATTTTTGGTAAGGACAATAAGAAAGCCGAAAAGGAAATAAAACAAAATATCGGTTTTGTATATGATGAAAATCATTATTACGAAGATTTAACGTGTGAGCAAATGAAACGGATTATTGCACCGTTATATAAAAAGTGGGACGAAAAGCAGTATCAATCGTATATGCAGAGATTACAAGTTCCAACGTATAAAAAGATTAAAGAGTTATCCAAAGGGATGAAAATGAAATTTGCGATTGCAATCGCACTTTCACACCATGCGGAATTCATTATTATGGATGAACCAACAGCAGGATTAGATCCAGTTGTCCGAAGTGAATTACTTGATATGTTGCAAGAAATTGTAATGGAAGATGAAGTATCTGTATTATTCTCAACCCACATTACAACGGATTTAGAACGTATTGCAGATTATATTACGTTTATCAACGATGGAGAAATTATATTTACTGGTGAAAAAGATGAATTAATGGAGAACTACGTAATCGTAAAGGGAAGCAATGATTTATTAGATCGAGAAGGAAAAGAACTATTTGTTGGATTACGAAAAAATAAATTTGGTTTCGAAGGTTTAGCAAAGGAAAAACAAGCAATTATCGATTGGTTTGGAAATGAGGTTGTAATAGAAAAGCCTACATTAGACGATATCATCGTTTACACTGCGAAAGGGAGAGGTGCCTATGCGTCAGCTAATCTATAAAGATTTGTTCTTTTTTCGGGTAACGTGGTTAGTGAATTTTGTTATGCCTCTTTTGTTATTTATGTTAGAGCCAAGTGGTGAATTGTTATTTCCGATGAGTTGTTTATTTATAACCCTTTCCTCGGTTATGACGTTAATCTTTATGGATGAAAGGAATAAAAGTGACATTGTTATAAATAGTTTACCGGTAAGCCGAAAGGATATCATCATTGCTAGATATATTTCCTGTGCAATATTCATTGTTGGTGGCATACTCTCTACGATGTTAGTTGTTTTTCTTATAAGAGGCATTGTGGTCATTGGTGATATCGGTGCCTATCATCCTAATCTATACATTGAAATTCCATGGTATGAAGTAATAAATGGAGCTGTTTACGCCTTGTTTTTTGTTGTGATACTTTTCCCTAGTTATTACGGTACAAAATCGAAGGTAGTAAGAAGTATAGTATCAGCAGCATCAATGGGAGTGGGTGTAATTTTTTGGATGTTTATTAGCGATGGGCTGAATGAAACAGCACCTTCATTCATTGAGTGGATTATGAATCCTATGCATATTGGTGTATTTATAGTTGGATTCATTACATTAGTGAGTATTTACATTGCTTCTATGTTTCTTACAATTAAAATTTATGAAACGCGTGATTTATAGAGAGGAGAATTCAGATGCAACAGTTGATTTTGAAGGAGTTTTTCTTACAGAAGAAGATGTTTCCTTTCTATTTTTTAATACCCATTTTATCTATTTTTAAGAATTCCGTCGAACCAATGGGGATTGCAATAGGATTATTTATAACATGTAGTACGATTATATATATTTCTTTTTATTATGACGAGAAAAGTAAAGCAGAAAAAGTATTAGTGAGTTTGCCTATAACAAGAGAAGAGATAGTTATAGCTAAATATATTTCAAGCACATTATTTATTATGGTTGGTTTGAGTGCAACTTTTATAGTCGTAATATTAAAAAATATTTTGTTAGACAGGGATATAGTTATGCCTGGATATGCAGTGTTTTCAGCAATAGTAGCAACTTTAATTTATTGTGTAGTAACGATACCTACTAATTACATTGGAGGATATAAAGCTATTACTGTCTTGAATGTGATTATGATTTTTCCTTTAATGGGTATGATTGGCCTTATGTGCAATATTTTTGGTGATGAAATAATTATGTTAAAAGTACTCCACTCTCAAGAGGCTACACTAGCAATGAGTGTTCTTGGTATCGGAGTGTTAGTAAGTATAGTCATATCAATGTTTCTCTCAATGAAAATGTTTCAGGAGGCAGAGTTATAGAAGGGACATTTTCATATTAGGAGGGTAAAACATGATCAAGCAATTAGTCTTAAAAGATATAGTGTTGCAAAGAAAGTTAGGGTTTGCGTATCTTATATGTTTGTTTTTCCTTGCTATTGTTGATTTTCGTAGTGATAGCTTCCTTATGACGATTAGCTTATCTATACCTTTTCTTGGCATGGTACTGTCAATGAGTTATGAGGGGAAAAATAAAAGTGAAATAATAGTAAATAGTTTACCGTTACAACGTAAAGAAATTGTCATAGCAAAATACATATTTGTAAGTATTTTAGTTGCGTTAGGGGGGATTCTCTCACTTGTGGTTGGTTTGATTCAGTTACAAAATGAACATATAACTGGATTTATGCTGTGGGGAGAAATTCTCGGAGGTATAACAGGTGGGCTTGTTTGTAGCATAATTGTACTTCCGATTGAATTCTCAGTAGGGTATAACAGTGCAAAACAAATTGCTCCTTTTATCGGAATAGCATTTGGGTATTTAAGTGGACTGATTGTAAGTAACGTATGGTTAGATGTAGAGAATGCTTGGAGCACGAGTTTAGTAGTAAATATTTGTTTTATAGCAGGGCTGCTTCTTTTATATATCATGTCTATGTTATTCTCAATTAATTTGTATAGTGAGCGTGATTTGTAAGAGAGAGGAGAATAGTGTTGAAACAACTAATTTTAAAAGATTTCATCATTCAATGGAAATTTTTAATGTGGTGCATACTGTATCCTGTTTTCTTTTATATGGCTTTAACAGATACGGAAAATCTGTTCATAATTATGTCAGTAATTATTACAATTGGGGCAACAGTAAAAACATTTGAAGCAGATAGTAAAGATGAGAGTGAAATTATAGTAAATAGTTTGCCAATATTGAGAAAACGAATTGTGTATGCGAAATATATAGTAGCAATTATTATTCTTTTTATAAGCGTAACGGTCGGTTGTTTCACGATGGGAATGAAGAATTGGGTTAACCTATTTGAATTTATTGAAACGACAATGGTTGCTAGTATTAGCTTTATTTTAGTGTATTTAAGCTTTGTTTTACCGATATCGTTTTGGCTAGGGTATAAAAAAACTATTTTTATTACGATAGTAATAATCATGGCGCCGATTGTTATTTTAGAAACTTTGTTTCAAATCAACCTGGAACAAATTCAACTATACAACAGCGTGTTATTCGTTAGTTCAATTTGCATGTTCATAGTATCTATCTTCGTTTCAGTGAAACTGTATGAGAAGAGAGAATTTTAAAAGGTGCCTCATAAAAGGCACCTTCTTCAATAACGGCAATACGAGAGCAAAAGTTTATAAACAGAAAGGCTATTAGGCACATCTTTCGGAGTATGTAATATAAAGCTGAAAACGATAACGAAAATGAGAAAGAGGAAAAATAAAAACAGGATTTGTTTATGTATAGAATTCTGCATACTATCCACTCCTTTTTTAGGTAGTATGTCCAAAGGAAAGAAGGGTATGAAAAATTTAGGAGGGAGAATGATGAACAAAAGAAAATGGTTATATAGAATAGGGGTACTTTTATTTTCAAGTGGTCTCATATTAGCAAATTTTTACTCAGATATACCATCGCCATTTCCTAATTTGCATAAAGGGATTGGTATAAGTATTGTCATAGCTGGTCTGCTTTGTCTGATCGCATCAAATTTCTATAGAAAATCTGAATGAATATAAAGTGAAACTTTAATCAGTGGGGGTTTTGTCCATCCCCACTGATTATTAGCCCACACCAATCGGGCGTTTACGAGCAGCCCGACTCCCACCTAACTCCCTCGCATTCGCCGAATTTTGAGGTGGGGGTCTTACTGCCCGCGAATAGCGGGATAAAAAAAGGACAGTTACTTCTTTTCAGAAGAACTGTCCTTTTTAAATAACTTGTTCCATAGCTTGGCGATACTCCATATAATCACGATTGTAATGGAGGCAATAATTGACCAAGCGATAGATGCAATTTCAAGTGCCATGTTAGGAAGGAATGTAAGAATGGATAATACTTTATGAAACAGCCATTCTATTATATGAAAACTTATTTGTAATAGAATGACGATCCCGAGTGTAATCCATGCTAAGATTTGTTTTCCTTTTTCTTTCCACATGACATTCACCTCACGTTAGCCTAATAATTTTAAGCCAACAGCGCCGCACAGAATGCAGCTTAAGAAGGCAAGGCGACGCCAATCCGCTGACTCGCGGAAAATAAGAATACCGAGAAGTGCACTTCCGGCAGTTCCGATTCCAGTCCAAATTGCGTAAGCAGTTCCCATCGGTAATGTGTTCATTGCAAGAGATAAGAAGAAGAAGCTTACGCCAAAGTTAGCGATTAAAATAACTTTTGGTGCCCAGCCTTTCTTTTCAGTGGCTACTTTCATAAAGAGTACACCAACAATTTCACAAATACCAGCTAGAATTAAAAATACCCAAGCCATTTTATGCGGCCTCCTTCGCTTCTTTTTCTTCTGTTACTCGTTTTAAACCAATTACTCCGAAGAAGATTAAACCGATTAATAAAACTTTTACGATAGAGAAAGGTTCTCCGAAGATGAAAATCTCTGTAAGAACGATTCCACCAGCTCCAATTCCTGTAAAGACTGCGTATACAGTGCCGACAGGTAAATCTTTATATGCTCTAAATAATAAGACGAAACTAATTGTAATTAATAGAGCAACACCAGCCCATTCAAGTGGTGCCTCCGCTTTTTTAAGTCCAATAACCCAAAAAATTTCAATAATACCAGCTATGATTACATAAATCCATGCCATATGTCATTTCTCCTTCCTACCAGTCGTTAGGTAAAGGGCTTAAAAACGACGCATTGCAAAGGAGCAATCCGTCAGTTTGAAAGTCCGCGCCAAAATACTTTCCAAGAAGCTTCTAAACGTGTCTCAAAACGATTTAAACCTGCGTATAGTAGTTCAACCATAAGGCCGTCAAGTAAGCATAAAAAAGCCTCCAAAGCGTCTTTTACTTCAATGTTATGCAGTTCATCTTGTTCGCTTGCTCTTTTAAACACAGGGAATAAAAGTTTTCCGACATTTTCAATGTGTACATTCGCTTTATCAATAATTTGTTCGCGAAATGCATCCGGCGGAAAATAAGAAGTTCGTAACCAAAACATTGATTCTTCACTTTCACCAAATCGTTTTGCATAACCTTTTAACAGATTTACTAGCAATTCTTCAGTAGACGATTTTGAAAAATTTTCGATATCGTCAGTGAAGCTTTGTAAATCTTTTTGAAGAGCGGATTCTAAGCATGTAAAATATAGCTCTTCTTTTCCTTTAAAGTGTGCGTAAATCGATGGTTTTTTAATCCCAACTTCTTGAGCAATATTTGCTAATGAAGTTCCTTCGTAGCCGTAGCGTGCGAAATGAGAAAGTGCTACAGCTTTAATGCGGTTTGCTGTCATTTTCATCCCCTACCTACCGTTCGTTAGGTTCATTATATGAGATGGAAAATATAAAGTCAATAGGGGAAGAGCTGAAAAAGAGCGCAATAGGTAACGCTCTTTTTAGACAGTATCTCGCTCAATTAAATGGAATGAAAGCTCTTTTGCGTTCCCGACAATTTGCTCGTTCTGAATCTGTTTATGGAATAAAGAAAAAGCATGTGAGCCCATTGCGAGACCAGGATGCTCAATAGTTGAAATTTCTAACGCCTTTGAAATTTCATGATTATCAAATCCAAGGATAGCAAGGTCTTCAGGAACGCGAATGCCATGTTTTCGCGCCTCTGTTAATAAACCAGCAGCTACTTGATCGTTCGCTGTGAAAATAGCGGTTGGACAATTTTTCATGTTTAAAATACGATGAAGTATTTTTGCCCCGTCCTGCATCGTATAACATTGATGAAAAATCCAATCAGGGTGTACTGTTTTTCCTTCGTGACGAAGAGTATCGGCGAAAGCTTTTTCACGCTCGATTGAATTAACACTTGTTTTTCTTGCTAAACAAATGCCGATTTTTTCATGACCTTTACTGAGTAAATAGGAAGTACCAAGGCGGAATCCTTCGTAATGATCTACATAGACAGATGAAATGAGGGGATGGTTCATTTTTTCACATGAAATAATAGGCGCAAATTTTGCGAACGGTTCAATTTGTTCCCATGAACTCGTGCGAGAGCAAATAATCATCCCGTCAAATTGTTTCATTTTCATCATTTCAAGAACGCGAATTTCTTCAATACTATCGTAATTCGTTTGGCATAAATTAATATGATATCCAGCTGCTAACGCTTCGTTTCCGATTCCTTCAATGATCGTGCTAAAGTACGGAAGATTAATAAAAGGTAGCATAACCCCGATTGTATACGTTTTTCCCTTTATTAAATGGATAGCATTTATATTTTTTGCATAGTTCAATTCTTCAACTGCATCTAAAACACGCTTACGCTTTTCTTCTTTTACGTAAGGATGATTATTAAGAACACGAGAAACAGTTGATATAGATACACCAGCAGTTTTTGCAATTTGTTTTATATTGGCCATATGTATCACCTCTTTACTTAATTATAAGGGGAAAATAATAAGAATGAAAAAAATCTTGACCTGAAAAGCTTTTCACAATCTATGTTATAAGCATGACTTCTGTTATTCGCGTAACCTTTTTATTTGGGCGTAAGAATAGCGAGGTCTTTTTTGTATGTCTGCAAAGAATTTTTGTCAAAATGTGTGAGAATAACGTGGAAAGTTTTTGGAGGAGGCGTTTGATAACGAAGAGAATAGAAGAGAGTATAAACGCTTCGCTCGTTAAGAGAGCGGTATGAAAGGGCGGAAACAAATTGAAAAAAGGAATCATTTGTTTCGTGTTTTCTAGTGTAATTCTTAGCTCATGTTCATTTCAGCAAACGATGCAAGAAGAGAAAACATTTGTAGGAACAACAGGAGGGGCTAAGGACCGTGTTACTGATCCGATTCCCCTAAAGGAACTTCCAAAATATTTTCCGGCAAAGTTTAAAGTTCCAACGTTTTTACCTTATGACATTACGAGTGATGTGAAGGGAGAGGTAAGAACGATGGGAAAGAAGAATGCTGTCTTAACGATTAAATATAAGCAACAAGAGAAAGGAAGGCACGATTATATAGAATTAACAGTGGCCAACTTTTCTTACAGTTTTCCATACCTCGTAGAAGAGAATCGATTTCAAGAACAAATGAAATTGAATAATGGAGCACCTGCTTATTTTAAAAATAAGGATGATTACGAGCGAGGGGACGAATTTGCTACGCTTATATGGAAAGAGAAGGGGATGGAATATCAGCTATTATATCGTAATGTAGATGAGAAAGCTGAAGATGTGATTAAACAAAATCTGCTGTACATTGCGAACAATATGGAATGAAAAAACTAGCTGTATCGTGCAGCTAGTTTTTTGTATATTATTTCTTTTTAATTTTTCCTGACCAAGATTTAAATCCACCTTTTAATTGGTAGAAATCTGTGTAGCCTTGTTTTTTTAAGTATTGAGCTGCACGACCTGTACGGAATCCGCTTTGGCAATATAAATAAACCGGTTGATCTTGGCGGAGTTCTTTGTGGCGAAGGCGAATTTGTGATAATGGAATGTTACGCGCACCTAAAATATGTCCCGCGTTAAATTCATCCGCTTCGCGAATATCGATAAGCTGTGCTTTACGGTAGCCAGCGCGAAATTCATCTTCTGAAAGTGTTTTAATTAATTTTTTCTGATAGAAATACATCCATACAGTGTAGCCGATGAATGCTGCAATTGCGGCTAGTATAATAATCAAGTTTGTTGACACGATTCTATCGCTCCCTTTTTTCTTATCCTACTTTCAATATTATAATGCCCATATGTATTTATGCAACAGATTCATTTGTATATAAGAAGAAATTTCGTATTCTTTCACAAATTTTGTCGAATTTGGTAGACTAGAGAATGTGAAAAATAATTGGTTATATGAGGTGTAGGATGGGAAAAGAAAAATGGTGTTATATTAACTCTGGTCAATGTTCACCAGCATTTAATATGGCGTTAGATGAATGTTTATTAAATTGGCAAAGTGCAAAGAAAATGTCACCAACAATTCGTTTTTATGAATGGGAAGTACCAACATTAACAGTCGGGTATTTCCAGCGTGTTGAAAAAGATATAAATATGGATGTAGTTAACGAAAAGAAATATGGATTCGTTCGTCGTCAAACAGGCGGCAGGGGTGTACTACATGACAAAGAATTAACGTACAGTGTTATTGTGTCTGAAGATCATCCGAATATGCCAAAAACAGTTACAGAAGCATACCGAATTATTTCGCAAGGCTTATTGGACGGTTTTAAGGCATTAGGATTAGAAGCGTATTATGCAGTTCCGAAAACAGAAGCGGATCGTGAGAATTTAAAAAATCCGCGTTCAGGAGTATGTTTTGATGCACCATCTTGGTATGAAATTGTAGTTGAAGGAAGAAAAATCGCGGGTAGTGCTCAAACACGTCAAAAAGGTGTTATATTACAACACGGTTCTATTCCGTTAGAAATAGATTTAGATGAGTTATACGACCTATTTTTATTCCCAAATGAGCGAGTAAAAGAGCGTATGAAAAACATGTTTTCTTCTAAAGCGGTAGCGATTAATGAATTAACAGACCGTACATTTACGATTGAACAGTTAATTAAAGCGTTTGAAACTGGATTTGAAAAAGGTTTAGATATAGAGCTTGTGCCGTATGAACTAACAGAAGAACAGCTTCATGAAGTTCAAACTTTAGCAAAAGAGAAGTATGAAAGTAATGAATGGAATTATAAAAAATAAGGAGATGGCGACCGCCATCTCCTTATTTTTATAGTAAATTAAGTACTTTTTCTACTTTGATTCCTTTATCTTGTAAAGAACGAAGGCGATTTACAACGTCCATAATTTCTTTGTCGAATGTAACGCTAATACCTTGGCTTTGTAGTTCTTTTTTTAATCCTTCAATAGAATCATCTATGTCGATGCCAAGCTCGTAATCTTGACAAACTTCAATTGTCTTTTTCACAAGTTTAACATAATTTTCTTGTAGTTTTGTATTTGTTTCAGTCAAAGCAGGTTGCTTCGGTTTTGTAGGAGTAACCGGTGCTGTCTCTTGCTTTGTAACTGGAGTAGGTACTGCTTTTTTCACAGGTGCTGGAGTAGATAGTTCTATAGCTGCTTCAACACTTACTGACTTCGGCGTTGGTACCGGAGTAGGTTTAGGTGCAGCAGGTGTTTCTACTCGCGTAATAGGCTTTGGAGCAGGTGTAACTGCTTTTGGAGCTTCTACAACTACTTCTTTTTTCGGAGTAGCTTCTACAACTGTTTCTTCTTGCTCAGCAGCTTCTTTATTTTCTTTGCTCCACATAACGCGTTCAACTTCTAGAGAAACATTATTTTTGTTCATCGCTGTTAATGTAACTTTACCAACCTCAGCGTTCCCAGTGAAATCAACAATTTTATAAATAACACTCTTGTTCCAATCCACGTTTCCGCTCAAAAATAATTCTTCGTTACATTTTGGCGTTAAGCCCTCGATTTTAATTTCTGCGTTTACACCGTTTTCACTATATACCATAATTAGCGAAGCATTTACATCTTCGTCTGCTAACATTAGTTCACGTACCATTTTGCCGGTGCGTACTTGCGTTTTCTTCTTAACTGACATCAAATTTCTCCTCTCAAAAATTCAATAATAATAAAAAAATCGTATAACGAAAAATAATTGCTCACGAAGATTTATGATACCGATAATAAAAGCATCACGTCAACAATTAACTTTAATTATTTTGCATTTTTCTTATTTTCTTTATGAAATTTTTCAATTTGTAAAATTAGACAGAAGAAAAACAGCCGTTTGAAAGGCTGTTAAAATTTAGATGTTTTATATAAAAATTTGTACAGAATATAAAAAGAAAGTGTAACAAGAGCACCTTGCCAAATAGACAAATTATAAAATAAGTATGGTTGTGTTTTAAAAAATACGTTTGAAAAAACTGATAAGATAAAAGGTATAAACGCTGATAATAAGAGGAGTGCTTTTTGTTTCCAGGAAACCAGTATTGTAAAAGAAAAACGTCTAAATAACGAAAAAGTTATGAAAGCACCGATTGTTAAAACGATAGCAGATAATATTGTTCCGGGAATACTAAATGGAATTCCTAAGTGATTTGTATCTGTAAATAGTTTTTGCATAAGAGTAGTAAATGTATCGTATCCAATTTGAATAGCTAACAATAAACTAACTGCAAACCCAATAACGGCGGCTTGTTGGAAAAGATTTTGATGTTCTGAAGAATTAATTAATTCATCACAGTAAGCTTTTAAATCTTCTCCGAAAATATCATGAGCATTTTTATCATCTTCTTGTGCTTCTAAAAGATGATCTAATATTTCTAATAGCAGTTCTTCCATTTGCTTTTGCGGAACGCTAGTAAAGCGTAAATAAATAAGCATATCACCATAAGCAGCTTCGTTTTCAGGTGTTAATAATTTTCTTTTATCATTGTTTAACTTAACCATTTCTTTTTCGGTCATAACCTCGTTACTCCTTTTTAAATTCTAAGTATTCTTTTTTGAAGAAAAGTTTATATAGTGCATAGCAAGAGATGGCAAGTAAAGCGCCAATCCAAGGTGAAATTTGCAAAGTAGTATAGGGCTTTTTTATAAATAAAAAGGAAATACCGATTAATAGTATCCATAGGCTATGGCGTATTAAAAAACTTCCTATATGCCTCCAAATAGTTGTTGTGTTTTTAAATAAATCAGTGTTAATAAAATCGAAAATAAAACGTATCATAAGATGTACCGACAAGATAAATGCGAGCAGATAAATGAAATCAATGTGTACAAATTTAAAACGTGCTTCATTTGAAAATAAGGGAAATACCAATGCAATTACGGAAGAAATAGCAAAGTATATTGCTAACAGGTAACTAGTTATAAATAAAGGAATCGATAATTGTTCCCATAAACTTTGCTTCGGTAGAGCAGCAATTAGCTCGTCACAGTACGCCTGTAAGTCGTCGCCAAAAATATCATAAGTACTTTTTTCTTCTTGCTGGGCTTCAATAAGGTGATCTAGAATTTCAATTAGCAGTTCTTCTGCTTGGTACTCTGGCACTTTAGCTAGGCGGATGTATATTAACATGTCACTATAGGTGGTTTCATTTTCTGCATTTAATAATTTACGCTTTTGATTATTTAATTCGATTAAATCTTTCGCCTTCATCCCTATCACTCCCCTTGTAATAAGTTGTTTACCGTCGTTGAAACCATTCCCCAACTTTTTTTAAATTCTTCAAGTTGTTCTAATCCCTTATCAGTTACGTGATAATATTTTCGCTTCGGTCCCAGAGAGGAAGCCTTTAATGTACCTTCAATAAGTTTCTCTTTTTGCATGCGTAACAATAAAGGATAGATGCTTCCTTCACTTACGAATGTAAAGCCGTGTTTATTTAATTTTGTACTTAGTTCATATCCGTACACTTCTTCTTGTGAAATGATATATAGAATGCAACCTTCTAGTACACCTTTTAACATTTGGCTGTGCATGATTTCACCACCTTTTATCCAGGTAACTTGCGTTGCAAGGTAGCTGTTATCCAAATTATAACATTCAGTAACTTGCAACGCAAGTTACTGAAGTGGAAAACTTTAATCTGTGTTAATTTTTTTGTGCTTCCCATACTAACGAGAGGAGGGAAGCACATGAAACCATTTATACCAAAACTCGTTTACTTTGAACCGAGGGCACTCGAATATCCGCTTGGAAAAGAGCTTTATGAGAAGTTTACGAAGATGGGATTAGAAATTCGTGAAACGACATCACACAATCAAATTAGAAATTTTCCAGGGGAAAATGAATTGCAAAAGTATCGTAATGCAAAAGCAACACTTGTCGTTGGGGTGAGGAAGACGTTAAAGTTCGATACATCAAAACCTTCAGCTGAATATGCAATTCCGCTTGCAACAGGGTGTATGGGACATTGTCATTATTGTTATTTGCAAACGACACTTGGGAGTAAACCTTACGTAAGGGTGTATGTGAATCTAGATGAAATCTTTGAGAAGGCAAAGCAATATATGGATGAAAGGGCCCCTGAAATAACAAGATTTGAAGCGGCGTGTACATCAGACATCGTTGGAATTGATCATTTGACACATGCATTAAAGCGGGCGATAGAGTTTATCGGAGAAAGTGAACATGGACGTTTACGTTTCGTTACGAAATATTCGCATGTTGATCATTTATTAGATGCAAAGCATAATGGGAAAACGCGTTTTCGATTTAGTATTAATTCACGTTATGTTATTAAAAACTTTGAACCAGGGACATCGCCATTTGAAGAGCGAATTGAGGCTGCTCGTAAAGTAGCGGGGGCTAATTATCCTCTTGGCTTTATTGTTGCGCCAATTTATATGCATGAAGGGTGGGAAGAAGGGTACCGTGAATTGTTTGAACGATTGTACAATGCGTTAAAAGACATGACGATACCAAATTTAACGTTCGAATTAATTCAACATCGTTTTACGAAACCAGCCAAAAAAGTCATTCAAGAACGTTATCCGAATACGAAACTTGAAATGGATGAAGAGAAGCGGAAATATAAATGGGGACGATACGGTATTGGGAAATATGTATATCAAAAGGATGATGTGGAAGTATTAGAAGAAACAATACGAGGTTATATATATGAGTATTTTCCAGATGCAGAAATTCAATATTTTACATAAGGGGAATCTAGATTCTTTTTTTGTTTTATATATTTAGGCTCGTTTCCACCTTGTCACGTTATTCTTTCTGGTGTATCATTTTATTGATTGCTTCGTACGGAATAAGCAAAATGAAATTGGATGGAGGAAACCGATGCCTACCCCTAGTATGGAAGATTATATTGAACAAATTTATTTGTTGATTGATGAAAAGGGTTATGCCCGTGTATCTGATATTGCTGAAGCGCTTAGTGTACATCCATCCTCTGTAACAAAAATGGTACAAAAATTAGACAAAGACGAATATCTAATTTATGAAAAATATAGAGGGCTTGTATTAACATCAAAAGGTAAAAAAATCGGTGAACGTCTCGTATATCGTCATGAATTGTTAGAACAGTTTATGCGCATTATCGGTGTGGATGAAAGCAAAATTTATAATGATGTAGAAGGAATTGAACATCATTTAAGTTGGGAATCAATTGACCGTATCGGTGATTTAGTACAATACTTTGAACAAGATGAAGTTCGAGTAAAAACACTTCGTGGTGTTCAAAAAGCAAATGAAGAGAAAAGTAATTAAGGGGAACGTGTGGCGTTTCCTTTTTTATTTCAATCGAAAAGGACGGGAGAATAATGAAAGCAATTATTTTTGATTTTGATGGATTAATTGTGGACACAGAAACAATATGGTTTCACTCTTTCAGAGATGCTGTTCGTGAATACGGTGGCGAGTTACCTTTAGAGGAATTTGCAAAATGTATTGGAACGACAGATGAAGTGCTTTATGCATATTTAAAAGAGCAATTAAAAGAAAAATTTAACGAGCATGCATTAAAGGGAAAAGTAACAACTTTACATAAAGAGAAAATGAAAATACCAAAAGCGCGTGGCGGGGTAAAAGAATATTTAGAAGAAGCGAAAGAACTTGGATTGAAAATCGCATTAGCCTCTAGTTCATCTAGGGAGTGGGTCGTTCGTTTTTTAGAAGAGCTACAAATTAGAGATTATTTTGAAGTGATTAAAACGCGAGAAGATGTAGAGAAGGTAAAACCAGATCCAGCTCTTTATAAAGTTACGATAGAAGAATTAGGAATTGAACCATCAGAAGCTGTTGTGTTTGAAGATTCATTAAATGGATTGAAAGCAGCGGTGGCAGCAGGATTAAAGTGTGTCGTCGTACCTAATGATGTGACAAGAAATTTGCAATTTGAAAACCATCACCTTCGTATCGAAAGTATGGAAGAGAAAAGTTTGAAAGAAGTGCTTCAACATATAAAGTGAAACTTTAATCAGTAGGGTTTTTCGCATCTTCCACTGATTATTAGCCCCGCACCAACCGGGATAAAAAAAGACCGTATTTCCTAAAAGGAAGCACGGTCTTTCTTTTTGTTTTTTTTACCTTCAATGACAGTTAAATGAGATTGTTTTCTTTTTCTTTTCAACGATGGAGAATTACCCTTTTTCCCCTTGTCATCAGAAGCATTTCGTTTCAAGAAAGAATTACTTAGGGGTGCTACATTTTGTTTCCCGTGTTTGCGGTTCGATTGTTTCGCTGCACGCTTATATGAGCTTTGCGAATTTGCAGAACCACTAGAGTTTGTAAACATTTTGTAGAGTAAGTAAAAGATACCGACGACAGCTAACATGATACCAATGTTTTTCAATACTTCCATTGGATTTGTAATAACAGATGAAACAAGGCCGAATATTGCCAATCCGATAATAAGCACAAATATAGCGAATGTAAACGAACGACCGTTCATAAGGGACACCTCCTAAAAACATATATTAAAATTAGTATATTAACGATGAGGAAAGGAGTTGAACACCATTTTTAAATAATTATTGTTTGTTTTCTAAACGTAATAATTCTTCAAACGATGCGATTGCAACTTCCGCTTGATCATCTGTTGGTTCTTTCGTTGTTAATAGTTGCAGCCATAATCCTGGATATCCAAGTACTCGTAAAACAGGGACATCTCGTAATCGATTGGTAAATTGTAATACTTCAAAAGAAATACCGAGAACAACTGGAATTAATAAAATTCGGTTTACTACCCTTGCCCAAAGCGGATCTGTAGGGACGAGGAAATAGACAAACATTCCAATAATGACTGTAAATATAATAAAGCTACTGCCACAGCGATAATGGAGGCGAGTTTGCTTTTGAACATTTTCTACAGTCAGTGGAAGATTATTCTCATAAGCATTGATTACTTTATGTTCCGCACCGTGGTACTGAAATACCCGCTTAATAAGTGGGGTTAAAGAAATGAAGTATATATAGCTCAATAATAGCATGAGCTTAATGACACTTTCGACGATGATTTGCCCTGTATGAGATGGGAAAATCGGTCTCGTTAATTCAGCTAAAAGTGCAGGAACTGCTGTGAAAATTACTTTACCGAATATGAACGATAAAACGCCAACTGCTGCAACTCCTAATACCATCGTTAATTTTGATTGTTCTTCTTTTTTATTTGCAAGTTGTTCATCTTCTTCTGGGTGGACATCAAATCGTTCTGAAGCAAAGTTTAAATGTTTCGCTCCATTCGCACTTGCATCCACAATAGCGGCAATACCTCGTAAAAATGGAATTTTCTTTAGTAGAGACAATGCTTTATTACGAACGCGTGGTAAACGATAAAATTCAATCGATTTATCTTTACGACGAACCGCTGTAACAGTATATTCTCTACCGCCAAACATAACTCCTTCTATGACTGCCTGCCCGCCATATATTTGTTTTGACTCTTCTGCCATGTTAACACCAACCTGTATTTGTTTCTCTCTTATGTAGAAAAAGAGGCAATTGTCATACTTGGTTTTGTCATCTTGAAATAAGACAATCACCGAGTTTCCTTTATTTTATCGACAAATACAGGCAGATGACAAGGGAAAATGTTACGAGAGTCGGACATTTCTTATTCTTTTTATAGACAAATTTTGCAGGATTTAAACATGCCTCAAAATAGTTTCGGGCATACTAGTGAGCGGAGGTGTCAATGTGAATCAAGAACAATCAACAATAAGAAACTTTGTACAAATTGGTTTATTTGGTGGCTTATTTTGGGGAGGTATATGGTATTTCCTTCATATATTCTCATTTACAGAAGCTGGACCTAACTATTTACTTTTACCGTTTGCATTTGGAGATTGGAAAGAAGGGGTTTGGGGAAATGTAGTAGGTATCGTTTGTATGGGACTTCTTTCAATTTTAGTGGCATTTCTCTATAAAGCCCTTTTTAAAAAGTTTGAAGGAGTATTCCCTGGCGTACTATACGGTTTGTTTTGGTGGGCATTATTATTTTTGGGGATGGGGCTAATGGCACCTGTTATTAAAAGTGCACTCCATTTACCGAAAGAAACAATTGTAACGACAGTATGTATCTTTATATTATATGGTGTTTTTATTTCGTATTCTGTAGCATTCGAATCGAATAATACAAATAGAGGAGAAGGGAGCGAGAAGACAAACTATTCAAATAAGTGATTCCTATGTTAAAATGTCGTATAGACATTCTTTAATATTAAGGAGTTTTAAGAAAATGAAAAAGTTACTCCTCGTAAACGGTCCGAACCTAAATCGCCTTGGCGTTAGGGAAGTAAATGTATACGGAAAAGGAACGTTAGCGACGCTTGAAACAGATATGAAACAAGAAGCAGAGAAAATGGGAGTGGAGTTAGAATGTTTCCAATCGAATCATGAAGGTGCTATTATCGATCGTCTTCATGAGGCTGAAGATATATATGAAGGGATCATTTTAAATCCTGGAGCATTTACGCATTATAGCTATGCGATTCGAGATGCAATTGCGAGCATTTCGATTCCTGTTATTGAAGTACATATTTCTAACATTCACCAGCGTGAATCGTTCCGTCACGAATCTGTGACGGCGGCTGTTTGTGCGGGACAAATTGTTGGATTTGGTTTTTATGGCTATAAGTTAGCGTTATTTGCATTAATGGAGAAATTGAGGGAGGCATAAAGTAATGGAAAAGATCGAGAGATTAAGAAGTGCGTTTGATGAGGCTGGTATTGACGGTATCGTATTAACGAATGAACATAGCCGTAGATATATGGCGAATTTCACGGGAACAGCTGGTGTTGTACTAATTTCAAAAGAGCGTGCTCTATTTATTACAGATTTCCGTTATGTAGAGCAAGCTAGTAAGCAAGCGGTTGGATACGAAATAGTGCAGCATCCAGGATTAATTCTTGATGAAGTTGCGAAACAAGTTAAAGAACTTGGAATTCAAAAGCTAGGCTTTGAGCAAGATACTCTTACATATAGCTCTTACGTAACGCATAATGAAGCGATCGAAGCTGAATTCATCCCAACTTCTGGGCTTGTAGAAAAGTTACGCTTGATAAAGACTGATTCAGAGATTAAGATATTAAAGGAAGCTGCACAGATTGCAGATGCTGCCTTTGAGCATATTCTATCATTCATTCGCCCGGGAGTATCTGAAATTGAAGTGTCAAATGAACTTGAATTTTTCATGAGAAAACAAGGAGCAACATCTTCTTCGTTTGATATTATCGTTGCTTCAGGTCTTCGTTCGGCATTACCGCACGGCGTGGCATCTGAAAAAGTGATAGAAAAAGGAGATTTCGTTACATTAGACTTCGGCGCTTATTACAAAGGATATTGCTCTGATATTACTCGTACGATTGCAGTCGGTGAACCATCTGATAAATTAAAAGAAATTTATAATATCGTTTTAGAAGCTCAACTACGTGGTGTGAACGGTATTAAAGCTGGTTTAACGGGTCGTGAGGCTGATGCATTAACGCGTGATTACATAACGGAAAAAGGATATGGTGAATACTTCGGACACTCTACTGGTCATGGAATCGGTCTTGAAATCCATGAAGCACCAGGTTTAGCGTTCCGTTCTGATACAGTACTTGAGCCAGGTATGGCTGTAACAGTAGAACCAGGTATTTATATTCCAGGTGTTGGCGGGGTACGTATTGAAGATGATATCATTGTAACAAGTGAAGGTAATGAAGTAATAACGAAATCACCAAAAGAACTTATTATTTTGTAATACACAGGAGGATTTTTTTACATGATTTCAGTAAACGATTTTCGTACAGGTTTAACAATTTCAGTGGACAATGCCCTTTGGCAAGTAATGGATTTCCAACACGTAAAGCCAGGTAAAGGTGCTGCATTCGTTCGCTCTAAACTACGTAACCTTCGCACAGGATCTGTTCAAGAGAAAACATTCCGTGCAGGTGAAAAAGTAGAAAAAGCACACATCGAAAACCGTCGTATGCAATACTTATACGCGAGCGGTGAGTCTCACGTATTTATGGATAACGAAACTTATGAGCAAATCGAACTTGGTGAAAACCAAATCGAGCGCGAATTGAAATTCTTAAAAGAAAACATGGGAGTATCTATTATGACATACCAAGATGAAGTACTTGGTGTTGAACTTCCGAACACAGTTGAATTAACAGTGTCAGAAACAGAGCCTGGTATTAAAGGTGACACAGCTTCTAACGTAACAAAACCAGCTAAATTAGAAACTGGTCTTGTTGTACAAGTACCAATCTTCATTAACGAAGGCGAAATGCTTATCATCAACACTGGTGAAGGTAAATACGTTTCTCGTGCATAGTAGAAAAGCACTCGTGATTATCACGAGTGCTTTTTTTATAGGAAGTAGGGAAGATAGTAAATTGCGGTTATAACAAAACTAACTGTGACGAGTGAAAGGGTACCCATAATATATGGAGTCAAAACAATTTGAAACGGGCGTATTTCACCAGTTTCAATACCGGTAAAAGTTTTATTCGTTGCATGATCCATATTGTTATTTCTAAAGGTACTCATAATAATTAACCAAGTAATTGCAAATATTGCTAGACTGCCAAGGAAAAAGCTCTCCAAAAATGACCAGCCGACCATTTTTGAAAAAAGATAAATAATAGCTAATTCTACTACAATTGTTAAACTAATTTTCAATCCCTTCATATTTTCCCCCCTCATTTCGTACTTCCAACCAATTTGAAAATTTTTCGCATGATACAACATGCAGTACGCAAGGTGATTTTACTTCTTTCTCCAAAGCAGCGTGTATGTCTGGAAATTGTTTTTCCACATGTAATGAAATGTAAGGTAGTTTCTCTTGTGCTTTTAAAGAGCGAATGTTATTCGTTTTAGCACCGGCAAATACGTATGTAAGTTGCAAGTCTAAAAAAGCGATTTTAAAGATCTCTTTTTTAGCAGATTCGTTATATCCTCTTCCCCAATATTGATAGCCGAGCCAACTTCCAATATGTGAGTGCTTTTGTTCGTAATTAATATGTTTAAGTGTCGTGAGGCCAATTATTTCATTTTCCTCACTTACAATCACTCTTGATAAGGAGTGCTTTTTTCGTTCCTCTTCAATTGCAAAAAGAATGAATGTTTTTGTATCTTCTACTGATTCTACTTTTAGCCCTAATGCATTTTTTACATGTGGATTGCTTGATAGCTCAAAAAGCACATTTGCATATCGTAAATCGAGTGGTAATAAAGTAACTTGCTTCATCATCTATGCTCCTTTTCTATTAAATATATCATAAATTGATGAGAATATTCAGATTTTAATAAAGTCGATAGAGAAAAATTATGTTTTTACTTCTGAAATAGACAACCTCTGCATATGGTTGTACAAATATATTCTTTTTCAGAATAAGGAAGTAGTAACTGTTATGGGAGAAGGTGGGAGAATGAAACAGTGGCTAGCGGCAATGGAAACATCCGTGCTTGTTATGGGGTTACTTCGGTTGTTTTCAGGAAGCGCGGAAATATTCGCCGCTTTGCTTATGCTTTACGTGAATGATGCGAAGAAAGCATTGTTTATAAATGGTATGTTGGCGTTTGTTGGACCGACCGTATTAATTTTAACAATGACAATTGGCATAGCGAGTGTAGCAAGTGAGATTTCTTTCTTGAAATTCTTTTTTCTAGCACTTGGAATTGGCTGCATTTTTATCGCGTTGTTGAAATAGTAAGTCGAGTATAGTGGGGAGAAGCTTATGAAAGAAGTATTAGAAGTTTTACCGAAAACGATGAGACAGTTAGTTGAAGGCTGTAAACAATACGATACTCTAGAGGAAATTCGTGTTCGAATTGGAAGGCCACTAGAGTGTATCGCACATGGAGAAGTGTTTTTCTATGACTATATCGCTACAGCGGAAGATGCAATCCATTTATTGAATAAATTAAGTCAATTCTCAATTTATACGATGGAAGAGGAATTGAAACGTGGATATGTGACACTACGAGGAGGACATAGAATTGGCCTAGCTGGAAAAGTCATTACAGAAAAAAGTGCAGTGAAAATGATTCGGGATGTCTCTTCTTTTAATATTCGTATTGCCCGTCAAAAAATAGGGATTGCTGAGCCGCTTCTGCCATATCTTTATGAATCACGATGGTTAAACACGATGGTAATAGGCCCACCGCAAACGGGGAAAACAACACTTTTAAGAGATGTAGCACGCTGTATGAGTCAGGGTGTAAGTGCTTCGAAAATTCCTTCATGTAAAGTGGGAATTGTTGATGAACGATCAGAAATTGCGGGCTGTGTGAAAGGAATCCCGCAATATGACTTTGGCGTGCGAGTAGATGTATTAGACGCTTGTCCAAAAGCTGAAGGAATGATGATGATGATTCGTTCTATGAGCCCAGACATACTAATCGTAGATGAAATTGGACGTAAAGAAGATAGTGAAGCGATTATGGAGGCGGTACATGCAGGTGTTCAGCTTTTTATAAGTGCACATGGATTTTCTTATGATGATGTTGTGAAACGTCCATCGTTACAGGCGGTGCTGGAACTTGGTGTATTTGATAGGTTTGTGGAATTATCAAAAGCGAGAGGGCCAGGAACGGTTATGCAAGTGAAAGATAGAGATGGAAAACCAGTATTACCTCATAGAAAGGCTCAAGGCGTATGGTGAAAATATTTGGTGCGGTATTAATAGTTGCTGTTAGCACTTTTTTCGGATTTTCATACGCTAAAAGGTACAGTGAGAGACCGCGGCAACTTAGGTTATTGAAGGCAGCATTGCAATCATTAGAAGCTGAAATTATGTATGGACACACGCCGTTATCTGAGGCTGCAGAGCGTTTAGTCAAACAAATGCCGAAGCCGTTAAATTGGATATTTCAAAGCTTTTCGAAACGGCTAGAGGACGGGGAGCAAACAGTTAGAGAAGCTTGGATTGATAGTTTGAAGGAGAACTGGACGTTAACGGCGTTTAAACAAACCGAGTATGAAATCTTACAACAATTTGGTGAAACACTTGGACAACATGATCGTGAATCACAGCAAAAACATATTCGCTTATGTATTACACATTTGGAGAGAGAAGAAGGAGAAGCGAAAGCATTACAACTACAATATGAAAAAATGATAAAGAGTTTAGGGGTACTAGCAGGGCTACTTATCGTAATTTTACTGCTATAGGGGGGAGAAAGGCGATGTCCATTGATGTTGGATTAATATTTCAAATCGCCGGAATCGGCATTGTTTTAGCTTTCATTCATACTGTACTAAAAGAATTAAAGCGAGAGGATATTGCAAATTGGGTTATCCTTGTCGGTTTTGTCGTTATTTTGTTTCATGTTGCATTTTTAATTAATACTCTATTCGACAAGATTAAAAGTGTCTTTCTCTTCCAGTAAAGGAGGCGGTTCGAATCGAAATTATACAAATTGTCGGATTAGGCCTCGTTGCTACATTTTTAGCTGCTGTTTTAAATCAGCATAAGTCTAGTATTACATCGTTATTTATTGTGTTCATTGGTAGCATGATGTTTCTTCTCTTAATCGATCAAATTCATTCTATTTTACAAATGATTGAGAGAGTGGCGAGTGAAGCGAAGGTTAGCAACGTATATGTAGAAACGCTATTGAAAATTATAGGGATTGCTTATATCGCTGAGTTTGGTGCGCAAATTACAAAGGATGCTGGTCAAGGTGCAATCGCTTCGAAAATTGAATTAGCTGGGAAAATCTTAATTCTCGTCATGGCAATTCCTATTTTGACGGTTGTAATTGAAACAATTCTCGGTTTTTTACCTACGGGATAAGGGGGAGTGAATGTTGAGGAAGTTTGGAGCTAAGCTATTATTTGCTTGCTTCCTTTTCTTTTCTTTACCGATTGTTGTACAAGCTTCTCCTATAGAAACAAACGTCGTTGATCAACAATTGGATAAGCTCGGAATTGAAGATGTGAAGCAATTTTGGGACGGGCTTGTTACAAAGTATGGAGGCTATTTACCAGAGAGTCAAAAAGGAAGCTTTATGGAGTTTGTAAAGGGAGAAAAAGAGTTCTCCATAAAAGAGTGGATGATAGGTCTACTAAAATATTTATTTCATGAGCTTGTTGCAAATGGAAAGTTACTTGGAACGCTCATTATGCTCACGATTTTCAGTGCATTGTTGCAATCGTTACAATCTGCTTTTTCAAAGAGTAGCGTGAGTAAAATCGCTGATGCAGTCGTATACATGGTACTTATTATTTTCGCTTTAAATAGTTTTTATGTCGTCATGACATATGCAAGAGAGACGATACAAACAATGGTAGATTTCATACTAGCGTTATTACCAATTTTACTTGCACTCATAGCAACAGGCGGCGGTGTTGTTTCTGTATCGTTTTTTCATCCAATCATCATTTTCTTAATGAATACGAGTGGGCTTCTTATGAACTATATCGTTCTACCACTTTTATTACTTGCAACTATATTAAGTATTGTAAGTACGATGAGTGATCAATATAAAGTTACGAAATTGTCCAAGCTTTTGCAAAACGTTAGTGTTGGGATTATTGGTATCTTTTTGACGGTTTTTTTAGGCGTATTATCTGTTCAGGGAACAGCGTCAGCCGTTGCTGATGGTATAGCTGTGAAAACGGCTAAATTTGTAACAGGAAACTTCATTCCTGTAGTAGGAAGGATGTTTACTGAGGCGGCGGATACTGTTATTAGTGCATCTGGATTATTAAAAAACACAGTAGGAATTATCGGGCTCGTTATTTTATGCTTAATTGTCGCTTTCCCAGCGATTCAAATTTTTTGTATCGCGTTTATTTATAAATTCGCAGCAGCAGTATTGCAACCAGTAGGCGGAGGAGCAATTATTCAATGTTTAGATATCATTGGACGAAGTATCATTTACGTATTTGCTTGCTTAGCTATCGTATCATTTATGTTCTTTTTAAGTATCACAATTATTATTGCTGCCGGGAACATTACTCTCATGATGCGGTAGGAGGTGAAGAGTATGCAATTTGTTACAGAGTGGATTAGAAATATTATCGTTTTTTTACTCTTAGCGACAATGCTTCATCTTATTCTTCCAAATTCAAATTTGCAAAAGTACGTTAAATTCGTTGTAAGTCTATTGTTAGTCGTATTAATTTTAACGCCTCTATTTAAGTTGTTACAAACAGATGTAAATGAAGTTATCGCAAATTTCAATGAAGAAAAGTACGTAGCAGATGGATCTGTAAAAAATTCGATAGATTCGAAGAAAAAAGAAATACAAGCTCTAACACGTGCATATAGTTTAGAAGAGATGGCTACCAAAATGAAAAAAGACGTAGGAAAAGAGTTTGAGAAAAAGTATGGTATGACAGTCTCTGGAATACAAATAGTCGCAGTGGAGCATGCAGGAGAAGTAAAGTCAGCGAAAGATATTCAATCTGTTGTTGTGACGTTGAAAGAAAAAGAACGTAGTAATAATGATGCAATCGAAACAGTAAAGCCCATTGAAATTAATATGAAAGAACCTCCAAAAAAAATAGAAGAAACGAATGTAGAAATGAAAGATTTCTTTTCAAGCAGGTGGCAACTAGAGGATAAACAAATCCAAGTTCAGATGGAAGGGAGGACAGGTAGCGTAAATGGACAATAAAGATAAAAATTCGAGGTTCTCATTTTTTCGAAACTTATTAAATGGGGATGGAAAAGAAAGTAATGAGAAGGGGAAAAAGGTAACACCTAAGTTTTTGCTTGTCCTACTCATACTTGGGATTGCGCTTATGTTTTCTAGTAATTTCTTAGCACCTAAAAAAGAAGAAGTGCCTGTGTTTAAAGAAAAGACAAGTCAAAGCCAAGATAAAGATGTACCAACTTTCGGTCAAAAAAACAATGATAATATGTCAAATGTAGAAAAATACGAAAAAGCGTATGAACAAGAATTGAAAGCTTCTTTAGAAGAGATAGCCGGAGTAAAAGATGTAACTATTAAAGTGAACTTAGATTCATCTGAAGAAAAAATACTTGAGAAAAATACAGTAAAACGTTCACAAACGACAGGTGAAACTGATAAAGCAGGCGGGAAAAGGGAAGTAGAAGACGAGTCTCTTGATGAAAAGACAGTCATTATACGTGAAGGTGATAAAGAAACTCCAATTGTTTTGCGAACAGAGAAACCGAAAGTACGAGGTGTTCTGGTCGTAGCAAAGGGAGTGGATAATATACAAATAAAAGCAATGGTAAAAGAAGCTGTGACGCGATTATTAGATGTACCAGCTCATCGCGTTTCAGTATCACCGAAAAATTGATAGGGAGGAAATAAAGTGTTAAAAAAACAAACGGTTTGGCTATTAACGATGTTAAGTTTAGTGGTTGTACTATCTGTTTATTACGTAACAACTCCTGATAAAATGAATACAGCAGCACCGGCAACGGGTGAAAAGATGGGACAAGAAAAGCAAGGTGTTGATAAAGCAGTTACAAAAGAAACAACGAAAGAAACTACAAATAAAGAGACAACAAAAGAAAATACAAGCAAGGAAACTACAAATAAAGAAACAGACAAAAAAGAGAATGACAAAAAAGAAACAAGTAAAAAAGAGGCTAGTGTAACAGTTCAATCAAGCGATGAGAATTTTACAGCGCTACGTATGCAAATGGAAGATCAGCGTAGTGTAGAGAAAGAAAAGTTACAAAATGTAATGAAGTCATCAAAATCTTCAGCAGAAGAAAAGAGTAAAGCGAAAGATAATCTTGATGCCATCACTACGATGGAAACGAAGCAACAATTACTTGAGACAGTGATTAAATCTCAAGGTGGATATAAAGATGCTCTTGTAAGAGCTGATGGAACGGACATTAAAGTAACAGTTAAATCGGCAAAGCATTCACAAAAAGAAGCGAATAAAATTATTCAGCTTGTAAGAAGTGAAGGTGGTCCAAAAGATGTAGGTGTGAAATTTGATCCATCAGTAAAATAAATTATAATAGGTGTTGCTGCTTCAAATTAGATAAAAGAATAATAGAAAAAAGCTATCGTTTTCGATAGCTTTTTTCTATTTCATCTTTGCAGTTGTATTTAGTATTTTCAATTGGAAACGGGGAAATACGCTGTGAGTAAAAGATTAATGGTTCGTGATGATGGTGATTAGTTTTTCCAGATTTGACGTGAATGAAGAGGACCAATGTCCAAATCACTACGGCAGGCAAGAACAGGATGAGCCATATCATATGTCCGCACCTCACTACAATAAATTTGCTACACTTTGAACATACTATTCTTTTATGAAGGAAGAATGAACGGCGCGTAAACAAAAAAATAATATTTGGTAAAAATATGTTTTTTTACCGTAGATAAAATGAAGAATTCTGAGGGAATTACGTTTTTACACTTTGCAGTTTTGAAAAAGTAAAGAATGTTTTTTAGGAAGTGGTCTTGCCAATTTTGTGTGAAACTTGGTATTATTACTAGGTAATAATTTTTTTGGTGGAATAATATTTTTACAGGAGTTTCGATTTATAATAAAGAAATATAAATTGGAATGTTTAAAAAATTTAGCGTAAGATGGGAATAGTAAATATTTCTATTAGTAAATGTCATAGGAATAAATTTTCTAATAGAATACATCGTATTTTTACAGTAAATCAGTTTGATGCCAATCTGTAAAAACGGGACAAACAAGAGTATGGGAGTGGATTTTACATGTTTAAAATTCAAGAAGTTCGTGAATTAATTAAATTAATTGATAGCTCTAATATTGATGAATTTGAATACAAAAAAGACGGTACAGCAATCAAAATGAAAAAACGTGGTAATGAAGTTGTTGCTGTGCAAGCACCGGTAACGAAACAGGTAGTACAACCAGCAGCATCTGTTGAAGTAGAAACAACAGTAGCGGCAGCGCAAGTAGAAGTGCAAAAACAAGAAGAGAAGAAAGTTGTTCAAGATGAAAACCTACATAAAATCACATCACCGATGGTAGGGACATTTTATTCCTCTTCTTCGCCTGATACACCTCAATATGTAAGTGTTGGGGACAGAGTATCGAAAGATTCTATCGTATGTATTGTTGAAGCTATGAAATTATTTAACGAAATTGACGCAGATGTAGAGGGCGAAATTGTTGAAATTCTTGTTAATAACGGACAGCTTGTTGAGTATGGACAACCGCTATTTCTTGTAAAAGCGTAATAAGGGAGTCTTTGTGATGATAAAAAAAGTATTAATAGCCAATCGTGGGGAAATTGCTGTACGAATTATTCGTGCTTGTAAAGAAATGGATATTGAAACAGTTGCAATTTATTCAGAAGCAGACAAAGAGTCACTTCATGTGCAAATTGCAGATGAAGCGTATTGTGTTGGACCAACGATTTCAAAAGAAAGCTATTTAAATTTGACGAACATTATTAGTGTTGCGAAATTAACAGGTTGTGATGCAATTCATCCGGGATATGGATTTTTAGCAGAGAATGCAGATTTTGCAGAATTATGCCGTGAGTGTAACTTGATTTTTATCGGTCCAAGCCCAGAAGCCATTTCAAAGATGGGCACAAAAGACGTTGCACGTGATACAATGAAAGAAGCAGGGGTTCCGATTGTACCAGGTTCACAAGGGATTATTAAAAATACCGAAGAAGCGATCGAGCTTGCTAATCAACTTGGATATCCAGTTATCATTAAAGCGACTGCAGGTGGCGGCGGAAAAGGTATTCGTGTTGCGCGCCATGAAGAAGAGCTTGTAAAAGGAATTCAAATTACACAGCAAGAAGCCAGTACCGCTTTTGGGAACCCTGGTGTATACTTGGAGAAGTACGTTGAAGATTTCCGCCATGTTGAGATTCAAATAATGGCAGATACACATGGAAATGCCATTCATTTAGGAGAGCGTGATTGTACAATTCAGCGCCGTCTGCAAAAACTATTAGAAGAAAGTCCATCACCTGCACTTGATGAGAATATTCGCAAGCAAATGGGTGAAGCAGCAGTTAAAGCGGCGGTAGCGGTTGATTATACAGGTGCTGGTACGGTTGAGTTTATTTATGAATATAAAACGAAAAGCTTTTATTTCATGGAGATGAATACGAGAATCCAAGTTGAACATCCAGTTACTGAAATGGTAACAGGGATGGATCTAATTAAAGAACAAATTCTTGTTGCTTCTGGAGAAAAGTTATCGTTACAGCAAGAAGAAGTACAATTTAATGGTTGGGCAATGGAATGTCGAATTAATGCGGAAAACCCTGCCAAAAAATTTATGCCATCTCCAGGTAAAGTAGAAATGTACTTACCACCGGGCGGATTTGGTATTCGCGTCGATTCAGCTGTATATCCGGGATATTCAATACCACCTTTCTATGATTCGATGGTTGCTAAATTAATTGTTCACGGAAAAACACGTGAAGAGGCAATTGCAAAAATGAAGCGAGCGCTCAGTGAGTTTGTCATTGAAGGCGTACATACAACAATCCCGTTCCATTTGCAATTGCTAGAGCATCCTGATTTTGTAAAAGGTGAGTTTAACACGAAATTTTTGGAAGAGCATGAACTTGTGACGCAGTGATACATTAAAGGAGGTTTTTTTCATGGCTGAACATATGTTAGATATGGGTCAAGATACAACTCTTGGAAAAGTAGAAATTGCACCAGAAGTAATCGAAGTAATTGCGGGTATTGCAGCTGCTGAAGTAGAAGGTGTAGCGGCAATGCGTGGTAATTTTGCTACAGATGTTGTTGAGAAGTTAGGTAAGAAAAATCATGGTAAAGGTGTAAAGGTTGAATTAGCAAACGAAGATATTATTGTTGACCTTTATGTTGTGATGTATTTTGGTGTAGCAATTCCGGTTGTTGCACAAAAAATTCAAGACAATATTCGCCAAGCACTCTTTACAATGACAGGACTTGAGCCAAAAGAAGTGAACGTTCACATCGTTGGCGTAACATTCGAAACACAAAAAACAGAAATCGAACCAGTGTAAGAGTGGAAAAAGGTGCCTAGTAAAATAGGCATCTTTTTTATCGTTTCATTTCTTCACAAATTAAAATCCTCTAATTATTATACTATTTCAAAAAAAAAGAAAAATAAAACGGTATGTTTCATTTTTCCAAAAAACGTACATTGTGATAAGATATGGAACTTGAAGTTAATCTTTTTATTATTTTTCAGCCTTGTACCCCGTGTGTGAAACGATAAATTGTGTTATTATCATTGTATTATAAGGTTGGAAAATCAATGAAAACTGCAAGAGTAAGTGAATTGACGGCTTATAAATTATAATAATATAACAAAACATAAGGAAAGACTTGAAGTATAAAGGAGAGTTACAATGAAACGTAGGACGGCTAGAGAAAGAGCAATGCAAGCATTATACCAAATGGATATTACAGGTGAATTAGAACCGAAAGTAGCGGTGGAAAATACGCTAGATGAAGGCGAAGAAACAAATGAGTTTCTAGAATCACTTGTTGTAGGATTTGTAGACAACAAAGAAGAGATTGACGCAGCAATTCGTCAAAATTTAAAAAAGTGGAAGCTTGAGCGTATTAGTATTGTTGATCGCAGTATTTTACGTGTAGCTGTGTGTGAGATGAGATACATGGAAGAAATTCCGCACAATGTAACAATTAACGAAGCAATTGAAATCGCAAAAACATTTGGGGATGAGGAATCTCGTCGTTTTATTAACGGCGTTTTATCTAATATAAAAGATACACTGTAATTTCTTTAAGGGGGAAACTTAAAATGGTAGCAGTAATCATCAAAGGAAATGAAGTTGCGGAGAAAAAACGAGCACAATTAAAAGAAAAAGTTGTGAAGTTAAAAGAGCAAGGGATTGTACCAGGATTAGCAGTTATTTTAGTTGGAGAAGATCCAGCATCGCGTTCTTATGTAAAAGGAAAAGAAAAAGGTTGTGAGCACGTAGGAATCTATTCAGAGCTAATTGAACTTCCTGAAACGATTACTGAGGAGCGTTTGCTTGCTGAAATCGATCGCTTAAATGGAGACGACCGCATTAATGGCATATTGGTACAATTACCTTTACCAAAACACATTGAAGAAAAAGCTATCATTGAAAGAATTTCACCGGAAAAGGATGTAGATGGATTTCACCCAATCAGCGTAGGACGTATGATGACGGGACAAGACACATTCCTTCCATGTACACCGCATGGCATTTTAGAATTAGTAAAAGAAACGAATCTTGATATTTCTGGAAAGCATGTTGTTGTAATTGGAAGAAGTAATATTGTTGGTAAACCAGTGGGGCAACTGTTTTTAAATGAAAATGCAACTGTCACATATTGTCATTCTAAGACGCAAAATATAAAAGAATTATCGAAGTTAGCTGATATTTTAATCGTAGCCGTTGGACGACCGAAAATGGTAACAGCTGACTATATTAAAGAGGGTGCGGTTGTAATTGATGTTGGTGTTAACCGTTTAGAAACAGGCAAACTTTGTGGTGATGTTGATTTTGACAATGTATTAGACGTTGCAGGTTACATTACGCCTGTGCCAAAAGGAGTCGGCCCAATGACTATTACAATGCTTCTTCACAACACTGTGGAGTCTGCAAAGCGTGCAGGTGTTGTTTGTCAATAATTTGAATCGGCTATGAGGAGAGAGAAATGGAGAAACAATATTTAACCGTTACAGCGTTAACACGCTATATTAAAACAAAAATAGAGTATGATCCGCATTTACAGTCTGTTTGGTTAAAAGGAGAAATTTCCAACTTTAAATATCATAGTCGTGGTCATATGTATTTTACATTGAAAGATGAAAATGCAAGAATTGCAGCGGTTATGTTTGCGGGTCATAATCGTAACATTAAATTCAGACCGGAAAATGGAATGAAAGTACTTGTAAAAGGAAAGATTTCTGTTTATGAGGCGAGTGGTTCTTATCAAATTTATATTCAAGACATGCAGCCTGACGGAATTGGAAACTTGCATTTAGCTTATGAGCAATTAAAAGTTCGTTTAGAGGAAGAGGGCTTGTTTTCTCAAGTTTATAAAAAAATAATTCCTCCGTATGCTAAAACAATAGGTGTAATCACGTCGCCAACAGGAGCAGCAATTCGCGATATTATAACAACAATTAAACGTCGTTATCCGATTGGAAATGTTATTGTGTTTCCTGTACTTGTACAAGGGGAGTCAGCAGCTCCCTCGATTGTACAAGCAATTCGTACAGCGAATGAAATGGGAGATATTGATGTTTTAATTGTTGGACGTGGTGGAGGCTCTATTGAAGAATTATGGGCCTTTAATGAGGAAATAGTTGCAAGAGAAATTTTCACAAGTGAGATTCCGATTATTTCGGCTGTAGGCCATGAAACAGATTTTACAATCGCAGATTTTGTCGCGGATTTACGTGCACCAACACCGACTGCAGCAGCTGAGCTGGCGGTACCTAATACTATAGAGTTACAAGAAAAGGTATTACAAAGAACTCTGAGATTGCAAAGAGCAATGAGAGAAAGAGTACATAAAAAAGAAGAAAAGCTGCAAGTGTTACAAAAATCTTATGCGTTCCGTTATCCAAGGCAAGTGTACGAGCAAAAAGAAGAGCAGTTAGACAGGGCTCTTGAACAACTTGTTTTAGCGAAAGAGCGTTATATAGATAAAAAAGTAAATCAATTAAAGCAACTTTCATTTTATTTAGAAAAGCACCACCCATCTCAAAAAATTATACAAACGAAAACGGCAATTGAAACGTTGCAAAAGCAGTTGCAACGTGAAATGCAAACATTACTTCAAACGAAGGAGTTCGTATTTGTGAGAGCGGCTCAAAAGCTTGAGGTATTAAGCCCGCTTAAAGTAATGATGAGAGGGTATGGGCTTGTATACGATGAAGAGAAACAAGTATTAAAAAGCGTGAAAGATGTTAGCCTTGGAGATGCTGTTTCGGTTCAATTACAAGATGGAATACTAGATTGTAGCGTATCAAGCATAGAGGAGCGTGAATTGAATAATGGAAAATAAGTTAAGCTTTGAAGAAGCAATTTCGCAGCTTGAGCATCTCGTTTCTAAGCTTGAACAAGGTGATGTACCTTTAGAAGAAGCAATTTCTTATTTTAAGGAAGGCATGGAATTATCTAAGCTTTGTGATGAGAAATTGAAAGATGTACAAGAACAAATGGCAGTTATCCTTGGGGAAGATGGAGAGCTTAAACCGTTTACTGCTTTAGGAGATGAAGCATAGTGACACATATAGCTTTTGATGCTTTTTTGAAAGAGAGTAAAACTTTCGTAGAAGAAAAGCTTGTAAGCTATGCAAATGAATTACAATGTCCAAATGTGCTTCGTGAAGCGATGGCATATTCTTTGGAAGCGGGTGGGAAACGTCTCCGCCCGTTACTTTTATTTGCAACGTTACAAGCGTTTGGGAAAGAAAGAAATCTTGGAGTGGGTGCAGCTTGTGCCCTTGAAATGATTCATACATATTCGTTAATTCATGATGATTTACCTTGTATGGATGATGATGATCTAAGACGAGGAAAGCCTACAAATCATAAAGTATTTGGTGAAGCAATGGCAGTTTTAGCGGGAGATGGTTTGTTGACATATGCTTTTCAAGTTATTATGGCATATGAGCAAAAAGAAATCTCTGCTGAAAAAAAAGTAAGACTTGTACTTGAGCTTGCGAAAGCAGCAGGACCTGAAGGAATGGTTGCTGGACAAGTGGCAGATATGGAAGCTGAAGGAAAACGACTTACAATTAATGAATTAGAGTACATCCATAATCATAAGACAGGTAAACTGCTTGAGTTTGCTGTACTTGCAGGAGCGATACTTTCTGATGCTACAGAAGAGCAAGAAGAGAAGTTACTTGCATTTGCGAAATATATCGGTCTAGCTTTCCAAATTAGAGATGATATTTTGGATGTAGAAGGAACAGAAGAAGAGATTGGAAAACCGATTGGTAGTGATGCTTCCAACGAGAAGAGCACATATACGACGTTATTTACTGTAGATAGAGCAAAATCTATTTTAGAGGAGAAAATTGCAAAAGCAAAAGATTCTATTAGCTCCTTACAATTACAAGATGAATATTTACTATCTATTTGTGATTTAATCGCAAAACGTAATAACTAATATAACAGCGTTTCCATTTGTTGAGTCATTCATCATTTTATGATATAAATGTAGGAAAAGGTTTTTCTTTTCTTGTTATTGGCAAAAATATATGTAGATTACATTGCCGTTATCACTTCGTGTTAGCGGCTATTTTTTTCATCACGTAAAGAAATATGATGTATAATATGATAAGTGAAAAAATGGAAGTGTTTTCTGAAAGCAGGACAAGATAAAAAGAATAGAAAAGATAATTTCTTGTGTTGTGTAAATGTTTCTTATAATATTTGACATGTTGACAGATTATGAAATGAAAGTGAGTGATCCATGTGGATCTAACGCAAATTCAAAACCCTAGTTTTTTGAAAGATATGTCTATCAGTGAACTAGAGGGGTTGAGTGAGGATATTCGTAAGTTTTTAATTGAAGAGCTCTCTCAAACAGGTGGACATATTGCACCTAATTTAGGTGTAGTAGAACTCACAATTGCTCTGCATAAATTATTTGATAGTCCGAAAGATAAGTTTTTATGGGACGTAGGACATCAATCCTATGTACATAAAATTTTAACAGGGCGTGCGAAAGAATTCGGCACATTAAGGCAATACCAAGGTCTATGTGGTTTTCCAAAACGCTGTGAGAGTGAGCATGATGTTTGGGAAACTGGTCATAGTTCAACGTCGTTATCTGCTGCAATGGGAATGGCTCTAGCACGTGATTTAAAGAAAACGGAAGAATACGTTATACCAATCATTGGCGATGGTGCATTAACAGGCGGAATGGCTTTAGAGGCATTGAACCACATTGGGCATGAAAAAACGGACATGATTGTTATTTTGAATGACAATGAAATGTCAATTGCACCAAACGTCGGTGCACTTCATAATGTACTTGGTCGTTTACGTACCGCAGGGAAGTACCATTGGGTAAAAGATGAACTAGAGTATATATTGAAGAAAATCCCAGCAGTCGGCGGGAAAGTTGCTGCGACAGCAGAGAAAATAAAAGATAGTCTAAAATATTTACTAGTATCAGGCGTCTTTTTTGAAGAATTAGGCTTTACATATTTAGGTCCGGTCGATGGGCATGATTATGAAAAGTTATTCGAAACGTTGCAATATGCAAAGAAAACAAAAGGCCCAGTACTTGTTCATGTTATTACGAAAAAAGGAAAAGGTTATAAACCAGCTGAAAGTGACGTTATTGGAACTTGGCACGGAACAGGACCGTATAAAATTGAGTCAGGTGACTTCGTTAAACCGAAAGAAGTTGCACCAGCATGGAGTGCTGTTGTTAGTGAAACAGTGCTTAAGCTAGCGAGAACGGATGAACGTATCGTTGCAATTACGCCTGCAATGCCTGTTGGATCGAAACTTGAGAAATTCCAAAAAGAATTTCCGGATCGCATGATTGATGTAGGTATTGCAGAGCAGCATGCTACAACAATGGCAGCTGGTATGGCAACACAAGGGATGAAGCCGTTCTTAGCAATTTATTCAACATTTTTACAAAGAGCATATGACCAAGTTGTTCATGATATTTGTCGCCAAAATTTAAATGTTTTCATTGGAATAGATCGCTCTGGATTAGTAGGAGCAGACGGTGAAACGCATCAAGGTGTATTTGACATCGCGTTTTTACGTCACTTGCCGAATATGGTGCTTATGATGCCGAAAGATGAAAATGAAGGTCAACATTTAGTATATACAGCGATGCAATACGAAGATGGACCGATTGCTTTACGTTATGCACGCGGAAATGGACTTGGCGTTCAAATGGATGAAGAATTAAAGGCGATTCCAATCGGTACATGGGAAACGTTAAAAGAAGGCACACAAGCAGCAATTTTAACGTTTGGTACGACAATCCCGATGGCAATGGAAGCAGCTGAGCGTCTTGAACAAGCTGGAGTATCAGTGAAAGTAGTGAATGCTCGCTTTATTAAGCCGATGGACGAAGCATATTTACATGAGCTTTTAGGGAAAAATATACCGATTTTAACGATTGAAGAGGCTTGTTTAATCGGTGGCTTTGGAACGGGAGTAGTTGAATTTGCTTCTGAGAACGGATACCATAGTGCTTTAATTGAACGAATGGGTATTCCTGATCGCTTCATAGAGCATGGTAGTGTAACAAAACTGTTAGAAGAAATTGGTTTAACGACAGATGCTGTTGTAGACCGTATTCATACAATGATTCCATCAAAACAAAAAAGGGCGTAACAAATGAGCGTAAAAAAAGAAAGAGTAGATGTACTATTAGTAGAGCGAGGGCTTATAGAAACGCGTGAGAAGGCTAAACGTGCTGTTATGGCAGGTCTTGTATATGCGAATGAAATGAGACTCGATAAGCCAGGGGAGAAAATCTCGCAAGATACGGAGATTACGGTGAAAGGGCAAGTCATGCCGTATGTAAGCCGTGGTGGTTATAAGCTTGAAAAGGCATTAGAAACATTTCAACTTGATTTACAAGATAAGGTTATGATAGATATTGGTTCATCAACTGGTGGTTTTACAGACTGTGCGCTTCAAAATGGGGCGAAGTTATCCTACGCATTAGATGTAGGATATAATCAACTTGCGTGGAAATTGCGTCAAGATGAGCGTGTTGTTGTGATGGAACGAACGAACTTCCGTTACGTGACACCGGCAGATTTAGAGCGTGGTTTACCGCAGTTTGCAAGTATTGATGTTTCATTTATATCATTAAGGCTTATATTGCCGGTTTTAAAAACAATGCTTATGCCAAATGGTGATGTAGCTGCATTGATTAAACCTCAGTTTGAAGCTGGACGAGAACAAGTCGGGAAAAAAGGCATTGTTCGTGATAGAAAAGTACATGAAGCTGTCGTGGAAATGATTGTCGATTTTGCTCTTAAGGAAGGCTATAATATCGAAGGTTTAACATTCTCACCAATTACAGGCGGGGATGGAAATATTGAATTTTTAATTCATCTAAAGTGGCACGGTGAGCGTGAGAATGGCGAAAATCATTCTCCGGTTTCTATTGAGCAAGTTGTTACAGAAGCACATGATGTTCTAAAACAAAAAGGGAAAGGGGAATAACATATGTTGTTCCTCTTTTTGTTGTAATCGTACAATGATTGTAAAAACAATTGTGTACAAGTAATGGATTATACGGTAACATAAATAAATGAAGTATACCAATGTTTAAACTATGGTAAGAGATAGTGTGAGGTGCAAATGTATGAATAAAGGTCAGCGCCATATTAAAATCAGGGAAATTATTGCTAACAAAGAAATTGAAACACAAGATGAACTAGTTGATATTTTACGTAATGTGGGGTTTAATGTAACGCAAGCAACAGTATCGCGCGATATTAAAGAACTGCACTTAGTGAAGGTGCCATTACATGATGGCCGCTATAAATATAGCTTGCCAGCAGATCAACGATTTAATCCGTTGCAAAAATTAAAACGAAATCTAGTGGATTCATTTGTAAAATTAGACACGGCAGGACATATGCTTGTGCTAAAAACATTGCCTGGTAACGCTCATTCACTTGGGGCACTCATTGATCATTTAGAGTGGGATGAGATCGTCGGAACCATTTGTGGTGATGATACTTGCTTAATTATTTGCCGTACACCTGAAGATACAGGTGTTGTCTCTGATCGTTTCTTAAATATGCTTTAACAGAAAAATCTTGTTTACTTTCCTCTGTAAAGTGGAAAGTAAACAAGATATTTTTATTGGCGAAAAATACGGATTTTCAAATACAATACATTATTTTTTTTGAATGAAGTTAGAAAATAGGTGGATTGACCCGTAAAACGAATGTTTGGTACAATGGAGCGGGTTAGAAGAGTAATTTATACATACAAACATATAGTATAACTATTTGAATGAAGAATACTGAGAAAAGCCCTTAATAGGGGATTAGTTTATAACGAGGTGAATGGGGCATTGTTATCGGAATTATCGATCAGAAACTTTGCTATTATTGAGGCATTAAATATTTCTTTTCAAAAAGGTTTAACCGTTTTAAGTGGTGAAACAGGAGCTGGAAAATCCATTATTATTGATGCAATTAGTTTGCTTGTTGGTGGCCGTGGTTCAGCAGAATTTGTTCGATATGGAACAGAAAAGGCTGAGATAGAAGGCTTATTCTATGTAGAAGATGACAAACATCCATGTATCGCAAAGGCAGAAGAGTTAGATATAGAAATAGAAGATGGCATGATTATTTTGAAGCGTGACATCGCTGCGAACGGAAAAAGTGTCTGTCGTGTAAATGGGAAACTTGTTACACTCAGCATATTAAAAGAGATTGGAAAAACGCTAGTTGATATTCATGGACAGCATGAAACACAAGATTTAATGAATGAAGAGCGTCATATGTTTATGCTTGATCATTTTGATGGAAATCGCATTGTTAAACAATTGGGCATATATCAAAATGTATATACAGACTATGAGAAGTTAAAAAAACAGCTGAAATCTTTAAGTGAAAATGAACAACAAATGGCCCATCGTCTAGATTTAATTCAATTCCAACATGAAGAAATTCGTAAGGCGGATTTAAAAATGGATGAAGAATATGAATTGACTGAGGAACGATTAAAAATCTCCAATTTTGAAAAGATTTATAAAGCATTAGGAGATGCGTATCGTTCGTTAAGTGGAGACGGACAGGGATTGGATCACGTAAGAAATGCAATGGGACAAATGGAGAGTATTACGCACTTAGATGAAGCGTATCAAGAAAATCATGATTCTATTGCAAATAGTTATTACTTATTAGAAGAAGTTGCATACCAGCTTAGAGAAAAATTAGACATGATGGAATACGATCCGAAACGTCTAGATGAAATTGAAACACGTTTGAATGAAATCCGTATGTTAAAGAGAAAGTATGGAAATACTGTAGAAGAGATTTTAGCGTATGCTGATAAAATTGAACAAGAAATTTTTACGATTGAAAATAAAGACGTACATATTGAAACGACGAGAAAGCAGTTAACGAAATTAGAAGGTGTTATTGTAAAAGAAGCAACGTTGTTAAGTACTATGCGTCATGAGCTTGCAGATCATCTTACAAGCGCTATTCATCAAGAATTAAAAGAACTATATATGGAAAAAACGAAATTTGAAGTGAGAATTATGAAGAGGGTAGGAAATGTAGAAGAACCTCTCGTGGAAGGAACACCGGTAAAACTTACGGCTGATGGCTACGATCATGTGGAATTTTATATTTCAACGAATCCGGGTGAACCGTTAAAGCCACTTTCAAAGGTCGCTTCTGGCGGAGAGTTATCTCGTATTATTTTAGCTTTAAAAAGCATTTTTTCTAAGCATCAAGGTGTTGCATCTGTTATTTTTGATGAAGTGGATACGGGTGTGAGTGGTCGGGTTGCACAGGCTATTGCGGAAAAAATTTATCGTGTATCAGTAAACTCGCAAGTACTTTGTATTACGCACTTACCTCAAGTAGCTTCAATGGCGGACTCTCATTTATTTATTAGAAAACAAGTGGCGAATGATCGTACGATTACATCGGTTACTGTGTTAAGTACGGATGAAAAAGTAACAGAAATTGCTCGAATGATTTCTGGTGTTGAAATTACAGATTTAACGACAGAGCATGCGAAAGAGTTACTTACGCAAGCGCATCATTTCAAACAGACAGCAGAGGCTATCCAGTAATGGATAGCTTTTTTTTCTCAAATGACGATTTCTTAATTCTTCCGGTTATAAATAAAGCGCTGCAAGGAGAGATTAAAAAGTGAAGCCAAGAGGCTGAATGTGGGGTAGGAGCGAGGAGAGTGAACAAATTGAAATTAGAAAGATTTCGAAAAATAATAGGTCTTTGTCTCCTTGTTTCTCTAGTTTTTATTGGATGTTTTAAACCGCTTCGAACGTTTATTTCATCGCCGAAGCAACTTGTTGTTTTTGAAGGACAACAATCAGAAATAGCATCATTACCAGTTTTTAAGGCTGCATCTACAAATCGTAATGTGTTTACTGTAAGTTCAAATGAACAAGAACTTATGGTAAATTCTCACCAAAATGGTGAAGCTGATATGGTGTTTCAACTTGCTGGTTTTCCAGTGAAAAAAGTAAATGTGAAAGTATTAAAAGATTTTAAAGTTATTCCAGGTGGACAATCGATTGGTGTAAAATTGAACACAAAAGGTGTACTTGTTGTAGGCCATCATTTAATTCAAACTGAAAAGGGTAAAGTATCTCCTGGTGAAACAGCTGGTGTACAGATTGGAGATATGATTACTGAAATCAATGGTAAAACAATTGAAAGAATGAGTGATGTAGCACCATTTATTCATAATAGTGGAGAAACAGGTGAACCGCTTAATCTTGTTTTATTAAGAGATGGAAAATATATTCGTGCTAAGCTAACACCACAAAAAGACAATGGTGAATCCTCTTACCGAATTGGACTGTATATTCGTGATTCAGCAGCTGGTATCGGAACGATGACATTTGTACATCCAGATTCTATGAAATATGGAGCGCTTGGTCATGTAATTTCCGATAATGATACAAAAAAGCCAATTCAAGTAGAAGATGGACAAATTATGCGTTCGACAGTAACGTCTATTGAAAGAGGAAGTCACGGGAACCCGGGAGAAAAATTAGCAAGATTTTCACCGGATCGTGAAGTGATTGGTAATATTACAATAAATAGCCCGTATGGTATTTTTGGGAAATTAAATACAGATATGACAAACGGCATAATGGATAAAGCAATGCCTATCGCATTATCCCATCAAGTAAAAGAAGGGCCAGCGAAAATATTAACAGTTATTGATCAAGATAAGGTGGAAGCGTTTGATATTGAAGTTGTTAGTACGGTACCACAAAAGTTCCCAGCTACAAAAGGTATGGTTATAAAAGTGACAGATAAACGTTTACTAGCAAAAACGGGTGGTATTGTACAAGGAATGAGTGGAAGTCCGATTGTACAAAATGGGAAAGTAATTGGTGCGGTTACACATGTATTTGTAAATGATCCAACGTCAGGATACGGTGTTCATATTGAATGGATGTTACATGAGGCTGGAATTAATATTTATGATCAAGAGAAAAAAGCGAGCTAATACATATTAGCTCGCTTTTCTTTTGAAAAATTCGTTGAAATTTTGTAAAAGCTCCGCAAGAGCTGTTTTTTGTTGTAAGATATAAGCAAAGGGTTGAACGTTTCGCTGTAATTCTATGATGGAATGTGTTGCGAAAGTAAAAAAATGAACGATAAACATATTTTTTTGTGATTTTATCGGAAAGTAAGAAACTTTAAAGGGAATTTTCACACAATTGTCGAACAATTCATGTAGCCTAGAAGCTTACACATGTCGGAAGAATCGATTCGGTAAGGGAGGAAAAACTGTGGAGAAAATTAAAGTATGTCTTGTGGATGATAATAAAGAATTGGTATCGATGCTAGAGAGTTATGTTGCTGCCCAAGATGATATGGAAGTTATCGGAATTGCTTACAATGGTCAAGAATGTTTAAACTTATTGAAAGAAAAGCAGCCTGATATACTCGTTTTAGACATTATTATGCCACATTTAGATGGTCTAGCTGTGCTAGAGAAAATGCGACATATTGAAAGATTAAGACAACCTAGCGTTATTATGTTGACAGCATTCGGACAAGAAGATGTGACGAAAAAAGCGGTTGATTTAGGAGCATCATATTTCATATTAAAACCATTTGATATGGAGAATTTAACAAGTCATATTCGTCAAGTTAGTGGTAAGGAAAGTGCTACTATTAAACGTCCATTACCATCTTTCCGATCAGCAACAACGATCGATGGAAAACCGAAAAACTTAGATGCGAGTATTACAAGTATCATTCATGAAATTGGTGTACCCGCTCATATTAAAGGGTACATGTACTTACGAGAAGCAATCTCTATGGTGTACAATGATATCGAATTACTAGGATCTATTACGAAAGTATTATATCCAGATATTGCAAAGAAATATAATACAACAGCAAGCCGTGTTGAGCGCGCAATCCGTCACGCAATTGAAGTAGCTTGGAGCCGTGGGAATATTGATTCTATTTCGTCCTTATTTGGTTATACAGTATCCATGTCAAAAGCAAAACCTACGAATTCCGAGTTCATCGCAATGGTTGCGGATAAGCTAAGACTTGAACATAAGGCTAGTTGAGATTAGTATATTCAAAATAAATATTTTTATAAAAGATCAATGAGTTTAAAACACTCGTTGATCTTTTATTTTGTTTCCCACATTCATAATTTTAGTGGGTAAGTTATCCGTGATATAATAGGTGATAATAAAAAGCCCTGAAAAACAGGACTATATTATTCTTCGTCTTTATTTTGTTTTTCTAATTCAACTAACTTTTGTATTAAAATATGCTGTGGCATATGCATAAGTTGTTCAAGTGGAACACCTAACGCTTTTGATAGGCGGACTGCAGTGTCTGGAGAAATTTGTAATGGTCTCATAGAAGTACCTCCTTTTTCGTATAGTATAGCATAAGATTGGGGGAGTGAGGATGACTCTTATATTTGCACATCGTGGTGCAGCGGGAACGTATCCGGAAAATACAATGATTTCATTTGAAGCGGCGGAGGCTTTCGGGGCAGATGGAATTGAACTCGATGTTCAATTCACGAAAGATGGAAAAGTTGTCGTTATTCATGATGAAACGGTGGATCGGACAACAAATGGAAAAGGTGCGGTTCGAAATTATTTATATGAGGATTTATGTAAGTTGGATGCGAGTTATAAATTCGGTGACAAAGTAGGTTTTTGCAAAACACCTCTTCTAGAAGAGGTGTTAGAATGGCTCGCAAAAACGAAATTGCTACTCAATATTGAACTGAAAAATAATAAAATTCCATACAGAGGTTTAGAAGAAGAGGTTATAACGCTTGTACGTAAGTTTAGTCTAGAGGATCGTGTTATATTTTCTTCGTTTAATCACTACAGTATGAAAAAATGTCATTTGATGGCTCCTGATATTCAAACAGCTATTTTGTATCGTGAAGGTTTGCATAGCCCATGGGCATATGCAAAAAAGATGGGTGCTACTGCAGTACATCCGAATTATCGTTATCTTCAAGATGCTATCGCTGAATTAACGATGGAAAGTGGTGTGGAGGTTCGTCCTTACACAATAAATGAAGAAACGCTTATGCGTAAATATTTTGATATGGATATATCAGCGATTATTACTGATCATCCTGAAACAGCAAGAACTTTATTACCGATAAAAAAATGAGACCTAATATAATGGTCTCATTTTTTTATCGGTATGTGAAAACTTTGTTCTATCTTCTGAAGCGAGCTTGCACTTTATTTCTCTTACGATCTCTGTGTAAGACGAAGCCGCCGAAAATATAAAACCCGAGTGCAAAGCAAAGAGCGCCGATTAAAAATTGTAACCATAATATAGGGATTGGGGAGAATAAAATCCCAAATACAGTATCTCTCATTAGTTTAATACCAAGCACGGCTAATGAAATTGGGATGAGTGCTAATGATAGAGCGAGGTAACGCTGCATACATAACGCTCCTTTTCAGATTATTTTGTGTATTTTAATGATGTTATATGGAATGGGGGTTTGTCAAGAGGTTGCTGAACGAGTAAGATAAGAATGTGAAAAATTTTGCAGAGATACTTCGAGAGGGAGTGTAATGTATGAAACAAAATGTGTTAATTGTTGGAGCAGGTGAAGGTGGGAGTACACTGCTGAGTCTGTTGCAAAATTCGAATATATTTCAAATTATAGGGGTTATTGATATTAATCCAATTGCGAAAGGATTACAAATCGCAAAGGAACATGGAGTTCCGATTGGTGATAGTGTAACTCCGTTTCTTTCTATGCATATTGATGTAATGTTTGATATGACAGGTGATTATGATTTACATAAAGTGTTATTGGGAAGTAAGCATAAAGATACTCTTCTTATACCAGGGGATATTGCAAAAATTGTTACGAGACTAGCGCATGAGAAGGAAAGTTTAATTGGAAAGCTAGAAGAACAGACGCAACAAGGGAATTTAATTTTAAATTCAACGCATGACGGTATGATTGTTATAGACCAAGAGGGACAAGTTCGTCTGTTTAATAAAAGCGCAGAGCGTATTACTGGATATAAAAAAGAGGAAGCAATAGGGAAATATATTTTAGAAGTTATTCCAACGAGTAAGTTGCTTCGTATTATACGCACGAAAAAAATAGAAGTGAATCATGAACTGACGTTAGAGAATGAAAAAAAGATTATTACAACGCGTATTCCGATATTAAAAGAAGGTGGAGAGGTTCAAGGGGCATTTGCGATTTTTAAAGACATTACAGAAGTTGTAGATTTAGCGGAAGAAGTTACAGACTTAAAAGAAATTCAAACGCTACTTGAGGCGATTATTAACTCATCTGAGGAAGCAATTTCGGTTGTTGATGAGAAAGGAAGAGGACTAGTTATAAACCCTGCTTATACGAAGTTAACGGGTTTGACTGAAGAAGAAATTATTGGGAAGCCGGCTACAACTGATATTGTGGAAGGTGAAAGTATGCATATGAAAGTACTTCGGACGCGCCGAGCGGTACGAGGAATACATATGAAGATTGGGCAAAAAAAGCGAGATGTAATTGTAAACGTAGCACCGGTTATTGTCGATGGAATATTGAAAGGGAGCGTCGGGGTAATTCGCGATGTATCAGAAATTCAAAAGTTAACAAATGAATTGAATAGGGCAAGACAAATTATTCGAACGTTAGAAGCAAAATATTCATTTGATGATATTGTTGGTGATTCAGATGAAACGACGGCAGCTATTGAACAAGCAAAACTTGGAGCGAATACACCGGCAACAGTATTGCTTAGAGGGGAATCTGGTACGGGGAAAGAGTTATTTGCACACGCTATTCATAACAGTAGTAATCGAAAATACAATAAGTTTGTACGAGTAAACTGTGCTGCTATTTCTGAGACCTTATTAGAAAGTGAATTATTCGGTTATGAGGAAGGTGCGTTTTCTGGAGCGAAAAGAGGCGGGAAACGAGGGTTCTTTGAAGAAGCGAATAATGGAAGTGTTTTTTTAGATGAAATCGGAGAGTTATCTGCAAATACGCAAGCGAAGCTCCTTCGTGTGCTACAAGAAAAGGAAATTGTGAAAGTAGGGGGAACGAAAGCGATACCTATTAATGTTCGAGTGATCGCTGCGACGCATGTGAATTTAGAAAAAGCTATTTTAGAAGGGAATTTCAGAGAGGACTTATATTATCGTTTAAATAAAATCCCGATTCAAATTCCTTCCCTTCGTCAGCGTAAAGGAGATATACCAGCGATTGCAGAAAGGTTAATTCAAAAAATTAATCAAGACTATGGTCGTAATGTAGAAGGACTCACCGATTCAGCCGTTTCGTATTTACAATCATATGAATGGCCAGGGAATGTTAGGGAACTTGAAAATATTTTAGGACGAGCTATTATCTTTATGAATTATAACGAGATATATATTGATGTACATCATTTACCGCCTTTACATAAAGAAGAACAAGTAGAGACGAAACAAAATAATTTATTACCTGAATTAGAAGAGAAGGCCCTTGAACACCTAGTGACAGAATTTGAGGGGAATATTATCCGTGAATATTTAGAGAAATTTGATGGGAACAAAACGAAGACTGCAAAAGCGTTAGGAATTTCAGTTCGAAACTTATATTACAAGCTAGAAAAGTATAACTGTGCAAAAAATAGCATGCAATAAATTGCGTACCGCGCAATTTATTGCACGGTATACAAAAAGCGACAAAACGAGACAGAATATTCCGTTGTTTTCCAAAGTATTGATTTTACTGCATTTTGAATGCGTTTTCATTATTGGTAAGACCACTTTTAAAAGTTGGCACGGTATTTGCTTAATGAATAGACGAGGGACGACGGAAAGGGTTGATTACAAAATATGAAGTTAGAACACTTAATTGATCAAGCAGCAGGACAGCCTAAAAAAACTGTGGCTGTAGCAGTAGCTGAAGATCATGAAGTAATTGAAGCTGTAGCGAAAGCAATCAAGTTACAGCTAGCTCAATTTCGTCTATATGGAAATCAAGAGAAAATAATAGGGATGCTACAAGAGCATGGGTTACAAACTTCAGAACATATTGAAGTGATTGCAGCAGCGTCAAGTGCTGAGGCTGCAGAACTTTCTGTTAAATCTGTAAGCAATGGCGAAGCAGATGTGCTAATGAAGGGGAACATCCCAACAGCAAATATTTTGAAAGCTGTATTAAATAAAGAGTGGGGACTTCGTAAGGGCAGCGTGCTTTCACATGTTGCAGCGTTTGAAGTTCCAAATTACGATCGTCTTATTTTTGTTACAGACGCAGCGATGAACATTGCACCTGATGTAACACAAAAAGCTGCTATTATACAAAATACTGTAGAAGTTGCCCAGGCAATAGGAATTGATTTGCCGAAGGTAGCGCCAATTGCAGCGGTAGAGGTTGTTAATCCTGCGATGCAAGCGACAATTGATGCAGCGATGTTAACTCAAATGAATCGCCGCGGACAAATTAAAAATTGTGTCGTTGATGGACCACTTGCTTTAGATAATGCAGTATCACAAATTGCAGCAGAACATAAAGGCATAGTAAGTGATGTAGCAGGTAAGGCAGACATTTTACTCGTCCCAACGATTGAAGCTGGAAATGTGCTATATAAATCACTCGTCTATTTTGCAAATGCAAAGGTAGGAGCGATGATTGCTGGCGCTAAAGCACCGATTGTTTTAACATCACGTGCGGATTCAGCAGAAACAAAAGTATATTCATTAGCATTGGCAGTTGCGACTGCTTCAAAATAAACCAAATAGGGTAAAACAATTAGGGGGAAACGACAATGACATTAGAAATCTTCGAATACTTAGAAAAATATGATTATGAGCAAGTGGTATTTTGTCAAGATAAAGAATCTGGTTTAAAAGCAATCATTGCAATCCATGATACAACACTTGGACCAGCTCTTGGTGGAACAAGAATGTGGACATATGATTCTGAAGAAGCGGCGATTGAAGATGCATTGCGTCTTGCAAAAGGGATGACATACAAAAATGCAGCAGCTGGTTTAAACTTAGGTGGTGCAAAAACAGTAATTATCGGTGATCCACGTAAAGATAAAAGCGAAGCGATGTTCCGTGCATTAGGACGCTACATTCAAGGGCTAAACGGACGTTACATTACAGCTGAAGATGTTGGTACAACAGTAGATGATATGGATATTATCCATGAGGAAACTGATTTTGTAACAGGGATTTCACCATCATTCGGTTCTTCTGGTAACCCATCTCCAGTAACTGCATACGGTGTTTACCGTGGTATGAAAGCAGCTGCAAAAGAAGCATTTGGTACAGATAACCTAGAAGGAAGAGTAATTTCTATTCAAGGTGTTGGTAACGTAGCGTATCACCTATGCAAACATTTACACGCTGAAGGAGCAAAATTAATCGTTACAGATATTAATAAAGAAGCTGTACAACGTGCAGTAGAAGAATTCGGTGCAACAGCAGTTGAGCCAAATGAAATTTACGGTGTTGAATGTGATATTTACGCACCATGTGCATTAGGCGCAACAGTTAATGATGAAACTATTCCACAACTTAAAGCAAAAGTAATCGCAGGTTCTGCAAATAACCAATTAAAAGAAGATCGTCACGGCGACCTTATTCATGAAATGGGTATTGTATACGCACCAGACTATGTTATTAATGCAGGTGGCGTAATTAACGTAGCAGACGAATTATATGGATACAATAGAGAACGTGCATTAAAACGTGTTGAGTCTATTTATGACACAATTGCAAAAGTAATCGAAATTTCAAAACGCGATGGCATAGCAACTTATGTAGCAGCAGATCGTCTAGCTGAAGAGCGCATTGCAAGCTTGAAAAACTCTCGTAGCACATACTTACGCAACGGTCACGACATTATTAGCCGTCGCTAATCATTCATATATAACTTTTACAAAAGGTGTGGTTACCTCTTATGAGGTTTCCACTTCCTTTTAAATTTATTAGTGGAGGTAGCAACATTGTCTGTAAATCGAATTCTTGTTATTAACCCAGGTAGTACATCCACAAAGATTGGTGTTTTTGATAATGAAAGACCCGTTCTAGAAGAAACTATTCGTCATGACGTAGAACAGATTGGAAAATATAAGCGAATTATCGACCAATATGAGTTTCGTAAAGAAACGATTTTAGAAGTTCTACATTCTCATGGTATTAACATTTCAAAATTAAACGCTGTTTGTGGGCGTGGTGGATTACTTCGTCCAATCGAAGGCGGTACGTATACAGTAAACGATGCGATGTTAGAAGATTTAAAAAATGGGTTTAGCGGTCATCACGCTTCAAACCTTGGAGGCATTTTAGCATATGAAATTGCTTCTGGATTAAACATTCCTGCATTCATTGTGGATCCTGTCGTTGTAGATGAAATGGAGCCAATTGCTCGTATTAGCGGTATTGCTGGTATGGAACGTAAAAGTATTTTCCATGCATTAAACCAAAAAGCGGTTGCTCGTAAAGTAGCAGATGAATTAAATCACAAATATGAGGATTTAAATTTATTAGTTACACATATGGGCGGCGGTATTACAGTTGGTGCTCATAAAAAAGGAAAAGTTATCGATGTGAATAATGGCTTAAACGGAGAAGGACCATTTAGTCCAGAGCGTGCTGGTACAGTACCAGTAGGACAATTAGTTGAAATGTGTTTTTCTGGTGAGTATTACCGAGACGAAATGGTTAAAAAACTTGTCGGACAAGGTGGACTTGTAAGTCTTATCGGTACAAACGATGCAATTAAAGTAGAACAAATGGTTGAAAAAGGTGATCCTGAAGCAACACTTATTTATAAAGCAATGGCGTATCAAGTTGCAAAAGAGATTGGCGGAGCTAGTGCTGTACTTCACGGGAAAATCGATGCAATCGTATTAACTGGTGGACTTGCGTACAGTAAAATTCTTGTCGATGAAATAAAAGAACGTGTTCACTGGATTGCAGATGTTATCGTACATCCAGGAGAAGATGAATTACAAGCGTTAGCAGAAGGAGCACTTCGTGTATTACGTGAAGAAGAAGCTCCAAAAGAATATATTGTACGAGAAAAACAAACAGTAGCTAGGGGTTGAGATAATGGCAAGAGAATATGATTTAGTCATCGTTGGCGGCGGTACTGGTGGATATGTTGCTGCTATTCGTGCATCACAACTAGGGTTAAAAACTGCACTTGTTGAAAAAGAAAATCTTGGTGGTACTTGTTTACACAAAGGATGTATTCCTAGTAAAGCTCTTTTACGTAGTGCGGAAGTATACGCAACTGCTAAAAAAGGAGAAGAGTTCGGAGTTATTGCAAGTAATGTAGAACTAAACTTTGCTAAAGTACAAGAGCGTAAAGAGAAGATTGTAACGCAGCTTCATAAAGGCGTTCAGCATTTAATGAAACAAGGTAAAATTGATGTGTTTGAAGGTATTGGCCGTATTCTTGGCCCATCTATTTTCTCTCCAATGCCAGGTACAATTTCAGTTGAACTTGCAAGTGGAGAAGAGAATGAAATGTTAATTCCAAAAAATGTACTTGTTGCAACAGGTTCTCGCCCAAATTCATTACCAGGATTAGAGTTAGACGGAGAGTATGTAATGTCTTCGGATCATGCCCTAAAAATGGAAACGCTTCCTAGCTCAATCATTATCGTTGGTGGTGGTGTAATTGGTATTGAGTGGGCATCTATGCTTGCTGACTTCGGTGTAGAAGTTACTGTATTAGAATATGCGAAAAACATATTACCACTAGAAGATAATGACGTTTCAAAAGAAATGCAACGTCTATTCAAGAAAAAAGGTATTAAAGTGGTAACTGGTGCAAAAGTATTACCAGAAACATTGGTAAAAGATAATGGAGTAACAATTCAAGCTGAACATAACGGTGAGAACAAAGCATTTAAAGCAGAAAAAATGCTTGTATCTGTAGGAAGACAAGCGAATACGCAAAATATGGGCTTAGAGAACACAGATATTGTTGTGGAAAAAGGATACATTCAAACAAATGAGTTTTATCAAACGAAGGAATCTCATATTTACGCAATTGGAGATGTAATCGGTGGCTTGCAACTTGCTCACGTTGCTTCTCATGAAGGAATTGTTGCAGTAGAACATATCGCTGGTAAAGAAGTTACACCAATTGATTATTCTATGGTATCAAAATGCGTATATAGTAGTCCAGAAGTTGCTTCTGTCGGCTTAACAGAACAAGAAGCAAAAGAAAAAGGCTATAAGTTAAAAGTAGGTAAGTTCTCATTCCGTGCAATCGGAAAGGCACTTGTATACGGAGAATCAGACGGTTTTGTAAAACTTGTAGTTGATGAAGAAACAAATGACATTCTCGGTGTTCATATGATCGGACCACATGTAACAGATATGATTTCTGAAGCTGGTCTTGCAAGAGTACTTGATGCAACACCTTGGGAAGTGGCACATACAATTCATCCGCATCCATCATTATCTGAGGCGATTGGTGAAGCTGCACTTGCTGTAGATGGAAGAGCGTTACACGCATAAAAATGTGGATTTAGGAGGTTATGAAAAATGGCAGAAGTAAAAGAAAAGCGCCATGAAGAGCTTGGCTTAAGTGATGAGCAAGTATTAGAAATGTTCCGTACGATGTTACTTGCACGTAAAATTGACGAACGTATGTGGTTATTAAACCGTGCAGGTAAAATTCCATTCGTAATTTCTTGTCAAGGACAAGAGGCTGCACAAGTTGGAGCGGCGTTCGCTCTTGATAGAGAGAAAGATTATGCATTACCATACTACCGTGATATGGGTGTTGTACTAGCGTTTGGTATGACAGCTAAAGAGCTTATGTTGTCTGCTTTCGCAAAAGCTGGAGATCCAAACTCTGGTGGTCGTCAAATGCCTGGTCACTTCGGTCAAAAGAAAAATCGTATTGTTACAGGATCATCACCAGTAACAACGCAAGTACCACATGCAGTTGGTATTGCACTAGCTGGAAAAATGGAGAAGAAAGATTTAGTAACGTTCGTTACATTCGGAGAAGGCTCTTCAAACCAAGGTGACTTCCATGAAGGAGCAAACTTTGCTGGTGTACACAAACTACCTGTTATTTTCATGTGTGAAAATAACAAATATGCAATCTCTATTCCAGTTGAAAAACAATTAGCATGTAAAAACGTATCAGATCGTGCAATTGGTTACGGCATGCCTGGATATACAATAGACGGAAACGATCCGCTTGCAGTATATAAAGCTGTAAAAGAAGCAGCAGACCGCGGTCGTCGTGGTGAAGGTCCCACTTTAATTGAAGCAGTATCATATCGTTTAACAGCACATTCTAGTGACGACGATGATCGTGTTTATCGTGATAAAGAAGAGGTAGAAGAAGCGAAGAAAAAAGATTCAATTATAACATTTGCAGCTTATTTAAAAGAAGTTGGTGTGTTAACTGAGGAATTTGAAAAACAAATGCTAGACGAAATTATGCATATCGTAAATGAAGCAACAGAATATGCAGAAAATGCTCCGTATGCAGCACCTGAAGATGCATTGAAGCACGTATACGCAGAATAGGGGGGAACGTTTCATGGCTGTAATGTCTTATATTGATGCTATTACATTAGCAATGCGCGAAGAAATGGAACGCGATGAGAAAGTATTCGTTTTAGGAGAAGATGTTGGTAAAAAAGGTGGCGTGTTTAAAGCGACACACGGTTTGTATGATCAATTTGGTGAAGATCGTGCGCTTGATGCACCGCTTGCAGAATCTGCAATTGCTGGGGTAGCAATTGGTGCGGCAATGTATGGTATGCGTCCAATCGCTGAAATGCAGTTTGCTGATTTCATCATGCCAGCAGTAAACCAAATTGTTTCTGAGGCAGCAAAAATTCGTTATCGTTCTAACAACGATTGGACTTGTCCAGTTACAATTCGTGCACCATTCGGCGGCGGTGTTCACGGTGCATTGTATCATTCACAATCTGTAGAAGCGATGTTTGCAAACCAACCAGGTTTAAAAATTGTTATCCCTTCTACACCATATGATGCAAAAGGCTTATTAAAAGCTGCAATTCGTGATGAAGATCCAGTATTATTCTTTGAGCATAAGCGTGCATATCGCTTAATTAAAGGTGAAGTGCCAGAAGATGACTATGTATTACCAATCGGAAAAGCAGATGTAAAACGCGAAGGTGATGATATTACTGTTATCACTTACGGATTATGTGTTCACTTTGCTCTTCAAGCAGCTGAGAAGTTAGCACAAGATGGAATCTCTGCACACATTCTTGATTTAAGAACGGTATATCCGTTAGATAAAGAAGCGATTATTGAAGCGGCTTCTAAAACAGGTAAAGTTCTTCTTGTAACAGAAGACAATAAAGAAGGAAGTATTATAAGTGAAGTGGCAGCAATTATTGCTGAAAACTGTCTGTTTGATTTAGATGCGCCAATCGCACGTCTTGCAGGTCCAGACGTTCCAGCGATGCCATATGCACCAACAATGGAAAAATTCTTTATGGTAAATCCAGATAAAGTTGAAAAAGCAATGCGTGAACTTGCGGAATTTTAATCGGGGGGACTATACATGGCTGTAGAAAATATTACAATGCCTCAGCTCGGGGAGAGCGTTACAGAGGGTACAATTAGTAAATGGCTCGTTAATGTTGGCGATCACGTAAACAAGTATGATCCGCTTGCAGAAGTAATGACTGATAAAGTAAATGCTGAAGTACCATCTTCTTTCACTGGTATTGTGAAAGAGCTAATAGCTGGCGAAGGTGAGACGTTAGCTGTAGGTGAAGTAGTTTGTGTCATTCAAGTAGAAGGCGCAGATGAAGTAGCAGCGACAGCTGTTGAGGAAAAAACGAAAGAAGAACCAAAGGCAGAAGTAGCTACGCCTGAAAAAGCACCGAAAGCAAAACAACCAACTGATGGAAAACCACGTTTTTCACCAGCTGTTTTAAAACTTGCGGGTGAGCATAATGTTGATTTAGATTTAGTAGAAGGTACGGGAGCAAATGGCCGTATTACTCGTAAAGATATTTTAAAGCTAGTGGAATCTGGAAATATTCCGCAAGCAGGTGCCAAGAAAGAGGAAGTTGTTGCAGTAGCAGAGCGTCCAGAAGCACCAAAATCAGCGGCAGTAGCACCGGTAGCGCAAAAAGTAGAAGCTGCAAAACCAGTTTCTGTGCCGACAATGCCTGGAGATATCGAGATTCCGGTAACAGGTGTGCGTAAAGCAATTGCAGCAAATATGTTACGCAGTAAACATGAGGCACCTCATGCTTGGATGATGATTGAAGTAGATGTGACAAACCTTGTATCATACCGTAACTCAATTAAAGGCGATTTCAAAAAGCGTGAAGGCTTTAACTTAACGTTCTTTGCTTTCTTCGTAAAAGCAGTAGCACAAGCGTTAAAAGAGTATCCTCAAATTAACTCAATGTGGGCTGGCGATAAGATCGTTCAGAAGAAAGATATTAACCTTTCTATCGCTGTTGCAACAGAGGATGAACTATTTGTACCAGTAATTAAACACGCGGACGAGAAGACGATTAAAGGTATCGCTCGTGAAATTACAGAGCTTGCAGGAAAAGTACGTACGAAATCGTTAAAAGCGGACGAAATGCAAGGCGGAACATTTACAATTAATAACACAGGATCATTCGGTTCTGTTCAATCTATGGGTATTATTAATTACCCACAAGCGGCTATTTTACAAGTTGAATCAATTGTAAAACGCCCAGTAATTATGGATAACGGTATGTTCGGTGCTCGCGACATGGTTAACTTATGTTTATCACTTGACCACCGTGTACTAGATGGCCTAATTTGTGGTAAGTTCTTAGGACGTGTAAAAGAAATTTTAGAAAATACGTCAGAAAATAATACATCTGTATATTAATAAAAAGCTCGCTTATGCGAGCTTTTTATCATCTTATTTCTTCATCTGCATCCTACTATATGTACAAAACTTTTCCCAGTAATCTTACAATGAACGATTATGTATTAGAAATTTACGAAAATACATTGCTGATATATGGTATATAGATATAAAATAAGAAAAGAATAATTTTTTTGGCAAATCTTACTGATGAAACTGTAGTATAATATATTGTATTGTATGAAAAAGAGAGTTATTCTATATAAGTGTTTTATAGATAATGTGTAATCAGTCGTCAAAACATGAAGAATGTTGACTCCTGGTTTTTTATTTTGCTGTAACAATGTTTCAGGAGGATGTCATGAAAAGAAGTACCGAGTTTCTAAAAAGTTTAGATGTAAAATTAATTTTAATTTTGTGTGCATTTTGTGTTATAAGTATAACTGCTATATATAGCAGTCAGCAAACCGGACAGTATGGAGATGCAAACTTTGCTATGAAGCAGGGAGTTAACTACATAATTGGGGTTGTATTGTTACTTCTTGTTGCTAGCATCGACTTAGATCAGTTGCAAAAATTGTCTTGGCCGCTTTATATTGCTGGGTTTGCTTCACTTATTCTTTTGAAAGTATTACCAGCATCAGGTTTCACACCTGAAAAGTTAGGGGCAAAAAGGTGGTTCGTTTTTCCAGTACTTGGACAAATTCAGCCATCCGAGTTTTTCAAAATCGCATTGCTTCTTGTAGTAGCAAGTATAGCAGTGAAGCATAATGCACAGTATATGGCAAGGACATTCCAAACGGATTTAAAATTAGTAGGTAAAATTATGCTAGTATCCCTCCCGCCTATGGCCGTTGTATATAGCCAACCGGATACAGGTATGGTGTTCTTATATGCAGCAGCTATCGCATGTATTTTATTTATGTCAGGAATTCAAAAGAAATTAATTGCGTTATGTACAGTCATTCCGGTGACCATATTGTCTACATTAATATTTATATTTGTAAAATATCCAGATTTCTTCTTTAATAAATTAGTTACTTTGTTAAAACCTCACCAACAATCACGTATTATAGGTTGGCTAAATCCATTTGAGAATGCAAATGAAGGCTATCAAACACAGCAATCGATTTTAGCTGTAGGTAGTGGAGGTATGGAAGGGAAAGGATTCGGTGAAGGGAACGTCTATATTCCAGAGAAACACACTGACTTTATTTTCGCTACAATTGCCGAAGAAGGTGGATTTATAGTAGCGGCGTTAGTTGTGTTCTTGTTCCTATTACTACTATATCGAACAATTATTATCGGTTATTCTGCTGATAATTTATTTGGTACATTATTATGTGCTGGATCAATAGGAATACTAACGGTTCAAATATTCCAAAACATCGGTATGATCGTTGGATTAATGCCTGTAAAAGGTATCGCATTACCTTTCTTATCATATGGGGGAAGTTCCTTATTTTCGAATATGATTATGATGGGGCTCATATTATCGGTACGGAAAACGTATAAAAAATATATGTTTTCAGTTAAGTAAAAAAGCTAGTTCGTGTAAAAACGAACTAGCTTTTTTACATATATGCCCTTAAACGTTGCAAACTAAGACAGAATAGCAGTTTGAGACGGGTAAGGAGTGCAAAGTGATGCATATGCATATTTTTGAAGGAGCACGGCATCTATCTAATGGTGAATGGGTTATTCGAGCTATCATAGCATACATATTTTTAATATTAGTTGCGAAAGCGATGGGACAAAGGTCCATCGCACAACTTCGTTTTTTAGATGTCGTATTAGTATTATTGCTTGGTGGGAATATTTCTAACGCATTATCTGATGAAAAAGTGGGGTTACTCGGCTCGATGATTACAACGTTCATACTCGTTGTACTTCACATTATAAGCTCAGTCTTAATGTTGAAATGGGATAGATGGAGACGATTTTTAGAGCCAGCACCTATTATTCTTATACACAATGGTTCCATTGATTTTAGCAATTTGAAAAAAGCGAGAATTACGGTGGAATATTTATTTTCGGAAATTCGTATGCGAAATGTGAGCGATATTCAAACGATTAAATTAGCATTGTGGGAAGCGAATGGTGTTGTTTCTATATTTCAGTATCCAGAATATGAAGCAGTTTCGCGGCTTGATCTGAAAGTGGCGGGAAGAAGATCTCCAGTTTCTTTTGTATTAGTAAAGGATGGGAGGATTCAGCAAGATGTTCTAGCTTTAGTAGGAAAAACAGAAGAGTGGGCGAAAGAGTGTTTAGAGAAGAGTGCAGAAATCGAATCCATTATGTTAGCTACAGTAGATGAAGCGCATAAAATAAATGTTTTGTTAAAAAAATGAAAAATATACGCATTTTGTCGTTTCATACATATGATACAATAGTGTGGACAACGAAAAAGGAGGGATACGATGGGATATGTAGAGGAATTACGAAAAGTAGTTGGTCATCGCCCTTTAATTTTAGTTGGTGCTGTTGTACTCGTTATAAATGAAAGTGGATATGTATTATTACAGCAAAGAACAGAGCCGTACGGAAAATGGGGGTTGCCTGGCGGGCTAATGGAGCTTGGTGAATCACCAGAAGAAACAGCTTACCGTGAAGTATATGAAGAGACAGGAATAGAAGTAAAGAACCTCCGATTAATCAATGTATTTTCTGGAGCGAACTATTTTTCAAAATTAACAAACGGTGATGAGTTTCAATCCGTAACGACAGCCTATTATACCGATGAATACGAAGGGAATTTTGTTATGAATAAAGAAGAAGCGGTTCAGCTTAAATTCTTCCCGGTAACAGAGCTACCTGATTATATTGTAGGATCGCATAAAAAAATGATTACGGAGTATATAAAGGCTATGGGAAATAAGATATAATATAATGAAAGAGATACAAAAACACAGTTCTGGTCGGTAGTCCAGACGCATGATTTCATGTCAGTAACCTTCCCCTCCGGGATGTCCAGTATTTCTAATTTTTTTAAAGGAGGGGCTGTCAATGGATTTGACAGTATATCACGATGGTCAATTTTTCGTAGGAATTATTACGCATAAAGAAAAAGGAAAATTGTATGGAGCAAGGTATATTTTTGGAATGGAACCTTCAGATGAAGAAGTACTTATATTTGTGAATGGTCCAATGTTAGCATATTTCCAGCACGTTGCAAAATGCGGTGTGGAAGTGAAAGAAAAACAGCGTCCCAAAAATATAAAACGTATCATACGACAAGCGGCAAAAGAAGTAAATGTAAAACGTTTTACTAAGGCACAAGAAGCGATTAGTTTATCTTATGAATTGTATAAACAAGAAAAGAAAGTGCAGTCTAAAGAGAAGCGAGAAGCTGAAAAACAAAGAAGGCGTTTAATTAAAGTACAAAAAGCAAAGCAAAAGCATCGTGGCCATTAAAAAAAGGTGTTAGAGCAAGGGCTCTAACACCTTTTCTATGCCTAAATACAAGTAAACTTACTTGTATTTCATAAACATTAACTGGTAAGATACAAATAGGTAGAATTAGAGGAGGGAAAAGATTGATTAACTTTAACTTTTTTATGAATGATGTTGTCCGTCAAGCGCGTGAAGAGATTGTCTCTGCGGGATATACAGAATTGACGACACCAGAAGCAGTCGAAGAAGCATTTAAAAGAAATGGTACAACACTTGTAATGGTAAACTCTGTATGTGGTTGTGCAGGTGGCATTGCTCGTCCTGCTGCTGCACATTCCGTACATTATGATAAACGCCCTAACCACCTTGTAACAGTATTTGCGGGTCAAGATAAAGAAGCAACAGCAAGAGCTCGTGAATATTTTGAAGGATATCCACCTTCATCTCCATCATTTGCGTTATTGAAAGATGGAAAAATTGTAACGATGGTAGAACGTCATGAAATTGAAGGTCATGAACCAATGCAAGTAATTGCAAAACTACAATCTTATTTCGAAGATAATTGCGAAGAACTATAAGGAAGAGAAAAAGGCGGTACGTCCACAATCAAGTGGGTGTACCGCCTTTTTTATTTAGTTTTTAAAATAATTAAACATGCAGGAAGTTGTTGTTTTATGCATGTTTTTATGCATTTACAACAGCTTTAATGCTGTTTTTTTATTTATTTTTATTTTAAATATTGCATAAAAATGAAAGTGCTGATACAATACAAACATCGAATAAATATTCTATTAAACTTTTAAATATACATTATTAGGGGGAAGAAAGATGAAGAAGTTATTATCAATATCATTTGCACTTATTTTAATTGTAAGTATGTTCAGTGCTTGTAGTAATGGGGAAGAAAAGGCGAATGGCAAAAATAAAAAAGTACTCGTTATGGGGACTTCAGCAGACTATAAACCGTATGAATACGTGGAAGCTTCAAAAAGTGATGAAATTATCGGCTTTGATGTTGATATTGCAAAATATATCGGAAAAGAACTTGGATATGAAGTAAAAGTGAAAGATATGGATTTTGGCGGATTATTAGCATCTCTTAATTCAGGAAAAGTTGATTTCGTTATGGCAGGTATGACGCCAACTGCAGAGCGTAAAAATAATGCTGATTTCACAGATATATATTTTGTTGCTAAAAATATGATCGTTTCAAAAAAGGGCTCTAATATTAAATCGTTAGAAGATTTAAAAGGGAAAAAAGTAGGGGTACAAACAGGGTCAATTCAAGAAGAAAAGGCAAAAGAATTTCAGAAACAAGTCGATTTCAAAGCTGAGGGACGTGACCGTATACCAGAAATCGTACAAGAAATTAAAGCTGGTCGTTTTGACGCTGCAATTATAGAAGACACGGTTGCAAAAAATTATTTAGAAAAAATGAAAGAACTACAAGGAATTGAAATTCAAGAAGCACCAGAAGAAGTAGGGGCAGCAATTGCTCTTTCAAAAAATAGTGATAAAACAGGAGAATTTAATAAAGTAATTAAGAAAATGCAAGAAAATGGAGAGATGGATAAATTAGTTAAGAAATGGTTTGGCAGCGGAAAATAAGCTGCCTTTCACTTTTCTGTGAGGGGAATGAAAAGGATGAATTTGGATTTTTCGGCAATTACGCCTTCAATACCATATATATTAAAGGGCTTAGAAGTTACATTAAAAATTGTAGCTGCATCAGCTTTAGCAGGATTTATTTTAGGGACGTTATTAGCACTTTGCAAAATTGCTAGAATACGAGCATTAAATATTGCAGCAGATATATATACTTCAATATTTCGTGGTACACCACTAGTATTACAATTAATGATTATTTATTTCGGTGTTCCGCAAATGATTGGATATGAGATACCAGCCTTTTTAGCAGCTGTACTTGCATTTAGTTTAAATTCAGGTGCATATATGTCAGAAGTAATTCGTGCCGGCATTCAAGCGGTTGATAAAGGACAAACAGAAGCAGCTATGGCTTTAGGGATTCCTTACGGGAAAATGATGAAAAATATTATTTTTCCTCAAGCTTTAAAAAATATATTACCAGCACTTGTAAATGAATTTGCGACTCTTACGAAAGAATCGGCTGTAGTAACTGTAATTGGAGCCACAGATTTAATGCGCCGTGCTTATATTGTAGGCGGTGAAACGTTTAAATATCTTGAACCATTACTGTTTGTTGGACTTATTTATTATATGTTAGTCATTATTCTTACATTAGTCGGGAAAGCCATTGAAGGGAGAATGAAGAAAAGTGATTAAAGTTGAAAACCTTCATAAGTCATTTGGAAAAAATGAAGTATTAAAAGGAATTACAACAACGATTGAAAAAGGAGAAGTTGTTGCAATTATCGGACCGTCTGGATCTGGAAAGTCAACGTTTTTACGCTGTATGAATGTACTAGAAGCACCGACAAATGGTCAAATTTGGATTGGAACGGAAGAAGTAACGAATCCGAAAACGAATATTATGCATGTTCGTGAAAATGTCGGAATGGTATTTCAACATTTTCACTTATTCCCTCATATGACTGTATTAGAAAATATTACGTATGCTCCTATCAATGTAAAAGGAGTAACGAAGCAAGTGGCTGAGAAAAAGGCTCAGGAACTTTTGGATAAAGTAGGACTGCTTGATAAGAAAGATTCATATCCAAATCGTCTTTCAGGAGGACAAAAGCAACGTGTAGCAATTGCAAGAGCGTTAGCGATGGAACCGGAAGTTATGTTATTTGATGAACCGACCTCTGCGCTAGATCCAGAAATGGTGAAAGAAGTGTTAGAAGTTATGAAATCATTAGTTACGACAGGAATGACGATGGCAATCGTTACACATGAAATGGGATTTGCAAAAGAAGTAGCAGACCGTGTTCTCTTTTTAGATGGTGGAAAGCTCGTAGAAGATGGTAATCCGGAAGAGTTTTTTACAGCACCAAAAAGTGACCGTGCAAAAGAATTTTTGCAAAAGATATTGTAATATGTGAAGGGTACGTGAATAATAGGTAGAAAAGGATGACATTGCGTCATCCTTTTTTTATACTATTTTTAAATACGTTTATACATATAGGAGTAATGATATGCTTAAAATTGGATATAGAACAGTGAAAACAGCGCTTGGAACGGGTGCTGCAGTTTTTATTGCTCAGCTATTAGGATTAGAATTTTATAGTTCAGCTGGTATTTTAGTCATTTTATGCGTGCAAAATACGAAACGAAAATCAGTTCAAGTATCGTTGCACCGTTTTTTAGCTTGTGTATTATCAATGGTATTTGCGTTTTGTATTTTTGAAACGATTGGTTATACACCACTAGCGATTAGCGTATTACTGCTTACCTTTATTCCAACTGCAGTTATGTGCAAAATTCAAGAAGGGATTGTCACGAGCTCGGTTATCGTTATGCATCTGTATTCATTAAAGCAAATTACATGGTCTATAGTTGGTAATGAAATTGCTATATTAACGATTGGAATTAGTGTTGCTTTATTAGTAAACATGTACATGCCAAGCAGTGAGAATAAACTGAAAGAGTATCAAGGAAAAATAGAAGAGCATTTCAGAACGATTTTGTTTGAAATGGTCGTTTATTTACGGAATCGAGATAGTAATTGGAGTGGGGCCGAATTAATTGAAACAGAAATGATGCTGAAAGAAGCGAAAGATTTATCATTTAAAAAACTTGAGAATGAATTTATGCGTGAAGATGACTATTATTATCGGTATTTTGATATGCGTATGCAACAATTTGAAATTTTGGAGCGCATGATACCATTAGCTGCATCACTATCTTGGACGTATGAACAAGCTGATATGATTGCAGACGTAATTGAAAATATAGGGAATTCTATTCGACCTGAAAGTACAGGGGTCATTTCGTTAAGACAACTTCAAGAAATGCGAGAAGTATTTAGAGAAATGCCTTTACCAGTCTCGCGAGAAGAATTTGAAATACGTGCAAAACTTGTTCAACTTGTTTATGAGATGGAGCAATATTTACTCATTAAAAGTCGTTTTAGGGGAAAGGATAATATAAAAGAACTTATTTAGAAGGTAGGAACTATATATGCCGTATCTTCTTTCTTTATTATTATGTCTTTCTCTATCACCGATCTGGCCTCTTGGTGATAACCCACGTGCTGGAGATCCTTTTATAATTGTAAATAAAGCAACGAATAAACTAGCTTACATTGATGATGGGAAGATCCAAAAGGTTTTTCCAGTAGCGACAGGAAAAACAAATGAATTAACCCCAGAAGGAACCTTTGACATTGTATTGAAGGCGAAGGATCCCTATTATATTGCGAAGGATATTCCTGGGGGCTCTCCAAAAAATCCACTTGGATCGAGGTGGATGGGATTTAATGCAAGAGGAACGGATGGAAGTAAGTATGGGATACACGGGACAAACCAGCCTAGTTCAATTGGAAAATATATTTCGCAAGGATGTATAAGAATGAAGAAACATGATGTGGAATATTTGTTTGATCGTATTCCAATTGGAACAAAAGTATCGATTGTGAAATCGAAAAAAACATTTCAGCAATTGGCGAAGGAAAAAGGGGCCATAGTATTTGGAAAAGTCAACGAAACGGTTGGCTTTTTCTTTTATTATAAGTTGTCTTGACATGTGTACATAACCATGCGTTAATGAGAATATATAAAGATAATTGAGTAAAGGGGTTGCTCATATGTATTTAAATCCAAAAATTTCTTACATGCAGTTTTGTGTTGGTTTTCTATTTGTTATTACATTCATATTGGCAACTTTTAATATATGTTCTTACGTTGTAGCGATTGTATTTATGGCATTACTCAATCTTACTTTTGTTATTGGGGCATTTCAGCAGAAACAATATACAAGTTTTGTAATAGCACTTGTAATGGCCTTTTCCTTTAGCATTGTAGCAATTGTAATATATATAAAATAAAATGTTCATTACAAGATAGACTATCTCGATTTCGAGATGGTCTATTTTGTATGTGTAAGCAGTAAAAAAAGGACGAGTGAATCGTCCTTTTTACCAAAACATACTTGCGCCAGTAAGTAATGTTGTTACAAGCATAGAAATTAACATTATATAAACCATAATTTTTTGAGCTTTTTTATGCATCGTTAAACCTCCTTGCAAATCAGTACAATTTCATTGTAACGAGAAATGAAATTGTGGACAAGGGGAGAGAAATGACAAAATTCGGGAAGGGGGTGCAAAATATTACAGGGAATTTGAGCATACGTAGAGAATATGTTAAAAGATAGATTATTAATTTTTTGTTATGCAAGCTGAAGAATGGAGATACAATGATGAAAATATACGAGACAGATCGTTTACATTTAAGAGAAATTGATGAGTCGTATGCGGAAAAAGTTCTTCAATATTACGACAAAAATCGTGAATTTTTAAAAGCGTGGGAAGAGTATAGACCGGAGGGTTTTTTCACGTTAGATTATCAAAAGAAAAAGTTACAAAAGGATAGAAAAGAGTTCGCGGAAGGCAAGATTATCAGGCTTTGGATTTTTAAAAAGGGTGATGATACAAAAATTATTGGATGTATTTCATTTAATCTAATTGTTCGCGGAATTTATCAATCTTGTGTACTCGGTTATAAATTAGATAAGGAAGAATTGAATAAAGGTTACACAACAGAAGCGCTTAGAAAAGCAATTCAAGTTACCTTTGAAGAATTTCATTTACATCGTATAGAAGCACCAATTATGCCACGAAATTTAGCATCTATACAAGTAGTGACGAAGATAGGATTTCAATATGAAGGTGTATCTCGAAAAATGCTAATGGTAAATGGCATCTGGGAAGATCATATGCGCTGGGTATTGTTAAACGAGTAATAGAAGGCAGATGGGTATCTAGATGTGTTAACCATCTGTTTTTTGTCTTGTATTTCGAAACTTTTGCGAAATTCTGTTATAATTAATGTTGTTACATACATAATGGTAGTGCAGGAGGCGCAGTCTTATGATTAATCAAGAACGTTTAGTAAATGAATTTATGGAGTTAGTACAAGTAGATTCTGAAACGAAATTTGAAGCAGAAATTTGCAAAGTGTTAACAGAGAAATTTACTGCTTTAGGTGTAGAAGTATTTGAGGATGACACGATGGGTGTGACTGGTCATGGTGCAGGTAACTTAATTTGTACTTTACCAGCAACAAAAGACGGTGTTGATACAATTTATTTCACTTCTCATATGGATACAGTAGTTCCTGGTAATGGAATTAAGCCTTCTATTAAAGATGGATATATCGTATCAGATGGTACTACAATTTTAGGAGCCGATGACAAAGCTGGATTAGCATCTATGTTTGAAGCGATTCGTGTCTTAAAAGAGAAAAACATTCCTCATGGTAAAATTGAATTTATTATTACAGTTGGAGAAGAATCTGGTCTTATTGGCGCAAAAGCGTTAGACCGCGAGCGCATTACAGCAAAATATGGTTATGCATTAGATAGTGATGGAAAAGTTGGTGAAATTGTAGTTGCAGCGCCAACACAAGCGAAAGTGAATGCGATTATTCGCGGGAAAACAGCTCATGCTGGCGTAGCACCAGAAAAAGGTGTATCTGCAATTACTATCGCAGCAAAAGCAATCGCAAAGATGCCACTTGGTCGTATCGATTCTGAAACAACTGCAAATATTGGACGTTTTGAAGGTGGTACACAAACAAATATCGTTTGCGATCATGTTCAAATCTTTGCAGAAGCTCGTTCTTTAATAAATGAGAAAATGGAAGCACAAGTTGCAAAAATGAAAGAAGCATTTGAAACAACTGCAAAAGAAATGGGTGGTCATGCAGACGTTGAAGTAAACGTTATGTATCCAGGATTTAAGTTTGCTGCTGGCGATCACGTTGTAGAAGTTGCGAAACGTGCAGCTGAAAACATTGGTCGTACGCCTTCTCTTCACCAAAGTGGTGGCGGAAGTGATGCGAACGTAATCGCAGGACATGGTATCCCAACAGTTAACTTAGCAGTTGGTTATGAAGAAATTCATACAACAAATGAAAAAATTCCTGTTGAAGAATTAGCGAAAACAGCAGAATTAGTTGTAGCTATTATTGAAGAAGTAGCGAAGTAAGTAATAAAAAAAGACGCGTGAACCAATTATGGTTTACACGTCTTTTTTTTATTTTGATTCAATTGCTTTCACAAGGCGGATAAGCCAATATAAGAAGACCCACGGAAGTACATAAGTTGTTGTAAAACGTATGAAATGAGAGAAGATTCCTAAAGCGTAAATGTTAATGTTAAAAAGGGGAAGTAACAAATAATTAATCGCAAGGATTACTATAATAATAATAAATACATAATTGAGTTTATTATGTTGTTTCATAACGACTCATCTCCTTTACAATAATATCCATTTGTTACGTACAGTATAGCAAAAAATAGATAGAGAAAAGCCAATAATTATTATAAAGTGTAAAGAAATTTGATATAATGAAGGAACAAATGTTCTTTTAGGGGTGAGTAGTATGCGAGAAATGTATCCGAAAAATGGTCGTGTCATTTTACATGTAGATATGAATTGCTTTTTCGCATCTGTTGAAATTGCTCATGACCCATCATTACAAGGAAAGCCATTAGCGATTGCGGGGAATGAAAAAGAGAGAAAAGGGATTATCATAACATGTAGTTATGAGGCGAGAGAATATGGAATACGTACGACGATGCCTCTATGGGAAGCGAAGCGATTATGCCCGCAATTAGTTGTGAGGCACCCTAATTTTACATTATATCGAGAAGCTTCATTTCAAATGTTTCAAATTCTTTCCCGTTTTACAGAAAAAATACAACCGTTTTCTATAGATGAAGGGTATTTAGATATTACAGATTGCTATGCGCTCGGTTCGCCTCTTGAAATAGCGAAGATGATTCAACAAGCGTTACTAACAGAGTTACAGCTTCCATGTAGCATTGGGATTGCCCCAAACCTTTTCCTAGCAAAGACTGCTTCAGATATGAAAAAACCTCTTGGAATTACAGTACTTCGAAAACGTGATATCCCAGAAATTATTTGGCCACGATCAGTTGCAGAGATGCATGGAATCGGAGAGAAAACTGCTGAAAAACTAAAAGACATTCATATACATACAATTGAACAGTTAGCAAAAGGAGACGAGCATATCATTCGCGCTAAAATTGGAAAGCACGGTGTTGATTTACAAAAACGTGCAAAAGGTATGGATGACAGGGAAGTTGATCCGAATCAAATGGGACAACATAAAAGCGTTGGAAATTCGATGACTTTCTCAAAGGATATGGACGAAGAAAAAGAATTACTTGATATGTTAGAAAGATTATCGAAATCAGTAAGCAAAAGGCTACAAAAACGAACTCTCGTTAGTTATAACATTCAAATTATGATTAAATACCATGATCGTCGCACGGTAACACGGAGTAAACAATTGAAAAATGCAATATGGGAAGAACGGGTTATTTTCCAATCAGCATCACGTTTATGGAAGCAACACTGGGATGGTGATTCTGTTCGTCTGTTAGGTGTTACAGCTACTGAATTAGAGTGGAAGACAGAATCAGTGAAACAGTTAGATTTGTTTTCATTCGAAGAAGATGCGAAAGAAGAGCCGTTACTTGCTGTTATTGATCAAATTAATGAAAAGTATGGAACACCTCTTTTACAGAGAGGTAGTCAATTATTGCGTAAGCAAGAAAAGTCGTTTCAGCAAAAATTAGAAAATAAGTTTATGTAGAAGGTTTTAGAGATTTAAACCCTTCTTTTTTAGCCCCGTACTAAGTTGAAACAAAAAGATTGAATGAGTATGGATTACTTTTAGTTATTCCTAGCAGTTGCTAATAACTTGAAAATAAAACAGAAGGTGTCATGAATATTAAACCTTCTGTTTTATTCATGACACCTTTATGATTTAACTTGCTTCTAAGTCTAGTGTTGTCTTCCACCCCGCGGCAGTAACACCAGATTCTAAAAGCATTCTACTTACTATTTTTTCAATTAAGACAGCTGCATTTGTATTGCAATGTAATGTAGCTTGTATACATACTTTTTGGTTAGAATCAACGTCTTCACTGTACAATTCTTTTAAACCGATACCTTCAGAACTTACCATGTGCATGAGAAGAAAACGAATATGTGCTTCATTTTCTTCTGAACAAGTAAGAGAAAGTAAGTAGTTTGTTTGCTCGGGTAAATCTTCTTTTGATTTATTATTCATAAATAGAGCGATTGGGCGTAGTAGTATATTTGCTAGTAAGACGCCGGCTGCACCTAGCATAGCTGCAACGAGGAAGCCAGCACCTGTAAGAGTACCAACAGCAGCTGCACACCATAAAGTTGCCGCTGTATTTAACCCTCTAATACTAAAACCGTCACGAATAATAACACCGCCTCCTAAAAAGCCAATACCACTAACAACTTGAGCGGCGATGCGTGATGGACTAGCATCATGATCAAGCATGACGGATAATAAAACAAATATACAGGCGCCAAGTGATACGAGAGCATTTGTCCGCAAACCAGCCATTCGATGTCTCCATTGTCTTTCCATTCCGATGCAAGCTCCTACAATAATTGCTATAAATAACCTTAATACGATGTCATACCATATCATCATGGTCACCTCCATACATATAAGTACATGTTATATTTTTTGAGAATGAGTGAGAAATACCCACTCATTCTCATTTTTACAACCAGCTATGGAATTTTTTAATATAAAGCTTTTTCAGGAATTGTGTTAAGAAAGCATAACCTAATAATATTCCTATGAGCCACGGGAAATAGCTTAGTGGTAATGCTTGTAAACCAATTGCTGCACCAAGTGGTGAGAATGGAATGTAAATTCCGATTGCCATAATACAAGCGGTTAATACAAGAACTGGTATTGATGCTGTACTTTTAATAAACGGAATTTTCTGTGTTCTGATCATATGGACAATTAATGTTTGAGTTAGTAACCCGACGACAAACCAACCAGATTGGAATAGTGATTGTTCTCCAGGTGTATTTGCACCGAATACATTCCACATGACAACGAATGTGATAATATCGAATATAGAGCTAATTGGACCGATGCAAATAATGAAGTTACGCAAGTTTGCAGTATCCCATTTTCTAGGCTTCTCTAGAAATTCCTTATCCATTTTATCCCATGGAATTGAAAGCTGTGAAATATCATAAAGTAAGTTTTGAATTAAGAGATGAATTGCAAGCATCGGTAAAAATGGAATGAAAGCACTTGCTATTAATACACTAAATACATTTCCGAAGTTAGAGCTCGCCGTCATTTTGATATATTTTAAAATATTGCCGAACGTAGTACGTCCCTCTAAAATACCTGCTTCTAATATAGTTAAACTTTTTTCGAGTAAAATAATATCAGAAGATTCTTTTGCGATATCGGTAGCGGTATCAACAGATATTCCAACGTCAGCTTCACGTAATGCCACGGCATCGTTAATGCCATCACCCATGTAACCTACAGTATGACCATTACCTTGTAATACGTGAATAATACGAGATTTTTGCATTGGATTTAGTTTTGCGAACACTGTTGTTTCTTCTGCCAGTTTTGCTAATGCTTTATCTGGTAAAGAATCGATTTCGTAACCGAGGACAGGCTCTCCTATATTTAATCCAACGTCTTTACAAACCTTTCTTGTAACAATTTCGTTATCACCAGTTAAGATTTTCACTTGTACGCCGTGTTTTTGCAATGCTTGAATTGCAGAAGCAGCAGATGGTTTTGGTGGATCTAAAAAGCCGATATATCCAGTAAGGATCATAGCGGATTCATCTTGTACTGCATAAGCTTTATGATAAGGTTTGTTATCTTTCTTGTATGCTACAGCGATGACACGCATTCCTTCACTATTTAAAGTTTCGCTAAGATGTTTTACATTTGCTCTCATTTCTTCAGTGAGAGGGACAATTTGTCCATCAACTTCAGTGTAATTACAGATTGATAAAATTTCTTCTACGGCACCTTTACAAACCATTGTATGTTCACCTGAAATATCTTTCACGATGACAGACATACGACGACGAGCAAAATCGAATGGAATTTCATCTAGCTTTTGAAAAGCTGATGGATCAAATTTATGGTTTTCCTCTGTATGTTCAATAACAGCTTTATCTATTAAATTTTTCAATCCCGTTTGATAGAAGCTATTTAAATAGGCAAAGTGTAATACACGATCGCATTCATTTCCGTTAGGATCTAAATGACGAACTAGGACAACTTTATCTTCTGTTAAAGTTCCAGTTTTATCTGTGCAAAGAATGTTCATAGCACCTAAGTTTTGAATAGAGTTGAGCTGTTTTACAATTACTTTTTGTTTAGACATGTTAACGGCACCTTTAGCTAAATTAGCAGTTACAATCATTGGCAGCATTTCAGGTGTAAGACCAACTGCAACAGCAATAGCAAAGAAGAAAGCTTCTTGCCAATCTCCTTTTGTGAATCCATTAATGAGAAGGACAATGGGTGCCATAATAAGCATGAATGTGATTAAGAGCCAACTTACTTTGTTTACGCCTTTATCAAAGCTTGTTTCTGCACGTTTTCCGATAACCTTTTTTGCTAAAGAGCCGAAATACGTATCCGTACTAGTTGAAACAACAACAGCTTTTGCGCTACCGCTAACAATATTTGTACCCATAAAGCAAAGGTTTTCCATATCGAGCGGATTGTAATTTTTTTTCATGTTTTTCGGTAATATATGTTTATTTTCCGTATGGTAGCAGTTTTCGTATTTTTCTACAGGAAGTGCTTCCCCGGTTAAAGAAGACTGATTAACAAATAAATCTTTTGCGGATAAAATACGCACATCAGCTGGCACGATATCACCAGCTGAAAGTGAAATAATATCGCCAGGTACAAGTTCTTCAATTGGAATTTCTGTTGTGTAATTTCGATTTAAATTTGTTACGTTTTTTGTTTCGTGTACAAATCCATCTATTCTAAAGACACTCGCAGTTGTTCGAACCATAGCCTTTAACTTATCCGCCGCTTTCTGAGAGCGGAATTCTTGTAAAAAGCGAATCGTTGCACTTAGCAGTACCATTACAGATACGACAATTGTTCCTTGTATATCATCTGTGAAAAAAGAGAGTGCTCCAAGAGCTAACAAAACAAAAATAAATGGATTTTTAAATGCCAGCAGAAATTGAATATACCATGGCAATGTTTTATTATGAGCAATTTCGTTCGGACCGTATAAAGAAAGTCTACGAGACGCTTCTTGTTTAGAGAGACCATCTTGTGTTGTTTCTAAGAGTTTTAACGCAGAGTTTACATCCTGTGTTGCAACTTCCACTAATAATTCGTTATTTGCTTTCATGCTATCTTGATCGTAAGCATGCTTTGTTTCTTGTCTTTGTAAATTTAACATTGGTAGTTCCTCCTCTTTCATGAAGGAGGAAACAATCTGTTACTCGACTATTTAAAATTGGGAGGAACAGCTTCTTTCCTACCTACATGGTGAAATATTAACGTAAAACATATGGGTATCTGGGCCGAATCATCACTTGCCACTGTTCCTCACCTCCGTACAATTAGTAGTTTCTGAATATGCTATGTTTGTTTCATAGTAAGGTGCATAAAGACATAAAAAAGACCTTTACTCAAAACGAGTAAAGGTCTGAATTCGTAGTCAAAAAGAGTCAACAACAAAGACTGTTAGTAAGCATAGATAAAAACAGTTTTTGTGTATGACAAAACATACGCACCTCTCCCTCGTTGAGTTTTAGCACTGTATAGCATAGGTACTGAAACCAGCTACGTTAAGAAAGGCCTTCATTCCGACCTTTCCTGTTGACCCATTGGCGTCTCTCGACATTTTTGGGCAGCAGCGTTTCTCTATACAGGAGCCTCACCTAACAGAGACCATATTCAATTACAAGTTGAATGTTAGCACTGTAAAATCGTAGTGTCAATATCTTTTTAATCTATTTTTTCGAAAAATCAAATAGATTTATGATGGCTATATAGTAGGAAATAAGCGGAGTTTTTGAAATAAGGCGGGAAAATAAATACTTTAATGAACATAAATAAAAAGCACTGTAATCAGTGCTTTTTTATTTTAGATTATGAGATTGTAGCATTTTCAAAAATAACAATTTCTGAACTGTTTGTTGTTGAAACGCGTTGTGCGTAATATGTTAAAGCTGAGGAAATATATGTTGGTAACGAATCATTTGTATGTGTTGTTGTATATTCATGGATTAATTCTTTTAAAGTCGTCCATTCTAATTGTGCTGGGTGATCAGAAACGAAAGAACTTACCCAGCGATCAAATGAAGATGAAAAATCAGTTTGTAAACGAAATGCTTCTTTCATAATAAAACGCTCCCTTAAAATGTAGTATAATCATTTTAACATAAAACACGAACAATTACTAAGTTTTTTGATTATAACGTTCGTGTTATATAGTTGTCTAGATGATTGGTTATGTAAATTCGATTTGCCATTTGAAATAACATTCCGTAAGATGAAAGATAGATTATATAAAGAGCTGGAGGAAAGAAAGTGGAATTTGTATTTTTAGGAACTGGTGCAGGTGTTCCTTCGAAAGGAAGGAATGTTTCAGCAATTGCTCTGCAATTGCTAGAAGAACGAGGACAGACTTGGTTATTTGATTGTGGCGAGGCGACGCAACATCAAATATTACATACATCAGTACGTCCACGCCGCATTGAAAAAATATTTATTACGCATTTACATGGTGATCATATTTTTGGGTTGCCTGGTTTATTAGGAAGCCGTTCGTTTCAAGGAGGGACTACACCTTTAACAGTGTATGGACCAAAAGGAATTAAACAATTTATTGAAGTGGCATTATCAGTAAGTACGACACATGTTAAATATCCGCTTGAAATCGTTGAGATTACGGAAGAAGGTATTGTGTTTGAGGATAATGAATTTTGTGTAGAAACAAAAAGGTTATCACATGGAATTGAATGTTTCGGATATCGAATTGTAGAGAAAGATATACAGGGAGCTCTTTTAGTGGATAAGTTACTGGGAATGGGTGTGAAACCTGGTCCAGTTTTTAAACGCTTAAAAGATGGTGAAGTAGTTGAATTAGAGAATGGCACAGTGTTAGATGGAAAAGATTTTATTGGCCCGCCTCAAAAAGGAAGAGTTATTACAATTTTAGGCGATACACGATATTGCGAAGCGAGTAGAGAGCTTGCGCAAGATGCTGACGTACTTGTTCATGAAGCAACTTTTGCGGCAGAAGATGAACAACAAGCGTATGATTATTTTCATTCCACATCTAAGCAAGCTGCGAGTATTGCACTTCAGGCAAATGCAAAACGCTTAATATTGACTCATATTAGTTCTCGTTATCAAGGAGATACATATAAGGAATTATTGAAAGAGGCAAGAGAGCTATTTTCTAATACAGAAATAGCTACGGATTTAAAATCATTTCCAGTAGACAGATAATAATGTTGTGAAAAAATGGTGACGATAGGTTGCCATTTTTTTTATTTCTAAAAAAAATTAAAAATAAAACTGTTATCATTTTATTTTTATATAGGATGAAACAGAAAGTTTTAATGATGTGAAGATATAGGGTAAAAATACATAATACCGATTATTTAGAAAAACTGTTATATAAGTCAGACGACATACGAGTGGTACAAGTAGCAAAAATGGATTTTTATTCAGAACTTTTAAAATTCATTAAAAGTAAGCGTTTTATTAAAAACAAGCTATAATGAGGGCAGATTATAATTTATCCCGCTATTTGCGGACAGTAAGACTCCCACCTCAGAATTCGGCGAATGCGAGGAAGTTAGGTGGGAGATAACTGCCCGTAAAAGCCCGATTGGTGTGGGCTAATAATCAGTGGGGGATGGACAAAACCCCCACTGATTAAAGTTTCACTTTATTGTAGGCTACATGCGTTTTAGCCATTTGTCATAACAAGTGAAGTTGACTAAATCGTGAGAGAGCAACATGGAAATTATAATAGGAAGGATATTACTATTATTTGTACTAAGTCTTTTTTCACTTTTTAGCTTTAAAATATCAAAAGGTATGAAAGCAATGGGAGTTTCACTTGTTTATGCTATGCTTGTAAGGGGTTCTGTGTTAAACTTTGGATTGCTACCAGACTTTATTGTGGACTATCTTATATTATTTTTAAATGCAGGTAATGCTAAGTTTCTTATTTATTATTATAACTGGTATTATTTCAGGATATATTGCTTCACTGTTATTCAAAAACTATCCAATTCTTACAGCGGAACAAATTCGTGGTACGACTGGAACAGCAACCGATTCGGTAGCTTAATAGAATAGTAAATAATTTTTTCATAGAGGTTTAGGGGGAGTTATGATGAAGTATCGCTCAGTGTTTGATATTATTGGTCCGGTTATGATTGGTCCATCAAGTTCACATACAGCAGGCGCGGCAAGAATGGGGCAAGTTGCTCGTCAGCTGTTTCGTCATGAACCAGAGAGAGTTAGCATTTCATTATATGGTTCATTTGCAAAAACATACCGTGGTCACGGTACGGATGTAGCGCTAATCGGTGGAATACTAGGATTTGAAACAGATGATTTACGTATTCCAAGTGCGTTAGATATTGCAAAAGAACGCGGGATTGAAGTGGAATTCATTGAAGAAGATGCAAATGCTCCGCACCCAAATACAGCGAAAATTCGTCTGTATAAAGGTGAAGAGGAAATTGAAGTTGTTGCTTGCTCAATTGGTGGCGGTAAAATTGAAGTTGTAGAATTAAACGGATTCGATCTTCAATTAACAGGCACGAGTCCAGCACTACTTATTGTAAATAACGATCGCTTTGGTGCTATCGCAGCTGTAGCTTCAATCCTTGCTAAGCATGAGATTAACATAAGTACAATGAGTGTTTCTCGTAAAGAAAAAGGAAGAAGAGCGCTTATGGTCATTGAAACAGATGAATTATTAGCAGATGAAGTAATTGCGGAAATAAATGGGCAACAAAATATTTGTCAAGTAACTATTATGGATTAATTGCAGGGGGGACACACCATGTTTCGGAACGCAGCGGAACTAGTGGCGCAAGCTAAAGAGCAAAATGTAAAAATCGCAGAAATTATGATTCAATGTGAAATGCAAACAAGAAATATCTCACGTGAAGAAGTAATTGCTGGAATGGAAAAGAACTTAGTCGTGATGGAACAAGCAGTAGAACGCGGTATTCGTGGTGTAAAATCACCGACTGGTTTAACTGGCGGGGATGCTGTGAAAGTCCAAGCGTATATGCAGAGTGGAAAAGGCTTATCTGGAGATACGATTTTGGACGCAGTGAGTAAAGCTGTTGCGACAAATGAAGTAAATGCGGCGATGGGAATTATTTGTGCAACACCAACAGCAGGGTCTGCTGGAACAGTGCCAGGTGTACTGTTTGCACTGCAAGAAAAATTACAGCCGACACGCGAAGAAATGATTGAATTTTTATTTACAGCAGGAGCTTTCGGTATGGTTGTTGCGAATAATGCTTGTATTTCTGGCGCGGCAGGAGGTTGCCAAGCTGAAGTAGGTTCAGCAAGTGGAATGGCAGCTGCAGCAGCAGTTGAGATGGCTGGTGGAACACAAGATCAAGCAGCTACAGCGATGGCGATTTCGTTAAAGAATATGCTTGGTTTAGTATGTGATCCTGTTGCAGGGCTTGTAGAAGTACCTTGTGTAAAACGTAATGCAGCAGGAGCTGCGAATGCCATGATTTCAGCTGATTTATCATTAGCTGGTGTAACTAGTACAATTCCATGTGATGAAGTTATTGAGGCGATGTTTAGAATTGGACAAACGATGCCAGTAGCACTTCGTGAAACAGCAGAAGGTGGCCTTGCAGCAACACCGACAGGTCGTCGTTTGCAAGAAGAGATTTTTGGTAAGAGTAATAACTAAAAGCATATCATATGATTAAAGTAAAAACGGAGCTCAAATAAAGTTGAGCTCCGTTTTTTATTTTTCTTTTGCTATTTCTTCTAATGTTTTTCCAAGATCGTGTGATCGTTTCGTTGCTTGTGTAATACATGAGATTAATGCTTGTTGAAAATTATGCTCCTGTAATACTTCAATACCTGCTTCAGTTGTTCCGCCAGGAGAAGTAATTTCTTTTCGCAAAATAGAAGGGTGTTTTTCGCTTGCTTTTAGCATTTCAGCAGAACCAATCATCGTCTGAAGAATAAGAGATTTTGCAACATCTTCTTTTAAACCAATTTTTTTTGCTGCCTCTTCCAGTGCTTCTACCACGTAATAAATATAAGCTGGCCCACTTCCGGATAATGCAGTGATAGCATGCATATCTTCTTCTTCTACTACAGAGACGAGACCAATCGTTTCAAATAAAGATGTTGCAGTGCGAATATGTTCCTCTGTTGTGTGTTCTGAAGGTGAGATAGCGGTAGCGGATTTTAAAATGGCTGCAGATGTATTTGGCATTGCACGAATAATCGGAACGTCTTTTTGAAGTAGGTTTCTAATTGAATGAGTAGAAACACCTGCTAATAACGAAATAATAAGCAAGTCATTATTTATGTATTCTTTAAGAGGAATAACCGCTTCTGCGACATCTTTTGGCTTCATAGCTAGAAAAAGAATATTTGCATCAGCAAGTAATTCCTTTTTATTATGTGTACCTTTGACACCGTATTTTTTATGTAACTCCTGTAATCTTGTCTCGTTAGAACGATTACTTACAGTGACGTGTTCTCCCTTAACAACATTTGCGTTTAATAAGCCACCAATAATCGCTTCGGCAATAGAGCCTGCACCGAGAAAGGAAATGTTTTGCATAGACATGATGTGCCTCCTTTAAATTTGGTTAGAAATACTTATAAATGTACATACATTCGTTTTTTTATGGAAAAGACCTCTTTTTATCTGAAAATAATGACAAATTTATAGGGAAGTTGTAAACTGAAGAGGTATTCATTTTTGAACCGGAAAAAGACAGGGGGGGCTAAGCATGACGGCGATTCATCGAATGGAGATTCCTGTTCCATTTGCAGTTGAGACAGTGAATGTGTTTTTAGTTGAGGGAGAAACATTAACGTTAATTGATACAGGGACAAATACAGAAGAAGCAAAGAAAGCACTAGAAAGTCAATTAGGTGCATTAGGATATAAGATAGAAGATATTGAAACGGTAGTGATTACGCATCACCATGCGGATCATTGCGGACTTTTAAATACATTTTCTGAAAAAGTAAAGATTATCGGACATCCTTGGAATGAACCGTGGATTACACAGAATGCTGAATTTTTAAAGAGGTATCATGAATTTTTTAAAGAGACAGCCTTGCAGTTCGGCGTTCCAGCAGTATTTCTGAATGGTGAGGCGTTATTGACGACGAAGACACTTAAATATTCTTGTAATAGATCGTTAACACATACCGTGAGAGAGGGAGATCGTATAGATTCGTTACCTGGATTTATAGTGATTGAAACCCCGGGTCATGCTTCCACTCATATTTCATTATATAGAGAATCTGATGGAATATTAATTGGTGGGGATGCTCTCATTAGTCATATTTCTTCAAATCCAATATTAGAACCACCATATGAAGGGCAAACAGAAAGAGCGCATCCTTTATTGCAGTACAATCAAACGTTAAAACGTTTAAGTGAAATGAATATTTCACGGATTTTATCAGGGCATGGGGAAGATGTTCTGAATGTGAAACAACTTATTGAAACAAGATTACAAAAGCAAGAGACACGTGCTTTTAAAGTGCTTGAACTATTAAAGGAAAAGCCAATGACAGCATTTGAAGTGTGTGTAAAACTATTTCCGGTATTATATAAAGAGCAATTGCCACTTACTATCTCAGAAACTGTTGGACAATTAGACTTTTTAGCATATAATCAACAAGTGATGATTGATGAATCTTCACAACAATTGATTTATTATGCAAAGTAGGTGACAGCAATGACGGGACGTTTACAAGAAAAAGTAATCGTCATTACAGGTGCTTCTAGTGGAATTGGAGAGCAAGTTGCAATGCAGGTTGCAGAGCAAGGGGCGACGCCGGTATTAATGGCTCGAACAGAAGAGAAGCTACAAGCATTAGCAGACAAAATTAAAGTAACTTATAATACGCCTTGCTATTACTATGTATTAGATGTAAGTGAAGAAGCGAAAGTACAATCTGTTTTTTCAAAGGTATTACAAGAAGTAGGACGTATTGATATATTGGTAAATAATGCTGGGTTTGGTATTTTTAAAACGTTTGAAGATGCTTCAATGGATGAAGTAAAGGATATGTTTCAAGTAAATGTATTTGGATTAGTAGCTTGTACGAAAGCGGTATTACCTAATATGGTAAAAAGGAACGAAGGACAAATTATTAATATTGCTTCATTGGCTGGAAAAATTGCAACTCCGAAGTCGAGTGCTTATGCAGCGACAAAACACGCTGTATTAGGATTTACGAATAGTTTACGTATGGAGCTATCTAACACAAATGTGTATGTAACAGCAATTAACCCAGGACCGATAGATACGAACTTTTTTGAAATAGCCGATCAATCAGGTACATATGTGAAAAATATGGGACGTTACATGTTAAAACCAACATATGTAGCAGAACAAATCGTAAAGGCGATGCAAACGAAAAAACGTGAAGTAAACTTGCCGAAGTGGATGGGAATGGGGCCAAAGCTCTACGCATTATTCCCAGGTTTATTTGAACGCATTGCAGGCAAATCATTAAGTAAAAAATAGGAGATTTCCATATGGAAATCTCCTATTTTTTATTTTCCAGTCACATAATCGTAAACGATATCCTCAACAGCTTCGTATACATCAATTTCAGTATTTGAATGAATTATCATTTGAATATGTTTAATTAGCATTGCCTGATCCTCTTTTGAAACAGGATTACATTGATATTGCCGAAAACTTTTTATAATCATTTTCTCAATTAATTTTTTATTCATGTTTTCCCCGCCTGTATGTATACATGTATTGTTTTATTGTACTTGAAGTGAAATAAAAATACTACTATGCACTATTTTTGCATAAAAATCCACTTATATATATCGCTTTTATAGTGAGGGTAATATTTTGAAGTTTTTAAAAATTATAAATATTTAATTGACTTTATAATTATGCAATATTATAATCAAACTTAATTTAAAGAATAGATATGAGGAGGAGCTTATGAAAGTCGCAATTATTGGAGCAACTGGATATGGAGGTATTGAGTTAATTCGGTTATTAGAGCAACATCCATATTTTTCGATAGCATCTCTCCATTCTTTTTCACAAGTTGGTGAATTTATAACAAATGTATACCCGCATTTTCGAAATGTTCTTGTCCATACGTTACAAGAAATTGATGCGGAGAAAATAGAGAAGGAAGCTGAAATTGTATTTTTAGCAACTCCAGCGGGAGTATCGGCAGAGTTAACACCAAAATTATTGGCAGTAGGTTTAAAAGTAATTGACCTATCTGGAGACTTTCGTATGATAGATCCCTCGTCATATGAATTGTGGTATAAAAGGCCAGCTGCACAGGAAGAACTTCTTAGGAAAGCAGTATATGGATTAAGTGAATGGAAAAGGCCTGAGATCCAAAATGCAAATTTAATTGCAAACCCAGGATGTTTTGCTACAGCTGCATTATTAGCGGTAGCGCCGTTAGTACGTAGCGGCATGATTGAAGAAGCTTCGATTATTATTGATGCGAAATCAGGAGTATCTGGAGCGGGCAAAACGCCAACAACAATGACTCACTTTCCTGAGTTATACGATAACTTACACATTTATAAAGTTAATCAGCATCAGCATGTTCCTGAGATTGAGCAAATGCTTGCAGAGTGGAATCGTGAAACGAAGCCAATCACGTTTAGTACACATTTAATACCGATATCACGAGGGATTATGATTACACTTTATGCGAAAGTGAAAGAGGAAATGAAAATAGAGCAACTTCAAAAGTTGTATGAAGAAACGTATGAATACTCAGCTTTCGTTCGAGTTCGCTCGCAAGGAGAATTTCCAAGTCCGAAAGAAGTAAGGGGCTCAAATTATTGTGATATTGGGATAGCTTACGATGAAAGAACAGAAAGAGTTACGGTCGTTTCTGTTATAGACAATATGATGAAAGGTGCGGCAGGGCAAGCAGTTCAAAATGCAAATTTATTAGCGGGACTAGAAGAGACAACGGGTTTACAGCATATGCCGCTTTATCCATAAGGGGGAAATTATGATTAAAGCATCGTCTATTACAAAATTAGCAAATGGTTCAATTGTTACACCAAAAGGCTTTTTGGCAATCGGTACTGCAAATGGTCTGAAAAAGGTGAAAAAGGATATGGGTGCAATCGTTTGTGAGGTGCCAGCATCATGTGCCGCTGTGTATACAACAAATCAAATACAAGCAGCGCCGTTGCAAGTAACGAAGGATAGCATAGCAGCAGAAGGGAAATTACAAGCAATTGTTGTAAATAGCGGCAATGCAAATGCTTGTACGGGGATGAAAGGGTTGCAAGATGCTTATGAGATGCGAACATTAGGAGCGGAACACTTTGGAGTAAAAGAAAAGTACGTCGCAGTCGCTTCAACAGGTGTAATTGGAGTACCTTTACCGATGGATATCATTCGAAAGGGAATTGAATCTCTTGTGCCAACAAAGGAAGTAAGTGAAGCTTATTCTTTTTGTGAAGCAATTTTAACGACAGATCTTATAACGAAAGAAACTTGCTATGAGATGATAATTGATGGGGAAGCAGTGATCATTGCTGGGGTCGCAAAAGGTTCAGGGATGATCAAACCGAATATGGCAACGATGCTTAGTTTTATTACAACAGACGCCAATATAGAGCATGAAGTATTGCAAACAGCATTATCACAAATTACGAATCATACGTTTAATCAAATTACGGTGGACGGAGATACTTCTACAAATGATATGGTCATCGCTATGGCAAGTGGATTATCAGAAACGAAAACGATGAATATGGAACATGAAGACTGGGAAACTTTCGTAGTTGCTTTACAAAAGGTATGTGAAGATTTAGCGAAAAAAATTGCACAAGATGGTGAAGGTGCTACGAAGTTAATAGAAGTGAACGTGTTAGGGGCTAGAACAAATGAAGAAGCAAAGAAAATTGCAAAACAAATAGTCGGTTCCAGTCTTGTGAAAACAGCGATATACGGTGAGGACCCAAATTGGGGACGAATTATTAGTAGTACTGGACAGAGTGAAGTAATTATTAACCCAAATACAATTGATATCACTCTTCAATCTATTGCCGTATTAAAAAATAGTGAGCCTCAAATGTTTTCTGAAGAGGAAATGACAAAGAAATTACAAGAACATGAAATAAAAATTGATGTGTGTTTACATTTAGGAGATGCAACGGGATCAGCTTGGGGCTGCGACTTAAGTTATGAATATGTGAAAATAAATGCTTGTTATCGTACATAAGGAGAGAGAAGATGAGTGATTATATTGTAGTTAAATGTGGCGGTAGCATGTTGAATCGATTAAATAGTGTCTTTTTTGATTGTATAAAGAAATTGCAAAATAAGTATAAGGTTGTTATTGTCCATGGCGGTGGCCCAGAAATTGATGCCAAGTTAGAAGACTCTAATATCGAGATAGAAAAGAAAGATGGATTAAGAGTAACGCCGAAAGAGGTTATGGATGTTGTTCAAATGGTGCTATGCGGAAGTACGAATAAAAAATTCGTAATGAATTTACAAAAACATGATTTACTTGCGGTGGGGCTTTCTGGATGTGACGGTAATTTACTTCAAGTTCAACCTGTTGGCGAAGCGATAGGATATGTAGGAGAAGTAAGTTATGTAGAAACAGCCTTACTAAAAGGGTTGATAGATATGAATTATATTCCTGTCATTGCCCCAATTGGGATAAATGGTAATGAGGTTTATAACATAAATGCAGATACCGCTGCAGCTGGAATAGCATATGCACTATCCGCAAAAGAGCTCATTTTTATAACGGACGTAGATGGAGTATTACACGAAGGAAGATTGGTAAAGAAAACGGATGAATATGAAATTCTTACTTTTATAGAACAAGGCGTCATTACAGGTGGAATGATTCCGAAAGTACAGGCGGCACTTACATCGTTAAAAATGGGAGTGAAAAAGGCTAGTATCGTAAATGGTACAAAGGATTTTACTGAGGTTACAGGAGAGTGTGTTGGAACTACGGTAACAAAAGGAGTGAGTATCGTATGACAAGTCATCTTTTTCAAACGTATGGGAGAAGAACTATTGACTTTGTAAAGGGCAATGGGGCGAAAGTTATTGATAAAAGTGGTGAGCAATATTTAGATTTTACTTCTGGTATTGGAGTATGTAACTTAGGACATTGTCATCCTAAGGTTGTAAAGGCAGTAGAAAAGCAACTTAGAAATATATGGCATATATCTAACTTATTTACGAACTCCTTACAAGAAGAGGTCGCATCATTATTAACAGAAGATACAGCATTAGATCATGTGTTTTTTTGTAATAGCGGGGCGGAGGCAAATGAAGCGGCTTTAAAGCTAGCACGTAAGCATACTGGAAAATCTCTCGTAGTAACATGTGAGCAATCTTTCCACGGGAGAACATTTGGAACGATGAGTGCAACAGGGCAAGATAAAGTGAAAGAAGGATTCGGTCCATTACTTCCGTCTTTTTTACATATACCATTTAACGACATACGAGCATTAGAGGAAGTAATGAATGAAGAAGTTGCGGCGGTAATGGTAGAAGTTATTCAAGGGGAAGGAGGAGTAATATTAGCTGATCCATCCTTTTTGAAGGAAATTGAAAAACTATGTAATGAGTACAATGCTCTTTTTATTATAGATGAAGTACAAACTGGAATAGGCAGAACAGGAACACTATTCGCTTATGAGCAAATGGGAATAGTTCCTGATATCGTTACCATCGCAAAGGCGCTTGGGAATGGTATTCCAGTTGGAGCGATGATTGGCCGGAAAGAACTAGGTTCTTCTTTTACTGCCGGGTCACACGGTTCAACTTTCGGTGGGAATTATATTGCTATGACTGCAGCGAAAGAAGTATTGCAATTCATTAAGGAACAATCGTTTTTTAAAGAGGTACAGGAAAAGGGCGAGTACGTATTAAAGAAATTGCAAGAAGAATTACGACACGTTGAATGTGTTCAAAATATTCGTGGTAAGGGACTTATGATTGGAATCGAATGTAAGCATGAGGTTGCAAATGTCATAGAACAACTAGAAAAAGCAGGACTTCTCGTATTACAAGCAGGGCCTAATGTTATAAGACTATTACCACCACTTATTGTAACGAATGAAGAGCTAGAACAGGCAATATATATGATAAAAAGAGTGGTTTGTACAAAAAATGCATCAATAATATAAGGGGGAAATTTCATGTCAACTGTACAAGTACCGAAATTAAATACGAAAGATCTTTTAACGTTAGAAGAATTGACGCAAGAAGAAATCATTTCTTTAATTGAGTTCGCTATATATTTAAAAAAGAACAAGCAGGAGCCTTTATTACAAGGGAAAATATTAGGTCTCATTTTTGATAAACATTCAACCCGTACGCGCGTTTCTTTTGAAGCAGGAATGGTACAGCTCGGAGGACATGGAATGTTTTTAAGTGGAAAAGAGATGCAAATTGGCAGAGGAGAAACGGTGTCAGATACTGCGAAAGTACTATCTCATTATATTGATGGAATTATGATACGCACATTTTCTCATGCGGATGTAGAGGAGCTTGCAAAAGAGTCCAGTATCCCAGTTATTAACGGTTTAACTGATGATCATCATCCTTGCCAAGCGTTGGCAGATTTAATGACGATATATGAAGAAGCTCATACGTTTAAAGGAGTTAAATTAGCTTATGTAGGTGATGGGAATAATGTATGTCATTCACTATTGCTAGCGAGTGCAAAAGTCGGAATGAATATGACTGTGGCAACGCCTGTGGGGTATGAGCCGAATGAAGAAATTGTTAAAAAAGCATTAGCGATTGCTGATGAAACAGGGGCTGAAATTGAGATTTTGCATAATCCTGAATTAGCGGTAAGTGGAGCAGATTTTATTTATACTGACGTTTGGATGAGTATGGGCCAAGAAGGAGAAGCAGAAAAATATACTTTATTCCAGCCTTTCCAAGTAAATAAAGAGCTTGTTATACATGCAAAGCAAACATATCGTTTCCTGCACTGCCTGCCTGCTCATCGTGAAGAAGAAGTAACTGGAGAGATTATAGATGGGCCACAGTCTATCGTTTTTGAGCAAGCTGGTAACAGGTTGCACGCGCAAAAAGCTTTATTAGTGAGTTTATTTAAAAATATAGAAGAGCCTTCCTAAAAGGGAGGTTTTTTTATATTGAAATGTCGGATGTATATTTAGTTAATTATCTCTATATCATTTATAATAAAAAGAGAAAACTAAATTTGTTTTTCATATCATGTAAGGACATACTAGATAAAAAAATATAGTTAAAGAGATGATGAATTTGAAAACAACTAAGAAAACATATTCGTTTTTTCAGCGGATGTGGAGAATATTAAAGTTTCAATATTTTAAGTTGCTTCGATCGCCAGAAGGAGCAAAGAAAGTGTCACTAGGTTTTGCTATTGGATTTGGTTTAGAAATGTTGGTGATTTATACGGCATCGCTCGTATATTTAATATTTTATCCAATTGTCAGGTTAGCAAAGGGATCTTTTCCAGCCGCAGTCATTGGTAATATTATTGGGAAAATATCGTTTCTCCCAGTATTTTTATTTCCGTTTGCTTATGCGCTAGGAAAAATGATTTACCCATTTCATGTACAGAAAATACATCATGAACCATTTACGATATCAGATTTGTTTTCGAGCCATATTTTTACGATGTTAAAGAGCTTATTACAGAGTGAAGTATATGTATTAATTGGTATGACGATAATAGGAATTGTGTTTGGGGTAATTTCATATTTCGTTGTGCATTATTTATATGAAAAGAATCGTAAGTTACGTTTGAAGAAAAGAAAGAAACAAGTGAGAGAACCACTTGTTCAAATATAAAGAATGTCACATTCATTTTCTCCTTTGAATATGTTTAAGAAAAAGGGGGAGAGAATGAATGTATTATTACTACGTACCTCAAGTATATCCATATACAAATTATTATCCTGTAACTGGAGTGAGACAGCAATTCGGAGTATATCCGCAGCAACAAATGCAACAAATACAACAGATGCAACAGATGCAACAGCCTGAGCAGCAACCTGTTCAAGAACGAAAACCGTATTTAATGACATGGCCGTATTCAAATGTATACTATGGTAATTATTACGAATCATAAAGCTGCTTCTATTTAGAAGCAGCTTTATGCGTTTGTTTTCAAAATTAAATTTTGAATGGTTTTAAGAGAATAAATGAGCTTTTCACGCTCTTCCTCAGATAATGTTTGAAAATTTTCTTTTAGTTTGCCTAAAATGAATTGCTGATACTGACTTACTAACATTTTCCCTTCAGTTGTTAGGGAAATTAAAATGACCCTTCGATCTTTTTCGCTATAATGACGCTCTATTAGCTCTTCTTGAATAAGTTTGTTTAATAGAGGGGTCATGTTAGGCCGTGAAATCGCTAGCCGCTTGCCAATTTCTGAAACTGCTAATGTACCATTTTCATGCAAAAGCAGTAACACTTGCGTATGTGATGGCGGCATATGTCTTTGAGAAGAAAACTCTCCAGGAAGCATAAATTTGCGATAAAAAAGAGGCACTAGCGAAAGAAGATGATCAACAATACGTTCCCACTCGCGTGATTCCATATAACGGCCCCCTTCCACTATCATTGTAACAAAAAAGACAAGGTATAAAAATAGAATTGTTTCATGGTAGCCTTAATATTTGTAGGATAACACTTGCTTTGTAAATGTATTGGCAATAATCGTATAACCGTTATCATTTGGGTGTACTTGGTCAAATAGTAAATCTTTTTTATCCTTCGATATTAATTTGCGAATTGGTAAAACGATAGATGGCTGATTCGCTTTTGAAATAGCATAAATAGAATCATTCCAACCATCTAAAAACATATCTGCATAACTGGCAATGGAGTCATCGAGTTGTAAAGGGTTATAGAGTTCAGAGAGAATGAGTAAAGCATTCGGATTTTGATCTCGAACGGTCTTTACAATAGTTTTTACATCCGTTTCAAAACGAGCTTTTTCTTTATTTAGCATTTTAATACCATCTATAACACCTACATCACGATTTAAGCGAAATAAATTATTTCCCCCAATATTAATAGTAATTATATTTGCTTCCCTAATTTTTTGTTGAACTTCTTCGGACTGAACTTTTTTAGCGAGACGATCTGTAGTAAGGCCATTTACACCAAGATTTTCTACCGTAATTGGTTTATGAATTTGTCCTTCTATTTGCTTAGAAGCTAATTCGGCAAATCCCCCTTGTGTAGATCCATATCCTTTGGCGAGTGAATCACCTAATACGAGATGATAAAAGGAGTCGTTCGTTTGCTTATCAATCCAACTCGGAGCAGATGTTTTTTCTGCTTTTCCTTCAGTTTCTTTTTGTTTTGTCTCATCGTTCTTTTCAAAATTAGAATAAGAAATGATCAGAAGGAGGAGACAAACAATTGTTAAGATGACTTTTTTCATAAATTCATCCTCCTTGTAATTGGTAATTGTATCATATTCAGCAGTATTAGCAATGTAAGGGCATATTATATGTTTATGAAAAGTTTATAATAACTTTACAGAAAATTTGTTGAAGTTTGTCAAAAAATATTGACGATACGAAAGAACTTTATATATGATAATGTCAGATAAGGTGAAATTCTACTTAGTGGGAGCTTTATCTCCCGTTAATTGTTAGTTTTCATCAATCGGGCGTTTAAGGGGACTACTCGTTAGCGCAAGATGAAATGAAAATCGTGTCTCTAATAGAGGAAAAAAGGTATGTGGTTAGAGACAGATAGGGGTTCATTTCATTATTTCTGGTAATTGTATAAGGGGGATTTTTTGTGAAAAAGTCAAAAAAAATGCTAGCTGGAGCAACTCTTGCTATTGGTGTTATAGCGCCACAAGTGTTGCCAACAACAGCTCATGCAGAGGAAAAAGCTGGGGAGAGTACAGTTAACTTACGAATTTTAGAAACATCAGATATTCACGTTAACTTAATGAATTACGATTATTATCAAACGAAAACAGATAATAAAGTAGGTCTCGTGCAAACTGCAACACTTGTTAATAAAGCACGTGAAGAAGCGAAAAACTCTGTCCTATTTGATGATGGAGATGCATTACAAGGGACACCGCTTGGAGATTATGTAGCGAATAAAATAAAAGATCAGGAGAAGGAGAATTCTGTTGATCCTAACTATGTTCATCCATTATATCGTGTAATGAATTTAATGAAGTATGACGTCATCTCTCTTGGGAATCATGAATTTAACTACGGTTTAGATTATTTAAAGTCAGTGATTAAAAAAACTAAGTTCCCTGTTATTAACTCAAATGTTTATATAGATGATCATGATGGTAATGATGAGAATGACAAGCATTACTTTGATAAACCATATCATATTTTTGAAAAAGAAGTAGAGGATGAATCTGGTCAAAAACAAAAGGTGAAAATTGGTGTAATGGGATTTGTTCCACCTCAAGTTATGAACTGGGATAAAGCAAATTTAGAAGGAAAAGTAAAAGCGAAAGATATTGTTGATACAGCGGAAAAGTTAGTTCCAGAAATGAAGGCGCAAGGTGCGGACGTTATTGTTGCATTAGCCCATTCAGGTGTCGATAAGAGCGGCCGTAGCCCAAAAATGGAAAATGCTTCGTATTATTTAACAGAGGTTCCTGGTGTAGATGCAGTATTAATGGGACATTCACATACTGAAGTGAAGGATGTATTTAATGGTGTTCCTGTTGTAATGCCTGGTGTCTTTGGAAGTAACCTGGGTATTATTGATATGCAATTGAAAAAGGTAAACGGAAAATGGGAAGTACAAAAAGAGCAATCGAAGCCGCAACTTCGTCCGATTGCTGATAGTAAAGGGAACCCATTAGTACAATCTGATCAAAGATTAGTTAATGAAATTAAGGATGATCATCAAGCGACAATTGATTATGTGAATACAGCTGTAGGAAAAACGACAGCGCCAATTAATAGTTATTTCTCATTAGTACAAGATGATCCTTCTGTACAACTTGTGACAAATGCACAAAAATGGTACGTAGAAAAGCTATTCGCTGAAAACGGACAATATAGTAAATATAAAGGAATTCCAGTATTATCTGCAGGAGCACCATTTAAAGCGGGTGGCCGAAACGGTGCTACATATTATACGGATATTCCAGCAGGCACATTAGCAATTAAAAACGTAGCGGATTTATATGTATATCCAAATACGTTATATGCTGTAAAAGTAAACGGGGCACAAGTGAAAGAATGGCTTGAAATGTCTGCTGGTCAATTTAATCAAATTGATTCAAAGAAAACAGAAGAACAACCATTAGTAAATATAGGTTATCCTACATATAACTTTGATATTTTAGATGGCCTAAAATACGAAATTGACGTAACGCAACCAGCGAAATACGATAAAGATGGCAAAGTTGTAAATGAAAATACGAATCGTATTGTAAATATGACGTATGAAGGTAAGCCTGTAGCTGACAATCAAGAGTTTATTGTGGCTACAAACAACTATCGTGGAAGTAGCCAAACGTTCCCTGGTGTAAGTAAAGGCGAAGTTGTATACCAATCACAAGATGAAACGCGTCAAATTATTGTGAAGTACATGCAGGAAACACCAGTTATTAATCCAACAGCAGATCAAAATTGGGCGTTTAAACCGATTATTGCAGATAAATTAAATACAACATTTGATTCTTCACCAAATGCACAAAAATATATAAAGAAAGATGGAAAAATATCATATGTTGGACCATCTGAAAATGAATTCGCTAAATATGCAATTGATATAACGAAGAAGAATGATGATAAGGAAACTGGTGGAGAGAATCCAACGACACCGCCAACAGGTGAAGGCAATAATGGAGAGAATCCAACGACACCGCCAACAGGTGAAGGCAATAACGGAGGAAATCCAACGACACCACCAACAGGTGAAGGCAATAACGGAGGAAATCCAACGACACCACCAACAGGTGAAGGTAATAATGGAGAGAATCCAACGGCACCGCCAACAGGTGAAGGCAATAACGGAGGAAATCCAACGACACCACCAACGGATGAAGGTAATACTGTTAATGAACCAAAACAAGATGGAAACAACGCGGGATCTGGACAAACTACAACAGATAATCAAAATGAAAAAGAAACAACGAAAGTAAGTGAAGGTAAAGAAGAACGTGATTTACCGAAAACAGGTACAAGTGTTGCTTCTACAATTGGAGCAGGTCTGGCGTTTGTTGGAGCGGGATTACTTATGTTATTTAGAAGAAAGAAAGCGAATAGATAGTACAGTATTGTAAAAAGGATTACCGTAATCGGTAATCCTTTTTTTCGTATATATTATGAAACTGGTACTGTTTTTTCTTTCTTCCATGAAAGACCAAATCCAGTGAAACCAACAATAATTGTTAAGACCGGGCAAGCTAAACAGAAGATTGCGAATGGAACGTAATCAAATGTCGGAACGCCAAGGACATTCGATAAGAATACGCCACTTACTCCCCATGGTACGAGCGGGTTAATAACTGTACCTGCATCTTCTAATACTCGTGATAAATTACGACGTTCTAAACCGACTTCATCGTATTTGTTAGCGAATGCTTGTCCTGTTAAAACGATGGATAAGTACTGTTCACCAAGTAAGAAGTTTACACCAATTGCAGTTGAAGCAGTAGAAATAATTAAGCGTGTGCTATTTTTTACAAAGCTAGAGATAATATTCATCAGCTGCGTGATAATGCCCATTCCTTGTAGTAATCCTCCCATACAAAGAGCTAGGAAAATAAGAGCAATCGACATCATCATACTTTGTAGACCACCGCGAGATAGTAAGCTATCAATGTCTTTAATACCAGTTTTAGAAACGTAGCCGTCTTGCATAATTTTCATTAAATCAGCTAAAGAAGTGCTAGGTTTAAAAATAAAGAGAATAATAATTCCTACCACAATTCCTGCAAGTAATGTTGGAACTGCTGGAACTTTTTTAAATGCGAATAGGAACAGTAATAAAATTGGAATAAGTGTAACGATAGAAATCGTTGTGTTTTGTTCTAACGTGCTAATAAAGTTTGTGAAGTCAACGTCTCCACTAGTACCGCTTCCTAAAATGAAAAATGCGATAAAAGCGATAATAAAAGCAGGAACTGTTGTCCAAAGCATGTTACGAATATGCTCAAATAAATCTACACCTGTTACAGCAGGAGCTAAGTTTGTTGTATCAGATAAAGGAGACATTTTATCTCCAAAGAATGCACCAGAAATAATTGCACCAGCGATCAGAGCTGGATCGTATCCGAGAGCACTACCCATTCCCATAAAGGCAAGCCCTACTGTTGCTGCAGTTGTAAATGCACTACCGATACTCGTTCCAACAATTGCACAAACAACAAAAACAGTAGGAACGAAAATTTTTGGAGATACAAGTTGGAATCCGTATACCATTAAAGTTGGAATTGTTCCAGCTGCGATCCAAACACTAATTAATACGCCTACAAGTAAGAAAATAAAAATAGATGGAATACCAGCTGAAACACTACTTATCATTCCTTTTTCCATAGTAGACCAAGAAATTTTTTTCATAAATCCAAATGCTAATAAAAGAACGATACCAAATAAAATTGGGATGTGTGGTGAAACTTCTAATTTGATAACACTAAAGCCAATACAGAAAAAAATAAAAATTGTTAAAAGAACAGATTCAATTTTTGAAACCATTGTTTTCCCCTCCTAAGTAATTTAAAATAGCTCTTTTTTATATAAAATTCGCCAATATTGTATATTTCCTTCTAAAATTTAGAATTTTGTGACAAATTACCGGTAATTGTCAACATCTCAATATGATACGGAAATGATTGGATAAAAAAACGCCCCTGCATATAATTATGCAGGGACGAAGAAATCGCGGTACCACCCTAGCTTGTGAAAGGAATGTATCACAAAATAAAGGGTCATATGATATGCGCTAATAAAATAAAAACGCCCCTGCAATATATGCAGGGACGAAAAATTCGCGGTACCACCCTAAATTGTGAAACAGTTTCGTTTCACCACTCTTTAGACATAACGGTCTAAACCGTCTTTCACTACTCCTCACGTTTCGTAAAAGAAGCTCCAGGGGGTAATTCATAAATCGCTCTGTACTGGTTCGCACCGACCACCAGCTCTCTGAAATCAGAAAACGAAATACTACTAAATCCTATCAACGCCGATTCATATGATGTTAGTTAAATTTTTATCATATATTCATCATACATGTCAATAAAAACATTCGATATTTTTTTAGGGAAATAAAGGAGAAATGTTTTTAATACTGTAAAAGTGTGCGTTATAATGAATTTGAAAGGGGAGGAAAGAGTGAAGAAAAAAATAATTCTTTTTACCACCTTACTAGTCGTTGGCGGAAGTGCTGGAATTTACACAGCTTTTGCAGCTGAATCAGAGCAGTCGAAACAAAAGCAAATACAGCAGTCAGAAGTGAAGAAAGTGAAAGAAATTGAAGAGAAGAAATCGATGGAAAAAGCAGCTGTGAAACTAGGAGTTTCTACTGAGGGGAAAACAAAAGAAGAGGTTACAAAAGAAGTAGATACCGCTAGATTTGAGCAGCGCCATGATTTGTTAATTGAGCATGCTAAGCAACTTGGAATTGATACAGAAGGAAAAAAAGATGAAGAGATTATTTTAGAAATTGGAAAGATACAACATGGAAAGTAGAACAACTTATCGTATGATAAGTTGTTCTTTTTTAAGAATTATTTGATTTAAAAATAATTGACAGTCATTTATTTTTAATGTTAACTTTATTTATAAACAAGTTAACATTAGGGGTGACAATTGTGGCTGTTAATAGTAACACGAGTGAAAAATCGTCTTATACATATGAAGAATTATCGAAGAAGAATAAAGATTACGTATGGCACCCATTTACACAAATGAAAGATTATTTAGAAGAAGATCCTGTCATTATTGAACGTGGAGAGGGAAGAAAGCTATACGATGTAAATGGAAATGAATATTGGGACGGTGTTTCATCTATTTGGTTAAATGTTCATGGGCATCAAGTACCAGAACTAGATGAGGCAATTCGCGAGCAATTAAATAAAATTGCTCATTCTACTATGCTAGGACTTGCTAACGTTCCATCTATTTTATTAGCAGAAAAAATAATTGAAGTTGTACCAGAAGGTTTGAAGAAAGTATTCTATTCAGACTCTGGTTCTAGCGCCGTTGAAATTGCAATTAAGATGGCCTTTCAATATTGGCAGCATAAAGGAAAACCGAAAAAACAAAGATTTGTTACATTAAAAGAAGCATATCACGGTGACACGATAGGTGCTGTTTCAGTGGGGGCAATAGACTTGTTTCACCAAGTGTATAGTTCACTATTATTTGAGGCAATTAAAATGCCGTATCCATATACATATCGTTCTCCTTATGGAGATAATAAGGAACAAATTGTAAAGAAACATTTAGAAGAAATGGAAGAAATGCTACAAGAAAAACATGAAGAAGTAGCAGCTATTATTGTGGAGCCATTAATGCAAGGTGCTGGTGGGATGATTACAATGCCAAAAGGATACTTAAAAGGGCTTCGCGATTTATGTACAAAATACAATGTATTATTTATTACAGACGAGGTAGCGACTGGATTTGGGCGTACCGGGAAAATGTTTGCATGTGAACACGAGGATGTGACGCCAGACATTTTAACAGCCGGAAAAGGTTTAACAGGTGGTTATTTACCGGTGGCAATTACGGTAACGACAGATGAAATTTATAATGCCTTTTTAGGAGGCTATGAAGAACAAAAAACGTTTTTCCATGGTCATAGTTATACAGGGAATCCGTTAGGTTGTGCCGTAGCAATTGCAAATTTAGAACTATATGAAAAAACTAATTTAATAGAAGATGTTGCGCATAAAGCAGAATATGTAGCGGCACAATTAGAAGCTCTTAATGAATATAAGCACGTAGGAGATATTCGTCAGTGTGGGCTAATGGTTGGTATTGAACTTGTGAAGAATAAGGGAATGAAAGAATCGTTTGAATGGACAGAAAGAGTCGGTGTTCAAGTGTGTAAACGCTCAAGAGAGCTGGGCATGATTTTGCGACCACTCGGTAATACGATTGTATTTATGCCTCCTCTTGCATCTACGGTGGCTGAGATTGATGAGATGTTACGCATTTTATATAAAGCAATTTCGGATGTTACGGAGGGAGAGTAATGAGTGGTTTCTTTATAACAGCAACGGATACAGAAGTTGGCAAAACGGTAGTGACAGGAGCATTGGCAGGTATATTTCGAGAGCGTGGACATAATGTTGGTGTATATAAACCGTTGCAAAGTGGACATGTTGCATCAAATCCTGAGGGTGATGCAGCAAGGTTAAAAGCATTATCGGGTGTACCGACAGAAGAGGATGAAATTTGTCCTTATTCCATTGACGAACCACTTGCTCCGAGACTTGCCATGAAAAGAGCTGGAAGGACAGTAACGTTAAAAGAAATTACTGATCACTATAATGAACTACTAAAAAAGTTTAATAGCCTATTTGTAGAAGGAGCTGGTGGGCTTGCAGTTCCATATACAGAAGATGCTTTAGTGATTGATTTTGCAAAAGAATTACAGCTTCCTCTTATTGTAGTAGCGCGTCCTACGCTTGGGACAGTTAATCATACTATTTTAACAATTTCTTATGCAAAAGCACATGGATTAAAAGTAGCAGGTGTAATTTTATCTGGATGTAAAGGATATGAAAAAGAAAGAGTGCAAGAAAATAAAATAATGATTGAGGAGTTAAGTGGCGTGCCGGTTTTAGGGTTATTACCATTCCTTGAAGGTGAGTTTACAAGGGAAGAATTATTGGAATCGGCAAAAGAACATATTATGATTTCAAAATTAGAGGAGCTCATCCAAAATGAATCAAATGTGGCGCACGCATCTTCAATCTAAAGTAGAACAATTAAAGGAGCAAGGGCAGTATCGTAATTTACATGTAACAGAGAAAGCGGAAGAGACATGGCTTATTCGAAATGAGAAAAGGATGCTAAATTTAGCATCAAATAATTATTTAGGGTTAGCTGGAGATGAAAGGTTGAAAGAAGCTGCTATTGTCTGCACAAAAAAATATGGAACTGGAGCGACAGCATCTCGTCTCGTTGTAGGAAATTATCCACTGTATGAAGAGGTTGAGAGAAGTATATGCGATTGGAAAGGCACTGAAAAAGCTTTAATTGTAAATAGTGGATATACCGCGAATGTTGGGGCGATTTCTTCGTTAGTTGGTCGCCACGATATTGTTTTTAGTGACAAATTAAATCATGCAAGTATCGTTGATGGAATCGTATTAAGCGGAGCAGAGCATAAAAGATATCGTCATAATGATTTGGATCATTTAGAAAAGATGTTGCAAATAGCGTCACCAGAAAAGAGAAAATTAATCGTAACAGATACGATTTTTAGTATGGATGGAGATATTGCATATTTGAGAGGCTTAGTTCAGCTGAAAGAGAAATACGGGGCAATCATTATAGTTGATGAAGCACATGCAAGTGGAATATATGGAATCGGTGGAGCCGGATTATCTCATGTAGAAAAAGATATTGCTCAAAAAATTGATATACATATGGGGACGTTTAGTAAGGCTTTAGGGTGTTATGGTGCGTATTTAACGGGTGATTCCATTTATATAGAGTATTTACAAAATATGATGAGAAGCTTGATTTTTACTACAGCTTTACCACCAGGAACATTAGGGGCGATCCGAAAAGCAATTGAAATTGTGAAAGAAGGTAACGAAAGAAGAGAGCGACTTATAGAGAATGGTGCATATTTCAGGACGCATTTACAAGAAGCTGGTTTTGATATTGGGAATAGCTCAACTCATATTGTACCGATTGTAGTTGGATCAAATGAAAATACTTTACGGTTTAGTGAAAGGTTACAAGAGGTAGGTATCGCAGCCATTGCAATTCGTCCGCCGACTGTTCCCGTTGGTAGTTCTCGAGTCCGTTTTGCAGTTACGTCACAACATACAATAGCCGATTTAAAATGGGCTATTCAGCATATTATACGCATTGGTAAAGAAGAGGGGTTTTTAGTATGAAAGAGCTAAAGCTTATTTTTATTCCAGGATGGGGAATGGAAGAAGGTGTTTGGACTTTGGTTCTGCCGTATTTTACAGGATATTCTGTTCAATGTATAGATTGGCGTAACGTGAAAGAACAAAGTGAATTTGCAGGGCGAATAATAGATGTAGCGCAGGATGAAAATGTAATTTTAGTTGGATGGTCACTAGGAGCGTTAGCGGCAGTACAAGCTTATAAAAAGATTAAGGCCCAAGGTATGGTACTAATTGGTGGTACCGCTAAATTTACCAATACAAGTGACTATACAAGTGGATGGAATTCCTTGCATGTAGAACGTATGAAAAAGAATTTAACGAGAAAAAAAGAAGATACTTTGAAGCGTTTCTATGAAAATATGTTTACAAAAAGTGAGCTGAGGGAGAATACGAGTTTTGAAGAGATTGCGCAGAAGTTTAAAGGAGACTCGATTCAGTCTTTACAATTAGGCTTAGATTATTTAATAGAAACAGATATGAGAAATGAAGTAATAGATATGAAAGCCCCGCTGTTACTCCTTCATGGAGAGCAGGATGTAATATGTCCATTGTCTGCAGCCCATAGTATGGCGAATAATACGAATGCCAACCTAAAAGTAGTAAGCGGTGCTGGGCATGCATTATGTGTAACGAATTTCGAATATTGCGCAAATGAAATTATTCAATTTGTAGAGGGGATACGACATGATCAACAAAACGTTACTGCAAAAACGGTTTAACGGGGCGGCTGTATCCTACGATCAATATGCAAATGTACAAAAAAAGATGGCGTATTCGTTACTTTCTACATTGAAGGAACGATATAGTGAAACATCATCGATACGTATTTTAGAACTTGGATGCGGGACAGGATACGTAACAGAGCAATTATCAAATTTATTTCCGAAAGCTCATATTACAGCTGTGGATTTTGCTGATGAGATGATTGCAGTCGCGAAAACTAGAAAAAGTTTGGGAAATGTGATGTTTCGATGTGAAGATATTGAACAATTAAAATTAGAAAATTCATATGATGTCATCATTTCAAATGCTACATTTCAATGGCTTAATGATTTAAAAGAGACAGTGAAAAATTTATTTAACTATTTGTCTGAAGAAGGAATATTATTATTTTCCACGTTTGGTAATACGACTTTTCAAGAATTGCATACGTCTTTTCAGCGTGCTAAGAAAGAAAAGGGGATACACAATTGTACTTCAATAGGACAACGATTCGTTTCGAAAGAACAGTTAGTGAATATATGCAAAAATCCATTAGGAAATGTACATGTTTCTGAAACGTGTTACATAGAAAGCTTTACAGAAGTTAGGGAGTTTCTACATTCTATTCGAAAAGTAGGGGCAACCAATAGTAATGAAGAGTCTTACTGTCAAAGCCCTTCACTCTTTCGTACGATGCTTCGTATATACGAAAGAGACTTCACGGGAAAAGAAGGGATAATGGCAACATATCATGCTTTATTTACGTATATAACAAAAGAGGGGAAGAGATGAAATGAAACAAGTACAAACAAAAAGAGATTGGAAAAAACTTGCATACGACGTAGTAGAAGAGAAAATGATTACGAAAGAAGATGCAATTGCAATATTAGAAGCTGATGATACAGAGGTTTTAGAAATTATGAATGCAGCTTACATCATTCGCCATCATCATTTTGGTAAGAAAGTAAAGTTGAACATGATTATAAATACGAAATCTGGATTATGTCCTGAAGATTGCGGGTATTGTTCACAGTCTATTATTTCAGAAGCACCGATTGATAAGTATGCATGGTTAACACAAGAGAAAATTGTTGAAGGAGCGCACGAAGCAATTCGTCGTAAAGCAGGTACATATTGTATTGTTGCATCTGGTCGTCGTCCGACGAATAAAGAAGTAAATCACGTTATTGGAGCAGTTAAGGAAATTCGTGAAACGACAGATTTAAAAATTTGCTGTTGTTTAGGATTTTTAAATGAAGATCAAGCAGGTCAGTTAGCAGAAGCTGGTGTGCATCGTTATAATCACAATTTAAATACGCATGCCAACAATTATGATAGCATTTGTTCAACGCATACGTATGACGATCGTGTTGATACAGTCCAAAAAGCGAAGCAAGCCGGTATTTCTCCATGCTCTGGAGCAATTTTCGGAATGGGAGAAACGATTGAACAGCGCGCTGAAATTGCATTTGAATTACAACGTTTAGATGCGGATTCTATTCCATGTAATTTCCTTGTTGCTGTAAAGGGTACTCCGCTTGAAGGACAAAAAGAATTAACACCTGTAGAATGTTTAAAAGTGCTGGCGATGATGCGTTTTGTAAATCCAACAAAAGAAATTCGTATTTCAGGTGGTCGAGAACTTAATTTACGTTCTGTACAGCCACTTGGTTTATTTGCAGCAAACTCTATCTTTGTCGGGGACTATTTAACAACAGCTGGACAAGAGCCGACTGCGGACTGGGGTATGATTGAAGATTTAGGATTTGAGATTGAAGAATGTGCGCTATAAGATAGATGAAAAGCAAACTTGTAAAAGAGTTTGCTTTTTTGTAAATAAAATGTAATAAATAGTTGTTAATGCTTGATACTATTGGTTTTTGAGCGAAAAAAAGAATTTTGGTGGACGAATTTTCCAAGCCCTAATTGTACATAGTAAAAATGTAATTTATATCGGGTTGGAGGATTTTACATGTACAAATACATATTAACTATTATGACCTGTCTGATTTTAATAAAAGCGATAAGTGCTGATCCAGTTAAGGCGGCTGAAAATCCTGAACAAAAAGAAATGCAACAAAGAATCGAACAGCATTTTCGAACGAAAGCTGAACATTTTGGGCTTGAAACAGAAGGGAAAGATTTAAAAGAAGTGAGGAAGGAAATTTCTATTATAGAAGAAGCGGAAAAGAGAGAAAATGTGTGGAGAACAGCACAAGCTCTTCGTATAAAAACAGAAGGAAAAACGATGGATGAATTAATAGAAGATGTACGAAAAAAGGTGAGAAAATAAAAAAGAGGCCGTAGCCTCTTTTTTAAGCCCATTGTTTTGATAAATGAGCCATTTCGATCGCAGCAACTGCCGATTCATATCCTTTATTACCAGCTTTTGTACCTGCACGTTCAATTGCTTGTTCAATTGTTTCTGTCGTTAATACACCGAAAATAACTGGAATGTCCATTTGTAGTGATAAAGATGCAACACCTTTTGCTACTTCATTACAAACGTAATCGTAATGTGTTGTAGCACCGCGAATTACTGTACCTAATGTAATAACAGCATCATATTTTCCGCTATTGGCCATCTTTTTAGCGATTAAAGGAATTTCAAATGCACCAGGAACCCATGCAACATCAATATCGTTTTCTTCTACACCGTGACGCTTTAATCCATCTAAAGCTCCGCCAAGTAACTTACTTGTAATAAACTCATTAAAACGTCCAACAACAACCCCAACTTTTAATCCTGTACCAACTAAATGACCTTCGAATACCATAATGTATCTCTCCCTTAATTATAAGTTTAGTAAATGTCCTAATTTGCTTACTTTCGTTTGTAAATACGTTTTGTTTTCTTCTTTTGTTGGCATTTGCAACGGTACACGCTCGGTTACTTCTAAATCGTAACCTTGTAAGCCAGCAATTTTTCGTGGATTATTCGTTAATAATCGTAAACTTTGTAAGCCTAAATCTTTTAAAATTTGAGCACCAATACCGTAATCACGAAGATCAGCTGGGAACCCAAGTTTTTCATTTGCTTCTACAGTATCTAACCCTTCTTCTTGTAACTTATAAGCGCGAAGCTTATTCAGAAGACCAATGCCTCGTCCTTCTTGTCTCATATAGAGAAGAACACCTTTTCCTTCACGCTCAATTTGAGCAAGTGCAGCATGTAGCTGTGGCCCGCAATCACAGCGGCACGAACCAAATACATCTCCTGTTAAGCATTCTGAATGAACGCGTACAAGTACAGGTTCGCCTGTTGAAATATCACCTTTTACGAGCGCGATATGTTCTTTCATATCTAATGAGTTAGAATAGCCAATTGCATGGAAATTACCGAAATCTGTAGGTAATGTAATTGCCACTTCTCTCGTCACAAGTGTTTCGTGGTGGCGGCGATAAGCAATTAAATCTTCAATTGTAATCATTTTTATATCAAATTGTTTTGCGCACTCTAGTAAATCAGGTACACGTGCCATCGTCCCATCTTCATTTATAATCTCGCAAATGACGCCGGCGGGCTCAGCTCCGCAAAGTTTTGCTAAATCAACAGCAGCTTCTGTATGACCTGCGCGGCGAAGGACGCCACCTTCTTTCGCAATTAATGGAAAGATATGTCCAGGGCGGTTAAAATCAGTTCCTTTAGATGCGGGATTTAATAATTCCTGTATTGTTGTAGCACGCTCATGAGCACTAATGCCTGTTGTTGTAGAAACGTGATCGATGCTCACTGTAAAAGCAGTATGATGTGAATCTGTATTATGAGATACCATTGGTTCTAACTGTAGACGTCCTGCGTACCCTTCCGTAATCGGTACGCAAACGAGACCACGACCGTGTGTGATCATAAAATTAATCGTTTCTGGTGTAATGTACTCTGCTAAAGCAATAAAATCGCCTTCATTTTCTCGGTTTTCATCATCACATACGATAACGACCTTTCCTTGTTTTAAATCTTCTAGAGCTTCTTCAATACGATGAAACATTGTGCTTCCTCCTTATAGAAATCCGTTTTCTTGTAAAAAGCTTTCGGTCATTGAACCAGTTCTTTTTGCGGGCTTTGAGATAAAGCGTTCAATATATTTTCCAATCATGTCACACTCAATGTTTACGATGTCCCCGGCTTTTTTTTCTCCGATTATAGAATCGCTTACTGTGTGGGGGATGAGTGAAATTGTAATTGAAGATTCGTCTATATCAAATATTGTTAAGCTAGTGCCATCAACAGCAACGGATCCTTTATGCAAACAATAGCGTAGTAATTCATCAGAAATTGCTATTTTGTAATAGATGGCATTGTAATGTTGTTTTTTAGTTAAAATCGTACCGATGCCATCGATATGTCCGGTGACGAAATGTCCACCGAATCGTCCGTTTGCAGCCATCGCCCGTTCTAAATTCACTTTGGCACTTGGCTTTAGCATACGAAGTGATGTTGCTTTCATTGTTTCAGGCATTGCGTCGACAGTGAATGAAGTAGTCGTAAAAGTAGTTACTGTTAAGCAAATGCCGTTAACCGCGATACTATCACCTAATTTGACATCGGATAAAATTTGATTCGCGCTAATAGTTAGCTTCATTGCTTCACCACTTTGAGTCATGCTTGATATCGTTCCTAACTCTTCTACGATTCCTGTAAACATTCCGTCACCTCGCTTTTTAAGGTTGCAACAATTTTTATGTCATTACCGATTTGTTTCATCTCTTGAATTGTTAAGGAAAGTGCATCTTGTAACTTCGAAAAACCAGCTCCGCCAAATAAGGTGGGTGCATCTTTTCCACCAATTAATTTCGGGCTTATATAGGTCACGATTTCATTAAAACTATTTGTTTTTAAGAAGTTTGCATGCACCGTTTGACCACCTTCAACGAACAGAGAAAGAATTTGTTTCTCACCGAGCAGGGATAGGACATCTTGTATTTCAATTTGCTGTGTTTTCATTTGGAATACAGCTATATTGTTAGATTCATAAGACGCTATTTTCTCTTTGTTTACATCCTTACCGACAATAATCCATGTCGGAGTTAAGCCATCTGTTATGACATGAGAAGATGGCGGCGTTCGTAAGTGGGTATCTAAAATAACGCGTATAGGATGTTTACCTCCGTTTGAAATTCGTGTTGTTAAGTGTGGATTATCAGTTAGAACTGTATTCACACCGACTAGAATAGCATCATGTATATGACGATATTGGTGAACGTCAGCGCGTGCTTCTTCGCCTGTAATCCACTTACTTTCACCGGTTACAGTTGCTGTTTTTCCATCTAAGCTCATTGCTGTTTTTATTGTTACAAAGGGACGTTTCGTTTTCATATAGTGAAAAAAGTATCGATTTAATAAAGTGGCTTCCGCCTCAAGAACACCAGTAGTTACCTCGATTCCAACTTCTTCTAATCTCCTTTTTCCATTTCCGGAAACGAGTGGATTGCAATCAAGAGTAGCAATTACAACACGCTGAACTCCTTTTTCAATGAGTAATTCACAGCAAGGTGGTGTTTTTCCAAAATGGCTACACGGTTCAAGTGTTACATAAACAGTAGCACCTTTTGCTTTTTCACCAGCCATATGAAGTGCATGAACTTCGGCATGTTCTTCACCAGCACGCAAGTGAGCTCCCATTCCTATGATGTTTCCATCTTTTACAACAACAGCACCAACCATAGGATTTGGGCTTGTTTGTCCCGATGTTCCTTGTGCTAACTGCAAGGCAATCCTCATATATTCTTGATCTGTCATTCTTTTCACCTCTCCTGAAAAAATCAAAAAACCCCAAGGATTTTATATCCTTGGGGTTTGGGAGACGTGATTTCTAGAAATATAGTTCGAATACGAAAGTATAGGAAAGAAACCTAACGATGACTGATATTTTGGCATAAGGAAAAAACCTAGCAAAATATCAAATTCTTTCAACGCTAGTCGTATCTTTTTATTTCAGTATAGAAACATAAGTATACAAAATAAAACATATATAAAGATTCAAAATGAAACTTTAAAAATATGCATACTGAAATAAAAGTGTATTCGCTATATAAAATTACTAGAAAACATATCCTTCTCCCATCCAGACTATACTGTCGGCCCTAGAGTTTCACTAGATCCACCGTTTTCGCGTTGAAAACGGGTCACGGACTTAGAAGCTATCGCTTCATCACCGCCGGTTGGGAATTTCACCCGACCCCGAAGGATGTTGTTTGCTCACATTATAGCACAAAAAAGAAAAAAGCAAAGTGGAAAATATTCGAATGTGAAGAATTGTGTGAAAATATATGCCGATTTGAATGGGGACGGAAGTAATAGAAATGTTGAAAGGGGAAGGGCTGTATAGGCTTTGATCAAAAGAAAAAACATACACAAATAAATGTGCATGCTCTTTAAATATTTATTCTGCCTCTGGTGCTCTAACAACAGACTCGAATTTTCCTTTATGCGAAGCATCGCAATAAGGCATGTTTTTTGATAAACCACAACGACATAAAGAAAATGCTGGTTTTGCTGGGAATACATTCCCTTGTGAGTCAACTAATTCCACGTCCCCTGTAACGCGAAAAGAGCCATTATCATTCACTTTAATTTGTACTTTTGCCAACGTTATCCCTCCTTTCCAAACGCTTACTCTCATCATATAATTAGGGAGAGTACTTGACAATATAAAAAGAGCACTTTGTTTGAGAGAGAAGAGAGTGTTATAATAGTTTTTATAACTGACTAGAGTAAGGTGACGAAAGATGGATAAAAAATTACACACACTACAAAATATTGCAAATGAGCGCACATGGGCATCATTTTTGAATGATAATCATCCATATAGTTTACTTCATTGGTCAATCGCAGGTGTAGGACAAGAACCGAAAGATGTTTGGTTACTTCAAGATGAGGTAACTTTTCAAACGACGGAATTCCCAACGCTAGACGAGGCAGTAAAGTGGATTTCTGAAAATATGGAACAAGTTACAGACGTTTTAGCGCAGTAAAAAAACAGGCTTATGCAAGCCTGTTTTTTGTTTCTTTTACATATGTGTTTAAAAATTGATCGATGGCATCTTCGTACTCTTCTTTATTTTCATTATAAGAGCAAGCGTGTGCACCATGTTCTGCAATATAAAGCTGTTTATTATTTTCTTTCGCTTCATAAAGTGATTTCGTCATATCAGATAAAATATAGTCATCATCTTTACTATGAATAAAGAGAACCGGATTGTTAATATTTTTTATACAATCAATTGGTGAAACTTCACGAATTGTATAGCCATCACGAACTTTTAAAAAGGCATTTGCTAAAGGTAATAAAGGCCATTTTGGCAAATGAAACTCAACTTTCAAACGATGTTGTAACTGTCCATAAAAATCAGAGAAAGGACAATCAGCAATATAAAAATCAGCACCATCTTCTACAAGTCCTGCATATTGAAGAAGAGTTGCAGCACCCATAGATTCACCATGAATTCCGAGTGTAATATTCGTTCCGAAACGATCTTTTAGCCAGTCAACTACTGACTTTAAATCATGTTTTTCATAATAGCCATAACTTGTTGTTTTACCACCGGTTTTACCATGACGGCGATGATCATAAATAAATACGTTATATCCTCTATTTAAAAATAAGTTTGCATATTTAACGGAATTCATTTTATTTACAGTCACACCGTGGCAAAAAATCATAAATTTATTGGAATGACCAGCTGGCATGTAATATCCGTGAAGTTCGTATCCGAATTGAGAAGGGATGTGAACCTCTTCTTTTTGAATAGCCTTAAAATCGTCCAAATGAAAATGCTTTTTCGTTTCGCGTTCTAAAACTTCTTCCTCTGTTTTTTTCTTCAAGTACATAACTTTATTTGTAAAGAAAATCCCAATCGCAGTTAGTGCGCCTAGTATAGTAAACAATGCTGTAAAAAAACGTTTCATACTTTACCTCATCCTCCAAATACCTCTACATGTGATACACTAACATTGTATCACAATGATGTGAAAAGGGGAGAAATCGTGTATGGTTCATATACAAAAAATCACACCAGAAATGAAAGAAGCAATTCAGGATTTTATGTGTGAAAACTGGGGAAGCTCAATGATGGTCTCGCGAGGCAGAGTACATCAATTAGAAGAATTACCTGGTTTTATTGCACTTAGAAATAACAGAATAGTAGGAATTTTAACATATAAAGTGATAGAAAACATGTGTGAAATTGTATCGTTAAATAGTTTTGAGGAAGGGAAGGGGATTGGTACAAAACTGGTGGATTGTGTATTGCGAGTGGCAAAAGAGAACGAATGTAAAAAAGTGTGGCTTATTACGACGAATGATAATATGAACGCACTTCGTTTTTATCAAAAACGTAACTTCATGATGACGAACTTATATATTGATGCGGTAAAGGAAGCACGAAAAATAAAGAAAGAAATTCCATTTATTGGTTATGATAATATCGCGATTTCACATGAAATTCAGCTGGATTATATTTTCTCCCGCATTAACGGGCAGTAAAACTCCTACCTCAAAATTCAGTTGGAGCAAAGAAGTTAGGTGGGAGATCCACTGCCCGTAAACGCCCGATTGGTGAAGGCTAATAATCAGTGGGGGATGAACAAAACCCCCACTGATTAAAGTTTCACTTTATGAGTAGAGTGGAAATTGTGTAACAATTTTCAGAAATATAAAACAATAACCTTGACGAATGTTATATTTTGGTTTAATTTAAAATTGTAATCTATTACCATATTAAGGGGTGACGATGTGGCAACTATACGTGATGTTGCAAAATTGGCCGGTGTTTCAGTCGCAACCGTTTCAAGAGTCATTAACGAAAAAGGATATGTCCATGAAGATACGGTGAAACAAGTAAAAAAAGCAATTGAAGAATTACATTATAGACCGAATGCTACAGCAAAGCCTTTATTTAAACAGCCTTCAACGGTGATTGCATTACTTGTAGATAATTTGCATAATCCATCATACATCACTTTGCTCCGTTTCGTTGAGGAAATAGCATACAAAGAAGGGTATCAAGTAATAGTTTGTAATATAGAAAATAAGAATAGATACATAGATATGTTGGCGCAAAATAACATTGCAGGCGTTATAATGACGAAATCTGTTTTTCGAAGTATAGGAGAAATCTCACTTCCTTTCGCTGTGCTTGAAGAACGACAATCTCTTATGAGCTATTATGAAAGTGGACAGAAAGCTGTTTCTTTATTAAAAGAGAAAGGCTGCCAGTTTCTTGCTTATATCGGTGAGGAAGTAGAGAGTGAAGAAATGGAAGAGCATGTGGCAGGATTTCTAGATACTGCTTGGAAAGAAGGACTTTCTTATCGAGAGGAAATTGTACAAGGGTATACGAATCAACAGTTTCTTGAATTGTTACAAAAGCATCCATACATAGATGGGGTTGTAGCTTCAAGTGATAAGGTCGCTATTGAGCTAATCAGGGCGGCGAAAACTCTTAATATTCATATACCAGGTAAGTTACAAATTATTGGATTTAACGGGAGTGTAGAGGGTGAATGGATAAGTCCATCATTAACGACGATTGGAAGTTATATCGAAGAAAATGGGGAAATAGCTTTTCAACAGTTAATAGGAAAAATAAAGAAAAAACAAGTGCGACAAGAAGAAGCGGAAACAGAATTTAGGTGCATTGAGAGAGAAACAACAAAGTAAAAGGTGCGTTTTTAAAACGCACCTTTTATAGTGTAATTGCGGCAATAAAGCCGAATATAAGTAACGGTATATTATAGTGTAGAAATGTTGGGACACATGTATCCCATATATGATGGTGCTGACCATCAGCATTTAAACCGGACGTTGGTCCAAGTGTACTATCAGATGCTGGAGAACCTGCATCACCAAGTGCACCAGCTGTACCGATAATTGCGATTGTAGCCATGGGACTAAATCCGAGCTGGACGCATAACGGTACGAAAATTGTTGTTAAGATTGGGATGGTTGAAAAGGAAGAGCCAATTCCCATCGTAACGAGAAGTCCAATAATGAGCATAAGAAATGCAGCAAGCGGTTTATTATTTCCGATTATATGTGCACTCGTTTGCACAAGAGATTCAACATGTCCAGTTTTTCGAAGAACAGCGCCAAATCCAGCGGCAGAAATCATAACAAATCCGATAAAGGACATCATACGCATTCCACTCGTTAAAATAGCATCGGCTTCTTTAAGAGGGAGGCTACCGCTAACTGATAAGACAATAATACCTGCTAAAGCACCAAAAATCATTGATTCTGTTGCTAATTGCACAGTTAATGTAGCGAGTATTGATAATAAACCCAAAGTAATGCTTCTTTTCGTATAGGGGACGATTTCATTCTGTGCAGAATGAATTTGTTCTGTTTCATATGTACGTGGTTTTCGGTATGTAATGAAAACCGCTACACATAATCCGATAATCATACCGATTGCTGGAATAGTCATCGCTTTTGGAATAAGTGCGACATCAAATGTAAGACCGCTTTGCGCAGCATTTGTTTGCAATACGTCATGATAAATTTTTCCGAACCCTGCTGGAACCCACATGTAAGGGGTAATTAACCCAAATGTAATAAGACATGTTACAAGCCTACGATCCACCCTCAGCTCATTTAATACTTTTAAAAGTGCTGGAATTAAGATTGGGATGAAGGCGATATGAACAGGGATAATATTTTGTGAGAAGCAAGCCATTGTTAAAATGATAAATAATATAAGTATTTTAGAATAGACTTGTTTTTTCGTGTCTTGTTCGTTGCCGATCCATTTTAAAGCTGATTGGATCATTGCATCAGGAAGTCCTGTTTTTGAAAGGGAAATAGCAAATCCACCGAGCATTGCGTAGCTTAATGCGATAGGAGCACTGTTCCCAAGACCGGCTGTAAAAGTACTAATTGTTTCTGAAATACCGAGTCCGCCGATAAGTCCGCCTGTTAAAGCTCCAACGATAATGGCGACAATGACTTGGACACGTAACAAACTAAGCAGTAGCATGACTGCTACTGCGATGAGTACAGCGTTCATAATAAATGTAATCTCCCTAATTTTTATTCTGTTAAGGCAAGCAAGTGTTTGTAGTGACATCTACTTGCGACATATCATTATAAAATGTTTTCTATGAAATGTAAAAGCGCCTTTTGTTATTAATGTTGAAAAGATAGTTCTTGTTTAATTGATTGTAAAGATTTAGCGAATAACTCAGGCTCTTCTAAATCTGGAGAATGTGCCGAGTTTGGAAACCAAATCATCTTTTTAATAGGAGCTTGAATGATATCGCAATATTGTTGAACGAGTGCATAAGGAGTTTGATAATCATAGCGACCAGAACAAAAATAAACAGGAACAGATAAACTTGAAATAGATGAAAAGAAATCGATTGTCAGCATCTCTTCCCATAAAACTCCGGATTTTAAATTTCCTGCGAGAAATTTGAACCAATCTAATAGCGTATATTCAGGAGAAAAGAAGCCTTTTCGTATGAAAGAAAAGGAAGATCCATTTTGGATTGCTCCTCCGAATGTACCAAGCCACTTTCTTTGAATAATGAGGCGTCTCGTATCTAAAAAGGGTGGTTTCCCTAATTTTAAAAGAGAAGCTAATGCCTTTTTATGGTCATGTTTTTTGGCAGAGCTAATTAAATGTTGATATAGTAATTCTTCATTTTGCTTCATATGTACGATTTGACCGATGCCGATGTATGCTTCTATATATTCGGGACATTGATTAGCGATTTGTAGTCCGATAATACTTCCCCAAGAATGACCAGCGAGAAATAGTTTTTGCTTATTAAAGCGTTTGAGAAGATATTGAATAACCTTTTTTGCATCTGAAAAAAATTGATCAATCGTAAGATTTGTTTGGATGTCCCGCCATAAAAAGGATTTACCTGCCCCTCGCTGATCCCAATTAATAACGATAAAGTGCTTTTCTAACTCTTTTTGAAAATGGCGAATAAAGCCGATTTGTGCCATACCAGGACCGCCGTGACAGCATAATAAAATAGGCTGTTCCACGTTTTGGCCGCGTATAAGGAGAGATTGTTTCCGGTCATTAATCATAACGCTTTCTATCGTAGCGATACTGTTAGGGATTAGTTGCTTCTTTTCGTTGTAAAACCGAGGGGTATGGCTACGAAAAAGCATATGTAAACCTCCTTTTCTTAAATGGTATGAATCGCACAGGCTCTTTCTTTTGCATATACTACTAGAAAATCATTGTATCATAACATACTGGTTTGATTTCAAGTTTAGGCGATTAAGAGAGGAGGGAGAATGTGACGATTGGAGAAATTATTGATTCTTTAAATAGACGCGAATCAATCGCTATTATAGCGAAACGGCTTGAAATGAGCCCATATACATTATCAAAGAAATTAAGGGTGATTGGATATGAATATGATGGAGAGCAGAAAAAACGTATCTTTATAGGTGATGGTGAAGAGCCACGTCATTTGCAAATCCAAGAAGCTACTGCCCTTCAATATGCAAAAACAGACTATCAATTACTAATTTATGAACAATTACAAAGCATTTATGAATTGCTAAGAAAAAGAGAAGAAGTAAGTGTTCAAATTATAAGTAAGAGCACAGAGAAAAAGAAACGAACCTTTTCGATTAATATAGAAGTATTAGCAAGACTAGATGTTATATCGGAATCAAAAGGGATTCAAAAGTCTAAAATTGTAGAAGAAGCACTACAGGAATTTTTGCAACGGTATGATGTTAATCATGAAACGTATCCAGAGAAATAAAAGAAAGGATACTATGTTCCATATAAGAGCGTGTATCCTTTCTTTTATTTCATTTTTTGTTTTGTTTCGAAAAGTAATATAGGAACCAAACGGCATGATTTTGTTCATCAGCTGCTGCGCGCCGAAATGTTTCTTTCACTTGTTGATTTGTCGTTTCGTCAGCAATTTCTAAGTAAAAATCAACTGTTCGTTGCTCATCTTGCCGAATTTCAAGGATTTGAGTTCGTTCATTTATGTCTGGAGCTAAAGTAGCTAATCTAGCATAAAAATGAATGGCGCTATATTCTCCGTTAATTGCTTTCTCAATACTACGAATGTGTTTGTCGTTTTGTCGATACAATGTATCGTCATTGTTTGATGAAAATACATACAAATCTTCCCATTATAGTTTTCTATATACTACGAAGAAACAAGGGGCTATGTGCGTATCCTTTACTGCACTAGAAGAATGACAATACGTATGACTCTAAAAGAAGAAGCTCCTTGCATATAAAAGGAGCTTCTTCTTTCGAGTGTCACGCACTAGTTTGAATAGTATTTAATTGTTTTTTTGAATACGTCCATCAATAATCGGCTGAATTGGTTCTTTCACTTGTTTTACATAATCGACTAATGCTTCAAAATCGTTTGGACCAGTTTCAGCATTTTTTCCATTTTTAAAGGATACGAATCCATCACCGCCAGAAGCTAGGAAAGCATTTGCAACTACGCTATACGTTTTAGAGGGAACTAATTCTTCACCATTTGTTAAACGGATATTCGTAACCTTTTCGTTATTTGGTTTATTTGCATCCCAAGTGTATTGAATACCTGAAATTTGAAGCATTCTCGTTGCTCCTTTTTGCCATTGTTGATTTAATATATCACGAATATCTTGACCTGTTAGATCTACTTTAATTAATTGGTTTCCGAAAGGCTGAATGCCGTATAATTCGCCCCATGTAATATCTCCAGCGTCTAGATCATTACGAATTCCACCAGGATTCATAAGAGCGATTTGTGTTTGCATAGTTTGGCGCTGGGCATCCGCAACTAAATTTCCAAGTGTAGATTCACCAGCATCGTTTTGTTTACGGTCGATAGGTGCTGTAGATTTTCCGACTACTTCATTTACAAGAGGTGCGATTTTTTCTTTATATTGATCTAACTTTTGTTTTACTTGTTTATCAGGCTCTACACCTTCATGGTACGTTGTAATAACTTCAGCTTTTTTCTTCACAATATCTTTTGTTTTTCTATCAATCGTTACATCTACATCAGAGAAAGCCATCCCGTAAGAGTTCGCCTGCACGATAAGTTTATTATTTACAGTACCATTTACGTACGTATGACTATGTCCACCGAAAATAACATCAACTTCTGGATCTGTTTCATTTGCAATTCGAGTGAGGTCTCCATTTGTTACACCAGACTCATCAGTTGTTCCGCCGACATGTGCAAGGACTACGATAGATTTAACGCCGAGACGCTTTAATTGTTGTGTGGATTTATTAATAGCCTCTACTTCATCAGTGATTTCTACATTTTTAAGCATAGTAGGCATAACGACATTTGGTGTATCCGTTGTAACAACTCCAATGAACCCTACAGGAACTCCGTCAACCATTTTTACAGTGAATGGTGGTAAAAATAAGCGGCCAGTTGATTTATTATAGAAGTTTGCAGCGACATAAGGGAAGTTTGCTCCTTTGAAATTCCCTGTTTTTTCGTGATATCCACCGTAAATGAGGCGTTTCATTTCATCGATACCTTCATCAAATTCATGGTTTCCGATTGTACCAACATCAAACTTTAAGTCATTTAAAAATTCAATTGTTGGTTCGTCTTGTAATAATGCGGAAACTGGTGGGCTGGCTCCGACAATATCACCGGCATGTACGAGAAGTGTATTAGGGTTTTGTTTTTTGCGTTCTTTTAAATAAGTAGCTAAATAATCAGCGCCACCAGCTTCTTTATTGTTAACTTTTTTTACAGTATCTAGTTGACCATGTAAATCATTAATACCAAGCATTTGTACGTCTATGTATCGGTTTTGTTCGGCAGGAGTCTGAGATGGAGGAGCGGCGAATACGCTTGAAAAAGTAATAGTACTTAAAACAGCAACAGCAGGAATAATTTTTTTCCACATAATTAATTTCTCCTTTTTTTATAATCTGACATCATACGACATAATTTTAATAGATTACTAGGATTATATCCATATAAAAATTTAGTTTTTTCGAAAAATTAACATATTTACAAAAGATAAATAATAGAGTAGGGAACCTTTTTTATTGTCGATTTCGCCGTGTATCCTCTATAATGGAGAAAAAAGTAAAAGGTGAATAGTATGAAGAAAAAGAAGCAAAGACAAACACAAAGACACTCTCAAATGAATCAACCAGAGAAAGAATCACTTACACTAGGTGATCAATTGAACGATTCGTTAATGCAACAATTAAAGAATAAGAAAAAAGAGTTGCAAGCGAGAGAAGAGAAAAAAGAGGCAGCAGAACAAGAAAGAAAGCGTAAAGAACAAAAAGAACGTGAAAAGAATAAATCATTTGAAGAACTGTTAAGTGAAAGTAGCCTTACTTGGAAAGACTTTAAATAATAAAAAGATGATCAGTGAAATGCCACTGATCATTTTTTTGACGAGTTTATAAGAAAAGGGGAGTTAGAATGAGGAAAATTGTAGTCGTTCCGTATGAAAATCATTGGAGTGAGAAATTTCAAATGGAGGCCGAAAGATTAAAATCGGCGATGCCAGAAACGGTAAAAATCCATCATATTGGAAGTACGTCAGTGCCAGGACTAGCAGCTAAACCTATTATTGATATGATCATGGAAGTAGAAAGTATCGACAGAGTAGATCATTGGAATGAACGATTTAAAGAGCTTGGTTACATCGTGAAAGGGGAAAATGGTATTTCAGGTCGTCGTTTTTTTATTCATGGAACTGAGGAAAAACGCTCGTATCACTTACACGTATTTGAAAAAGGAAATCCTGAGATAGTAAGGCATTTAGCATTTCGTGATTATATGATGGCTCATTGTGAAGAAGCAGAAGCGTATGCGACTTTAAAGAAAGAACTAGCTGAAAAATATACATATGATGGCACGTTGTATACAGAAGGAAAAAATGAATTTGTACGTAATGTTGATGAAAAAGCGAAGAAATGGATAGAAAGTTACGTGAACGACTGAGTTCATGTTATTTTCTAAAGGGGTATAAAATTATTATGTAAACTGTACGTATGTTTTGACATTTTGAATAAATCTTGTTGAAATAAAGTGGTGGTTTATAAAAAATGTAACATTGAAAGGGAGAACGACTGTGCATATTCCAACAACTACACTTCATAATGGCGTGAAAATGCCGATGATTGGTCTAGGCGTTTATAAAGCGAAAGAAGGCGACGAAGTTAAACAAGCAGTAAAAACAGCGTTAGAAGTTGGATACCGTTCGATTGATACAGCAACTGTATATGAAAATGAAAGCGGTGTCGGAGAAGCGGTTCGTGAATCTGGAATCCCGCGAGAAGACTTGTTTATTACAACAAAAGTTTGGAACGACGATCAAGGGTACGAGGAGACGCTTGAGGCGTTTGAAAAAAGTTTAAAGAAATTACAAATGGAGTATGTAGATTTATATTTAATCCATTGGCCGATAAGAGGGAAGTATGTTGATACGTACCGTGCTTTAGAAAAGCTATATGAAGAAGGTAAGGTGCGCGCGATTGGTGTTTCTAATTTTCATAAACATCATTTAGAACTGTTATTACCAAATTGTAAAGTGAAGCCGATGGTCAACCAAGTTGAACTTCATCCAATGTTAGCGCAATTTGAATTGCGTGATTTCTGTCAAGGTGAGCAAATTCAGATGGAAGCGTGGAGTCCTTTAATGAGAGGCGGCGAAGTATTCCAGCATCCAATTATTCAGGATATTTCTAAAAAATATGAAAAGTCACCTGCACAAGTTATATTAAGGTGGGATATTCAAAGTGGGATTGTGACTATTCCTAAATCTGTTACGCCATCTCGTATTAAAGAGAACTTTACTATTTTTGATTTCTCATTAACTGAAGAAGAGATGGATCAAATTAATACGTTAAATCGTAATTTACATGTAGGAACGAATCCTGATAAATATGATACGTTATAAAAAAAGACTGCCGCCTAGTGTTGGGGGGCAGTCTTTTGCTTTTATCGGTATCAATATTTTAGCGATGCAAAGCATATGAATCATACTTAACAATCTTTTGAAGTTGTACATATTCTTCTTTTGTTAAAGATAACTGTTGGCTAGCTTGTATATTTTCTTGCAATTGTTGAATAGAGCTTGCACCAGGTATAACAGCTGCAACAGTTTCGTTATGTAAGCAATATTGAATAGCTGTTCCTGTTAAAGAGCTTTCCCCGATTATTTCTTTTACACTCGCGAGTGTCGAATATAACTCATCGTAAGAATAAGAGAGGTAATCTTTTTCTTTTACTCTTTCTATCTTTCTTGCATTATTGTTAGTTAAAATCCCTTTTGCAAGTGGTCCGCGAGCAATAACGCTAATTTGCTGTTCATTAAGAAGCGGGAACCATTCTTCAGGGCGACGATTTAAAAGGCTGTATTCCATTAATATGCTAACGATATTTGATCGTTTTGCATACTCACGAATGACATTTGGACGTATAGAAGAGATACCATAATGACGAATAATCCCTTCTTTTTTTAATTCTTCAAAGGCTTCAACTGTTTCATCTATAGGATCTTCAATCGTCCCGCCATGCAGTTGATATAAATCAATATAATCTGTTTGAAGTCTACGTAAACTCTCTTTTACTTCGGCCTTTATATAAGCTTTAGAAGGATCCCAAGACCAACCGTTTTTTTCTTCTGTCCATCGATTTCCAACCTTTGTTGTAAGAACAATTTGGTCGCGTTTTCCTTTCAGAGCTTTTCCAACAAATTCTTCATTTAATCCATAATCGTATAAGTCCGCTGTATCAAAAAAATTAATTCCTAAATCGATTGCCTCATCGATAATACGCATAGCTTCAGCCTCAGATGCACCGAGAGACATACAGCCAAATCCAATTTCCGTAACATATAAATCTGAGTTTCCTAATTGACGTTTTTTCATAGGTCAACCTCCTTACCTTTATTGTACGAAAGGGGAAGGAGGTTGACAAACGTTTACTTTTTATTTGCTGTAATCCACTCTTGTACAGTTTTATACTCTTTGCCATATTGTTTTAGCTTATGACGAATTTGCCATGCTTTGCCGACTAAAGTGACGCGATTTGGTAAAATGTAAACTTTCATTTCTATCACGCTCCTTTCAATGTGGTAAAATGTATGAAGAACGATTAGGAAATAGAACAGGGAGATGAAGTAGTATGAGTAATCTTGCAGAAAGAACAGTAAAAACTGAACCGATTTTTGATGGTAGAGTTATAAAAGTTCGTGTTGATGATGTAGTATTACCAAATGGAGAAATGAGTAAACGTGAAATCGTAAATCACCCTGGGGCAGTTGCTATTATTGCTATTACTGATGAGGGGAAAATTGTACTCGTTGAGCAGTATCGTAAAGCTCTCGAAAAGGCAATTGTGGAAATTCCTGCTGGGAAGTTAGAACCTGGGGAAAAGCCAGAGGTAACAGCAGTTCGTGAATTAGAAGAAGAAACAGGATATGTATGTGAAAATATGGAGCTTATTACATCTTTCTATACATCACCTGGTTTTGCAGATGAGATTTTATATGTATATAAAGCGACAGGATTAAAACAAAAAGAAAATAAAGCAGCTTTAGATGAAGATGAATTTGTGGAATTAATGGAAGTGTCATTAGAAGAAGCGATTGATCTTATGAAAGACCTTCGCATACATGATGCTAAGACGATGTTTGCAGTACAATATTTACAATTACAAAAATAAACACTCGCCTAAGGCGAGTGTTTTTAGTTGATTTTTGCATATACACGTGCATCGCGTAAGCTGCCATCGGGTGCTAGGAAATCATTTTCCATTGTACCTTCTAAAATAAATTCTAGACGTTCTGCTAAGTTACATGCGTTTATATTTGTTGCATCAGTACGAATTTCAATTCTTCTAGCACCTAGTTTATCAAATGCAAATTGAATCGCACCTTTAATGGCTTCTGTCATATAGCCATGCTTTGTATAAGCGCTATGTAGCCAAAAGTGAAGTGAAAACTTTGGAATATCCCAGTTTTCAGGCTTGAGCGTAATAGCTCCGATGAATGTACCAGATACTTTATCGTATAAGTGGAAATCAAGTGTTTCACGAAGTAAAAACTGTCCGTGAGCTTCGCGAACAATTTCTTCAGCACGTTCTTCTGTTTCAGCTGTAATTGGCATCCATGGTAATAAGTCTTCTAGCGAAGCTTGGATTGCTTCATATACCTCTGTTCCATCACCTGGAAACGGCTTACGTACTTGCAAGCGCTCAGTTTGAAATAATGTTGGAAAATCTAATAATAATGGTTTCAAGAGAAATCCCTCCTATTCTCTACTTTTTAGTTTAGCAAAGTAGAGCGGAATTTCAATGCTAATTCGTCATACTTTTTTTCTTTCTTTCATACATTTTTAGTAAGAGTGTGAACGGAGGGAAGGAAAATGTGGCGAAAAACGTGGCAAGACCGTGTAATGTCTCACATACAGGAAAATTCTTCACTATATATATTTAATGCGGTTTTATTACTGATGGGAGTAATATTTGGAGCGATTCTTGTGAATAGTTTACAAATAAACCAAAAGCAAGATTTATCATTTTATTTACAGCGTTTTTTTGGACAAGTTTCTAAAGGAGAATTTGCTGTCGCAGGCGAAATGTTCCGAGAAAGTTACTTTTCGCAATTAAAATATATCGGCTTTATTTGGATTTTGGGGATTTCAATTATTGGGTTGCCGCTCATTTTTATCTTACTATTTTTAAAAGGGGTAGTTGTTGGATTTACAGTAGGTTTTTTAGTAAGTCAGCACGGATGGAATGGACTATTATTAGCATTTGTATCTGTATTGCCACAAAATTTAATTATAATTCCTGTATTTCTCGTAATGACAACAATTGCTGCAAGCTTTTCCTTACGCATGATTAGGCATCAATTTATTCGGAAAATAACTGAGCCACTATTACCGTTATTAATTCGCTATACATGCTTTTTTCTCGTGATTGGAGCGGTATTAGCTATTGCTTCCAGTGTCGAAGTGTATGCATCACCAGTTTTAATGAAAGAAGTTGTGGAGGCTATTAACAAACAATAAATACTTTTTGAGAATAATTATCAATTTGTTTTTATTGTTTTTCTTTTGACAGGAGCCCTTCTTCTGATATAATGGTGTAAGAGTGGCGAGGAGGGAGTAGTACCGAATGGAAGAAAGAATTGAACGAATTAAGAAGCAATTACATGCAGCGAGCTATAAATTGACACCACAACGTGAAGCAACAGTTCGTGTGCTGCTAGAAAATGAAGAAGATCATTTAAGCGCAGAAGATGTATACCTCCTTGTAAAAGAAAAGTCGCCAGAGATCGGATTAGCAACCGTTTATCGAACTTTAGAGTTATTGTCAGAGTTGAAAGTTGTCGATAAAATTAACTTTGGAGACGGTGTTTCGCGTTATGACTTACGCCAAGAAGGTGCACAGCGTTTCCATCATCATTTAATCTGTACACAATGCGGTGCTGTACAAGAAATACAAGAAGATTTACTTGGTGAAGTGGAGAATAAAGTGGAACGAGACTGGAGCTTTAAGGTGAAAGATCATCGTTTAACATTCCATGGGATTTGTAAAAATTGTCAAGAAAATGAAACGGATGAAAAATAACCTTTTCCTATTTAACTAGGAAGAGGTTTTTTATTTGAATAAGGTATAAATTGGTGAAAGCTTGGCATATGTTGTAATAACTTATATTTTGGAGGAATTTACAATGCGCCGAGCTTTAAAATTAACTTTTGATGGGATGAAAGTATTTTTATTATTTACAAGTTGTACGATTTTGTTTTATTTCGCTATACTATGGATAAATGAAGAATATGAAAGTTACCATCGTTATGAAAAGCCAAAAGAAGAGACTGTAGAAAAAGTATCAGGGAATGAGGAGCCGGAAAAGGATGCTTTCGTAAATAGAATGATGTTTTTCTATGAAAATGGGGAGTAGTGTAGATTGGAAGATCAATTAAAAGATTTTATTCATTATATGATTGTTGAAAAAGGTTTAGCGAAAAATACAGTTGTATCTTATGAACGCGATTTAAAAAGCTATGTGAAGTATTTGCAAAATGTAGAACAAACGAAGACGTTTCATGAAGTGACACGCTTGCATATTGTTAACTTTTTGCAGCATTTAAAAGAAAACGGGAAATCTTCAAAAACATTGGCGCGTCATATTGCATCGATTCGTTCGTTTCATCAATTTTTACTTCGTGAACGAGCGGTGGAGCATGACCCATCGGTACATATTGAAACGCCACAAGGGGAACGAAAATTACCAAAAGTATTATCAATCGACGAAGTGGAAGCATTGCTTCAAACACCGAAAACGGCAAGTGCTTTTGGGATTCGTGATAAGGCAATGTTAGAGTTGTTGTATGCAACAGGACTTCGTGTTTCAGAATTAATTGCATTAAATTTAGAAGATGTGCACTTAACGATGGGATTTGTTCGCTGTATCGGGAAAGGGAACAAAGAAAGAATTATTCCACTAGGAAGCTTAGCGACAGAAGCGATTCAAAAGTATATTGAAAAAGGAAGAAGAGAATTGATGGGTAAAAAAGCAGTAGATGCGCTCTTTTTAAACCATCATGGTAATCGATTATCGAGACAGGGATTTTGGAAAATTTTAAAACGGCTAGCGAAAGAAGCAAATATTGCAAAAGAGCTTACACCGCATACGTTGCGTCACTCTTTTGCTACGCATCTATTAGAAAATGGGGCAGACTTACGTGCTGTACAGGAAATGCTTGGACATGCAGATATTTCGACGACACAAATTTATACGCACGTTTCAAAAACTAGATTAAAAGATGTATATAAACAGTTTCATCCGAGAGCATAGTCACTATGCTCTTTTTTCATAGATTAAGAAGAGTGAACCATTTCACAGAAACTTCACAAACATTTCGTACATTGTTTTCAGCAGAAGACTAGAATATTACAATGTATTTCCTCTATACTAAGGAAAGTATGAAGGAGGAAATGAAGATGAAAAAACTTATTATTACATTATTTATCGCGATGCTAGCATTGGCTGGCTGTAATACAAACAAAGAAGAACCGAAAAAAGAAAAGAAACTTGAAGCTATAAAAGTAGCGGTTCAAACGAATCCGAAAGAAATTAAACCTGGTGAAAAAACAGAAGTACAAGCACTTGTTACACAAGGAAAAGAAAGAGTAACGGATGCTGATGACGTAAAGTTTGAGATTTGGAAAGATGGCGACGAGAAACACGAGATGTTAGATGGTAAGCATAAAGGAAAAGGTGTTTATGCAGTAGAGAAAACATTTGAAACTGATGGAGTATATCATATTATTCCTCATACAAATGCACGTGATATGCACACTATGCCAGAAGAAAAAGTTACTGTAGGGAATGCGAAAGTAGAAGATGCGAAAAAAGAAGAAGGCCATGGGGATCATAAAAGTGATACGATGATACATCTTATGGCTGGTGATATTAAAGCAAATGCTGAGTCAACAATGAAGGTTCATTTAAAACAAAAAGAAGAAGCGTTAACTGGTGCTGAAGTACAACTTGAGATTTGGAAAGACGGCGTTGAAAAACACGAATTTATTCCGGCGAAAGAAGGGAATAAAGGGGAGTATGAAAGTAAACATACTTTCAAAGAGAACGGTGCTTATAAAGTGAAAGTTCATGTAAGAAAAGGTGAACTACATGAACATAAAGAAGAAACAGTAGAAGTAAAATAAAAAGTAGCTCTTTAGAGCTGCTTTTTATTTTTATATTAGGAAATATGTTATAAAATGATTAGCACTTCTTTGCAGAATGGATTACAATAGAAGGGTAAAGAAAATGAGGAATTCTACGAAAATGTATTAAAAAGAAAGCGTAAACATGTTATGATATCAATATCAGATGTCTGACATCTGACTTAGAAAAACCTAGAAATGTTTTTTATTCGTTTGAAAGTAAAACGAAAAAGTTAGAGAATGATTTAAAGCAGTACTGTTTAATAATGAGGACGAAAGATAATTCCCATTGATAACAGTTTCACTTTATAGCGTTTTGAACATACTACAAGAAGTAGAACTGAACATATAGGAGGTTGCAGTTATGAATAAATATAAACGTATTTTCCTAGTCGTAATGGACTCTGTGGGAATCGGTGAAGCACCGGATGCTGAGCAGTTTGGTGATTTAGGTTCTGATACAATTGGTCATATCGCTGAACATATGAATGGATTACACATGCCAAACATGGTGAAATTAGGCCTTGGTAATATTCGTGAAATGAAAGGAATCTCTAAAGTAGAGAAACCGCTTGGATATTATACAAAAATGCAAGAGAAGTCTACAGGTAAAGATACAATGACAGGTCACTGGGAAATCATGGGCCTTTACATTGATACACCATTCCAAGTGTTTCCTGAAGGATTCCCGAAAGAATTACTTGATGAATTAGAAGAAAAGACAGGTCGTAAAATTATCGGTAATAAACCAGCTTCTGGAACAGAGGTACTTGTTGAGCTTGGTCAAGAACAAATGGAAACAGGTTCTTTAATTGTTTACACTTCTGCTGATAGTGTATTACAGATCGCAGCTCATGAAGAAGTAGTACCACTTGAAGAGCTATATAAAATTTGTAAAATCGCACGTGAATTAACATTAGATGAGAAGTATATGGTAGGGCGTGTTATTGCTCGTCCGTTCGTTGGAGAGCCAGGAAACTTCACACGTACACCAAATCGTCATGACTATGCGTTAAAACCATTTGGTCGCACAGTAATGAATGAACTTAAAGATAGCGATTATGATGTAATTGCTATTGGTAAAATTGCTGACATTTATGATGGAGAAGGTGTAACTGAATCACTTCGTACGAAATCAAATATGGATGGAATGGACAAGCTTGTAGATACATTAAATATGGACTTTACAGGTATTAGCTTCTTAAACTTAGTTGACTTTGATGCCTTATTTGGTCATCGTCGTGACCCACAAGGGTACGGAGAAGCATTGCAAGAATATGACGCACGTCTTCCAGAAGTATTCGAAAAACTAAAAGAAGATGATCTATTATTAATTACAGCAGACCATGGTAATGATCCAGTACATCCTGGTACTGATCATACACGTGAATATGTACCGTTATTAGCATATAGCCCAAGCATGAAAGAAGGCGGACAAGAGTTATCACTTCGTCAAACATTTGCTGATATTGGTGCAACTGTAGCAGAAAACTTTAATGTTAAAATGCCAGAACATGGAACAAGCTTCTTAAATGAGCTAAAGAAATAGGGGGATAAACAGATGAATCGTGAACTAATTACAAAATCAGCTTCATACTTAAAAGAGAAATTTCAAGAGACACCACAAGTAGGACTAATCCTTGGATCTGGACTAGGTGTATTAGCAGATGAAATCGAGAACGCAGTAACAGTACCATACAGTGAAATCCCTGAATTCCCGGTTTCAACTGTAGAAGGACATGCAGGTCAACTTGTATTCGGTACACTTCAAGGTGTAACAGTAGTAGCAATGCAAGGACGTTTCCATTTCTACGAAGGATACGATATGCAAAAAGTAACATTCCCAGTTCGTGTTATGAAAGAACTAGGTGTAGAAACAGTTGTTGTAACGAACGCAGCTGGTGGTGTAAATACATCATTTGAACCAGGTGATCTTATGTTAATTTCAGACCATATTAACTTCATGGGTACGAACCCATTAATCGGACCAAATGATTCTGAAATGGGTGTACGTTTCCCTGATATGTCTACATCATATACGCCAGAACTTCGCGAAATGGCGAAACAAGTTGCAGCAGATTTAAATATTAAAGTACAAGAAGGTGTATATGTTGGAATGACAGGTCCTGTATATGAAACACCTGCTGAAATTCGTATGCTTCGTACACTTGGCGGAGATGCAGTTGGTATGTCAACAGTACCAGAAGTAATTGTAGCTCGTCATGCAGGTATGAAAGTACTAGGTATTTCTTGTATTTCAAATATGGCAGCTGGTATTTTAGATCAACCACTTCACCACGATGAAGTAATTGAAACGACAGAACGTGTTAAAGCTAATTTCTTAGCATTAGTAAAAGCAATTGTAAAACAAATGAAGGGGTGACTTCACAATGAGAATGGTGGACCTAATTGCAAAAAAACGTGATGGACATGCATTAACGACAGAAGAAATTAACTTTATCGTTGAAGGATACACAAATGGTAGTATTCCAGATTATCAAATGAGTTCACTTGCAATGGCAATTTTCTTCCAAGATATGAATGATCAAGAACGTGCAGATTTAACGATGGCAATGGTAAATAGCGGTGATACAATTGACTTATCAGCCATTGAAGGTGTAAAAGTAGATAAGCATTCAACGGGTGGAGTTGGTGATACAACGACACTTGTATTAGGTCCATTAGTAGCTGCTTTAGGTGTACCAGTTGCGAAAATGTCTGGACGAGGTCTAGGACATACTGGTGGCACAATTGATAAATTAGAAGCAGTTCCAGGATTCCATGTGGAAATTGAAAATGATGAATTCATGCGTCTTGTAAATGAAAATAAAATTGCTGTTATCGGTCAAAGTGGAAACTTAACACCGGCTGATAAAAAATTGTATGCACTTCGTGATGTAACGGCAACAGTAAACTCAATTCCGCTTATTGCAAGCTCGATTATGAGTAAAAAAATTGCTGCTGGTGCAGATGCAATTGTTCTTGATGTAAAAACTGGAGCAGGCGCGTTTATGAAAACGGATGAAGATGCAAAGCGTTTAGCAGAAGCAATGGTACGCATCGGTAATAATGTTGGTCGTAATACGATGGCGGTTATTTCTGATATGAGTCAGCCGCTTGGTGAAGCAATTGGTAATGCATTAGAAGTACAAGAAGCAATTGATACATTACAAGGTAAGGGACCGAAAGATTTAGAAGAGTTATGTTTAACACTTGGAAGCCAGATGGTGTACCTTGCTGGACAAGCTTCATCTTTAGAAGATGCACGTGAAAAGTTAATTGAAGTAATGAACAATGGTAAAGCGCTAGAATCATTTAAAACGTTCTTATCCGCGCAAGGCGGCGATGCATCTGTTGTTGATGATCCTTCTAAATTGCCACAAGCACAATTTAAAATTGAAGTGGAAGCGAAAGAAGACGGTTACGTATCGGAAATCGTTGCAGATGAAATCGGAACAGCAGCAATGCTTTTAGGAGCAGGGCGTGCAACGAAAGAGTCTGAAATTGATTTAGCAGTTGGTCTAATGCTTCGCAAAAAAGTAGGCGATAGCGTGAAAAAAGGTGACTCTCTTGTTACAATTTACGCAAACCGCGAAAATGTTGAAGACGTAAAAGCGAAAATTTATGAGAACATGAAAATCGCTAAAGATCACGTAGATGCACCAACTTTAGTACACGGTATTGTAACGAAGTAATAAAGTGAAACTTTAATCAGTGGGGGCTTTATCCCCACTGATTATTAGCCTTCACCAATCGGGCATTTACGGGCAGCCCGACCCAGACCTAACTTCTTTGCTTTCGCTGAATTTTGAGGTAGGGGTCTTACTGCCCGCAAATAGCGGGATAAAAAAAGCTGAGGAGATTTCTCCTTGGCTTTTTTTACTATTTTTTGTTTATAATAGTAATGGGTGAAATTATGATTAGAATTTGTGCAATAACGAAAAAAAATGAAGTTTTATATGATGTTTCGCTAGAAGAAACGAAAAAAGAGAACATCATATGGTATTGGCTTGATTTATATAAGCCAACGAAAGAGGAGTATACATATATTTTACAAGATCACTTCAAGTTCCATCCCCTTGCAATTGAAGATTGTGTAGAGTATGTACAGAGACCAAAGGTAGATTTTTATGATGGATATAACTTTTTAGTTCTTCATGCATTCGGAGAAGACGGATTAGAACCGCATGAAATCGATTTATTTATTAGTGATCGATATATAGTCTCTTTCCATTTCTCTCATAACAATGCGATTGAAAGAGTATGGAAAACGCTCGGTGAAAAGAAACGTATTAAGAAGAGCCCTTTGCATGTAGCACATACAATTATTGACCAAATTGTAGATGATTATTTCGCACCTGTTTATTACATTGAAGACCATTTAAATGCAATTGATGATAATTTAACGGGTGAGACAGCAGGAAGTGTGCTAGAAGAAGTATTTGATATTCGTGCAGATTTATCTAAGCTAAGGCGTACGATTATTCCGATGCGTGATTTATTGTATCGTATATTAAATTCAACACGTTTTTACGGTATAAGCGATCATGAAATTTATTTTAAAGATATACATGATCATTTGCTTAAACTGACAGAGATGATTGAAGCGAGCCGTGAATTAACAGCAGATATTCGAGATAGTTACTTTTCGTTGAATTCCCACCATATGAACAATATTATGAAAACATTAACTGTTTTCTCAACTATTTTCATGCCGTTAACATTTATTGCAGGGGTATACGGCATGAACTTTGCACATATGCCAGAGCTTGGCGGGAAGTATAGTTATTTTATTTGCTTAATTTTAATGGCATTAATTGGCGGCGGAATGATGGCTTGGTTTTATAAAAAAGGTTGGTTTAAGTAAAAAAACACCGAGGATTTCCTCGGTGTTTTTTTCTTAGCCAATAGCGTGTAATACGAACATGGCTAAGAATAAGCATGTAATAATATACATGGACGGTGCGACTTCTTTACGCTTTCCAAGTGCAACTTTCAAGATAGGATAAGCAATAAATCCGAACGCAATGCCATCAGCGATACTATATGTGAGCGGGATCATAACGATAATTAAAAACGCTGGAAATCCTTCTGAAAAGTCGTTCAGAGGAATTTGTTGAATGCTTGTAATCATCAGACCGCCAATAATAATTAAGATTGGTGCAATGGCGCTGTCAGGAATTATTTTGACAAACGGAAGCGCAAACAGTGATGCGAAGAATAACAACCCTGTAACGATAGACGTCAGACCTGTCTTTCCGCCTGCAGTAATACCTGCGGCACTCTCTACTGTTGAAACGGTAGGGCTTGTGCCAAATAGACCACATGTCATTGCTGAAATTGCATTTGCTTGGTAAGCACGTGGGAATTTACGATCATCTTCTAATAAACCATGTAAAAGTCCCATGTTCTCAAAAATAAGCACCATGCTTAAGGAGAATGTTGCAATCCAAAATGGCAAGGAAGAAAGTTTCCCAAATGACATAGCTCCAAACACATCGCCATAATTAGCGAATGAAAACGAACTATTTCCCATTTGACTCGTATCAACAAGACCAAACAGCCATGCAATACCAGTTCCAATTGCAATCGTCCATAAAAAGCTTCCACGTACGTTACGCGCAAATAGTACAAGTGCGACAATAAGAGTAAGTAGTGTGGCAAGAACGACAGGACTACTTAATTTTCCCATTGCAACAGCAGTATTAGGATGCGAAACGACTAAACCACCTTTTTGCAAGCCGATGAAAGCTAAAAACAACCCGATACCGACAGTGATCGCTTCCTTTAATGACTTTGGAATCGATACCGAAAGCACGCGAGCAATCGGTGTAAAAGCAGCAATTGCAAAAATAATACCGGCGATAAAAACAGCTGCCAATGCTTCTTGCCAAGTTAAACCGAGCGTATGCACAGCAGTGTACGTGAAGAATGCATTTACACCCATACCAGGGACAAGAATAGCAGGTGCATTTGCCCAAAATGCCATGAGTAGACATCCGACAAATGAACTAAAAACAGTTGCCAAAATTCCTGCCTCAAGAGGAATGCCGGCATCTGATAAGATTGACGCATTTACAATCATAATATAAACAATTGTGAAAAATGACGTGACTCCAGCTAAAACTTCTTGTTTTGGTGATGTTTGGTGTAAGTCTAATTTAAATGTTCTTTCAAGTATTCCTTTCATGTTAAACCTTCTTTTTCATATCCCTCTCCCACCCGTGATATCTCTTATGTAAGAGCTCACCGTCCTTTATTATATCAGAACATCATGTTTTTACAACAACGAAAATGATAACGGTTACTTATAAATGAGTTTATTTATAAATACGTAAAAATTGCCCGGATAGATGAAATGATTTCTAGTTCTCCTGATTGAATGGGCGGAGCTGCTTGCGCATGCAAAGTAGCATATGATGCGATCTCCCGTGGTAATTGGGCAGATTCTTCAACGAGTGAGAGGGGAACAGGATTAATATTTAAATTGTAGGTACTCGCAATTGTACGAGCTTTGTCTACTGCTTGTTGCAGAGCTTGAATGAGAGCTTGCTCATAATATTTATTTGGATGAGATATTCGAAAACGTAAGCCTTTTGCTACGTTTGCCCCATTTGTAACGGCTATATCATATACTTCCCCTGCTTTTTGCACATTTAAAACGGTAATTTCATACAAATGCTCCACACGGTAGCCTTGTAGTAATGCTTTATCATTTACATATTCGTATTGAGGAGTAATTGTATAAGAAATGGTTTCTATATCTTTATCGGCAATACCTAGCTGTTTGAGTGCATCAAGCAATTGTTTCGATTGCACTGCATTTTCTTCTTGCGCCTGTTTTACATTTTTACTATCTGTTCGAATGCCCAGTGTTAATATGACAACATTTGGTTTTGCCTTTATAATGCCTTCTCCTTGTACAGTAATAGTAGCTTCTTTACCAGTATTTGTCGTACGGATATTATGTAAATACGGATTCATTCCACTTTGCATTTATGCTCACCATCCTTTTTTATATGTATATGTGTGAACAAAAAAGAAAATCTTATGAAAAAAGTTACATAAATGAGAATGTTGAGGGAAGAAAGCATATACAATATAGGTATTTATAGATTATAATATGTGTAAATATGATAAAAAAGGGACGAGGCTAGTGAACGAAAATAGAGAAACACTGATTTTAGATTTATCTGCATCATTTCGAAAGATGATACGTTTATTACAAAATGATATTAATACACGTTTTTCAGAGCATATGCCATATAATGAATTCTCTGTATTACGTGCGTTATTTTTAAAAAGTCCACAGATGGCTTCGCAAATTGCGAGTGAAGTAAACGTAACCTCCAGTCATATTACAGCTGTAACAGATCGTCTCGTGCGAAAAGGGTTTGTTGAAAGAAAACGTTCAAATTCGGACCGTCGTATCGTATACTTAGAAATTACTGAAAACGGACGAGAAGTAACTGAAAAGCTTGAAGCTGTGCGTAAAGAATATTATAAAGAGAAATTTAAAGGTTGGAGCGACCAAGAGATAGAAATGGTTTTAGAACTATTTGGCCGCGTATTATAATAAATGAGGATAGGAAGCGAGAGCTTTCCTATCCTTTTTCTTTTGAATAAAAATATTTTGAAACTCCGATACTTTAATTAAACAGATTGGAGGAAAGATTATGAAATATATTGCTGCACTTACCATTTTACTTGGAAGTTTTTTCTGCTTTCATACATTCATGTACGCTGATACCCCTATCCAAGTGGTGCAAAAAGAAGTGAAGTACATTGAAAACGATAATACTGTCCTGTATTCGAAATTATGGGTTCGTTCTATGCAAAACGCAGTATTATTTCATCATAGTGATAATGTTCGTAATCAGGACACTTTGCGTAATGTAACAAGTTCATCGCTCGTTAAAGCGAAGCAATTACCATTTAAGAAAGCATCAATGTACATTCCAAGATTATCGCAATACGTATCAAAAGCAGGGAAAGAAAATATTCAAGTGCACTACATTGCGGTGCACTATAATGTGAAAAAAGAAAATGCTTATCAATTAAATGGTATGAACTATTTTCTGCAAGTATTTGTGAAAGAGCGCGGCGAATGGAAAATTGCTGAAAGTGTAGTCGCGCCGACAGAGCAAATTGTGAAAAACGGTGATGGATTTGGGATGAAAGAAGAGAGGGTGTATGGGGATAGGAGAGAGAATGTGAAATAACCTCCTTTTGAAGGAGGTTATTTTATTTAAAATTCCAAGAGACTTTCCATTTTAATATTTTAGGTAGGAAGAAATACATAATGAAACTAGTCACTAAAAATCCGATGTAAAAGCTGGACAATGACTGCGCACGACTCAGCATTAAACCTCCAACGATTCCACCAAAGAAAATCGCACAACCCATAACTACTTTTTGTAGTTTCGGATATAATAAGTAGTTACCATTTCGCTCATTGACTGAACGGGCATATAAATATATACCGAGTGGTAATAAAATAATGATATGTGCGATAGGTCCAATCAATGTTTTTGCCGGTGGAATCTTTGTAAAGTTTGGTTCGTTATGACGTACTCCATTTTGATCGGTATAAGCGCTTTGTGGATCATAATTAAAGTTAATAGTAAAATCTTCTGCTGGACTAGAAATACGTATGCTTTTCATCACATCATGTATAAGGCCAGTGTCCTCATGAAATTCAGTGTTTGAGTGAACAGCGATGACTCCTGAGATAAGTGATGGAAGTAAAGCAGGGAAGATTAATATAACTGCAGTGAGAAATCCTTGCGATATAATATTCCCTGCAATTGTACCTACACATAAGGTAAGTGTATAAATAGTGATTAATACAATTAACATGTATATAAAATAACTATGAAAAGGGGAAAATACTTGATATTTATTATGAAAAGTTACCTTTTTCATAATAGCAAATAGCCCCCAGTTTAAAATGACAACAGCGGCAATATTACAGACTCCAAACAACCACTTTGTTATATAGAGGTGTGAACGTTTAAATGGCATAGACCATAACAAGTCGCTAGCGTTATTTTGTCTTTCCCATCCAATTAACGTACAAGCTAGGACGATCAGTACGCTACCTAACAGCATGACAGGATCTAGAAGTGTTAAATCAAAGTGGTAATGATATACATAGTTCCACTTTTTAATGTCATTTAGAAATTGTTGCTCTTGAATAGAAGTCATGTAGTATTTATATGAAAAAGTATAGAAGCTGACGAGCCAAAATAACCATACAACATATTTACTTTGTTGATACGTTCTTAGCCACAGTGCTTTTTGAAACATAGGATCTCTCCTTTAAAAAACTTTATAATTTGTTAGGCGTGATAATATAACATAAGTAATGATTCCAGTTAGAAACAAACCGATATAGTAGCTAGGTAAGAAATTAAAATTGTTTATTTTATAGCCGCCTAGTAATGCAAAGTAAATGGTTGTCCCCCATATCCATATTTTTAAATGCTTTTGGAAAATAAATATCTTTTGACCGTTTTCATTTGGCGATCGTGTATATAAATATGTCCCAAGTAGTAAATAAAATATCGTATAGAAAATAGGGACTAACATTGACTTGGCTGAATAATATATATGAGATGCTGGATCTCTTAAAGCAGTTGGATTGTTCTCGATCTTACGGGATTCCGGATCATAGTAATAATTGATAGAAAAGTGATTAATTGGTGCAACTATATTTGTTTTTTGATTGATTTCATAAAGTTGTCGATATAAGTTTTCATTTTTAATATCTGCAGCGTACAAATGGTTTGTTGTAAAAGTGTATAGTAATGTAATAAATGTAACCCCTGCTAGTAACCACGGAATACAAAAAACAATCTGTGAAACAACACTGCCAGTAAAAGTACCGATGCATAGTGCAGCTGTATAGACTGCGATATAAGAAACAATTGCATAAAGAAAGTATCGGTGAAATGGACTAAATGATTGATAATCAAAATGAATAGTTGTTCTATAAATAACATACATAAGAATCCAATTTACAAGTAACGAGATCACAATACAAAAGGAACCGAAAGTCCATTTAGATAAGAAAACATCTTTTCTTTTAAATGGCATTGTCATAAGTAGTGTATTAGATTGGTTGCTACGTTCCCATCCTATTAATAAGCAGGCTAAAGCAATGATAAGAATAGTTAACCAAAAACTATTACTTTCTCCTGAAGAAAAGGTATAAAAATAATAATAATGTTTCCCTTTTTCTTGTAATTCGTAATACACATCAAGTTGTCTCTGAGCACTTCTATAGTAGCCAAAAGGTAACAAGTAAAGCGAACTAAAGAAGAATAGTAACACAGCATATTTCCCGCGTTTCCAATTCCACATCCACAACGCCTTATGAAACATACCCATCCTCCTCCAGTGTCGTAACGAAGACATCTTCAAGTGACATTGTTAATTCTTCAATGAGTATAGGTTGTTCTTTATAAAACTTCTCCAGTGTTGTAGCTACATTTCCCTCAATTAAGATTGTAAATACTTTTCCTGTTTGATTTAATATTTTAATATTGCTTAAGTTTTCTAGTTTTTGAGGTAATGACCGTTCGTAAGCTACTTGTATTTTTGCAAATCGTGATTTTGCATCATCAAGTGATGTAATAGATGCCACGGTATGACCTTTTAATATAATAATTGTATCTGCAATTTGTTCCACTTCATCTAAATGGTGAGTTGAGATGAAAATGGTAATCTCCTTATCTGCAACTTCTCCAACGAGAAATTGGAGGATCTGCCGTTTAACGATAGGATCGAGTCCGTTTGTCGGTTCATCTAAAATGATATATTCTGCTTTTGTAGAAACGGCTAAAATGATGGCAAGCAGTGCTTTCATTCCTTTTGAATAGCTACGAATTCGTTTGTTTGGTAAATTAAAACGTTCTAACAGTTCATAGAAATACGCTTCATCAAATGCGGTATAAACTTCTTTATAAAACTTTACAATTTCTTTTACCGTATATCCGTTCAGTATGTTAGTAGAATCAGGGACATATACAATTTTTTGCTTTATTTCAGGACACCGATGAATGTTTGTATCTTCATATGTAACAGTCCCGGCATCAGGGTCTAAAATACCGACCATCGTTCGTAATAAAGTTGTTTTCCCCGCACCGTTTCTTCCGAGTAATCCGATGATACTTCCTCTTTGTAATGTGAAAGAAACATCATCTAAAATCGTTTGATTATCAATTTTTTTCTTCAAGCTTGTCACTTTCAGCATCCGCATTTCCTCCAATCTCTTTGTAGTATGAATCTATCCAATCATGAATTTTATCTTTCGTAACACCAAGATAAGAGGCTTCTAATAGTAATTGATGAAATTGCTTTTCAACCATAGCGATTTTCCTTTCGTCTAATGTTGGGGTAATCGATTGGGATACAAATGTTCCTTTTCCTCGTAATGTTTCAATAATCCCTTGTCGCTCTAACTCTTGGTAGGCTTTACTCACTGTGTTTGGATTTATAACGAGTAAAGAAGCGAGTTCGCGTACAGAAGGTAGTTTGTCACTTGGAGCTAACATGTTCTTCAATACGAGTTCTTTTATATTTTGAACAATTTGTTCCCATATCGGAGTGTTGCTTCTTGGATCAAGTTGAATATGCAAGAGCAATGTCTCCTTTCTGGCGTGTATTAAGTGTACTACTGTGTGTAATACACTTAATACAATATAGGTGATGAATGTATTTGTCAACTGAAAATATTAGAAAAATATGGTATTAAAAAATAATAAATTGGAAAAAATAGGTCTGATATAGAATGGAGGGTTAGTCATGAAGCGAGTTTTTGGAATACTTGTTTGTTTCATGTTATTGCTTTCTGGTACTTCAGTTAGTTTCGCACAATCTGAGAAGACGAAGCAGGAGAAAACAGAAGAAACAGCGCCGAAGTTAGCGGAACAAGCGTCGTCAGCAATCGTAATTGAGCAAGATACAGGTAAAGTTTTATTTGATAAAAATCCGAATGAAAAGTTGCCACCAGCTAGTATGACAAAGATTATGACAATGCTATTAATTATGGAACAAGTTGAAAAAGGAAAACTAAAACTGACCGATAAAGTTAGAGCGAGTGAACACGCAGCTTCAATGGGTGGATCACAAATCTTTTTAGAACCTGGGGAAGAGATGACCGTAAATGAAATGCTAAAGGGCATTGCCATTGCATCTGGAAATGATGCATCTGTTGCAGTAGCCGAGCATATCGCTGGTTCGGAAGAAGGATTCGTAAATATGATGAACAAAAAAGCGAAAGATCTAGGACTGAAAAATACCCATTTTCAAAATCCAACAGGTCTCCCGGCCAAAGATCATTATTCCACAGCGAATGATATGGCTATTATGGCGAAAGAGTTGATGAAGTATCCACTTATTCGAAAATACACAGGTAAATATGAAGACTATTTACGTGAAAATACGGATAAGAAGTTTTGGCTTGTTAATACGAATAAGCTAGTACGTTTTTATCCTGGAGTAGATGGAGTGAAAACAGGCTTTACGACAGAAGCAAAATATTGTTTAACGGCATCGGCTGAGAAAAATGGTATGCGTGTTATTTCAGTTGTAATGGGAGCACCTACATCAAAAGAGCGCAACAATCAAGTAACGAAGCTTCTTGATTATGCATTTGGACAATACATGACAAAGAAATTATATACACGTGGTGAGAAAATTAAGACTGTACAAGTAGGGAAAGGTAAGGAAGAAAAAGTAGATTTAGTTGCGTCAGACAATGTGTCTCTTCTTATGAAGAAGGGCGAAAATATGGACAAAGTTAAACAAGAAGTGATTGCTGAAAAGAAAGTGAAGGCACCGATTAAAAAAGGTGATGCACTTGGCACACTTGTTATTAAAAGAGATAAAGATGTTTTATTAAAACAAACAATTGTAGCGAAAGAAGATGTTGAGGCAGCGAGCTGGTGGGAGTTATTTAAAAGAAGTTTTGGGATGTTTTCAACATCAAAATAGCGGCGGGAATTTTGATGTTTTTCTGTTCGTATTTACTGAAATAATTGCTGAAAGGTTTCACTTTATGACGAAATAGTTCTTCTTTTGTCAGTAGGAAGGATTCTGATTTTATATCACGAAAATCTTATGTTAATGAGTAAAGTTTGAGCATAAGGAGGAAATCGTGTGAGTCTTTCCATGCATTTAGAAGTAAAACGTGACGTCTTATGTGTGAGGCTAGAGGGCGAGTTAGATCATCATACTGCTGAAGAGTTGCGAACGAAAGTCACAGATATGATTGAGACACATGGTGTTCATCATATTGTTTTGAGCCTAGAGAACTTAACATTTATGGATAGTTCTGGTTTAGGCGTTATATTAGGCCGATATAAACATGTAAAGGGATTAGGTGGAGAGATGGTTGTCTGTGCAATTTCACCGCCCGTTAAACGTTTATTTGAAATGTCAGGTCTATTCAAAATTGTTCGTTTAGAAGAAAGTGAAGCGCATGCGCTCGCGACGTTGGGGGTGGCGTAGATGAGAAATGAAATGAACCTTCAATTTTCAGCGTTAAGTCAGAATGAATCATTCGCTCGTGTTACGGTAGCTGCTTTTATTGCGCAATTAGACCCGACGATGGAAGAACTAACAGAGATTAAAACAGTTGTGTCAGAAGCGGTTACAAATGCAATTATTCATGGGTATGAAGGAAATGCAGAAGGTGTTGTTTATATTTCAGTGATTTTGGAAGAAGCGATGGTGAAACTCACGATTCGAGATGAAGGGATTGGTATCTTTAACTTAGATGAAGCAAGACAACCCCTTTTTACAACTAAACCTGAATTAGAGCGTTCCGGAATGGGATTTACTATCATGGAAAATTTTATGGATGAAGTAGAAGTTATTTCAAACGAATCTTTCGGGACAACAATCCATTTGACAAAATACTTATCAAATAGTAACGCTCTATGCAATTAAGGAGAATAGCCAATGGACATAGAGGTCAGAAATGAGAAGAAGAAACCTCAGTTAAAGGACCACGAGCTAAAAGCGTTAATTCAAAAAAGTCAAGATGGAGATCAACAAGCGAGAGATACAATCGTTCAAAGTAATATGCGTCTCGTATGGTCGGTTGTACAGCGATTTCTTAATCGAGGATACGAACCAGACGATTTATTTCAAATTGGATGTATTGGACTCTTAAAATCGGTAGATAAATTTGATTTATCTTTCGACGTGAAATTTTCAACATATGCAGTTCCAATGATTATCGGTGAAATACAACGATTTTTACGTGACGATGGATCAGTGAAAGTAAGTAGATCTTTAAAAGAAACAGGAAACAAAGTCCGAAAGATGAGAGACGAGCTTTCGAAAGAATTTGGAAGGGCTCCAACGATTAATGAGGTAGCACAGGCTCTTGAACTAACGCCGGAGGAAGTTGTTCTGGCGCAAGAAGCGAGTCGTCCTCCTTCGTCGATACATGAAACTGTGTATGAAAACGATGGAGATCCAATTACTATTTTAGATCAAATTGCAGATCAATCGGAAACGAAATGGTTTGATAAAATTGCTTTAAAAGAAGCAATTAGAGAATTGGATGAACGAGAAAGGCTAATTGTGTATTTGCGCTATTATAAAGACCAAACCCAATCAGAAGTAGCGGAGCGCATAGGCATTTCGCAAGTACAAGTTTCAAGACTTGAAAAGAAAATATTAAAGCAGATGAAAGATCGAATAGATGAATAGCTATCTATTCGATTTTTTTTATTGTCACGAAAAGGAGAAGATTCCAACTATCGATAAAAAATTAACAGAATTTATTGATAATTTAGTTAATTTAAACTATAATCCAAGTATGAACTTGTCACAAAGGGGGAAGGAAACATGGAAACGAGGCAACAATGGGGAACTAGGGCTGGATTTATTTTTGCAGCAATCGGTTCCGCTGTTGGACTAGGGAATATATGGCGTTTTCCTTATACAGCGTATGAAAACGGGGGAGGCGCATTCTTTTTACCGTACTTATTTGCATTATTAACGACTGGTATTTCATTGTTAGCTTTCGAGTTTGCTCTTGGGCATCGTCATCGTGGTTCGGCGCCACTTACATTCTTCCGTATTCATCGACGTGCTGAATTTATTGGATGGTGGCAAATGTGTGTGACATTTATTGTTTCAACATATTACGCTGTAATCATTGCTTGGTCTATTTCGTATACGTACTTTGCAATTACTGGAGCATGGGGGAAAGACACGCAATCATTTTTATTTAAAGAATATTTACATGTTGCAGATAAGCCAGGACAATTCGGGGGGCTCGTACCAGAAGTATTAATTCCGTTAGCTCTCGTTTGGATTATTGTGCTTGGTGTTGCGTTTAAAGGAGTTAAAAAAGGAATCGAAGTTGTTAACCGCATTTTTATTCCTTTACTAGTTGTTATGTTCCTTATTATCGTTGTTCGTGCAGTGACGATGGAAGGTGCGATGCAGGGGCTAGATGCATTCTTTAAACCAGATTGGAGTCGTATTTTTGATGGGAAAGTATGGCTTGCTGCTTACGGTCAAATTTTCTTTAGTTTATCTTTAGCATTCGGAATTATGATTACGTATTCTAGTTATTTACCGAAAAACTCAGATACAACAAATAATGCTTTTATTACAGGATTTGCAAATTCAGGATTTGAATTATTGGCAGGTATTGGTGTCTTTGCAGCTCTTGGATTTATGGCGAATAACATGGGGGTACCGGTTGATAAAGTAGCTAGTGCTGGTGTAGGACTTGCATTTGTAGTATTCCCGCAAATTATTAATGAGTTACCGATGTCGCCGTTATTTGGTGTATTATTCTTCTTATCTCTAACTGTTGCTGGAATTACATCACTCATTTCACTTGCAGAAGTATGCTTTGCCGCTGTTTCTGAAAAATTCAGTTTGAGTCGTCAAAAGACGATTGGAATTATGGGAACGCTATTAGTATTAGTTTCTCTTGTTTTTGCAACACGTGGTGGACTTATGTTCCTAGATGTTGTTGATTACTTCGCTAACAATTTTGGATTGATTACAATTGCACTCGTGGAAGTAGTTACAATAGGACTAATCTTGCGCCGTTTACCAGTTTATCAAAATCATGCAAACTTTGTATCTGATATAAAGTTAGGAACGTTTTGGAGAGTGAGTTTACTCGTTATTACTCCACTTATGTTAGGGTATATGTTAATTGATGGTACAATCCAAAACATTAAAAAGAACTACGGAGGTTATCCAACAGAGTTTGTTGTAACGTATGGTTGGTCGATAGCGGCAGCGTTTCTTATAGTTGCACTAGTCATTAGTCTGAAGAAATGGAATGCACAAATACATTCAGACTCTGTCCAGCTTGAAAAAGAATGGAAGGACCGAGGTGTTTCATGATGAGTGGATCAGCGATTATGATGATGGTTATAGGTATGGTAGTCATTTGGGGAGGACTTGCATTAAGTATTGCAAATTTATTTAAGAAAAAGGCATAAGCTAAAAACATCTGTACCGAAATGGTACAGATGTTTTTTTTATGAAAAAATTGTATTAGAAAAAATTCCAATAACCATACTACAACTACGAGGAAGAGTGAAGGGGTGAATGAAAATTGGAACAAACGATTTATATTAAAATGCGCAATCGCTTAAAAGTGTCTCCTACGTATGAAGTAAAGCTGAGCGATGTTGCTCAACTTGCCGGAGATTCTTTTGTAGTTGAGTTGTTACAAAATGAAATAGTCTACAAAATAACAGCGCATGATAAAACACATGTTGTAATTGATGTTATGAAAGTGATTGAGATTATTAGGCAAAAAGCGGCTCACATACAAATTAATTTACTTGGTTCTGGACAAACTCTTGTTGAAATTATATACGAAAAAAAGAAAGTGCATCCGGTTTTCTTCGGACTTGTATGGTTGTTACTTTTCATTGGAGCGGCCCTTGCAATCATTTATTTCCATGAAGATGTAAGTATGCAACAAGTACACCAACGGTTATATTACATGATTACTGGAGAATTTAAGGCGCAACCACTTTTATTTCAAATTCCTTATTCATTAGGTCTTGGATTAGGTATGGTCTTATTTTTTAATCATGTATTTCAAAAGAGAATTAATGAAGAGCCGAGCCCGTTAGAAGTTGAGATGTTTCAATATCAGCAGTCGCTTGATCAATATGTAATTGTTCATGAAAACAAGGATAATATGAAACAGATTGCTGATGATTGAGTGTGCATTTGTTGTATTAATTGGCTTAGCTGGAGGGATTGCAGTAGGTAGCGGATATGTCGCGTTTTTAGCTGTACTTGGTATAATCCCTCGTTTAGCTCAATTAACGAGAAGTGGAAAGCATATTCAATACTTTGAGTGGGCGGTCATTGCAGGTACTTTAACAGGGGCTTGGTGTAGTTTGAAAAATATTACATTTCAAACGTCACAATATTGGCTTGTTATATTAGGGATATTTTGTGGCACATTCATTGGAATGCTCGCTGCGGCGTTAACGGAAGTGTTAAACGTTTTACCTATTTTAGCGAAACGAGTAAGGGTAGAGGAGAAAATTATTGTTTTACTCGTTGCTCTTGTACTTGGGAAAGTAATAGGCTCGTTGTTTCACTGGATTTATTTCGTAAAGTAGGAGGCAATATATATGGCAGGGCGAAAATTGAAGGACGATTACATAAATAAAGTGAAGGAGTACCATCCAAAATCGAACTATTTCATAAATTGTGTGAAGGCATTTCTTGTTGGTGGACTCATTTGTACAGTCGGAGAAATATTGATGAAATTTTATATACATTATTTTCACTTTAGTGAACAAGAGGCGGGAAATCCGACAGTTGCAACGCTTGTTTTATTGTCGGCGATTTTAACAGGGTGTGGTGTATATGATAAAATCGGGCAGTTTTCTGGAGCGGGATCAGCTGTACCAGTTACTGGGTTTGCGAATTCTATGGCGAGTGCCGCACTAGAGCATAGGAGTGAAGGGATTGTTCTAGGAATCGCTACTAACATGTTTAAGCTTGCAGGAAGTGTCATTGTATTTGGAGTCGTCGGTGCATACATTATTGGGTTAATAAGATATACATTTCAAATTTTAATGTCTTAAAGGAGGGGTGGGTATGAGATTGACAGGAAAACAAACGTGGGTATTTCAAAATGATATCTTCGTGAATGCAACTGGTACTGCTGTCGGTCCGAAAGAAGCTGAAGGCCCTCTTGGAAAGGATTTTGATATTTCATATTCTGACTTACATTGCGGAGAGGAAAACTGGGAACTTGCTGAACGAAGGTTAATGTCAGACTCAATTCAACAAGCGATGCAAAAAGGGAATATAAAAAAATCGCAAATTGATTTCTTTTTAGCGGGAGATTTATTAAACCAAACAGTGACAGCAAATTATGTTGCTCGTGAGTATGGTATTCCTTTTTTAGGGATGTTCAGCGCTTGTGCGACGTCAATGGAAACTTTGGCGATTGGATCAGCTTTTATAGATGGTGGATTTGCGAATCGTATTTTAGCTACAGTAAGTAGTCATAATGCGACGGCTGAAAGACAATTTCGTTCCCCAACAGAATACGGAGGACAAAAGCCAGGGACAGCAAACTCAACTGTTACCGGAGCAGGGTCAATATTAATTAGCAATGAGGAGAGTGCAATTAAAATAACAGCAGCAACAATTGGTAAAGTGCAAGATTTAGGAATTGCTAATCCTTTAGATATGGGATCAGCGATGGCACCAGCTGCTGCTCATACAATTCAACAACATTTTGAAGATTTGAGAAGAAGTGCAGCTGATTATGATCTTATTGTTACTGGTGATTTATCGGCTGTTGGGACACCAATTGCGAAACAACTTTTACTTGAGGAAGGGTATGATTTGGGGAATGTATACAATGATTGTGGATTAATGATTTACAATTCAAATCAAGAAGAAGTGTTTGCAGGGGGCAGTGGTTGTGCTTGTTCAGCTGTTGTAACATACGGCCATTTATTGCGTGAAATGCAAAAAGGGAATTTACAAAGAATTTTTGTTGTTGCAACTGGAGCTCTATTAAGCCCCATGATGATGCAACAGAAGGAAACGATTCCAACGATTGCGCATGGTGTTGTGTTTGAAAGCGTTAAAGGAGAGTGAATTGTGGATTTTATATATGCATTTCTTGTAGGAGGAGCTATTTGTGTAATTGGACAAGTGTTGCTAGATTTCGCAAAGTTAACACCGGCACATTTAATGGCAACTTTTGTAGTCGCCGGAGCTATTTTAGACGGATTCGGATTGTACGATCAGCTCATAAAATTTGCAGGTGCTGGGGCAACAGTCCCTATTACAAGTTTTGGACACTCACTATTGCACGGGGCAATGCATGCAGCAGAAAAACATGGATATTTAGGAATTGGAATCGGCATGTTTAGCTTAACGTCTGCGGGGATTTCAGCAGCGATATTATTTTCATTTTTTGTTGCACTTATATGTAAACCGAAAGGATAAATCAAATGAGACGAAGGGTTGTTTTGGTCACAGATGGAGATGAATATGCAAAGCGGACAATTGAGCTGTTAACAAAGGAATTTGGGGGGAGGTGTATTTCAGCATCGCAAAGTAATCCGACCAAATTGACAGGGAAGAAAGTTGTTGAGCTTATTATGCAAACGCCATATGACCCTGTATTTGTCATGTTTGATGACAGCGGATTTATAGGAGAAGGATCTGGTGAAAAGGCGTTAAAGTATGTCGCAACACATAAACAAGTTGATGTACTCGGTATTTTAGCAGTAGCATCTAATACACATCATTGGGAATGGGCGCGTGTAGATGTAAGTGTAGATCGGAATGGGAATTTGACAGAATATGGCGTTGATAAATTTGGACTCCCAGATGGTGAAATTGGCAGGATTAGTGGGGATACGATTTATTGTTTAGATGGTCTGAATGTTCCTGTCATAGTGGGGGTCGGTGATATTGGCAAGATGTGCGGAAATGATGAATGGGAGAGAGGATCACCTATTACTAGAAAAGCGATTCAATTAATTTTGGAAAGGAGTGGCTTTTATGACGAAGCCTAAAAAAGTGAATATCCCGATTTCATCTTTTTTAAGTGATAATGAAAATTATTTAAAGCAAACAGTTGGGCTTGGTGTTACATACGATGTTGGCATTCGTAAATTTCAAATTTTAAATAAAGAAATTGGTGTGTTATTTGTAAATGGACTTTGTGATACGAATTATATTATCCCTATTTTAGAAGAAGCGGTGGATACAAATGAAATAAGGGATGTAGAAGAAGATACAGTAAAGCTTTTAGAGAATCGTTTAATTCATCAACAAGTAAGTAAAGTAAAAACGATGGATGATGTAATGCTCCAAGTATTATCAGGACTCATTGTTATATTTGTGGAAGGTGAAACTGAAGCGTTCGCAATAGATGTTCGTAGTTATCCGGGCCGGACACCCACAGAACCAGATACAGAAAAGGTAGTGCGTGGTGCAAGGGATGGATTTGTTGAAAATATCGTTGTAAATACAGCGTTAATTCGTAGAAGAATACGCGATCCACGTCTTCGAAATGAAATGATTCGAGTAGGGGATAGATCGCAAACGGATATTTGTATTACATATGTACAAGATGTTGCAAATCCGGATTTAGTTAAGATTATAAAACAAGAATTAAATAATATTGAAGTAGATGGGATTACGATGGCGGATAAAACGGTAGAAGAATTTGTAGTGAAACAAGGTTATAATCCATTCCCGCTTATCCGATACACAGAGAGACCAGATGTAGCAGCAAATCATCTGTTAGAAGGACATGTGTTAGTACTCGTTGATACATCACCAAGTGCTATGATCACTCCAACAACATATTTTCACCATTTACAGCATGCAGAAGAGTTTAGACAAAATCCAGCTGTAGGTACATTTTTACGTTGGGTACGTTTTTTAGGTGTTATATTTTCGCTATTTTTACTGCCATTTTGGCTAGTTTTTGTTTTTGATCCGACTCTTTTACCGGAAAGCCTTGCTTTCATTGGACCAAATAAGATGACGCATTTACCGATTTTATTACAAATTTTGATGGCGGAAGTCGGACTCGAATTTTTAAGAATGGCCGCCATTCATACACCGACATCATTGTCGTCGGCAGCAGGATTAATTTCTGCCATATTAATTGGTCAAATTGCAATTGATGTAGGTTTGTTTGTACCAGAAGTTATTTTATACGTAGCCGTTTCTATGATTGGGTCATTTGCAACGCCGAGTTATGAACTTGGACTTGGAAATAAGGTCGGAAAATTGTTTGTCATTATTTTAACAGGCATATTTCATGAAATGGGATTTGTCATTGGAATGACGATGTTGATTCTGTTTTTAACATCTATAAGAAGTTTGCAAACACCGTATTTATGGCCGTTTTTACCGTTTGATTGGGGCGCGTTAACGAAAATTTTACTTCGTCCAACTATGTCTAGTTTAAAGGTTCGTCCAAGTATTGTAAGACCTCAAAATGTGCGAAGACAAAAATAAGCGGGATTATGCTCCGCTTATTTTTTATTGAAAATTTATTGTTTTTTTAACAAAAATCAAACATTTTTTTTGTACAATTAGAGTAGATATTGTGTATGGAAGGGGAAGAGGACATGATTAAACTATTTGTAAGTGATTTAGATGATACACTCGTTTACAATATGAATGATATGCAAAAAGAAGATGAACGAGCGCTTTGTTGGCTAGCTGAAAACGGGACAAATATTTGTTTTGCCTCTGGTCGTTTTACTCACCGAATTGATGAGGCGGTAAAAAGGTTTTCGTTCCCGTATTACACAACTAGTTTAAATGGAGCGACAATGATACTACCGGATGGAAAAGTATTTCATGAATCGAGTTTTGAAGATGGGGTTGCCCAGGAAATATATCGATATATACATAAAAAGGGACTAGCAGATATTGTTTGTGCAAATGAGCAGCGATATACAAAAAGGAAGAATGAACATCACCATACTTTTGAAGAGTATATGGGAGTGCATATTGCTGAAATCGAAGAGTTAGAAGAGGAATTTGGGAAGACTGTACATCCTGCGAAATTATTTGTTTTTGGCGAAGAAGAAAAAATTGTAGCATTAGATCAAGAGTTGAGAGATACATTTCATAGCGAAGCGGAAGTCTTTATATCGGGTAAGCGATATGTTGACATTATGCCAAGAGGTGTGAGTAAAGGAAGCGCTCTGAAGCGATTAATGGAACATTTACAAATTGAAGCAAATGAAGTTGCATGTATTGGAGATTCTTTCAATGATATTTCTATGTTTGAAGTAACCCCGCACTCCTTCACCCTCCATCATGCTCATCCGTATGTGAAGGAGAAAGCAAATCATGTTGTCCGTTCGGTTGAAGAAGCTATTATGAAATTACCGTTACTTGTATAAAAAAGAAGCTCGTCACTGGCGAGCTTCTTTTTTTACTTGAATAAAGATTTAACGAAATCAATGATACTAGAGAAGAAATCTTTTACTTTATCTAGGAAACTTTGCCCCTCTTCAGATCCTAAGAAGGCAGACACATGGTCTTTTGCTTTCTCTAATTGGCTACCAACTTGGTTCCAATCGATATTAAGATTTTTCATTTTATCAAATAACGCTACTAGGCTATCCAGCTGTTCATCTGTTAATGTAATACCGAGTTGATCAGCAATTTTTTTAATTAATGTACGTAAATCTTCAGTTGTTTTTGGCTGTTCTTTTGCAATTTCTTCTTTAATTTTTGCAACAAGTTGAACTGCTTTTTCTTCGCCGATTTTATCACCAAGCTGGGCTGTTTGTACCATTTCTTCATTGGCTACTTTTTTTACTTCTTCAGGAATGGCTTTGTTTGATGTTGTTTCATAGGCCTTCATTAAACCTGTTAAAGCAGCAGTTCCTGAAACTTTAAATGGTGCAGTAATTTGAATCTCTGCATCTTTCACACCTGCTGTAATAAGTGCATTTGTGTACATTGCATCTGTTATCGAATTAATGTTTTTTGAGCGTACAATGAGACCTGACCCTGGTTTTGTGTATGTAATCATAGAAGAGGAAATAGCTCTCGTACCAATTTGCGCTTTTGGAACGATGCCCTCTAGAAATTTATGTTCTTCCGCATTAGATACAGTAATAATTTGTGCATCTTTTGGTGCTTTCATTTCTTTCAAAAGATCTTGTTTCTGTTGTTCAGATAAGTTTTCTCCTAGTGTAACAATTGATTCTCCCTCAATGATGTCTGCAAATGAAGCTGTTGGCATAATAAATACGGCTACAGCTAATAGCAGAGCTAGTAATTTCGTTTTCACGAAAAATCGCTCCCTTTCTCTTTCTTAAATTTTCGGGCAACACAGTTATTATAGTATATTTTTCTTATTTGTCACCTAGCTTCTTCCACATTTCAAAAAAGAAGTATGCAGATTGTCGGATTCTTTTTGTTTCTCGTCATGAATATGGTAATATAGTGCTGAGATAGTTGAAAGGAGACATATACATATGAAAACTTTAGGATACATATTAATGGAAAATGGCGAAAAAATCGATTTAGAATTTTTCCCAGAAGAGGCACCAAAAACAGTAGAAAACTTTAAAAAATTAGCAGAGCAAGGATTTTATGATGGTGTGACATTCCACCGCGTTATTCCTGGCTTCGTAAGCCAAGGTGGAGACCCAACAGGCACAGGAGCAGGTGGCCCAGGTTACTCTATCCCATGTGAAACTGATGGAAATCCTCATAGACATCTTGTTGGCTCACTTTCTATGGCACATGCTGGCCGTAACACAGGTGGTAGCCAATTCTTTGTTGTTCATGAGCCACAACCGCATTTAGATGGCGTACATACTGTATTCGGTAAAGCAACAAGCGGTATTGAAACAGTATTAAACATGCGTCAAGGCGATGTAATGAAAGAAGTTAAAGTTTGGGAAGAATAAGTTACGAGAAAAGGAGAGCGATTTTGCTCTCTTTTTTTATTTCCTATAAACAGGGATTGGTATATATTTTAAAGTATATGACACAAATAGGACGGCTACTAACGTTAAATTATATTGTTCATGAGAACACACTTTTAACAAAATACATAGAATGGAGTACGAATTATATGCTTCAATAAATGTATTTCTCTTAACATATTGCTTTTAGTAGAACTACTTTGTTCAAAAGTGGTTAATAAGTGAAATGTGATGAGAAAGGGATTTTCCTTATAGTTCCTATATAGTATTGTCTCTTTTTTGAGCGGTGTAATAGAAAGAAATAGCGTGGAAACATATATTTGACTTTCTTCTTAACGCTTTGTATGATTATCAAGTTGTTTCAGCCTCTTCTCACTCTTGTAAAAATATTGTAGAATGAATGTGATATGAAAAGAGTGATTGAGGGGATAAATAGTTTGTAACTTTTGTAAGAAGGGATAAGGGTTATGTTAATTCGTTTTAAAAAAAGTTATGAAAAAATTGCAATGGGGCTTCTTTCATTTATGCCAACTGAAAAAGATGTAAAAACATTACAATTGACAATGAAAGAATATGAAGCGAAAGAGGATTGGCAATTGTATTTGTGGAAACAAAATGAAGATTTTGTTGGGATAATGGGGATTATAAAAAAAGAAGATCAGGTATTGGAAATTCAGCATTTGAGCGTGAATCCGTCTCACCGTCATATGGGGATTGGGACGAAGATGGTTCAAGAGCTTAAGAGTAAATTTCTTGAGTTTACAATTTGCGGAAATGAGCAAACAGCAAGTTTTTGCAAAAAGTGTAAAGAGCTTGAACAAAATATACATTCATGAAAGCAGGGATAAGTGTTTATTATCTCTGCTTTCTTTTTTGTAGTTGCTCGTGTCGTTCAGAAATGACTTCTGTTCGATCACGCAATGTGTGCTTATTTATGATGTATTCATCAGGAATGACGTTCACATCTTTCCAAGAGAGGTTTTGTTTCTTACATAACTGTATGCATTGTTTTTCTAACGATACGTCTAATAAGGGTAAAAATAACGGCGTGGAAATTTCCTTTTTGTGGATAGAGTGTAATCGTTCATTTAATAAGAAGATAAGCTGTTTATGATCTATTCCTAATTGATGTAAAGATGTACTGTTCTTTTCTAAAAGTGCTATTGCGCTTTTTATCATCTTCTCTGCACCATTCCAGTTGGATCGTCTGTGATGGTATAAGGAAACAGCAATTTGAATGAGACCGACTAAGTAATTGTCGCGTTCTCCTCTAGGTTTTAATTTCCAATACTCTTCTAATATTTCATGACATTCAAAATAATCATAGTCTCCGTGAAAATGAATTAAAAATTGTATGTACTCGGTAGGATACATTTTTTTCGCTCCTGTCTAACGGTTATATGTACAGTTTATCATAGAAATATTAACAATAAGCGACTAGGGAAATATCCCTAGTCGCTTTATTGCGTCCTATTAGCAGAAGCAAGCTGCTCCTACAATGATTAGTAAAATGAACAGTACAACAAGTAATGCGAACCCACCGCTAAAACCGCAATCAACGTGACCCATAGTTTTTTGACCTCCTACATTGTTCTTACTACATTGTTATCATATGAAGCGGTGGGCATTATGACATGGGCATAGGTCTATTTTTAATTAAATTTCTTAAAAAGGTTGGATAGAACATGAGTATGCTCTATACTTATGTTGTTATAGAAAAAATGTGGTGGGATGCTTTGTGCAGTATAATTTTAAAGTAGAGGCTTTTGAAGGGCCTTTAGATCTATTGTTACACTTAATACATCGTTACGAAATTGATATATATAATATTCCTGTAGCGGAAATTACAGAGCAATATCTATCTTATGTCCATACGATGAAAGAATTACAATTAGATGTTGCCAGTGAGTATTTAGTAATGGCTGCAACGTTATTGCAAATTAAAAGTAAAATGTTGTTACCGAAACAAGAAGAAGATGTACCTGATAACGGTGAAGACTTTATAGATGACCCTCGTCAAGAATTGATGGAGAGGTTAATTGAATATAAGAAATATAAGCAAGTTGCTACTGAGTTAAAAGAAAGAGAACAAGAAAGAGCACAGCTATATACACGTCCGCCAATTGATTTTACATCATTTCAACAAGAAGAGGAGACAAGCTTACCTCTTGATGTTACGTTATATGATATGTTAGCGGCATTTCAAAAGCTAATGCGTCGTAAAAAAGCAAAGACCCCCGTAACAACGCGAATTACTCGCCAAGAAATACCAATTGCACAGCGAATGACTGATATTATACAACAGTTAGAAGTAAAAGGCGGTCGTCAAAGCTTTTATGATTTGTTTGCTGATGAAGAACGTGAAATAATGGTTGTAACATTTTTAGCGGTTCTTGAGCTAATGAAAAATCAACAAATCATAATTGAGCAAGAACATAATTTTGATGAAATTTTCGTGTTAAGCTCTAATAAATCCGTATAGAGTTGGTATGTGAAAATGGGATAGAAATATTTTATCTTATGTTAGGTTTTAATGTATCGTTTGGAACGAGAGAAGAAATATTGAACCGAACGCATTTACTGTGATTCGGTTTTTTTATGTGTATTTTTATGAAAAATAGGAGGAAGGAGTTCGTAAAATGGATAGAAAAGAACAAAAAGCGATTATTGAAGGACTTTTATTTGTTGCAGGTGACGAAGGGATTTATCCGGAACAGATAGCTAAAGTTCTGGAAGTTGAAGTGGAAGAAGTAATAAACAGTATAGAGGAAATGCAAAAAGAATGTGAAGGATCGAATCGAGGGCTGCAAATTGTACAATATGCAAAAGTGTATCGTTTTGCAACAAAGAAAGAACATGCTGCATACTATCAAAAATTAATAAATACCCCAACAACGGCTTCACTGTCTCAAGCAGCTCTTGAAACGTTGGCAATCGTTGCGTACCGTCAACCGATTACAAGAACAGAAATGGAAGAGATTCGAGGAGTGAAAACAGATAAGGCATTACAAACGTTAGTTTCACACTTACTTATAAAAGAAACGGGAAGAGCGGAAGGACCAGGGCGCCCTATTTTATACGGAACGACGAAAGAATTTTTAGATACGTTTGGATTGAAAACATTAGATGATTTACCACCTCTTTCGGAAGAAAATGAACAAATGAATGAAGCAGATTTATTCTTTGGTTCTTTACAGGAATTATCAAAATAAAAGCTTAGCATTTTGCTAAGCTTTTTTGTATATCAATTACAGAGCGTGCCATACTAAATGAAAAAAGGAGACGAGTTATGAAAGGTGTACGGAGTATTCTATTGTTGGTTTCTGTTTTATTATGTTTTTCGTTAAACAGCGCATCGGCTAAAAGATATATGATGTCTATTCATACTGCGTCTTCTATACATATGCATCGGCAACATTTTGGTAAAATGAAAGTGAGTTTTTTAAAAGTTGGACAAGGTGATGCGACACTTATTACATTGCCAAATGGTCAAACGATGTTAATAGATGGGGGCCCTTATGAAGCAGGAGAGGTTATTATTCAAAAACTAATTGAAAAAGGAATTAATCATTTAGATGTGATTGTAAGTACTCATCCTGATATGGACCATATAGGGGGGCTTATTCCAATTGTAGAACAAATGCCGGTTTCACTCGTATTAGATAGTGGAAAAACATATAGTTCATTTACTTATCATACGTATCGGAATAATATTAAAAAAAGGGGCATACCTTTCATTTCAGTGAAGGAAGGACAATATATACCGTTAGATCCACATGTTGCTATACAAGTATTAAACAATGGTAAATCGAAAGACGAGAATAACGAGTCCTCAATTGTGTTAAAGATTCGATATGGTAAAGCGGACTTTTTATTAATGGGTGATGCTGATATACGGACGGAAAATGAAATATTAAAGCAATTTGATGTACATGCAGATGTATTAAAAGTTGGGCATCATGGCTCGTATACTTCAACGAGTGAAACATTCTTAAAAAAAGTGGATCCACAATTCGCTATTCTTTCGTACGGGAGTAGAAATCCGTATGGGCATCCTCATCAAAGTGTAGTAAGACGATTAAAACAGCGTGGTATAATGATATATGGAACAAACAAGCGAACTGTGGAAATAGAAACAGATGGTGAACATATTACTATGGGGGCAAGCGGTCTTATGCCATTACTTAAGTAACTAATTATATAAGAGGTTATTATCCATTTTGATAAAAATGGATAATATATATTAGAATGAAAAAGAAATCAATTTCCTTTTTTCGCTGAACGAAGAGGAAATTTCATTAGAATGTATAGACAACTACTTGTGTGTATATTAAGATGGAATTAGGCGAATAAGGTAATAATAATAAGTAGGTATTTCATGGGAAAGGGTCGATGAAAATGAAAACGCAAGTTGTCATCAATGCCGAAATTTATACAGGTAAAGAAGTAGTGGGAAACGGATTTATTCGTTACACAGAAACAGTTAAAGAAATTGGTTTGATGGCTCAATATGTATCACAAGAAAATGAAACTGTGTTAGATGTGGCAGGAAAGATTGTGATTCCAGGTATGATTGATGTTCATATTCATGGTGGATACGATATTGATGCGATGGATGCAAATAGCGATGGATTAGTAACTCTTGGTAAAGAAATGTTAAAAGAAGGAGTTACAACTTACTTCCCAACAACAATGACACAAGCTCCAGAAGCGATTGAAGCGGCGCTAAGTGCTGCGAAGGAAGCGAAAGACAAAGGAGCACATTTCGAATATATTCACTTAGAAGGACCATATGTTTCAAAAAAACGTGCGGGTGCACAACCACTTGAACATATTGTTCCTGCGAGTATCGAGCAATTTAAACAATGGCAGGAAGCAAGCGGTAATCTAATTAAATTAGTAACATATGCACCGGAAGAAGAAGGTGCGTTAGAGTTTGAACAGTATCTTGCTGAAACAGGTGTTGTTGGCACAATGGGGCATACAGATGCGATTGATGCACAACTGAAAAATAGAAAAATTACACATGCAACACATTTATACAACCAAATGCGTGGATTACATCATCGTGAACCAGGTGTTGTTGGTCATGTGTTATTAAATCCAGATGTAATGGTTGAAGTAATTACAGATGGTATTCACATTCACCCTGATATGGTGAAATTAGCATATAAATTAAAAGGACCGAAAAAAGTAAGTGTCATTACAGATGCAATGCGTGCAAAAGGTCTTGAAGAAGGATTATATGAGCTTGGCGGACAGCCAGTACATGTAAAAGATGGCAGTGCCCGATTAGAAGATGGAACGTTAGCTGGTAGTATTTTAAAAATGGATCAAGCTTTCCGAAATGTAATTGAATTTACAGGATGTTCAATCGAGGAGGCAGTGTTAATGACATCAGTTAACCAAGCAGAAGAATTTGGATTAAATAATAAAGGCGCGTTAGCGGTAGGTAAAGATGCAGACTTTGTTGTTATGACTGAAGAATTACATGTATATGATACGGTTCGTTTAGGAATTCATATGAAGGAAGGGAAGTAATTAGATGAATATTCTTGTTGTAAAAACTCCAGAAGAATTAGCAGAAGCAGGTTATAAGTTAATTAAAGAGGTTGTAAAATCAAAAGAAAATCCAACTTTAGGAATGGCTACAGGAAGCTCTCCATTAGGTATTTATGCAGAAATGCGAAAAAATAAACTTGATACAAGTCATGCAACCACTGTAAACTTAGATGAGTACGTAAATTTACCACACGAAGATAAAAACAGCTATCACTATTTCATGCAAGAACAGTTGTTTGATCATCTTCCATTTAAACAAACTTATGTACCGAATGGGATGGCAAGTGATTTAGAGGAAGAGTGCAAGCGTTATGAAGGCATTCTAGTAGCTAACCCAGTTGACTTACAGATTCTTGGAATCGGTGAAAACGGTCACATCGGATTTAATGAGCCAGGAACACCATTTAATTCTCCAACTAACATTGTAGAATTAACAGAATCTACACGCCAAGCAAACCTTCGCTTCTTTGAAAATGAAGAAGATGTGCCGACTCATGCGATTACAATGGGAATTGGAAGTATTATGAAAGCGAAACAAATTCTACTTGTTGCTATGGGATCTAAAAAGGCAGAAGCTATTAAAGAATTATTGCAAGGTGAATATAGTGAGGCGTGTCCTGCTACAGTTTTACAACGTCATCCGAATGTAACCGTAATCGCAGATCCAGAAGCTCTATCTTTATGCAGTGAGGCGATTGCTGATGAACATCGACAAGTATTCACCATTTCCGATCTATTATCAGATTCAAGAGTGGGTGAAACAGCTAATTGAGGAAGGCGAATGGAAGCCGGGAGATAAAATTCCATCTGAGAATGAACTTTGTGATAAGTTCGAAGTGAGTCGTATGACAATCAGACAGGCGATTAATAACTTAGTGGAACAAGGTTATTTATACCGGAAACGTGGGATTGGAACGTTCGTCCAACTTCCGAAAGTGGAGCAAAAGTTGCAAGGAATGACGGGATTCACAGAAGATATGATTTCTCGTGGTATGAAACCGAGCAGCCAGTTATTAAGTTTCCGCCTAGTTCCAGCTACTGCTAAAATAGCAGACCGGCTGAGAATACAAGAGGGAGAATCGGTTTATGAAGTGAGGCGTACGCGCTTAGCTGATGACGAACCGATTGCATTTGAGACGACATATTTGTCGCCAACTCTTGTGAAAGATATTAACGAAGAAATATTGCAACAATCTTTATATGAACATTTAGAGAAAAAACTGGGCTTTAAGCTTGTTCGCGCTACTCAATCAATTGAAGCTTCAATTGCAACGGATAATGAAGCTGAACATCTGCATATTCCTAAAAAGGCGCCTGTACTTGTAATGCGCCAATGGTCATATTCAGAAGGTGAGATACCGTTAGAGTATGTGAAATGTATTTATCGTGGGGATCGTTATAAATTTATTACAAACATCGCACGTAACAAATAATATATTTCAGTTTGTAAAGTACAGTGAATTTTAAAGTGTTTAACATGTAAAGAAATAAAAATACGACTCATCCTTATAAGGAGTGAGTCGTATTTTTATTATGAGCAATTACGTGGTTAACAGCATCTTTAACCGTATTTACTACATAGTGAGCGTGCTCTTTTACTGCGTCATCTGCTTGAGACATAGCAAAACTGTGAGGAGTTAAAGAGAACATTGGAATATCATTATAAGAATCCCCTATGCAAGCAATTTCCTCTGGTTGTATTTGAAATTCTTTTAATAAAATAGAAATAGCAGAACCTTTACTAATATTTGGTGGCATTACATCTAAACATTGTTCAGCTGAAATGAAAGTACTAACTTTTCCATGGAATTTTTCATCAATCTTTTTTTGAAGGAGTTGTAAGTTTTCCTTTGTTCCACCGATAGAAATTTTATTTGGAAAAATTGTATCATCGATTTTCTGTAATAAATTTGGTTCTTCAACAGAAGTCATTGCTACTTGTTTTTCGAGTTCATGAATAAAAGGTGTCTTTTCTTCAATATAGTAATTATGCTCATCACTTACATAACGGAAATAAGGGTCTTGATTTGTCATAGCTAGTAAATCAGGAAGAATGCTGGAATCAAAATTTGCGGATAATAGTTGCTTATTTTCATTAGTGTATACAAACACACCGTTTACACTAATACGATGGAAATTTGTATTTACAGCTTTCATTAAGTCTGCGATTTCATTATCAAGTCGTCCAGAAGCGAAGCAAAGAATAACATTTTGCTCAGCAAGACTGCGAAGTGCCGCAACATCCTGTTCATCAATCAGACCTCCATGCTGCATCATTGTACCGTCAATATCACTTACAAACATTTTAATCATGTTGCTATCTCCTTTCTATGTACAGTTGCCCTTACATTATACGCATCATATACAAACATGTCTAAAAAATGAATTTTTATTAAATGGTAGATGTTTTATATTGACGAAAAAGAAGAATGTTCTGTAACATAAAAGTAGGCTATTTAAGTACGAGGGTGGTGTTATATGAGTAATTATCTAGAAATTAAAAAAGTTTTAAATAATAATGTCATCATTGCTAGCCATCCTGAACACGAGGAAGTAGTAGTGATCGGTAAAGGAATCGGATTTGGGAAAAAGGCTGAAGATGTGTTGGAGCAAGAACAAATTGAGAAAATGTTTGTTTTAAAAAATGAACGTGATCGAGAACAATACAAACTTTTAGTACCACATGTGAGTGAAAAGCTAATTGAATTGATGAATGATATTATGTTATACATTCAAGAAAAAGCGGAGTCTCCATTAAATGAACATATTCATATCGCTTTAACAGATCATATTTCTTTTGCAATTAAAAGGCTGAAACAAGGACTTACAATAGATAATCCTTTTTTAGTTGAAACGAAAATGCTATATCCAGAGGAATATAAAATTGCTGAAGGAGTTGTGAAACTTTTAAATTCTCGTTTGCAAATTACATTGCCAGAAGGAGAAGTTGGCTTTATCGCACTCCATATTTATAGCTCGCTTACAAACTCTGATTTATCTTCTGTTAATCAAAATTCTCGTCTTATTGCACAACTTGTGTCTTTAATTGAGACAAGCCTACAAATTACATTAGACCAAGAAAGCATTCATTATTTACGCCTTATTCGCCATTTACAATATGCTATTGAGCGGGTGAAAAAAGGAGAAAAAGTAGAAGAAGCACAGAGTTTTGCTGATTTATTAAAGTTGGAATATCCAGTTTGTTATAATTTGGCGTGGAAACTAGTCAAAGTAATGCAGAAAGAATTACAACTTCCTGTATATGAAGCGGAGAGTATTTATTTAACGATGCATTTACAACGATTAGTGAAAGTAGAACATGTGTAAAAAGACATATATTTTTGTCTAAAATGAAAACGTTAAAAAAAATGATTGAATCGCTTACAATAGTTATGTATAATAACTATTGCAAAGTTATACAAAATTCGACAAACACATTAAGGTAAATAACGAAAACGTTTGCTTTAATTATAGTGAACTTATACGTAATCCTATTTTTGACACGTGTTACTGATTCGATCAGGCATGAGTGGAGAAAAGTTGGGAATGTAAGCTAAAGAAAGGGACATACTACCCTTTGTATAGCTATCGTTCTATCTTTTTTTTCCTCATGCCTTTTTGGCGTTTGTCGAAAAGTATCAATATAGATAAGAGAGGAAGGGTTTCCATGTTTAAGAAGATCTTTGGTGTTCTTCAAAAAGTCGGAAAAGCGCTTATGCTTCCAGTAGCGATTTTACCGGCAGCAGGTATTTTACTTGGATTTGGTAATGCATTTCAAAATCCACAATTAACAAATGTTATCCCTGCTTTAAAAGCAGATTGGTTCGTAATGGTTGCAAAAATTATGGAACAATCTGGCGATATTATTTTCGCTAACCTTGCGCTATTATTCGCAGTTGGGGTAGCGATCGGTTTAGCTGGTGGAGACGGAGTAGCTGGTTTAGCAGCGTTCGTCGGATACTTAATTATGAACAAAACGATGAGTGTGTTCTTAGAAGTAGATAAACTAGTGAAAGTAACAAGCACTGGAACAGACCCAGTAAAAATTGGATTTTCAGATCCAGCATATGCAAACGTATTAGGAATTCCAACGCTGCAAACAGGAGTGTTTGGTGGTATTATCGTCGGGATAGTAGCGGCATATTGTTATAATAAATACTTCAACATTGAATTACCATCATACTTAGGTTTCTTTGCAGGTAAGCGTTTCGTACCAATCGCAACTGCAACATTCTCTTTAGTGGTAGGTATTATCATGTGCTTCATTTGGCCATACATTCAGGGTGGCTTAAATACGTTCTCACATCAAATGATTGATGCAAATAGAACGATAGCAGCATTTATATTCGGTTTAATCGAACGTTCATTAATTCCATTTGGATTACATCATATTTTCTATTCACCGTTCTGGTTCGAATTCGGTCAGTATACAAATGCAGCTGGCGAATTAATCCGTGGTGACCAAAAAATCTTTATGGCACAGTTAAAAGACGGCGTAGAATTAACAGCAGGTACATTTACAACTGGTAAGTATCCGTTCATGATGTTCGGTCTTCCAGCAGCAGCTTTAGCAATGTACCATGAAGCACGTCCAGAAAATAAAAAATTAGCAGCTGGTATTTTAGGATCTGCTGCATTAACATCTTTCTTAACAGGTATTACAGAACCGCTTGAATTTTCATTCTTATTCGTAGCACCAGTATTATTCGGAATTCATGCAGTATTCGCTGGTCTATCATTTATGACAATGCAAATTTTAGGTGTTAAAATTGGTATGACATTCTCTGGTGGTTTAATTGACTTCATATTATTCGGTGTACTACCAGGTCGTACGGCATGGTGGTGGGTAATTATTGTTGGTCTTGTACTAGCAGTTATTTACTACTTCGGATTCCGTTTCGCAATCCGTAAATGGAACTTAAAAACACCTGGTCGTGAAGTAGCGAATGCTAATGAAGGCGCAGGGAAAACAGAAGCAGGAGAACTTCCACGTGAAGTATTAGTAGCACTTGGTGGTAAAGAAAATATTGCTTCGTTAGATGCTTGTATTACTCGTTTACGCGTTCAAGTTAACGAACAAAAAAATGTAAATAAAGACCGCTTAAAAGAGCTTGGAGCAGCCGGTGTACTTGAAGTTGGAAATAACATTCAAGCTATTTTCGGACCGAAATCTGACACATTAAAATCACAAATTCATGATATTATGTCAGGTCGTACACCTCATGTTGAAAAAGAAGCGCCTGTAAAAGTGGAAGAAGCTCCTCAACAGGTTGATGAAAATGAAACAATCGTTTCACCAATTGAAGGAAAAATCTTACCGATTACAGAAGTACCTGACCAAGTATTCTCAGGGAAAATGATGGGAGATGGATTTGCGATTGAGCCAACAGAAGGAACAGTAGTTTCTCCGGTTAATGGTGAGATTGTAAATGTATTCCCTACAAAACATGCGATTGGTATTCAGTCTGAAGGCGGAAAAGAAATTTTAATCCACTTCGGTATTGATACTGTAAAATTAAATGGTGAAGGCTTTGAAGCGCTTGTAGCACAAGGTGATAAAGTGAAGCAAGGACAACCATTATTAAAAGTAGATCTTGCATTTGTAAAAGAAAATGCACCATCTATTATTACACCAATCGTCTTTACGAATTTACAACAAGGACAACAAGTCGAATTGAAAAAAGATGGAAATGTTAAGAAGGGCGAAAACGCTATTATTGACATTCAGTAGGAATTTGACGCAAAATGTTTATAATTATAATAGGCGATGTGGTTGACCGAACATCGCCTATTATATACAATAGATGATGTAGTACTCACGTCTATACAACTAAAAAAATACTGTATTTGAAGGAGATAAATTATCATGGAAAAAATCTTTAAAGTAACTAGCGACTCAGGAATTCATGCTCGTCCAGCAACTCTACTTGTAAACACTGCAAGCAAATTTGGTTCTGACATTAACTTAGAGTATAACGGAAAAAACGTTAACTTAAAATCAATCATGGGTGTTATGTCTTTAGGAATTCAACAAGGCGCGGAAATTAAGGTCACTGCAAATGGTGATGATGCAGCTCAAGCACTAGCAGCTATCGAAGAAACTATGAAAAACGAAGGATTAGGAGAATAATGACTCTTAACATTCAAGGGATCGCTGCATCAAGTGGGATTGCTATTGCAAAGGCTTTCAGACTTGAGAATCCTGAATTTAACATTGAAAAGAAATCAATTACAGACGAAGCTGCTGAAATTGCACGCTTAGACGCTGCGCTTGAGAAAGCAAAATCTGAACTAGAAGCTATTAAGGACCATGCTTTTGCTGAGCTAGGTGCTGATAAAGCTGCTATCTTTGAAGCACATTTATTAGTATTAAATGATCCAGAATTAGTGAATCCAGTAAAAGATAAAGTAAATGGCGAAAAAGTAAATGCTGAATTTGCAATGGATGAAGTTGCATCAATGTTTATTTCTATGTTTGAAAACATGGATAACGAATATATGAAAGAACGTGCTGCGGATATTCGCGACGTAACAAAACGTGTCCTTGCACATTTACTAGGAATTAACTTCTCAAACCCTGGTACAATTTCTGAAGAAGTAATCATCATTGCTGAAGATTTAACACCATCTGATACAGCTCAGTTAAACCGTAAGTATGCAAAAGGTTTCACAACTGATATCGGTGGACGTACATCTCACTCTGCAATTATGGCTCGTTCTATGGAAATTCCAGCTGTTGTTGGTACGAAAGTTGTTATGGAGAAAATCCAAAACGGCGATATCGTAATCATTGACGGTTTAGATGGAGAAGTAATTGTAAACCCATCTGAAGAAACTCTTCGTTCTTTTGAAGAAAAGAAAGCGAAATTTGAAGAGCAAAAAGTCGTATGGGCAAAATTAAAAGACCAAGCAACTGTAACAAGTGATGGACATCACGTTGAGCTTGTTGCTAATATTGGAACACCAAATGATGTACAAGGTATTATCGATAATGGCGGAGAAGGCGTTGGTTTATACCGTACAGAATTCTTATACATGGGCCGTGACAATCTTCCAACAGAAGAAGAGCAGTTCGAAGCGTATAAAGCAGTTCTTGAAGGTGTAAAAGAAGATCAACCAGTCGTTGTTCGTACACTTGACATCGGTGGAGATAAAGAGCTTCCATACTTACATTTACCAAAAGAAATGAACCCATTCTTAGGATACCGTGCAATTCGCTTATGTCTTGATGAGCAAGATGTGTTCCGTACACAACTTCGTGCATTACTTCGTGCTAGCGTATACGGTAACTTGAAAATTATGTTCCCAATGATTGCAACTCTTGATGAGTTCCGTCAAGCGAAAGCAATCTTATTAGAAGAGAAAGAAAGACTTGTTCAAGCGGGTACAACTGTTTCTGATTCTATTGAAGTTGGTATGATGGTTGAAATTCCAGCTTCAGCGGTATTAGCAGATCAGTTCGCAAAAGAAGTTGATTTCTTCTCTATCGGAACAAATGACTTAATCCAATACACAATGGCTGCAGACCGTATGAACGAACGTGTAGCTTACTTATACCAACCATATAACCCATCTATTTTACGTCTTGTAAAAATGGTTATCGATGCTGCTCATAAAGAAGGCAAATGGGCTGGTATGTGTGGTGAGATGGCGGGAGATTCACTTGCTATCCCATTATTATTAGGCTTAGGTTTAGATGAGTTCAGTATGAGTGCAACATCTATTCTTCCTGCAAGAACACAACTAAGCAAGTTGTCAAAAGCAGAAATGGAAACATTAGCAGAAAAAGCATTAACAATGTCAACTGCTGAAGAAGTTGTTGAATTAGTTAAAAGCATATAATAGTAAAAAAACCTGAGTCGATTCGAAATCGATCTCAGGTTTTTTCTATAAGAAAAGTAAATCTTATTTTGTTACTATAGAGGATAAAGAACAGAATTAGATAGCGACTGCGATAATATCAGTCGGGCATACACGTAAAATGCCAGTAAAAGTATTTTGATTGTTCTTATCGTCTTTATTATTATTATTATCTTTGTCGTTATTATTACGAGCTAAAGCAGAGAAAAGAGCAACACCGTTACAGAATCCTTCAAAAATTACATTGCGGAATGATTGATGGCCTCTAATGCTTAAAAGAGAAATTTCTGTTCCAACTGAAATAGTAGCAAGTACGTTACATACAGCAGGTCGGTGTGGTCTAACTTCTTCTCTCTCTTTCTCGCGATGGTCGCGATGGTCACACTCTCTTTCACGATGATGACATTCTCTAAAGTTATCACAGCATCCAAATGATCCAAACATAATCCTCATCACCCCCTTCACACTTATAATCTATGTAAGTTCGGCAGTCGGTGACTGGACAGATAATGGAAATTTTTCTAGGGGATTTTCTCATTTTAAATGACTAGATGGGTATTTAGTATGGAATGATGTTTAAAATAGGGGAAATGTCACAAAAAAATGTAAAGACCACCGAAATGAATGAAATAGGTAGCCTTTACACTTTTTTACTTTTATATAAAACGATGATATATACAGGAAGAGCTAAGAGTAGTGGTGCAATGGATCGTGCAGTATGTTTTTCTGCTTCTAATTGTAACGCTTCTTCTTTAGGGAATTGTAACACTGATATGTTTGCAGCATCGCCAATAAAATATAGCAGTAGTACAGTTACTATGTAACTTAAAAGTGCGATAAAGCTTCCGTATGAACTCAATGAAAATCCCTCTCTTGTTATCTATTTGTTATCATTGTATCACAATTGTAACAAAAATACACGGTTATATTCCGATACTTTAACAAATTTCGACACAAAACGTCATATTTGTTTATGGGGATAGCATGAAAATTACGATTTTTCTATGTATAGGTGTCGCATAATACATTGTAATATTACGGATGTGTGACAAAATATAAAAAAACGAAGGTAATGAAATTACCTTCGTTTTTTTATTATTTTGCCCATTCACTCACTTGTTCTACGCTCATGCGCGGTGCAGGGTGACCTTTTAAAGTTGATTCACCAATTGTAATAAGCATAATTGGTACGTAACGAGATGAAACATTGAATTCTTCCATTAATGCTTGTGGGTTGAAGCCACCAATAGCGCAAGTATCCCAGCCAGTTGCTTTAGCAGCAAGCATAAGTTGCATTGCTGCTAAAGCAGCATTTGAAAAGGCAGCATCTCGTGGGTATTGCTCCCGAGTATATGCAGATTCAATGTTTTTAGCTAAGCGCTCTTTTGCTTCTTCATTCATAAATCCTTGTTCTACAATTGGACCGTAAACAGGTTCAACATTTTTGTAAGCTTCTAAATCACCTAAAATAGCGACTACGGCAGAAGCATCAAGAATTTGTTGTTGGTTATAGGCAATTGGGTGTAATCGTTTTTGTACATCTTCGCCTTGGAAAACAAGGAATTTCCAGTGTTGCAAGTTCCAAGCAGAAGGTGCTTGCGCAGCTGCTTTTAAAATTTCATGTAACTCTGTAGATGAAATTTCTTTTTCAGGGTTGAATGCACGTGTAGATGTGCGTTCATATAAAACGTTAAAAAAGTCATTGTTTGTCATTATATATCCTCCAAATTACATATCAACTTAATATAAAATAAATGTAATATACTCTACTTACATTTTGTAAGTTATTGAATTTAAGAATATAATACCTTTATTTTAATTGTCAAGTTTTAAATAGTAAGGCAGGGCATTCATACAAACGATACAATTCATATAATCATACACTAAAAAAGGAATTTCCAGAGCAGATAAGCGAAGATAACATTCTCAATTAGCTTGTTAATATGAGTTCCTCATAATTCTTTATAAAATGATTGTGAGGAATTCAGTAGAACAAGATATATGAAGTGAGTGAAGACTAGTGATGAACATACTACATTTTTTATTAGAGAATACTGTTTTCCAAAATGTATTACAAGATCTTCAGTTGAATGTCCTTTATATAGAAGATGGATGTACACATCAACAAACGATAGAAAACGTCCATCCAAAATGTATGTTTATAGCAAATAGTTTTGAAGAAGGAGAAATATTGTTTCATAGAACTAGACCACATATTGTAATTATGTATGTAACAGATTTTGCTCAAATAAAATATATAAAGAATATATATGATTCACGGAGTACATTCATTATCATTTGGGATCAACAGATAAACAATGAGTTTGCAGATTTACTACTGTTAGGAATACGTAATATTGTTATAGCACCAGTAACTCCACAAGTGGTACTAGAGGAAGTGAATAAGAGTTTATATCAACTTACTTTAGTGCGGCAAGTAGGTTTACAACAAGAATTGCTTCAAACGATGTTTGATTTTCAAAATGATTTATTATTTATAGTAGAAGATGATGAGATTGTTGATTGTAATACGAATTTTTTACAATTCTTCGGACATGATAATTTATTTACGTATCGTGAACAACATTTAGTGTTTGCAGAACATCTTATTAGAGAGAACGGATATTATTCGACGACTCACGATATAACATGGCTGGATGATACTTTATCAAATGGAAGAAGAATTAAAATGTACAATTATGAAGGAGAAGCATTTACTTTTCTATTACGTGCGACACCATTACCAGAAGACTTATCACGATTTATAGTAAAATGCACAGAGATTACAGAATTAGATGAAATCTATCAAGAGCAAGAAAGATTGGCTATGATAGATTCATTGACAGAAATATATAATCGCTTGAAATTCCAACAAATATTGGAGACAGAGTGGGAGAATGTATTACGTAATGATGAAAAAGTTGCACTTATTTTGTTTGATATAGATAATTTTAAATCAGTAAATGACACATATGGTCATGATTTTGGCGATTTAGCATTAGTACAACTTGCAGATCTTATGAAATCTAAAGTTGAAGATCAACATGTATTTGCAAGATGGGGAGGAGAGGAATTTATAATATTAGTGACAAATACGGTAGAAAAAGAAGCGTTTCAAGTTGCGGAATCATTGCGATTTTTCATTGAAACAAAGCATTTCTCTGGAATTTCGAAATTAACAGCGAGTTTTGGAGTTGCGTTATATGAGCAAGGGATTACAAGAGAAGAGTTAATGCAAAGAGCGGATATTGCGTTATATGAAGCGAAAAAAAATGGAAAAAATCAAGTATGTATATATAGAAAAGAAAAAATGTGATTTTTCGCAACAAATTGTTGCGATTTTTTTTTATTACTTGATAATAGAATATGGGGGACCATTTTAACCGAGAAGCTCCCACTTCAAGTAAGCTCGCAAGAGAGACTAAGTGGTGGGTAGTTCACATGAAGTAATTACGGAGGAACAATATGATAAAAAAAATAATGGTTATGGCTTCATTGTCTGCTGTAGTTTGCGGCGGAGTATACTATTTTCTCTATAGTCCCGATTCAAAGGAACAAGCAGTATTAACAACAAAGGTAACTCCTGCTATTGAGTCAGAGGTACAGGATAATATAGAAGAAGTACAAAAAATTGATTATGCTAGTATATCTCAAAAGTTAGATCAGTATTTAGTAGGAAAGCAATTTAATGGGACAGTTTTGGTGACAGATAAAGAGCATGTTATATTGAATAAAGGATATGGATATGCTGATGTTCAAAATAAAATAGAAAATACGCCTCAAACAAAATATCGTATCGGTTCTATTACGAAAACAGTTGTTGCTACATCCATTCTACAGTTACAAGAACAAGGGAAGTTAAATATCCAAGATAATGTAAATAAATACATTCCTTCATTTCCAGCAGATAAACACATCACGTTATATCACTTATTAACGCATACATCTGGTTTACCGGAAAATGGGAAAGGGAAGGTTAATGTAGCTTCACGTATAAATTTAGTAACTTGGATTGGAAGTCAAAAATTAGAGTTTCCACCAGGAACAGGTTGGAAGTATACGGATTATAATTATATGGTGCTCGCTTATATTATAGAAAATATAACGAAAAAGCCTTTAGGAGACTATGTAAAAGAAAATATATTTACAAAGGCCGAGATGCATGAATCAGGTATGGGAAATATGGTGCCTGGAGATAAAAACTTCACGAAGGGTTATGTGAAGAAAGACCAAGATCTTGTACCAGCACAAAAATTAGGAATGGACTGGTTATATGGATCGGGTGAGATGTATACGACAGTAGGGGATATGAAAAAATTAGATGAAGCGATTATAAATGGGAAGCTTCTTTCTGAACAAAGTATACAAGCGATGTTTACACCTTCACAAGAAAGAAAATATGCATTTAGCTTTTACATATATCCAGATTATTTCCATAACCATGGTGTACTATCTGGTTGGAACACTTTCAATAATTTTAATAAAGAAAAAGGAACTTTTGTTATTTTATTTTCAAATGTGAAAAATAGTATGGATGATGATTTTAATAAAGAGTTCCGAAAGATGGTAAATGATTTATTAGAACAAAGGGGATGAGAAGATGGAGAATAAAAATTTATCAATAGGTTTCATCGGTATTGGTGTAATGGGAAAAAGTATGGTACATCATTTAATGCAAGGCGGTCATAAAGTATATGTATATAATAGAACGAAAGAAAAAGCGGATTCTTTAGTGCAAGAGGGTGCGACTTGGTGTGATACACCGAAAGCGTTAGTAAAGCAAGTTGATGTTGTTATGACGATGGTTGGTTATCCTCATGATGTAGAAGAAGTGTACTTTGGGGTAGATGGAATTTTAGAACATGCAAATGAAGGTACGATAGCAATTGACTTTACAACATCTACACCAACATTGGCAAAACGTATTAATGAAGTTGCGAAAAGCAAGAATATATATACTTTAGATGCACCAGTATCTGGCGGGGACATTGGGGCTAAAGAAGCAAGACTAGCAATTATGGTCGGTGGAGAGAACAGAATATATGATATTTGCTTACCTCTATTTGAAAAACTAGGAACAAATATTCAGTTGCAAGGCCCTGCTGGGAGTGGACAACATACAAAAATGTGCAATCAAATAGCAATTGCTTCTAACATGATAGGAGTATGTGAAGCGGTAGCATATGCGAAAAAGGCTGGACTTAATGCAGATAAAGTATTAGAGAGTATTTCGACAGGAGCAGCAGGTAGCTGGTCATTAAGTAATTTAGCTCCTCGAATGTTAAAAGGAGATTTTGAACCTGGCTTTTATGTAAAGCATTTTATGAAAGATATGAAGATTGCTTTAGATGAAGCTGAAAAATTACAATTACCAGTACCGGGTTTAACCCTAGCGAAGGAATTGTATGAAGAGCTAATCGCAGATGGAAAAGAGAATAGCGGAACACAAGTATTATACAAAAAGTATATAAGGGGGTAAATGGAATGGATCTCCAAAAGTTTGACGAGATGATTGATGCTGTGCAGCGAGCAACTTGTGTACAGATTAATGATAAGCAAAAAGAAGCTTTTAAACAAAAATACGATTTTGGACCAGATTTTGAATATGGAAGAGATGAGAAAGGGCATTATGTTATCCGAAGCTCGAAAAAGATGTTAGAGGAAATGGAGTTTTATTTGGCATTGAAATATGATCGAGATGGAATTGTCCTTTATATGCATGCTGAGATTGAAGGGACATGTCATGTATCCGTTAGCTACAGTGAAGATGCACTTCATTTGCAAGAATTGTTTCAATTTCTAGAAGAAAATAAATAAAAAGTCCTCATTTGAGGACTTTTTATTTATTTAGGCAGGCATAATATTTAAGCTGGATAATTTATAGGCTGGAAGCTCGGCGGCATCGTTCAATTGGGAATGGAATAACTTGTGCAATGTGATTAGGACCAAACTGTTTCGCACGAGCATGGCGTACTATATAAAATGCGCACAGGATAGAAATAGGAATAGCACCGTACAAACCGAAAAATAAAGCGCTTACACAAGATGCGACAAAACCTAAAACACCAACTTCTAATTCTTCCATAATAGCCCCTAAAATAACAGGAATAGCTCCGCATGAAACCCCTAGTATAAGTGCGATAAGTAAACTCATGATTATCCCCCTCTGCTTGCAATATTCTTTTCCTTCTTATTAGTTGTAGTATATCATACACAAAACAGAATTTTCAGAAAAAATTCAAAAAAAGTTCAATAAATGTTCAAAAAATATTCCGAAATGTACTTGATAAAGTGGGATTGTGATTCGATATATTTGATTTGAACAAACGAAAGGGACAAATCATTTTAGTAAATAAAAAATCAGGCTTACTTCAATGTTATGAAATAAGCCTGTTCCATAGGAGGATGTATATATGTAGAGTGAATAAAAGGTTGGAAAAGGGGTTCCAAGTTCTTTTATTCAACTAGCTACCTTAATAAATTGGAACCCAACCTTCTGTTGTAACAAAAATACGAATAGCTACAACTTGGCGATCATCTTGTAAGGTGAAATAGTGTCTTGCATTTTCAGGCACAGATATAAGATCACCAGGCTCAAGTTCAACGTCAAAGAATCGACCATCTTTTCCTTCAATAGCGAAGATGCCATGACCGCTGACAATAAAGCGAACTTCATCGTCAGTATGATGGTGTTCTTTTTGGAAATTAATTAATAATTCATCAAGGTTAGGTGTGCCATTTGAAAGTGAAATTACATCATGAGCTTTATAACCTCGGCGCGCTGAAACATCAGCGATTTCTTTTGAAAACACAGCTAATATTTCAGCCTTGTTTTCATCTGCTAACGAATAATTTTCATTTAAATGAGTAGGAAGCTTAGAGATGTTCCATTTCTCATATAAAACGCCTTCCTCTTGTAGGAATTTAGATACTTCCACTTCATTTTCGATACGAGTATTTACTTCATGAATACGAATTTGCGCCATTAGAAACGCCTCCTTGAATTGATAATAGTTTTATATGAAATTGGAATAAAAACTCATAAGCTTCTAATCTTTTCTTTGCATCAAAGCTATCTCGGCCCCATACGGTAATACCATGGTTACGGATTAATACTGCTCCCGAATCTCCTTGTATATGCTTTCGGAAGTTTTCTCCAAGCGTTGGGATATGGGCATCATTTTCTATAATAGGAATGTTAATCGTTGCACCTTCTTCCCAAATATCGAGAGCTTTAATAATTTCTTGATTTTGAAGGGTGACTGCATCACTATATAAATTTGTGATGACATTATTATCAGTTGTATGAACATGAAGTACACACCCGGCATTCGTAATGTTATAAATATGTGTATGCAATATTGTTTCTGCTGAAGGGCGTAATTCAGTCTCTAATACGGGAACCCCTAGATGATCTACTAATAGAAAATCATCTGGAGTAGTTTTTGTTTTATCTTTACCACTTGCTGTAATAAGAAAAGTAAGTGGATCATGACTGACTTTTATAGAAATATTTCCACTCGTTGCTGGAAACCAATTCCGAGTTGTTAATTCTTTTTTTATTTCACTTAAGTCATACCATTGACGAAAAAGTTGTTTCATGATTTCACCTCCAACAAATGTTGTAATTCGACTTGAATATCGTGAAATGTGTTAAAGGATGTATAAGCAATATGATTTTCTTCACATTTTGTAATAAGGAAGTCACGGGCGAATACTTTATCTGCTTGTTTTGCTGCTTGTAAGTCAGTAATGGAATCTCCTATCACAATATGAAAATCATCTTTAGAGCTTAGTTTACGAATTAATGATGATTTACAGAGACCGCAACTATGCTGACATTGCTCGTCACAAGGGTGCGGCCATTTAACTTCAACAAATTCTCCTGAAAAGTCAGTTGCATTACAGTAAATTTGCTCTTTTGGAATGATTCCTTGTAAGAGTGGATAGACGAAGAAATCCATTCCACCTGATATAACGTAAAAGGAAATGTTATTTTCATTAATAAATTGTATGAATTCATGAAAACCTGTACGGATTTCAGCAGTTTCTTGTAAAAACTGAATAATATCATCGTGTAGATTAATAGGTATTAATCGAAATAATTGAGAAACACCTTCTTGAATAGAAAGTTCTTGCGATAAAATTTTTTGCTTTATTTCCTCTGCTTCTGGTGGTGCGAACTTTTCCATAATGGACATGATATTATCGTTATTTGTAATCGTACCATCGAAATCACAAAATACTTGAATACTCATAATTTCACCTCATGAGAAGGATTTCCCCATATTTGTAGTGCGCTATGTAAATTCACTTCATCTACCTCATGGAGTGGTTTATTTTGTAAAGTAGCATCAATTGCAGTACGGAAAGCTTTACCGCCGCCCTGCGCGCCATTCGGATGTCCGTGTATCCCGCCGCCAGCATTAATAACAACATCTTTGCCAAAATCTCGTAGAATAAAGGGAACGAAACCAGGGTGAATACCAGCAGATGGAACAACAAAACTTTTCTTGAAAAATGCATCGTCTTCAGTTAAATGTTTTGAAATGTTGAGAGCTTCTTCTTTTTCTAACGCAACACTTCCGTATGGAGATGGGAATAATGAAAAGTCAGCCCCAGCATAGCGAAGTAGCTTTCCAAGTAATAATGGAGACGAGATTCCATATAACTTCGATGCGGAATAAGCACCACTTACAGCAGGGTGTGCCATAATGGGAACTGGGATTTCATCATCTTCTGCAAGTGATTGTAGTACATCTAGTCCGTAAGCAAATACGTTAAATAATAGAATATCAGCCCCAGCTTGCACTGCGCGTTTCGCATTTTCTTTTAAATCAAAAGTGCGTCCTGTTAAATTTACGGCATATAACGTTTTATGTCCGTATGTTTCATATACTGATTGTAAAACTTCTTTTCCAGATACAATGCGTTTCGTAAGTGGTGTTAATGTATTCTCAAATAATATTTCATCATCTTTTACTATATCTACACCACCACTTGCTTGATCGCGTAATTGCGTTTTCAAATACCCAATATTTCGTCCAATCATGCCTTTAAAAATACTCATTAAAAGGGGACGATCATGCACTTGTAAAAGATTTCGAATACCATCTATCCCGAATTTTGGACCAGGGAAATACTGTTTTAAGTCGTCTGAAAATGTTAAGTCAATTAATTTCACTTCGCCATCAAGTGATAGCTTTCCGAATGTAGTTGTTAAAATCGCTGGTAAATCTGGACTGAAGTTTAATAACGGATATTCGATTTTAATAATCCCGCGCTTTACTTTTTTACGTAAATACAAATTGGTATGTTCTTGTTCAGCTAATTCCTCAACGTGGATGACGTTACCTTTATGCTGTTTTAGTTGCTCTTGCAATAAGTGTGGCAAATGAGTCCAAGAGCCAATTGTTAAACCGAGTGCAATTTGCTCGGCCCTTTTTTCTAAGTTATGTGAATCATCATGGATTAAATACGTCGCTATAATTCCGCTCATTGTTATACCCTCCTAGTTAAATAAAAAAACCTCTCAGCTAAGGAGAGGTTTTTTTACAACCAGCTCCTTATCTGTCAGCGTAATGCTGCGAGAATTAGCACCGTGTCTACAATTATGTAGATCGGTTGCCGGGCTTCGTCGGGCTCGTCCCTCCACCTGCTCTTGATAAGAAGTATTTAGAAATGTTTAAATTTTTAAGATAACTGAATTTTGTCAGATATTTTTCATGTTGTCAATGACTTTTTGAAAATTTTTAATTTATCAATTCGATTAATTGCTTCACGTAATCGTTCTTCTGTATGTAAGAGGCCAACACGGACATAGCCTTCACCGTGCTCACCAAATCCAACGCCAGGAGCAACTGCAACGTGTGCTTTTTCTAGTAAAATATTAGAAAATTGCTCAGATGTATAGCCTTCAGGTACAGGGAGCCAAGCAAAGAATGATCCTTTTGGAATATCAACATTCCAACCGATTGCATGACAAGCTTCTATAAGAGCATTTCTGCGAGATTCATAACTATTAACAAGTTCTACTACACAAGACTGCGAGCCTAATAGTGCTTCGCGTGCTGCGTCTTGAACTGCACCGAAAATACTAACATACATATGATCTTGCAATAGGTTAATTGTTTCGATGACACTTTCATTCCCTACTGCAAAAGCAATACGCCATCCAGCCATATTGAAAGTTTTCGATAAAGTGTAAATTTCAATTCCTGTATCTTTGGCACCGTCTGCTTGCAAGAAACTAACAGGCTTTTGACCATCAAATCCGATAGCGCCGTAAGCAAAATCATGAACAACTAATATATTATGTTTATTAGCAAAATGAATTGTTGCATCAAAGAAATCTTTTGATGCTGTAGCACCGGTAGGATTATTAGGATAGTTTAAAAACATTAACTTTGCTTTCTTGGCAATAGAGTCATCAATTTTTGTATAATCTGGTAAAAAATTATTTTCTGCAATAAGCGGCATTGTTTCAAAGTGCGCTTTTGCTAAAGCAACTCCGGATAAATAATCTGGATAACCTGGATCTGGAACGAGAATGGTATCGCCAGGGTTTGTAAAACAAAGTGGTAATTCTACTAATCCAGCTTTTCCGCCAAACAAAATAGCAACTTCAGTTTTGGGATTTAATTCTACGCCGTATTCACGTTTATAGAATGTTGCCACGGCTTCTTTTAAGCTTTCATGTCCGCGAAATGGCGGATATTTATGATGAATGGTCTTTTCGGCAGCATCTTGTAAAGCTTTTACGATATGCTGCGGTGTTGGTTGATCTGGATTACCTTGTCCTAGATTAATAACATCGTGACCAGCTGCAACGACTTTGTTAACTTTTGCAACAAGTGAAGCGAAAAATTGTGTTGGCAATGATGTTACTATCTCAGAAGGTTGAAATAATTTCATACTTTCCACCTCTTTTGAAAGTTGTTACAATTCTAGTGACAAATGATATAATCTTTCCAGTATTTTGTAAAGAAAAAAATTAAGAATGGGGATGACAAAATGAAAGTCGCATGTATTCAAATGGATATTGCTTTTGGAAATGTAGAAAAAAATATTGAGAGCGCTAAAAATAAAATAAGCGAAGCGATGAAGGAGAAACCAGACGTTGTCGTCTTACCAGAACTATGGACAACGGGATATGATTTAACAAGGCTTTCTGAGATTGCAGATAGGGATGGATTGAAAACGCAAGAAATGTTGAAAGAATGGTCGAAACAATATGGTGTACATATTGTTGGTGGTTCCGTAGCAAAGCAAACAGAGCAAGGTGTTACAAATACGATGTATGTTGTAAGCCGCGAAGGGCAGCAAGTAAATGAATATAGTAAAGTGCATTTATTTCAGCTTATGGATGAACATAAATATTTAGTTGCTGGTAATGAGACAGGTGAATTTACGCTAGATGATGTAAAGTGCGCTGGAACAATTTGTTATGATATTCGTTTTCCGGAGTGGATGCGTGTTCATACAGTTAAAGGTGCAAAAGTTTTATTCGTTGTAGCAGAATGGCCATTAGTTCGTTTGGCACATTGGCGCTTGCTATTACAAGCAAGAGCAGTTGAAAATCAGTGTTACGTTGTAGCATGTAATAGGGCTGGAAAGGATCCGAATAATGAGTTTGCAGGTCATTCTTTAATTGTCGATCCGTGGGGTGAGGTTGTGGTAGAGGCAAATGAAGAGGAATCTATTTTATTTGGAGAGCTTACATTCGAGAAGATTAAAGAGGTACGTAAAGGAATCCCAGTTTTTGCAGATCGCCGTCCAGAATTATATAAATAAAATGTTGACAAGTGATTTTTATTCTTGGTATAGTCTTCATCATAAAGTTAAAAATTCAAAAAAATATGCAACTCTTATCAAGAGCAGGTGGAGGGATTTGGCCCGATGAAGCCCAGCAACCGACCGTAATACCATTGTGAAATGGGGCGTTTATGACGCCAAAAGGCACGGTGCTAATTCCAGCAGGAAGTAAACTTTCTGGCAGATAAGAGGGGAGAAGATAAACTTCAAACCTCTTTCTTTGTGGAAAGGGGTTTTTCTATTTTAGAAAAACCTCTGAATGAAAAGGAGGAGAAGACGATGGGATATTATTCATTAACTGAAACAACAGCTATACAATATGCGAAAGAACACGGTTATTTTGAAAAGAAAGCAAATGTAGTTTGTCATGAAATTGGAGATGGAAATTTAAATTACGTGTTCAAATTAGATGATGGAGAGAAGTCTATTATAATAAAACAAGCACTGCCATATGCGAAAGTAGTTGGTGAGAGCTGGCCACTGTCTATAAAAAGAGCGACGATTGAAAGTAAAGCATTACAAATTTTTGCGAAGTATGTGCCAGATTATGTTCCGGTAGTGTACAGTCATGATGAAGAGTTAGCAGTTACAGTAATAGAAGACTTATCAAGACTAACAATTACAAGAAAAGGATTAATAGATGGAGAAGGATATCCACTTTTATCCCAGCATATCGGTCGTTTTCTAGCACATGTTTTGTTTTATACTTCAGATTTCGGTTTACAGTCAGAAGAGAAAAGGGTACTAGAAGGTACATTTGTAAATCCAGACCTTAGTAAAATTACAGAAGATTTAGTTTTTACGGATCCGTTTGGACATTATGATACGAATGATTATGAGTCAGATTTACAGTCAGTGATTGATGAACTTTGGAGTGACAAAACTTTAAAGCTAAAAGTAGCACAATATAAATATAAGTTTTTAACGAGAAAAGAAGCGCTTATTCATGGTGATTTACATACTGGTAGTATTTTTTCATCACCTTCTGAAACGAAAGTGATTGATCCAGAATTTGCAACGTACGGTCCATTTGGATTTGATATCGGTCAATTTATTGCAAATCTATTATTAAATGCTTTATCTAGAGAAGAAGAAAAGAGAAGTGTACTATTTTTCCATATAGAAAAGACATGGAGTTATTTTGTAGAAAACTTTACGAAGTTATGGATTGGAGAAGGTGTAGAAGCATATACGAAAGAAAAACAATGGTTACCAATTATTTTGCAAAATATCTTTACTGATGCCGTCGGGTTTGCCGGATGTGAACTGATTCGTAGAACAATTGGCTTAGCTCATGCAGCGGATTTAGATGGGATAGCAAATAAAGAAAAAAGAATTCAAGCTAAAAAACAAGCGTTATCCTTAGGTAGAGAACTAATAAAATATGAAGCTAAGTGTGCTGATATTCAACTGTTTCGAACATTATTTCAACAGACAGTTGGAGGCGTAAAAGCATGAGTACAATTATTACTATTCCGAGATCTGTAAGTTGGAAAGGCGATACAATTGCAGTATTAAATCAAACAAAGTTGCCGCATGTCACTGAATACAAAACATTAACGAATGTTGAAGATGTATGGAAAAGTATCATTATGTTAGAAGTACGAGGAGCGCCTGCAATTGGAATTGTAGCTGCGTTTGGTTTGGCGCTTGCGGCAAAGAAATACGATGCTATAAATATCTATGAGTTTCAAAAGAAGTTTAATAGAGATTGTAACTATTTAGGAACATCACGCCCGACAGCAGTCAATTTATTTTGGGCAATCGATCGTATGAGAGAATCTATTCAAGAGATTACTACAATAAAAGAAGCTCAAAAAATATTAGAAGAAGAAGCGCTTCATATTCAGCAAGAGGATGAAATGGTGTGCCGAAGTATTGGAGAACATGCTTTAACATGTTTTAGAGACGGTGATAAAATTTTAACAATTTGTAACGCTGGAAGTATTGCAACTGCTAGATATGGAACAGCATTAGCCCCATTTTATATTGGGAAAGAGAAGGGTGTGCGTTTACATGCGTATGCGTGTGAAACGAGGCCGGTTTTACAAGGTGGTCGTTTAACGACATGGGAATTGAAACAAGCAGACATTGATGTAACGCTTATTACGGATAATACTGCAGCACATGCAATTCGAACGAAAGAAATTAATGCGATTATCGTAGGGGCAGATCGAATCGTTGAAAACGGTGATACTGCTAATAAAATAGGAACATTAAATTTAGCTATATTAGCAAAGTATTTCGGTATCCCATTTTACGTTGCAGCACCGTTATCTACATTTGATACTACGAAACAAATAGGTGCTGAAATTGTCATTGAAGAAAGAGATGAAACAGAAGTTACGAAAATTTTTGGGAAACAAGTGGCGCCACTTGGAACGCCTGTATTTAACCCTGCATTTGATGTAACACCGCATGAATTAATTACGGGGATTATTACTGAGAAAGGTATTTTACGTGGAGATTATAAGCAAGAAATTACATCATTATTTGAAAAAATAAGCTAACTGCTCAGTCGCTATATAAAAAAACGGTGGAAAAGCATGTTTTTAAATGGTCGAGAGGGACTGGCTATGTATAGGAGCGGTAAGTGCCTGTTCCTACCACGCGCAACGTTTTAAAACAAAGAAAGGTAGCAAGGTGTAGGACCACTTATATCTTCATGGTAGCAATCTATATGCTGAAAAATGAAATGTATGGCTGAGTAGTTAAAAAACAAGCTAATAAAAAATAGCTTGTTTTTTATGCCTTAAGTCTTCCTTTCCTCTTATTTATGTAATGAAGGGAGGAGAGAAAGATGGAAGAGTGGATTAGGATGATAGGTAATGTGGGCTTTCCAATTGTTGTAACATTATATTTACTCCATCGGATTGAAAGTAAATTAGACGGAGTGATTGTTGCAATTGAGAAACTCCCTAAACAATTACTAAAGTAGAAAGATCCTCGCGATAAAAAGTAAAATAAAGTTTGCTCGCGAAGAGCAAACTTTATTTTTTTATTGAGCAGTATATCCACCATCGATAACGACAGCTTGACCAGTTATGCCTTTTGCTTTTTCACTTGCTAAAAATATAGCATAATCAGCAATTTCTTGTACTTGTAGCAAACGTTTCTGTGGTACAAGAGGATAAATGACATCTTCTAAAACATTTTCAAGTGGTACATTTCTTGTAGTGGCTAAATCTTGTAATTGATTACGTACAAGGGGAGTATCGACATAACCAGGACAAAGCGCATTAACAGTAATTCCGTGAGTAGCGCCTTCTAAAGCAGCAACTTTTGTTAATCCAATTACGCCATGTTTCGCGCTATTATAGGCAGCTTTTCCAGCGAATCCAACAAGTCCGTTAATCGAAGCAACATTAATAATACGACCATATTTTTGCTTTTTCATAACCGGAAAAGCATGTTTGATGGCGATAAATGGAGCGATTTGCATAATTTTAATAAGAAGCTCGAATTTATCAGTTGGAAAATCTTCAATCGGTGAAACATGTTGCATTCCTGCGTTGTTAATTAATACATCTAATGAGCCGAAGTGAGTAACTGTTTGAGAAATTGCTGCTGTAATTTCTTCTTCAGATGTAACGTCACATTTTAAACCAATGGCTTGATAGCCTTCTTTTTGCAATTGTTCAGCAGCTTCTTTCGCACGTTCTTCAAGACGATCACTAATCACAACTTTAGCACCCTCTTTGGCAAAAGCACTTCCCATTTCATAACCAATACCGCTCGCAGCACCTGTTAAAAAGACAACTCGATTTGTAACCATGATGAAAAACACTCCTTCATAATAAAAGTTCTCTTATTGCTCTATTTAGAGAGGTGATAATAAAATTCCTGCAAACATTTGGAAAAATATTGCTAGCTATCTTGTTTTGCAAAGTAGCGTTTGCTATACTATTTTGTAAAGCAAGATACTTACGCTTATCTATCTTGTAAAACAAGATAGTAGGAGGATTTTAATTATGTCGACAAGTCAAATGCTGAAAGGGATTTTAGAAGGATGCTTACTTGCTATTATTTCTGAAGGTGAAATATACGGTTATGAAATGAGTGAAAGATTAGCGAAGTATGGTTTTACAATGGCGAGTGAGGGAAGTATTTATCCGTTATTAATACGAATGCAAAAGGAAGGATTAATAACAAGTGTAATGAAGGAATCTCCATCTGGCCCAAAGCGAAAATATTATACATTAACAGAAAAAGGCGAGGAAGCACTTAATGAATTTATGGATCGCTGGGAAGCGATGCAAAGTAGTGTAGAGCGTCTACTTGAAGGGAAGGGGAGAAAAAAATAATGTTATCAAATGAAGCGCGAAATTTTTTATTAGATATGAGATTATTTTTAACTGCAAAGAGTGTGAAAGAAAGCGATATTGAAAGCTTTTTAGAAGATGCAGAGTTGCATTTAATAGAAGGTGAGGGTGAAGGGAAAAGTGTAGAAGATATTTTCGGAAGCTCACCGAAAGAATATGCAAATGAACTTGTAAAAGTAATGGAAAGGGATAGACAGGAAAATTGGAAGCAAATTGGGTTTACGGTAATGAATATCGTATCGTTTTGGATTATTGCTTCTATCTTAATAGTGAATAACGGAATTCTACAGATTTCACTTATTCAGTGTATTGGCTATAGTTTTACATTGATCGTAGCTGTAATGGGTCCTAATTTTCTGCTTCGTAAAATGACATTTGTAACAAGTTTTACAAAAACGTGGTTTTCTATGTGGTTTTTAGTCATGATTGCGCCAATGTTTTTATTAGGAGCAGTTACGATATTAGATGTGATATATCCTACAACGATGTTTACGTTGACTCTAGTCCAAAGTTATATATTAGCTGGAGGGATCTTTATCCTCACGGTAGCTATAAATATATATTTTGAAGGATGGTTTAAAAATTTATATTTAATTATTCCGCTTTCTATTATGTTAGTTTTTAAAACGTTCACATCGGAAGATCTCGTGCCAATGTTATTTCAAATTATTTGTTTATACGGAAGTTTGTTTATTTTAATCTTCCTTGAAATTATGATGAAGGCGAATAGAAGAGAAACGGTTAAATAAGGGAGGGATTCTAATGCAAGTTTCTAAAGAAGGGGAAAAGTTTTTAATCGATACGAAAGTGTATTTAATTACGAAGGGAATTAAAGAAGAAGATGTAGATGCTTTTCTAGAGGATGCAGAGCTACATTTAATAGAAGGTGAGAAAAAAGGAAAGACGGTAAGTGATATATTTGGTGATTCGCCAAAAGAATATGCAGAAGAATTAGCGAAAGAGATGGAGAAGGATAAAGGCGGGAGTATAAAGAGTATTCTTGCGATGATAATTGGTATTGGCGGGTATTGGATATTAACTCATATTTTATTTAATAATCCAAATCAGCAATTTACACTAACGAATATACAGTTAATTGGCTATCCTATCGTCTTAATCATTACGATTATTGGAACCATTGTTGCGTTTAGAATGTCTTCTTTTAAAAATAAATTTGTAGAGTTCGGGATTATTTACATAATAGTAATGGTTCCCATTTTATTATTAGTATTATTGATGTTTGTTGATAAATGGTACGGTACACCTATTTTGCAATTGTCGACAATGCAAACATATATATTAGCAGCAAGTATCTTTTTATTACTTTTCGTTGGAGAAGTGTATGTCCTTGGTTGGATGGGTGTTTTGGTGCTAATTGTTCCTTTAGCGATTATGTTTATATTTAAAGGATTAGAAGAAAAAAATGTATTTTGGGGAATTGCAAAGATATTACTTATGTATGGAAGTATATATGGGTTAATGAGATGGTCTTTAAAAATTGAAGAGAGAAAAAGTGTAAACTAGTAGTTTGGAAGGAGGGAATGCGATGCTTTCTCATGAGTCACGAACTTTTTTGGAAAACACAGGAGCCTATTTAAGAGTAAAAGGAATAAGTGAGAAGGATATTAAATTCTTTTTAGAAGATGTAGAACTACATTTAATAGAAGGTGAGAAGAAGGGAAAGACGGTAAGTGATATATTTGGTCATGCTCCAAAAGAATATGCTAATCAACTTGCGGAAGAGATGGATATAGATAGAAAAGGTAATTATAAATTATTACTTTACTTTATTGTAAATTTATTGGCTTTCACGATGATGAAGAGCGTATTCTTTAGTGCAGCCGACCGTCGTTTGTCTTATTCTTTAATTGAGTTAATTGGCTATCCGATTATGATTTTTGTAGGAATTATTGTATTAATATGGGGGATGAGAACGGCATCATTTAAGCGTAAAAGAACTGAATTTTTAATTATGTATATAAGTGGTGCGATATGGTTTTTATTAATTTTTAGTATTGCATTATTAAATAAGTTTTATGGTACAACATTTATTAAGTTTACTAGTACAGAAAGCTTCATTCTTGTTGGTATAGTAGTTCTTTTAGCGGCTGTTACAAATATTAAATTTGGTGGTTGGTTTACTTTGTCGTATTTACTAGTTCCAATTGTATTAGAATATGTATTTGTAATGATAGATGTATCGAGTATTATTGGAATGTATGTACAACAAATAATCCTTTTCATTGTTATTTATATGCTTTTAAAAATTCATATAAAATTAGAAAAAAAAGAAGTATACGAATAAACAAGAGGGGTAGTTATTTATATGTATATGAGGGATTTGATTTCTAGGATCAACTATACTGTTTTCATGAAAAAAATACATGATGACTATTTTAATATTTTATTAGGGGATAAGTCTGAATGTATCTTTTTAAATTAATAGAAAAGTGGCTGCTCTGGATATACAAAAAATTATTTCCAAAGAAATACTATATTTTGATTTTTAGAGGGATTCGTTTTAGGTGTATAGTGTATCCTTTGCAGCCGGTATATCGTTTGTTAATTGGAATAAATTGTTGTAAACAGTAACAAGATCGTTACTGTTTTTTTCTTTGTAATAAAGAACTTTGTAAGGAGAGTTCCTTTTGTTCGTTTGTTAATAAGGAATGAATATGGACGTTTTCAGGACGAGGTACGATAGGATACATAAGATTTGTTGGAGAAGGGTGGTGCTCCGATCCAGTTGGAGAATGAGGATCTGCATGAGTAAGTTTTCCATGAATTCGTCTTGTAAATAAAATATGACCAATTTCGTGAGCGAGGGTGTATATATTTTTCATTGGAGCAGCTGAGTTTGTTAAAACGATGTAACCAGTAAGTTGCTGTTGTTTCGCTAGAGAGTAAGCGCAAGCGATTACTGCGGTTTCTTTGAAATAATCACTACCAATATAACAAATATAAAGGTCGCATTCAGGAGCTTCGTTAACACAAGTTTGAAAAAAGGATGATAATTTTTCCTGACTTTGAATGGAGTTTTTATAACTAATTTCCCGATTAGAAAAACGGAAAAGCTCGTTTAGTACAATTACTTCTTTAATTTGAAATGTAATGGGATGCCAAATTGATTCTGCAACTGCTAAATCTTTTGCAATACGGTCGTCAGAAATATCGGCGCCTGGAGTAATGCAAACACATATATTAACGTATGAATCCATAAGGAACACCTCAAATGAACAAATTCTTCCTATAATATATGTGGGAAAAGATTCTATGTATGGATAAACGCCTTGTTTATCGCACGAATATATATAATACAAGTCGAAAAAATTTCATAGTTCTATAACGTAGTATGGTCTGCTTTTTGATATAGTAAAGAAAAGGGGGAGAATATATGTATACATTAAAAATCGTTTCAGACAGAGAAGCTCTTTATCAATTTGCGAGCTATGTAAGAGTTGTGCAAGGGGTTGAAGATGTATATGTAGAGGTGGGAGAACCTTTATATGAACATCCATTAATGAAGTTTTATGTACATATTACAATTGAAGAAACATATGATCAGCATAAAGCATTGCAAGAAATAGCTAGGTTAGTAGAATTAGGGCGTTTTACATATGTCCATTATCATAATGAGGAAATTGAAGAAGCTTTTGAAGTTGTAAAATACGAAAGCTTTAAGAAATAAAGTGAAACTTTAATCAGTGGGGGTTTTGTTCATCGCCCACTGATTATCAGCCCTCACCAATCGGGCTTTTATGGGCAGCCCGATCCCCACCTAACTTCTTTACTTTCGCTGAATTTTGAGGTAGGGGTCTTACCGCCCGCAAATAACAGGATAACGGTAAAAAAAGGAAGTGGAAGCTTCCTTTTTTATTGAAAATTACAGCAACAAAAGAAAGAGAATTTTGTTATGATAAGGAAGGGTGAGGAAAGGGGAGTTTACATATTGGGGTATATTGAAGAGTTACGCAAAGTAGTTGGTACGAGACCACTTATTTTAGTAGGATCAGCAATTATTATATTAAATGATAATCAAGAAGTATTGCTTCAATATCGTTCAGATACATATGATTGGGGCGTACCTGGTGGGGCAATGGAACTGGGAGAAACGACAGAAGAAACTGCTCGTAGAGAATTATTCGAGGAGACGGGACTAAACGCGAAAATTATGCAATTTCTTGGCGTTCTTTCAGGAAAGGAAGTTTATTTCCGTTATCCAAATGGAGATGAAATTTTTAATGTGATTCATCTGTATCAGGCACATCATGTAAGCGGAGAATTAAAGCTCGATCATGAAGGGTTACAACTTCAATATTTTCCAGTAGATAAGTTACCAAAATTGAATGAAACGACAGAGAAGATATTACAAAAATTCTTATGCGCATTGACAGAATAGAAGGTTAATTCCTTCTATTTTTATTATATTAAATATTTTGATTTTTTGGTATGTTTATAGTATGATAATTTTAGACATACAACTTATGGGATTTCACCTAAAAACTTACTAGGGTACATAAGAGAGGGGCAAGTACAAAATGCATAATGTTGTCATTACAGCTGCAGTTCGTTCACCTATTGGAACTTTCGGAGGAGCACTAAAAAATATAACACCAGTAGAATTAGCTGTTCCTGTACTTCAGGAAGCTGTAAAAAGAGGCGGAGTAGAGCCACATGAAGTTGATGAAGTAATTTTAGGTCATTGTATTCAAAGAACTGATGAAGCAAATACAGCAAGAACAGCTGCATTAGCGGCAGGATTTCCTGACACAGTTACTGGTTATACAATTCAACGTCAATGTTCTTCAGGTATGCAAGCAATTATGTCTGCTGCAATGCAAATCCAATTAGGTGTAAGTGATATTGTTGTTGCAGGTGGAGTAGAAGCAATGAGCTCGAGCCCTTATGCATTAAAACAACACCGCTGGGGACAACGTCTACAGCACGGAGAAATTCGTGATACGGTGTGGGAAGTTTTAGAAGATCCGATTCACCATATTATGATGGGTGAAACAGCGGAAAATTTAGTTGAACAATATGAAATTACAAGAGAGGAACAAGATGAAGTTGCGCTTCGTAGTCATACATTAGCGCTGCAAGCGATGGAGTCTGGATACTTTGACGACCAAATTGTTCCTATTACAATAAAAGAACGTAGAAAAGAAGTTGTATTTGCAAAGGATGAACATCCACGTGCAGATATTACAGCTGAAAAATTAGCAGGATTAAAACCAGCTTTCCGTAAAGATGGATCAGTAACTGCAGGGAATTCATCTGGTCTTAATGACGGAAGTGCCGTTTTAGTATTAATGAGTGAAGAAAAGGCGAAAGAAAAAGGCTTACAACCGTTAGCTCGAATTGTTGGATATTCAGTAGCAGGTGTAGATCCGAAAATTATGGGTATTGGACCAGCACCAGCAATTCGCAAAGGGTTAGAAAAAGTAGATTGGTCATTAGAAGATGCAGATTTACTTGAAATTAATGAAGCTTTCGCTGCACAATACCTAGCTGTAGAGAAAGAGTTAGGGTTAGACCGTGAGAAAGTGAATGTAAACGGTAGTGGTGTAGGACTTGGACATCCAATCGGTTGTACAGGAGCTCGTATTACGGTAAGTTTAATTCACGAATTAAAACGACGTGGATTAGAAAAAGGTATTGCCTCTCTATGCGTTGGAGGCGGTATTGGAGTAGCTTTATTTATAGAAGCATTATAAAAAAGAGGCAGCGATTGCTGCCTCTTTTTTTATGACTCAAATAAGTGATGAAATAATCGATCGCGATTTTCAAAGAAAAGTTTCGTCGTTTGGTAATGCTCCGTTTCTTCTAATGTCGATTCGTGAATCCCTTCTTGAGTTAAAGAGTATATAGTAGATTCAGGATAAGCCATTAAAATGGGAGAATGCGTTGCGATAACAAATTGTGAACCTTGTTCAGCTAGTTCGTGCATGCGAATGAGCATTGAAAGTTGTCTCATTGGGGATAAAGCTGCCTCAGGCTCATCTAAAATGTATAAACCTTGTCCTGAAAAACGATTCATAAATAATGAGAAGAAGGATTCGCCGTGTGATTGTTCGTGAAGTGAAACGCCGCCATAAGATTTTATAGCATCTATTTCATCGATATAAGAAGCAACGTTATAAAATGATTCAGCGCGAAGAAAGAAACCGTCTTTTGGTGTATTGAAACTTTTTGAAATTCGAATGTATTCATGTAAAGACGAATGTGAATCGTACGTGTTGAAACGGAAGTTCTTCGTTCCACCTTCTGCATTAAAACCTAAAGCAACTGCAATCGCTTCGAGTAATGTTGATTTACCCGTTCCGTTTTCTCCAATGATGAATGTTACATTCGGATGGAAAAGGAGTGATTGTAATGTTCGTATAGCCGGTAAGCAGTATGGATATGCGGAAAAGCTAGGGATATTTTCTTTTTGTAATGAGACGCTTTTTAAAAAGGGTGTTTCAATCAATATATAAACCTCAATTCATAACGGATTTTGTTTCTAAAAAAGCAGCGAATACAAGTGTAATACAACTTGCTAGTAATATTGTATATTGAAGTGCGCCAAAACCAAGCCCTTCCCAGCTGAAAGTCATTCTCTTCCATATGAAAATGAAAAGAACGCTCATAAAGCCAAAGAGAGCAGGCATATATTTTATAATTTTCAAGTGCTTCCATAGAAAGAAGCCGATGTATGTACTTAAAAACAAGGTAGACAGAACAAGAAAAAATACAAGTGTTAACGACACGTGAACTCCTCCTATTTTCTGAATATTTTATGTGGATTATAACATTTAAACTATCATATTCCAATGTGAAAATAAATATTGCATAGAGATTGTTCATATCGTTATGATAATATGTATTCTATTGGAAATATGAAAAGGAGTTAAAATATGCCGTTTACATTTGCACATCCAGCAGCTGTTCTCCCTTTTGCTAAGAAACATTCTAGTTATATTTCGGTGACGGCTCTTATATTGGGTAGTATGGCACCTGATTTTGAATATTTTTTATATTTTAGGCCATACGGTATTATTGGCCATACATGGGCTGGTTTCTTCTATTTGAATTTACCACTCGTTTTTTTATTAGCATATGCATATCATCGTATTTTAAAAGGACCGTTTATAACACATTTACCTAAGCCTTTTGCTAATTACTATAAATATGTAGTAGATGCGAAGTGGGGGCTATATACTTGGAAGGACTTTTTTGTATTTTGCTATTCTGCTTTATTCGGTATGGTGACGCATGTCGTTTGGGATGCTTTTACTCATAAGACAGGCTATTTTGTTATGAAAATACCGCTGTTACAGCAAGAAGTATATAGTATTCCGATTTATAAATTTTTACAGCATGGGAGTACGTGTTTTGGTCTACTATTACTAATATATGTACTATGGAAATATAGGAGGGAAACTGATCAAGATACTAGTTTAACTTCGGAAAAAAAGAAATATTGGGCTTCATCTATCGTTGTGGCGATTATTATATTTATCGTTCACGCGTTATTAGACCCCTATTTTCATATTTTCTAAATAGGAGGTATAATAGTATCTGGACTGACAAGTTTGTTTTGTGGACTTCTTATTGTTTCTATAGTTTACAAATCAAGGGACTAATTTATATTAATGAATGATAGTGTTAGGAGAAATTAAATGATGAAAGCATGGAAAAGTATTTTTGTTTTATGCAGTTTTCTTCTTATGTTAAGTGGTTGCTTCCAGCAAGAAGAAAAGAAGGCAGAACCTAAAAAGAAAGAATCTATTCCAGAAACAAAAGAGTATGGTGGGCGTGAGCTTAAAAAAGTAGGACAAAAAGTGAAAGAAAAAGGGTGGGGGACATTTGAATTAGAACAGATTCATTCTGTGAATCAGACATTTGAAGTAGCCCCAATGAAAATTCACGTACAAGACGTTAAAGTTATCTCATTATCACAAATGAGCAAAGAGGCAAAAAATACATTGAAAGTGTATACTGCATTAACTCCTGAAGAAGTAAAGCGTAGATTGGGAGATAAAGTGAGTCAAGAAGATGCTGAATTATATGCATCGTTAAGTGGAACAGAGATTAGCGATACGATTCGGTATGTTGAAATTACATATAAGGTAGAGAATAGTGGAGATAAGAACATGCAATTTTTCTCTATGAATGATGTTGCTATAAATGACAAACAACATTTTAATGTAGCGACTCAAAACTTTTTATATGATGAAGATACGCTCGTTGGTACAAAGAGTGTTTCAAGGGAAGATTATAGGCCTGGTGAGACACGAGAAGGAATTATCGGTTTAATACTTGATGATGGAAAAGAAAAAGTAAAGGATATTAAGTTTACGACAGATGATTTAGCAGCAGGAGACACAAATGAAGCTGTTAAAGAACCGCAAACTTTTAATATTTCACTCTCTAAATAAAGTGTCTTTATAATAATTTAAGCAAAAACAGTCAGCATAAAAAGTTATGCTGACTGTTTTTTTAGCTCTTTCACATATGAATCTACACTTTGAAAAGGCACTGTAATTTTAAAAGCATCTTTTTGCTCGTTAAATTGTTTTTCATTATAAGGACCAAATCGTTTATTATGCTTTACATCGATGATCCAATAATGTTCACTTTTTTTATTTGTAATTGCTGCGTCAGGATTATTTGGATCTGATTTTTCCTCAATTTGCTTTGTGATAATGTATTTATCGTCCCAAGCAATTTCTGTAATTTTTGCAGGGATGTATTGTGTAGCATATACAGCATCCTGCGATGGGAAAAGTTCAAATGCATCTCCAGAAGTATGTATGAGTTCATATTCATCGTTAATTGTATAGGTCAAATGGTTTGTATTGCCTGTACAACCTGTTAATAAGAGTGCGGCAAATAGGATTATCCATCTTTTCAATATGGGAACCTCCTTTACAGTGCTGTTGTAACACATTGTACAAGAAAAGTAAGCGAAACGCCAGTTTACAATGTTTTTTAGAAGTGGTACGATGAGACGGGTAAAGAAGGATATGAAGGAGTCGACACAAAATGAAGTTAAAGATGCATCGTCCAGCGCTTGTAATGAATCGCATAGGTGCTTCCCTTATTGACATGTTTTTAATCTCGGTTACGTACGGTGCAGTAGTAGCTATTATTACCGGAAACTATAGTGCTATTTTCAATCGTTTTAATATAAGTTTAGGTGACTATAGATATGACCTTACACTTGTTTTCGTATTAATGGCTATAAATTTTATTGTGTTACCTTTTCTTTGGAACGGTTCTACACTTGGTAAAAAGGTAACAAGAACAAAAATAATCTCGTTAACAAGTGAAAAACTAACGTTACAAACATTAATAATACGATTTTTGGTATTATTATTACCAAGCATATTATTACTTGGAGTTCCATTAATATGCAATGTATATATGATGTTATTCCGCAAAGATAATTGTGGCTTCCATGATTTAATTGCAAAGACGAAAGTGATGAGTCTTGTATAATTAATATTTAGATTATACGTGCTACTAATGAAATAAGACTTTTTATCATTTGTATATAAAAAGTCTTATTTTTAATTTCGTGAAAAATTTCATCATTATCTTTTTTTTGGAAAATTAGATAAATGGAATTGATATAGGGCGGATATTTCCTATATAATACCCTCCATATTATTGATGGATGTTTAAAGAAGCTGTAGCTAATTCAAACATCCTATTTTCGTTTTAAATAGATTGAAAATTAAGAGAATGGTATAATGGATATAAATAATATCGTTATATAACAAAGGGGGATTTAGAATGACTGGAGGTAGCTTAATATTTTGGGGGATTCTTATTTTTATTGGTTTAACCTTCGATCAATATAATAGTAAGAAAAAAAAAGAAACAGAAAAGTAATCGCTTACAAGTTGTAGAGTAAACTTTTCCTGCTTGCGGACTAATATAATAAAAGAGTATACTGAATGACGGTAAGACTTATAGAAGGGGTAATGAAAATGAAGCTTGCAGGGAAAGTTGCTATCGTAACTGGCGGTGGCATCGGTATTGGACGTAATACAGCTCTTTTGTTGGCTAAACAAGGCGCAAAAGTAATTGTGACGGACATTGATCAAGAAAGTGGACAAGCAACAGTGGAGGAAATTACGAATCTAGGCGGAGAAGCACTTTTTGTATCCTATGATATGGGAAAGCAAGGAGATTGGCAACGCGTTATCAGTATTACTTTGAATGCATTTAGTCGCATTGATATGCTTTTTCAAAATGCTGGTTTATATAAAATAGATTCTATTTTTTCTCGCCAACAAGAGAACGATTCCAATGTACTTTGTATTAATGACGTTTGGATAGAGATAAAACAATTAACGTCATCTTTTATGAAACAGCAAGAAGAAGTGGTGCTGAGTGACTTACCGATTTTCGGTATTATTGGCACGAAAGGACAATCATTTCATACAGTAGAAGCCCTCGTATAATAATGAAAACCGCCCTCAAAATATGTGGACGGTTTTTTTGTGTGTATTTTCAGCCATTCTAATTTCTTATCGTATAAGTAGCAACTATACAGAATACAAGTGATTTCGTACCCACTATTTTTTTGTTTTAATTTGGCACGGGGTAGGAAGAGGATCTGACCGTTTCTATGCATGGCTAGGTTCTCTTTTCTACCTAAAAAAGAAAGTGTTGTATTTGCATGTATACTTAGCGAATACGTTGTTCAGTTTGACTATCAAAGAAATGCGCTTTATTCATATCAAATGCTAGTTTAATTTGATCTCCAGGTGAAAATGCATGTCTTGCATCAACACGTGCTGCAAAATCTTGATCTCCAAGTTTCATATATAAAATGGATTCAGCCCCTAACAACTCTGCAACTTCAATTTTCGTTGTGAAAGTAGTAGATTGTGAAGCTTCTAAAAATAATAGTTCATCATGAATATCTTCTGGACGAATACCTAAAACAATTTCTTTATTTACATAGCCTTGTTCGCGTAATAACTTCATTTTTCCTTCAGATACTTTAAACTTTAGTGAACTGTCTATAACGAAATCGGTTTCAGTTAATTTTCCACGGAAGAAATTCATTGCGGGTGAACCGATAAAACCACCAACGAAAATATTTTCAGGTGTTTCATATACTTCTTTTGGAGTTCCAATTTGTTGGATTTTGCCGTCTTTCATAACAACAAGGCGTGAAGCCATTGTCATTGCCTCAGTTTGATCATGTGTTACATAAATTGTCGTTGTGCCAAGGCGGTGGTGTAATTTGGAAATTTCTGATCGCATTGCAACACGTAGTTTAGCGTCTAAGTTTGATAATGGTTCATCCATTAAGAAGACTTTTGCGTCTCGAACAATTGCTCTACCTAATGCAACACGTTGACGTTGTCCACCTGATAAAGCTTTCGGTTTTCTATCTAAATATTGTTCAAGCCCTAAAATTTGAGCTGCATGTTTCACTCGACGGTCGATTTCATCTTTTGGTATTTTTCGAAGTTTTAATCCAAATGCCATATTATCATACACACTCATATGTGGATAAAGAGCGTAGTTTTGGAAGACCATTGCGATATCTCGATCTTTTGGAGGAACATCGTTCATTAGCTTACCATCAATTGAAAATTCTCCTTTTGAAATATCTTCAAGCCCAGCTACCATTCGTAGTGTTGTAGATTTTCCGCAGCCAGAAGGACCAACGAATACGATAAATTCTTTATCTTGAATGTGTAAATTAAAATCTGTTACGGCTGTTACGTTATTATCATATATTTTATAAATATTTTCTAATTTAAGTTCTGCCATGATATTTCCCCCTAGAAAGTTTATGCAAACGTTTTCTTTGAATTTATTATAAACGAATAGATTCAAAAAAGAAATAAAAACACTATAAAAAAATAAAACGTTTTCATTATTCCTATGAATATATAATAAGTTCCACATGTTTTATTAGAAAAAGAAAATAAATATTGTAAGCGCTATTTTAAATTTGGATAGAATCTGTTATCATTCAGTAATGAAAACGTTTGCGCCTTAAAAAAAGAAAAAAGAATCAATAGTATAGATGAAATGGGGTAGCATAATGGAAAAACAATGGTGGAAAGAAAGTGTAGTATATCAAATTTATCCTCGTAGTTTTATGGATAGTAACGGTGATGGTATAGGTGATCTTCGTGGTATTCTTGCGAAGCTAGATTACTTAAAAGAATTAGGTATTGATGTAATTTGGTTATCACCAGTCTATGAATCTCCAAACGATGATAATGGTTACGATATAAGTGATTATTGTAAAATTATGAATGAGTTCGGAACAATGGAAGATTGGGATGAACTATTACATGAAATGCATAAACGTAATATGAAACTTATGATGGACTTAGTTGTTAATCATACTTCAGATGAACATAATTGGTTTATTGAATCATGTAAATCGAAAGATAATAAATATAGAGACTATTATATATGGCGTCCTGGAAATGAAGGGAAAGAGCCGAATAACTGGGGAGCAGCATTTAGTGGCTCTGCATGGCAATATGATGAAATGACAGATGAATATTATTTGCATCTGTTTTCTAAAAAACAGCCAGATTTAAACTGGGATAATGAAAAGGTAAGACAAGATGTTTATGACATGATGAAGTTTTGGTTAGAAAAAGGAATTGATGGGTTCCGTATGGATGTTATTAATTTTATTTCTAAAGAAGATGGCCTACCATCTGTTGAAACGGATGAAGAAGGATATGTTTCAGGGCATAAACATTTTATGAACGGTCCGAATATTCATAAGTATTTGCATGAAATGAATGAAGACGTATTGTCTCAGTATGACATTATGACGGTTGGGGAAATGCCTGGTGTAACGACAGAAGAGGCTAAATTGTATACAGGGGAAGCTAGAAAAGAACTGCAAATGGTATTCCAATTTGAACATATGGATTTAGATTCCGGAGAAGGCGGGAAATGGGATGTAAAACCATGCTCACTTCTTACTTTGAAACAAAATTTAACAAAGTGGCAAAAAGCATTAGAACAAACAGGATGGAATAGCCTTTATTGGAATAACCATGACCAGCCTCGCGTTGTATCTCGTTTTGGTAATGATGGAGCTTATCATACTGAATCAGCGAAAATGTTAGCGACAGTACTTCATATGATGAAAGGGACACCATATATTTATCAAGGAGAAGAAATCGGAATGACCAATGTTCGGTTTGAATCAATTGATGAATACCGAGATATTGAAACACTAAATATGTATAAAGAAAAAGTTATAGAGCGCGGCGAAGATATAGATAAAGTGATGCAGTCTATATATATAAAGGGCCGAGATAATGCTAGAACTCCGATGCAGTGGGATGATAGAGAACATGCTGGATTCACAACGGGTGAGCCTTGGATTGCGGTAAATCCTAACTACAAAGAGATTAATGTGAAACAGGCGATCCAAGACGAAGAATCAATTTTTTATTACTATAAAAAATTGATTGAGTTACGTAAAAACAATGAAATAGTTGTGTATGGAACATATGATTTAATACTAGAAAATAACCCTTCTATTTTTGCTTATGTAAGAACATATGGAGAAGAAAAGCTTCTGGTGATTGCAAACTTTACTGCAGAGGAATGTGTATTTGAATTGCCTGAGGACATTATTTATAGTGAAGCAGAGTTATTAATACACAATTATGATGTAGAAAATGTATTGATAGAAAACATTACATTACGACCGTATGAAGCAATGGTATTTAAATTGAAATAAGAAAAGCCTTATGCCACCCTGGCATAAGGCTTTTACTATTACCATTTTAAAATAGAGAATCCATACGGTGGAAGTGTAACTTGTAATACACTTGCTTCCGCTGAAAATTCTTCGTTTGTATAAATGTTAATTATTTTCTTCCTGGTAATATGAAGAGGGAGTGAAGTTGTAACTTCACTGTTAGTAGGATTTAAAACGAAAAAGATAGTTTCATCTTCATATGTTTTTGTATAAGAAATATAATTATGTTCATCATTTGCCTCAATGAATTGAAAAATACCGTTTCCTCCAAATGCTTTATGTTGTTTCCGTAATGAAATTAATGTTTGTATATGTGTAAATAAAAGAGTATCCTGTTCTTTTTCATCCCATATCATGCATTTGCGACAGCCAGGGTCCATTCCACCATCCATACCGATTTCATCGCCGTAATAAATACAAGGAGAACCGATGAAAGAAAGGTGAAATACATAGAGTAACTTTAACTTATTTTTATCCCCATTACATGTTGCTAAAATTCTAGGTGTGTCATGACTGTCTAATAAATGAAATGCTGCTTCATTTACATTCATAGAGTAGGAATGTAGAGAATCTGTAATTTGTTTCATAAATTCACTTGAATTAATGGACTCGTTAGCAAAGTAAGAAAGTAGAGCGTTTGTAACCGGATAGCTCATTACAGCATCAAATTGATCACCTTGTAGCCATGGGAGTGCATCGTGCCAAATTTCGCCTAAAATATATACTTCAGGATTCAATGCTTTTATTTCACTTCGGAATTCTCTCCAAAAACTGTGATCGACTTCATTTGCTACATCAAGGCGCCAACCATCTATATGGAATTCCCTTACCCAATAACGACCTACTTCAAGTAAATATTCTTTTACATCTGGATGTGCCGTATTTAATTTAGGCATATATGGTGTAAATGCGAAAGTATCATAGTTAGGAAGTGGCTCGGTTATAATTGGAAATTCATGAATATGGAACCAATCTTTATAGGCGGAATTTTCACCTTGTTCCAGCACGTCTTGAAATTTATCAAAGAAGTACCCGCTATGATTAAAAACAGCGTCGAGCATTACTTTTATACCATGTTTATGACACGCCTGAACGAGTTCTTTGAAAGTTTCTTTCGTCCCAAATTGTGGGTCGATTTCCATGTAATCAATTGTGTCATATTTATGATTCGAATGAGCTTTGAAAATAGGAGTGAAATATATTCCGGAAATTCCAAGCTTCACAAGGTAATCAAGGTTTTGAATAATACCAGCAAAATCTCCGCCGAAAAAATTAGTTGGAGTTGGTTCGGTACTTCCCCAAGGGAGGGTGTTTGCCGGATTTAATGTGTTATCCCCGTTAGCGAATCGTTCCGGGAAAATTTGATACCATACTGTGTCTTTAATCCAGGATGGTGCTCTGAAAACGTCTTTTGCATGAATGAATGGAAAGCAGAAAAAGTTACCGACATCGTCATTTGGAATGTTAGAAAAAAATCCTCTTTCTGTATAAATAAGAGTGTCTACGTCGTTTTTTAATTCGAATCCATATCGTAAGCGTTTAAATTTCGGCTCGATTGAAACCGACCAATAATCAAATAAATCAGTAGATCCGGTTTTTTTCATAGGTGTACTCGCAGTAATCCATTTCCCATCTTGCCATTCATACGGATCACCGTAGATGAGGGCGGCGCTGTGAACATCATCTCTTTTTGTGTGTATTCGGATGTGAATTATTTTTTCGTTGTAAGCGTATGCATAATTATCTTTTGGCCTATGATAGATCGCTTCTTTAAGCATATAGAAAATCCCCCTTTAATATCTCTCTATATATTGTTACCTAAAATGAAATAATAAAGATTATGTTGCAAACGATTTCCTTTAACATAACTTTAATATTGCTTATAAGAGTAGTATTCATTTTATGTAAAGTCAATGAATAAAGAGTATGAGGAGATTATTTTGAAAATTAATATTTGCAAAATGAATAAAAGAATGTATAATGATAGACAAATAGCGCAAACGTTTTCATAGATTGAGATATTGTTTGCGCTTCTATTAAACCATTCAATGCAAACGTTTTCAACTTCTGGAGTACATAGACAATTTAGGGAGGTTTTTTGGGATGAAGAAAGCATTATCACTATTAACGATTTCAGCATTGTCAATCGGTATGTTATCTGCATGTGGACCGAAAGATTCAGGGAAAAAAGAAGCAAGTAAAGAGAAGAAAGATTATGATCTTCTCGTTTGGGAAGATGATAAAAAAGGTGTTGGTTTAGAACCAGCAGTGAAAAGCTTTGAGGAAAAATATAAAGTAAAAGTAAAAGTTGTTGAAATGCAAATGACAGATCAAGTGAAAAAGTTACGTCTTGATGGACCAGCGGGGACGGGACCAGATGTTGTAACATTGCCACACGATCAAATCGGAAATGCAGTAACAGAAGGCTTACTTTCTGAAGTAAAAGCAGATGATGCTGTGAAGAGTAAATTTACTGACTTATCAATAAAGGCACAAACATACAACGGGAAATTATATGGTTTACCAAAAGCAATTGAAACACCAATTTTTATTTACAATAAAAAATTAATGCAAAAAGCTCCAGAAACGATGGACGAGCTATTTAACTTCTCAAAAGACTTTACGAAGGATGGCAAGTACGGATTTTTAACATTAGGAGATAACTTCTACTTTGCTAACGCGTTTATGGCAGGTATGGGCGGATATGTATTTGGTGAGAAAGACGGAAAGCCAAATGCAAGTGATGTTGGATTAAATAATAGCGGAGCAGTACAAGGGGCTGAATATCTTCAAAAATGGTACAAAGAAAAGTTATTCCCGAAAGGTATTATCGGTGAGTCTGGTGGCCCTGCTGCTGATGGATTATTCAATGAAGGAAAAGCAGCATCTATTATGAACGGACCGTGGGCGTTCCAAGCGATGGAAAAGAACGGAATTGATTATGGTGTTGCTCCAATGCCAAAATTACCAAATGGTCAACCGATGAAAACATTTGTTGGGGTAAAAGGATGGCATGTAACAAGCTTCTCTAAACAAAATGATTTAGCTACAAAATTCACTGAGTGGGTAACAAATGAAGAAAACGCAAAAATTAGATTTGAGAAGACAAAAGAGATTCCTCCAGTAAAATCAGTAATGGAAGATCCAATTATTAAAGATAATGAAGCTGCAAAAGCAGTTGCAACTCAATCAGAAAATGGAATTCCAATGCCGAATATTCCAGAAATGCAAGAAGTATGGAAACCAGCTGGAGACGCGCTTCAGTTAGTTGTTACAGATAAAGAGGCACCAAAATCCGCTCTTGATAGTGCAGTGAAACAAATTAAAGGAAATATTGAGGCAAATCATAGTAATAAAAAATAAGGTGAAATTCGTGCCTCTACTATAAGAGGCACGAATTCTCTCCCAGAAAAAAGGGGGAAGGAACATGCAAACATCTATGGAACCAGCAAACGGCTTAAAAGGTTCAAAACATAGGAAAATGGCAACCATGTTATCAATCATTCCAGGCATAGGCCAAATGTATAATAAACAATTTGTAAAAGGCCTTATTTTTCTAGTATTAACAGGTTCATTTATTGTAGCATTTGCTGATTTATTAAATATGGGATTATGGGGAATTGTAACACTCGGTACAGAAGTTCCACGTGACCATTCTGTCTTTCTATTAGTAGAAGGAATTTTGGCACTTATCGTCATAGTGTTTGGACTAGGAATATATGGATTTAACTTATATGATGCATACCAAAATGGGAAGAAACGTGATATAGGAACACCATTAAACTCAGTAAAAGAGCAATACCGTAACTTATTAGATCAAGGTTTTCCATATTTAATGGTTTCACCAGGATTTCTATTACTTATCTTTGTAGTTGTATTTCCAATCATTTTTGTAATTTTAATTGGATTTACGAATTATGACTTATATCACTCTCCTCCAGCTAAATTAGTAGATTGGGTGGGCTTTAAAAACTTTATTGATATTTTCACATTACCAATGTGGAGAGAGACATTTTTAAGTGTATTTTCTTGGACTGTCATTTGGACATTTGTTGCAACAACATTACAAGTTGCACTAGGTATTTTCTTAGCAATTATCGTAAATCAGCCTGGTATTAAAGGTAAGGCAATTATTCGAACAATCTTCATTTTACCGTGGGCTGTTCCAGCATTCGTATCTATTCTTGTCTTCTCGGGTATGTTTAATGAAACATTTGGAGCAATTAATAATCAAGTATTAGCTTTATTCGGGATTGAAAAGATTGCTTGGATGACAGATCCGTTTTGGGCGAAGATTGCTTTAATTATGATCCAAACGTGGCTCGGTTTCCCATTCGTCTTTGCAATGACAACAGGTATATTGCAATCGATTCCAGGAGAATTATATGAAGCTGCTACAGTAGATGGAGCAACTGCTTGGCAACAGTTCCGCAAAATTACATTGCCACTTGTTTTATACGCAACAGCACCAATTTTAATTACACAATATACGTTTAACTTTAATAACTTTAGTATCATTTATCTATTTAACGGCGGAGGTCCTGCTGTAGCGGGGCAAGATGCAGGTGGAACGGATATTTTAATTTCATGGATTTATAAGTTAACGATGACTTCAGCGCAGTACGGAAAAGCAGCAGCTCTTACAATGATTTTATCGTTAATCGTTATTACAGTTGCGTTATGGCAATTTAAGAGAACAAAATCATTCCAAGAAGAGGATATGATGTAAATGAATATTAAACGACAAAAGATGTTACGTCTTTCATTAAGTTATTTGGTTATCTTCATAATGTGTGCGATTATTTTCTATCCATTACTATGGATTATTGGTTCATCGTTTAATCCAGGAGATAGTTTGTCTGGTTCTAGCATTATTCCAAAAAATGCTACGTTAGATCATTATCGTAAGCTACTTGATCTTGATTCAAGTAATTACTTACTTTGGTATAAAAATACGTTAAAAGTTAGTGTTATGACGATGATTTTTTCGGTGTTAGCAATTAGCTTTACTGCTTATGCATTTTCGAGATATCGTTTTGTCGGAAGAAAAAATGGTTTATTAACATTTTTAATTCTACAAATGATTCCGAACTTTGCAGCGTTAATCGCACTATATGTATTAGCGCAGTTAACAGGATTAATTGATACACATCTTGCATTAATTTTAATTTATGTAGGTGGAGCAATTCCAATGAATACTTGGCTTATGAAAGGGTATTTTGATACGATTCCGAAAGAGTTGGATGAGTCAGCCCGCATGGATGGAGCAGGACACTTCCGTATTTTTTGGCAAATCATTATGCCGCTTGCAAAGCCAATCGTAGCGGTTGTAGCATTATTCACTTTCATCGGTCCATTTACAGATTTCATTTTAGCAAGTATTATTTTACGCACGCCGGAAAATTACACTTTAGCAGTTGGATTATATGAAATGGTAGCGAAAAAATTTGGTAATGAATTTACGACGTTTGCAGCGGGTTCAGTATTAATTGCAATCCCGATTTCGATTTTATTCTTATCACTACAAAAATACTTTATTTCTGGTTTAACAGCTGGAGGTACGAAAGGATGAGAAATGGGACATTATGTCCCATTTTTCTTTTCATCTCTCTATAAAAAAATTATAGAGAGATGAAAAGAGATTTGACATCGCATATGAAAAGAAGTGAAATAAATAGTATATTATAGTATAGGAAAAAAGAGCTATATCCCTTACAATACATGGAGAGGGAGAATATGATAAGTTTTGCAAGATAGAATAAATAAATGACAGTTTATGACTTCTCCTATGACTTGCAACGGGTGCAAGATAAAATATATGAAAATGGCAGAGAAGTGAAAGGAGGGGATTTTTATGACAGTTACAATTAAAGATGTGGCGAAGAAGGCGAACGTAGCACCATCAACTGTTTCTCGTGTAATTGCTGATAATCCAAGTATAAGTGAAAAGACAAAGCGCCGTGTTCGAAAAGTAATGAGTGAATTAGGGTATCATCCAAATTTAAATGCAAGAAACCTTGCGAACCAAACGACGAAGACACTTGGTCTTGTTATGCCGAGTTCTGCAAGTAAAGCTTTTCAAAATCCGTTTTTCCCAGAAGTTATAAGAGGAATTAGTTCATTTGCACATGTGGAAGGGTATGCGCTTTATATGTCGACTGGTGAAACGGAAGATGAAATTTTTAATGGTGTTGTAAAAATGGTACAAGGGCGTCAAATCGGTGGTATTATTCTTTTATATTCAAGAGAGAACGATCGGATTATTCAATACTTGCATGACCAAAACTTCCCGTTTGTTTTAATTGGAAAACCATATGATCGAAAAGATGAAATTACATATGTAGATAATGACAATTATACAGCTGCAAGAGAAGTAGCGGAATATTTGATTTCATTAGGCCATAAACAAATCGCATTCATCGGCGGTGGATCAGATTTACTTGTAACGAGAGATCGTTTGGCGGGGATGAGTGATGCTTTGAAACTAGCAGATATTCTATTGCCGAAAGAGTATATTTTACACTTTGATTTTTCAAGAGAGAGTGGTCAACAGGCTGTTGAGGAATTAATGGGACTAAAGCAACCACCGACGGCAATTATGGCAACGGATGATTTAATTGGACTTGGCGTGTTAAGTGCGCTTTCTAAAAAAGGATTTGTTGTACCGAAAGATGTTTCGATTGTAAGCTTTAACAATGCTTTATTATCAGAAATTGCTAGTCCACCACTTTCGACAGTTGATGTGAATATTTATCAATTAGGGTATGAAGCGGCAAAAGCTTTAGTTGATAAGGTGGAGCATTCTGAATCTACTTCAAAATGCATTATTATTCCGCATAAATTATTGAAGCGTCAAACTTGTGATCATTATGCAACAAAAAGCTAAGAGTTTAACTCTTAGCTTTTTTCTTTAGAAAGGCTTCTAAACGGTCACAGCCTTCTTTTAAAGTTTCGATACTGTAAGCATAGGAAAGGCGAAGGTAGCCTTCACCGTATTCGGAAAATGCGGTTCCAGGAACAACGGCTAGCCCAGCTTCTTTTACAAGATCAAGTGCAAAATCAAATGATGAAGATGTTAAATGTCCAACATATGGGAATAAATAAAATGCACCTGTTGGCTTCTCAACCGTTAAACCCATTTGAATGAGTCTATTATACACGTAATCACGGCGTTTTTTGTATTGATAGCGCATCATCTTCGGGGCATCTTTAGCAGCTGTTAAAGCTTCGATTGCAGCATACTGAGCGATTGAAGTAGCACATGTAACATTGTATTGATGAACTTTTAATATGTGTTTTGCTAAATATTCTGGAGCAAATAAAAGTCCGATACGCCAGCCGGTCATAGAATGTGATTTGGATAAGCCGTTAATGACAATCGTCTTATCACGCATTTCTGGGAAATGAGCGATAGATGTGTGTTTTTCTTCATATACAAGTTCACTATAAATTTCATCAGAAAGAACGAAAATATTTTTATCTTTTAAGATAGATACAATATCTTCTAATTCTTCTTTTGATAAGGTAACACCAGTTGGATTAGAAGGATACGGTAAAACGACGCATCTTGTTCGTTCTGTAATTGCATGTTGCAATGCTTCAGCTGTTAAACGAAATCCTGTTTCGCGAACATCTATAAAAATAGGAGTTGCACCACATAGTCGAATAATCGGCTCGTAACCAGGGTAAATAGGAGCAGGTAAAATTACTTCCGTTCCTGGTTCTAATATAGTTCGGAATGCAACATCGATCGCTTCACTAGCACCGATTGTAACAATGGTTTCGTTTTCAGGTGAATAATGTAAATTGTAGTTGTCCTTTACAAAGTTACAAGCTGCCTTGCGTAATTCTAGTAAACCAGCGTTATGTGTATAGCTTGTATAATTTTCTGTAATGGCCCGTTTAGCTGCTTCTTTTACTAGAGAAGGTGTAGGGAAATCGGGTTGCCCAATTGTTAAAGAGATAAGATTATCATAGTTTTGAATCATATTAGAGAACTGACGGATTCCAGAAATTTGGATGTCCTTCACTCTAGGATTAATGAATTGTTCCATTGTATCTCCCTTTCTTCCGTTTGAAAATTAAGTCCATTTTATCATATTTTCAACTATTACGCTTTGTTTATAAAATTTCCCCCGCTATTTGTGAAAGATAAGAATCGCATCTTAAAATTCAGTGGAAGTAAGAAATTATGTGAGGGTTCAAAGGTCTATAAGAGTATAAGCTGTGTGAGTTAATTAAAGTTTCACTTAAGCATAAACACAAAAAAAGCCGCTGCAAGCGACTTTTTAATAACCGTATTCCCAATCTATTTCATCTTCGTTCCAAAGTACGGAAGATACTTTGCCAAGATGGACAACGGATTCATTTACAGCACATGTACAGTCTTCGTCCCCTGCTTTATGTTGCAATTCTTCGTATACTGATTTTTCAACGTTTTCTAGCACAACCAAATTTTCTTCTTTTAAAACAAGCGTAGTACCCGCCATATTTATCTTCCTCCTACTAAAGTAATGATCACTTATTTGTAAACATAGATAGTATGGATTATATGCTGTATTTTGCGATAGTTGTCCGTCTAGTGAAGTGTTTTTTATTTTCTTTGTAATCCGTATTCATTGTATACTGCACGAAGGAAATTTGGTACAGGGTTTACAATCATTTCGGAAATTTGTAACATTTATTATTAGTTGTTAACAAATAATTAACAAAGATGTTAAGAAAAATCAAAATTTTGAAACAAATAGACTTATAAAATGATATAATCATATCAAAATACATATAGGGGATGAGAGGCTATGGAGCTGATTCGTGATTTAATGATCCAAATTGCCATCATTATTTTACCACTATTTTTATATGAAGCGATTCGTTTAAATCGTTATCAAGGAATGCTTCCGAAGCCTAATCGCTACTTTATTATGTTTTTATCTAGCGTTACACTCGTTCTCTCCATGACATACTCTATTTGTTTTGGTACCGTTTGCGGATACAATTTTCATCCAGTCCCAATTGTTAGTGGTTTTTTATATGGTGGGATTGTTGGGCTCATCCCTGCCATTATTTATGTTGCATATGAATGGATTTTTAAGGGGCTTAGTTGGTTGCCTATGGTAGAAGTTATATTTCTTTCGATAATTCCATTATTTTTGTCAAAGAAATGGTCTCTTTTTTCAAGAGATAAGAAGCTAATATTAGCTTTTATGATTGCATCATTTTATGTTCTTGTTTCATTAGTAGTCGGGATGTTGAATGTCCTTTTAGAAACAGGTTTTACACCGTACATATCTAATCTATATAGTGGGTATATATTTGCATCACTTATTATGGTTATGACAATGGTATTTCAAGTGTATTTGACTGAGTATTTAAACGAAAATGCATTATTGCGTACAGAAATGCAAAAATCAGAAAAACTTAATATTGTAAGTGAGTTAGCTGCAAGTGTCGCACATGAAGTTCGAAACCCTCTCACTGTTGTACGAGGGTTTATTCAATTGTTAGAGAGTACGGAAGACGTAAAAAACAAAGATTATATGCGTCTCGTATTAGCTGAGCTGGATCGTGCTGAACAGATTATTTCAGATTATTTAAATTTAGCAAGGCCTCAAATTGAAAAAAAAGAACATATTTGTTTATCAGCACAATTAATTGAAATGACAACTCTTATGTCGTCATTTGCAGCGATGCAGGGCGTTTATTTGCAAGTTGAGATTTCTGAGAGCCTTTATACTATCGGTGATAAGACGAAATTGAAGCAAGCTATTATGAATGTTGTTAAAAACGGTATTGAAGCAATTCAAGGAAACAAAGGGTATTTAAAAGTAACAGCTATTCAAAAAGATGAATTGATAATAATAAGAGTTAAAGATAGTGGTGTTGGAATGACAAAAGAACAGTTAGTAAGGCTTGGACAACCGTATTATTCTTTAAAAGAAAAAGGAACAGGATTAGGCCTTATGGTAACATTTAGTATTTTACAAGCGCATAATGGTACATTGGAATATAAAAGTGAAAGCGGAAAAGGAACTGAAGCTATTATTATATTGCCAGCTGTACGATATAAGGAATAAAAGTTACCGATAGAAGGTAACTTTTTATTTTATCGTGCATTAGAAAAAGATACAAAATTTCATTCATTTATTTTTTCTTGTTTTGTTCGAACGAATAAACTTTTAAATGATTGAAAGAAGCTTTGCTCTTTTGAGGCGGCGACTAATCTTTTTGTTTCTTGAATTTCACGAATAACTTGCATAAGTTGTGTATCACGGTTGCTGTCTTTATTGTAAATTTGATTGACAAGTTTATTCATTTTTTCTTCTTGTTTGGATTCTCGCTTATACATATGATTCATTAATAAGTCCATCTTTTCTTTTTGGAGTGCATCTGTTTGAGCGGCGTGAACAACTAGATCTTGTAACATTTTTTCTTGTGAGCCTTCTTTTACATAAACTTGTTGCATTAGTTCATCTAATTTCTCGTCTTTTAAACGATTTTGTGTAATGAGAGTAGAGTTTTGATGAATAATTGCTTCATTTAATTGAGCAAGCATTTCAAGTTTTAGCATGAACTCCTCAAAGTTACGCCCATCTTCTTTTGGTTGCACTTCTTGTTTATCTTGAATAACAGGTACAGGTGGGGCTTCTTTTTCTTTTAAAATAATAGGTATTGTTTCTGAAATGTCCTCTTGTAATGTAGCAGCTCTTTCATGTATAGATTTCAATAGTTTTAAATCATCCAATTTATAAATACGAGCATCAGCTGTTTTTGAAATGATATAACCGTGTTCCTCTAAGAGTTGGCTATATTTTCGGACTATATGTTTTGGGATACCTGTTTTATTTGTAACATCTTTCGTTTTATAAATAGCTTCCATGATAGTTCCTCCCCAAAAAGTATCGTATATATCATTTCAACCTTTTATGAGGACTTCCTTTGAAAAAGAATGTCGGAAGGTTATTAGTTTTCTACAGCATTAGTGAAAAGATGAAGAAAAATGAATGTTTTTGGCGGAATGGAGAGGAAGAGCTAAAATAATGTCTGAAAACATACATAGAAGAAGTTTGTTATAATAACTGAGGAAAAGAAATTGGTAGGAACACGGAGGTACACATGAAGCAATTTAAAGGTATTATCATTTCAATTATTGCAATTCTTTCTCTTTTGGTAGCGGTATATGAAGTACTTGTGCCAGAGGAGACAAGTACTAAAAAAACAACTACGTATGATCAAATTCTAGAGTTCCCGAAAGAACGATATCCAGAGACCGGGAAACATATAACGGATGCTATAAAAGAAGGACATTCGGAAATGTGTACAATTGATCGTAATGGTGCAGCGGATAGAAGGAAATTATCGTTAGCGCCATATCCGACGAAGAAAGGTTATGATCGTGATGAATGGCCGATGGCGATGTGTAAGGAAGGCGGAAAAGGAGCTCATATTGAATATATAAGTCCAGCAGATAACCGCGGTGCAGGTTCTTGGGTAGGGAATAAGCTAGACAAATATCCAGATGGTACGCGTGTGAAATTTGAAGTGAAATAGTAATTGGCATACATTTCATAGTGGAGGAGAGGGATAGTTATGGAATTAACAATTTCATATTCGCAATTAATGATAATGAACTATGATGGTCAGCAGCCTTATGTAGATTGGACTCCTGAAGATTTTGAAAGAGGCTATGCTGAGGTGGATGGAGCTATTATTTTTGAAGCAATCTCTGACTATACTTGTGAAGTGGAAGTTACTTGTGGAAATCATATTGAGAAAGAAGAAGTGGTTAGAACGATATCAGTTCCTTTCACAGTGAAGAATGAAGAAGTATATATAACAAGTATTCTTTCTAATAAATATCATATTCCTATTCCGAACGGGGAATATATGATAGTCTTGCAGGCAACTCCTCTTGAAGAGCCATCAGACGATGAATTGTATAAAGTACAATACGACTTCTATTTTGAGAGTGTAGAATAAAAAAACGTGTTATCCTTTTTGAAGGATAACACGTTTTTTTATTATGCGTTTGTTTTTAGGAGAGAACGAGCGTCTTTTGCTGCCTGAACCATGTGCTCTAAAGCAGGTATAACTTCCTCAGTTCTTCGTGTTTTTAAACCACAGTCTGGATTAATCCAGAAATATTTAGGGTCACATACTTGTAAAGATTGTTCTACGATTGTGAACATTTCATCTTTACTTGGGACACGTGGGCTATGAATATCATATACCCCTAGACCAATTCCTTTTTCATATGTTGTATGCTTTAATGTATTAATAAATTCTCCATGACTTCTTGATGTTTCGATAGAAATAACATCTGCGTCTAACGCTCGGATTGCATCTACAATATCTTCGAAGTTACTATAACACATATGAGTATGAATTTGTGTTTCATTTTCTACAGAAGATGTTGCTAAAAGGAAAGATTGAACTGCCCATGTAATGTATGCATCCCAATCTTTTTCTTTTAACGGCATACCTTCACGAAGTGCAGGTTCATCGACTTGGATTACTCTAATTCCGGAAGATTCAAGTAATTCAATTTCATGACGAAGTGCTAATGCAATTTGATATGAAACTTCTTTTCTTGAAATATCATTTCGAACGAATGACCAATTTAAAATAGTGACAGGTCCAGTTAGCATACCTTTTACTACTTTCTCTGTTAAGCTTTGTGCATATACAGTTTCTTTAATAGTCATTCCACTTATAAAGGCAACATCACCATAAATAACAGGTGGTTTTACGCAACGAGAACCGTATGATTGTACCCATCCGTTTTTAGTAAAGGAGAAACCAGCAAGTCTTTCTCCAAAATATTCCACCATGTCAGTTCTTTCGAATTCACCATGTACTAGTACATCAAGACCAATATCTTCTTGGTAACGAATCCACTTTGCAGTTTCTTTTTCAATGAATTGATTATATTGTTCATTTGTAATATCGCCGTTACGCCACTGTTTACGTGTTTGACGAACTTCAGATGTTTGCGGGAAGCTACCAATAGTTGTTGTTGGTAACAACGGTAATTGTAAAGCTACTTGCTGTAGTTCATATCGTTTTTCAAATGGAAGAGGACGTGAGAAATCATCTTCTTTAAGTGATGTACGTGCCACTTTTACATCTTCACGATTACGTGCAGCTGATGAGCGGATTGCATGATGTGCATTACGATATGTTGTTAAATCGCTACTGATGCTTTCTACACCTTTAGTAAGAGCAGAATGGATAAGGACTAGTTCTTCTAATTTTTGATTAGCAAATGCAAGTGCATCAAATAATTCACTTGTTAAGTGCGTTTCTTCCGTTTTATCAATTGGAGTATGCAATAAGCTACAAGAAGGTTGAACAATTAAACCTTTTGCTGTGATTTGATTTTGTAATGTTGTAAATAAAGAAAGTACATCATCAAGATCAGCTCTCCAAATGTTACGGCCATCTATACAACCGATAGCTAAAATTTTATCAGCTGGGAATCCGTATTTTGAAATAGCATTTACATTACCTTCTTTGCCATGAACAAAGTCTAATCCAATACCGGAAACAGGGAATGTAATAATTTCTTCATAGTTCTCTTCTACACTATCAAAATATGTTTGTAGAAGAAGATTAGCATTTGGAACCTCTTTATGAATAGCTTCGTAAAGTTCTTTCGCTTGATTAATTTCATCTTTTGTTAAAGATGCGAAGATTGGTTCGTCAACTTGAATAATTTGTGCTCCAGCTGCGTGTAATTCAGAGAATAGTTGTACATAAGGTGCAACTAGCTCTTTTAAAATAGTGGAAAATTGCTCTTCGTTATAACCTTTTGCTAGTTTTAGGAATGTATAAGGGCCTAAAATAACTGGTTTTCCATCAACGCCTAACTCTTTTTTCGCTTCTTCATATAAACGAAGAGGACGATTGTCTTTTAAAGAGATTTGTAATCCTTCTTCATATTCAGGAACAATGTAATGATAGTTTGTGTTAAACCATTTTGTCATTTCAGAAGCAACGTGATCTTTAGAGCCGCGTGCCATTGCAAAATATACATCAAGGTAAGAGGTAAACTCTGAAAAACGTGACGGGATGAATCCTAACATGTAGGCCGTATCCAGAACGTGGTCATAATATGTAAAATCGCCAACTGGAATTAATTCAATTCCCTTTTCTTGCTGTACTTTGACGTGTTGAAGGCGAATTTCTTTCATTGTCGTTAAAAATTGTTCTTCATCAATTTTATTGGACCAAAAAGCTTCCAATGTTTTTTTCCACTCTCGTTGTAGTCCGATACGTGGATAACCTAAGTTACTTGTTTGAATTGCCATTTTAAATTCCTCCCTAATTGAAAGTAAGCATTTCCGTTTACTCGGAAATACCTATAACAAAAAGCATAAAGGCATAGAAAAATAAGCCTTCCTTTTTGTTCTTAACACCTCATCATCATCCGTGAGTCTATCAGTGTTGTTAAAATAGGCAGGTATCCTGACTTATGCTTCATATAATTTCTTTCACCTTCCCGTTTTCACAGTGGCACAAAAAAGAAATCTCAGCATTTACAGTGGCGGGACCGTGTTGGAGTTTCACCAAACTTCCCTTTTAAACACGAAGTGAAATATTCGTGTACCTATTTTCCTTTTGAAAGGAATTTAACAAGCGATATGATATTGAAACAAATTCTAACACAATTTTCGGAATTTTGTCCACTGTTTTAAAATAAGAAAATTCTAAAGTTTTTATTTCTTTTTATTCGGAAGATTAAGTTTTTTTGGTGTTTATTTATTATTAAAATGAGGGTATTTTGAGTTGCGAGGAATAATTATAGTGTTAAGTTTTTCTAGAAGAGGAGGCACCTCTTCTAGAAAAACTTAATCATTATCTACACCTATTTCTGAAAGACGACCTACAGCAGCATCTTGTAAGAGTGTGTTTAGCCAACGTAACTCAACGTTAATATGCTCAATTACGCTTTGTAGAATATATAGTTGAGCACGAGGGACTAGTTGTTTGTTATGATCGTATATCGTTTGCATTGTATGTAAATATAGCATTGTATCATCTCTCTTTTTTTCCAAAATAGGAACTAGTTCTTGTTCGTCGCTAAAGTGAGCGAAAGAGAGCGCAGAATAAATAGGTTTATATATTTGATTTTTCGCTTCAAATTGTTTTAATAATAAAGTGTGGAAAAGGGCTTTTCCTTCTCCTGTTATATGGAAGATTTTTTTATCTGGTCTATTCGTATCTCGAACAATATGGGTAACGCTAATCGCACCTTGTTTTTCTAATTGCTCGAAGGCATAGTATAGCGATCCTTTGGCATATTTAATATAACAATCCATTTGTCGTTCTTTCATTATATGTTGAACTTCATATGGATGCTTATCTCCTTCGAGTAACAAGCCGAGAATGACTAACTTCATGCTCATGCTGTCTCAACTCCTGTATATAGAAACTTTATATATATTATAAACGGTATATCCTCTTTCATAAAGGGATATACCGTTTCATTTTTCTATATTAGCTTACTTGTTTTTGTTTTTGCTTCGTTTTCGGACCTGTTAAAAGACGTTCATTTCCCATAAATAAAATACAAATTATACTTAGTACAGCTGGGATAAGGGCCCAGAAAAATGTATTGGCAATAGATGTTGCAAGAGCATCCTTAATACCACTCAGTACTTCAGGAGGTAGTTTGTCAGCGGCATTTGGTGATAATAAAAAGCTTGTGTCTCCACCTTTAGGAGCCATTTTTGCTAGTTCAGGTGGGAAAACTGCTTTTAATTTATCAGTGAAAACATGATTTTGAATTGTACCGAAAATCGTTACACCAAGGGTCATTCCAAGTGAACGGAAGAATGAGTTCGTTGATGTAGCAGAACCGCGATCTCTCATTTCTAGTTTGTGGATAGATGCCATACTTAAAACTGAGAAGGAGAATCCAACTCCAAGTCCAGCAAGCACCATAAACGTTGTTACAAGTGTACGAGGTGTTTCCATTGTTAAAGTACTTAGTAAATAAATACCAAGAACGAAGAACACTCCGGATGCTATCATGATGTTACGATAACTTGTTCGTGAAGCTAATTGTCCGCCAGCTTGACTTCCGATTACAGATCCTACCATCATAGGTGTCAAAATCAATCCAGCATTTGAGGCTGAACCACCGAGAACACCTTGAACGAAGATTGGAATATAAACTGTACAGATGATAAAAGCGGCGCCATAGAAAAAGGCAACACCTTGGCTAGCTGCAAATAAAGGTTTTTTAAATAAATGGAAAGAAATAATAGGCTCTGTTGCGTTTCTTTCTACGAAGAAGAAGATAATAAGCGTAGTAACAACAGTTGAAAATAAACCAATAATCACATTAGAGTCCCATGCATATTCTTTACCGCCAAGTTCCAGGGCAAACATTAAGCAAACGATACTAACGACAAGTGTAATAGCACCAGCCCAGTCAATTTTTTGTTTTCGGTATTCTAGAGACTCGTTGTAGTATTTAGTAATGAAGAAGAAGGAAATAAGTCCTAATGGAATATTAATATAGAAGACCCAGTGCCAGCTTATATAATCTGTAATGTAAGCACCTAATAAAGGCCCGAAAACACTGGATGTTCCGAAAACAGCACCAAATAGACCTGTCATTTTCCCTCGTTTTTCAGGTGGGAATATATCATACATAATTGTAAATGCGATAGGCATCAGAGCGCCACCGCCAATTCCTTGAATGGCTCTATAAATACTTAGTTGTTCAATACTTGTTGCTGTCCCGCAAAGTGCAGAACCGAATAAGAAAAGAATTAGTCCACCAATAAAAAAGCGTTTCCGTCCGTACATATCAGATAGCTTACCGAAAATAGGCATACCGGCCATTGTTGCTACCATATATGCAGATGTGACCCAAACGAATTTGTCGAACCCTCCTAAGTCTCCAACGATTGTTGCCATCGCAGTTGCGACTATTGTGTTATCCATTGCTGCCATGAGAATACCAAGTAGTAAACCAGCAACAACAAATTTTGTTTTACTTGCTTCGTTTTTTGATAGTTGTGCTTCCAAAAGTAGCCCTCCTTTAATAAAAATTACACTAACTTAAGTTTTTAGATGCAGTGCATGAAAAATCTTTGTGTGTAGTTTGTTTCATTTCCTCTTTATTTATAAAAATTGAGCCTACATGATATAAAGAATGGAAATCATAGATTATATTATAGTCAAATTTGACTATAAGGCAAATGTTTTCTATCGCCAAATTATTTTATCCCGCTTTAACTGCCCGTTAAAGCCCGATTGGTGAAAGCTAATAATCAGTGGGGGATGGACACCCCACTGATTAAAGTTTCACTTTATTATATTGACCAAAAGAGAGAGGTAAGACTTTATTTTGTTATGTAGTCAAGGAAGGAAATTGTAAAAAAATATTTAATAAAGTATAACCTGTGTCAACCTATTAAAAATGGTTTTTTCTTTATATTGTCGAATAGGATAAAAGGAAAAGAAAAATTTAATATGGTTTGTAACAAGCTAAATATTTTTTCTAAGTGTAGTTTATTGCATCGAGAGGCAGAATACAGTTGTATAGATGATATATCTGGAATGAGGTGAATATATTATGAAAATATGGAAACGAATTTCGGATCAAGGAAGGTATTCTATACCGTTACAGCCGGTTTTGTGGATTGATGGTTCTAAAAAGGACACGGAAGCATCCGATGTAGCAGTCACATTGCAAATCCGTAGTATGTATAAAGAAAAATTTTCGTATGAGATGATCTATGATGTTAATGACATACTAATTATTCGACTTGAAGTTGAAAATAAAGGCGTTGAAATGATTTCGCGAGTAGTTGTAAGTCATATGATTCGTGATTATTTCGCGTATATCCCAAACTCTTTAAAAGCAGATAAGGGAATAAGTGAGTTTTTATTTCAGCTTGTAAGGTGGCGAATCGATAATTTATCACCGAATGAAAAGGTAGAATTAATTTGTCAAATAAAAGCAAATAAAGATAAAGCTCCTCCCAATTCATTATTTCAGGCTACATATACATTTCAATATAAAGGTGTATCATATGGACCGCTACAAACAAATGAAGTGGTTGTGAGAAAATGATAAGAAGGAACCTGTGCGAAAGGTTCCTTCTTTAATGAAGATTGTGCTTCTTGAGTAATTTCTTTTGTTCCACTCCCTTTTTTCCAATATAGTTATTTTTGTATCCAAAATATAGAATGAATAGAAATGAAATAACATTTACTATAGCGTCAATTTGATCGTTTGTAATGAAGTTTATTCCGAAAGAGTTAAATAGTAATTTTAATGATAACAAAAAGCCAGCTAGTAAGCGCATAATATCTAATAGATTTTCTTTTTGAGGCATATAGGTCACTCCTTCCTAAAAACGATATATAGTATATATATGAAATAAAATAGAAAAGGTATACAAGCTTAAGTAGAAATGTACATTAAATATGTACATTTTTTATTTTATAGAAAAACATTATTGTTATAGAAACATATATTGGTATAAAAGGGGGAGAGTATGAAACATAAAGGGAAAATTAGTGGATTATTACTTGGGAACACAGTTGCGGTTACAGAATGGATTGCACTTCAGGATGTAATTGCTAAGCTAGATTCGCGATCATTTTTAACCGTCTTTATTATTTATATATTGCAAATGATACTAAGCTATTATTTTGGACATTGGTACGATAAAAGAACGAATACGCGTGTAAATATTGAAATAGGAGGAATGACAAATAACGATTTTGTCGTTGATTTTTTTGGAAAAGTAGCTGCTTTATCAGAAAGAGATTCTCGTAATATTACAGTGTATATTCTTTCCGTAAAAGAATGGGATGTATTAAAAGACACAGTGCAAGAAAAAAAGTTAGATGAGCTAGTCCAAAGAGTAGAACGTACAATTGTAAAGACAGTTCGAAAAGGTGATGTAGTTACGAGGTGGGATGAAAATAAATATGTTATCGTAGCTGTTGATAATGGCTATGAAAAGTCAACAATAACAAGTCGATTGATCAAAAATATTCAAAATGAAATAGCGAATGATTTATTAAGTGTCACACTATTATTTGGGGCTGCAAGTTGTCCTATAGAAGGGAAAACTTTTGAAGATTTGTTTAGAAAGGCACAAAATCAATTGTATAATTATAGAAACTTGCAAAGTCATGAATGAAACTTTGATTTGAAGAAGTATGATATAAAGAATTTTTTGTAACATTTTTTTGTCTTTTGTTACAAGAAAACTTTTTTTTGTAACAAAAGTCTTTAAAAATATATGAAATCAGCATATAATTGTGTGTGGATGTGTCAATGCATTTTGCACAATGTTTTCAGTTTAAAAGTGTAGAGGAAAACATGCTCTACACTTTTCCTTTTTAAGAAATTAAAAGAATCTTTGTAAGAGTTGCGAGGTCCCCTTTGCAATATGTAAAATGGACAAAGAGGTTATTTGATAGAAAGTGAGAAAGGGAATGATAGACGTGAGAGGTCAACGATCATCTTTTATCAGGTGAAACATTATAGTGTTTCTTGCAGTAGGTAAGATTAAGGTAAATACCTTTATGTTTTAAGACATTACATAATTTCAAGTGCGAAAATTGTACAAGCAGTATAAATAATTATTGATGATCTTCGTAAAAAAGATGCGAGCGTGAAATAGATAAAGAAGTTACATGTTTTTCATGGGATTTTTGGCACGATGGTCGTTTATTAATAGGAGGAAAAGATGTTGAAATATAATAAATTAGCAATTGTAACTGCATTATCAATGACTTTACTAGCTGGTTGTTTCGGCCCAAAACCAGAAGAGGAGCTATATGTTGCATTTGAAAATGCTGCCAAGCAAGAAAAAACAATGTTTGAAGATGCGAAAAAATTAGAGTCATTAGAGAAAGAGGGGCAAGTATTATATAATCAAATTGTCCAAGAAGGAAAAGATAATAATCAGGCTGTTAAGGATAAGCTTGATCAAGCGGTGAAAAATACAGCTGAGCGAGAAAAAGTTATTATTAAAGAAAAAGAGGCGTTAAATAAAGCGCAAGAAGAAGTGAAGTCAGCCGATAAGCATGTGAAGAAAATTGAAGATAATAAATTAAAAGACCAGGCGGATAAAGTAAAGAGTACTTATGAGAAACGACATGATTCATTCCAAAAGATGTACGATAGCTATAATAAATCTTTAAAGCAAGAAAAAGAATTATATACAATGCTACAAGATAAAGGTACAAAATTAAAAGATATTAGCGAGAAAGTAAAGTTAGTAAACCAAGCATATAAAGATATTGAGACAGAAAAAGATAAGTTTAATGAATATACGAAATCATATAATACAGAAAAAGTTGCATTCTATAAACAAGCGAATATTAAAATTAAGGAAGATAAAAAATAAAACAGTTTGGCCTAATATGGGCCAAACTGTTTTATTTTTTTGTATAGGTACGGCTATACCATGGAACTGCTTCGCTTAATTTTTTTTCTTGTTTTAATGCTTCAGGACCAATATAATCTTGAAGTGTTTTTTTTGCTATTGTTAAAGATAAGGTTGTTTTCGGATTTCGATAGGAGGATTCAAGGTGACCAAGATGCGGTAGGGTGCGAAAATCATCTTTCGTAGGAGGGATATGGAAAAAATAATCACCTAAACGTATAAGAACATCGGATTGTTGTTGACTAAAACGTGGATTTCTAGAAAAATGTAATCCTTCTTTGATAGCCTTTTTTTCAGTAATTAAGCGTTCTAGAGCAGTCTTTTTTAACCAATATAAGTACTTAGGGTTAGTTGCAGCTTTAGCATGACGATTCACAACGAAAATAGATTGAGCTAGTCTATTAATAGAATGTTGATTATGTAATTGAGATTGGGGTTGTGAAGGTTTCATATTGAATCTCCTTTCAATTTTTCCTTATTATAGCATAAATAAAATGGGTTTTTATTATATGCAAAAAGTAATTGTATATATTTTCAATATTAAAGCAATATTGTTATAAAAAACAACTATTTTGTATAATAGTGATAGAATATGTTTCAGAAATTTGATAATGAAAGAGTGAGAAGTTTGAAAGAAATATTAAAACTACAATATGCCATTATAGACATTGGTTCTAATACAATGCGCTTAGTTATTTATGAAAAACAAAGCGGGGGTTTTTATAAAGAGATTGAAAATACGAAAGTGGTCGCTAGGTTAAGAAATTATTTAGTAAATGGTGTATTAAGTGAAGAAGGAATAGAAGTATTATTACAAACATTATTTCAATTTCAAGAAAGTACACGATTCCATAAGCTGCATCATGTACTTTGTGTTGCAACGGCAACAATTAGACAGGCTGAGAATCAAGAGGAAATTAAAAAACTTGTTGAAGGGCAAACAGATTTTACTCTTAGAGTTTTATCAGAATATGAAGAAGCACGTTACGGTTATTTAGCAGTTATGAATTCCACTTCATTTTCAGAAGGAATTACAGTTGATATTGGTGGGGGGAGTACAGAAGTTACATACTTTCGAAATAGAGAAATTTTAGAATACTATAGCTTTCCTTTTGGAGCACTTTCTTTAAAGCAACAATTTATTCAAGATGATATTCCTACTACAGAGGAGTTAGATGAGATTAGAAGGTATTTATGGTATCAATTCCGAACGCTACCATGGTTAATTGATAAAAAATTGCCTCTTATCGCAATTGGGGGTAGTGCGAGGAACATGGCGAAAATCCACCAAAATTTAATTTGTTATCCTATAGCTGGATTACACTTATACAAAATGAAAGAAGACGATATTAAAAATGTAAAAGATGAATTAAAACAATTATCATTCATAGACCTTCAAAAATTAGAAGGGTTAGCAAAAGATCGAGCAGACACAATTATCCCAGCGGTCGAAGTATTTCATATGCTTGTTAACGTTATAGAGGCATCGGCTTTTGTATTGAGTAAAAAAGGATTAAGAGAAGGTGTTTTCTATGAAGAATTAACGAAAGATTTGGGGATCTCATATTATCCGAACGTAGTAGAAGAGAGTTTGCATTTATTGTCATATGAATACGAATTAGACATGGGATTTGTCATTCAACTTATTAAACAAGGGACATTAATCTGCAAACAACTTGAAGGAGCTGGACTCATTTCTATGTCAGCGAAAGACTGGAGAATATTCCATCAAGCAGCGAAAGTATTTAATATTGGAAAATATATAGATGAAGAAGCGAGCCGCTTACATACATTTTACTTACTAGCGAACAAAACAATTGATGGTATGATGCATAAAGATCGAGTTAGATTAGCGCTTATAGCTTCTTATAAATCAAAAATGTTATTTAAACAACATTTGGCACTGTTTGAAGGATGGTTTGATAAAAGTGAACAAAAGAAAATTCGATTATTAGGGGCTGTATTACAATTTTCGGCTGCTTTAAATATACGACAAAGATCGCTTGTTGAAACAATATATATAACGGAAAGTAAAGAAGGTTTAACATTCAGGATTTTATGTGAAGAATCGGCATTGGCGGAAAAAGTTCAAGCGGAAAAACAAAAAAAACAACTTGAAAGAGTATTAAAAACGAATATTAACTTAGTATTCGAATTGAAATGTTAGGTTGTACGGATGTCTTTACAAAAAATTAACACTTTGGAATATTGTAATTTGATAAAATAAAAGTAATTAAATTATATTAAAAAAGTTTCAAAGGGAAGTGTGAAGCGAATGGAATTACTAAAGGGGAATTTAGTAAATTTAAATGATACAGCGTATTATAATAATCGTGAATTAAGCTGGCTAGCATTTAATGAACGTGTACTACAAGAAGCGCAAGATGAAAATAATCCACTATTAGAAAGACTAAAGTTTATTAGTATTTTTAGTTCGAATTTAGATGAATTTTTTATGGTGCGCGTAGCAGGTTTGAAAGATCAAGTAAGTGCGGGATTTAATCAGCCAGAAAATAAAGCAGGTTTAACACCAAAGAAACAGTTAAATAAGATTGCGATAAAATCGCATGAGTTGATGACTGTGCAGTATGAAACGTTTAAAAATTATGTATTGCCAGCGCTTGAACTAGAGGGGATTGAGCGTTTAACATTCCATGATTTGACGAAAGAGCAAAGGGAATTTATCGAGGAGTATTTTGATGAACAAATATTTCCGGTTTTAACCCCTGTATCTATTGATGCGTATCGTCCATTTCCAATGTTATTAAATAAAAGTTTGAATTTAGCTACTATTTTATATGATGAGCAACAGGCGGAGGAAGAAAATCGTACGAAGTTAGGAATTGTACAAGTGCCTTCATTACTGGAGCGTTTCATATTTTTACCGAGTGAAGGGCAAAAACATAAATTTATTTTATTAGAAGATGTAATTAGTGGTTTTACTCATAAACTATTCACAGGATATAACGTATCACCTGTTACTCGTTTCCGTATTACACGTAATGCGGATTTAACGATCCATGAAGAAGGTGCACGCGATTTATTAAAAGTAATTGAAAAAGAATTGAAAAAGCGTAAGTGGGGAGCTGCCGTTCGTTTAGAAGTTGGTAAAGAACACATTGATGAAAGAGTGTTAGCGTTATTGTATGATGTGTTAGAAGTAAAAGATGAAGATGTGTACATGATGGATGGACCGTTAGATTTAACATGTTTATTCTCCTTATATAAAAAATTAGCGCCTTTATATGAACATCTAGTATATCCGGCTCTTATTCCTCAACCTCCTCAAGATTTAGGTGATGAGGAAGATGTATTTGAAAAAGCGATAGAACATGATATTTTATTACACCATCCCTTTGAGTCGTTTCAGCCAGTCGTTGATTTTGTCCGTGATGCGGCAGATGACTCGAATGTACTTGCGATCAAACAAACATTATATCGTGTAAGTGGAGATTCTCCAATAATTCAGGCGCTGAAGGTAGCAGCTGAAAAAGGAAAACAAGTGACGGTATTGGTTGAGTTAAAGGCAAGGTTTGATGAAGAGAATAATGTTCATTGGGCTAAAGAATTGGAACAGGCCGGATGTCACGTTATTTACGGAGTAAGTCACTTGAAAACGCATAGTAAAATTACGTTAGTTGTAAGAAGAAGAAACGGAAAAATTGAAAGGTTTGTACATCTTGGAACCGGAAATTATAATGATGCAACAGCGAAGTTGTATACCGATTTTGGATATATTACATCGCGAAAAGACTTTGGTGTAGATGCAACAAATTTCTTTAATTATTTGAGTGGTTATACAAAAAAACCGCATTTTCATCATTTATCTGTTGCTCCGTTTGATATAAGAGAGCAGTTTATGGAGTTAATAGATGAGGAAATCCGTTATCATAGACAATATGGAAATGGATATATTATCGCTAAAATGAATTCGTTAACAGATAAACCGTTAATAAAAAAAATGTATGAAGCATCACAAGCTGGGGTAAGGGTAGAGCTCATCGTTAGAGGGACATGTTGTTTAAGACCTGGGATTCCGAATGTAAGTGAAAATATTCGTGTAGTTAGTGTTGTTGGAAGATATTTAGAACATAGTCGTATTTATTATTTCCATCATAATGGAGATGAAAAAATATATTTATCTTCAGCTGATTTGATGACGCGAAATATGGAAAAACGAGTAGAAATATCTTTCCCAATTTTAGATATTGAAATGAAAGCGAGAATAAAGGCAATTTTACAGCTGGTTTTAGCTGATAATGTGAAAACACGTGAACAAAATAAAGATGGTGACTATTATTATATAATTAATAGTAGTATAGAAGAAATTGATAGCCAAGTGAATTTATTTAAGATGGCGTATCAAAATACAGACGCTGAATAGTGTGAAAAAAGTAAAAACCTCTTATTGAATTTAAGAGGTTTTTACTTTTTTTCTCTACTCATATATTCTCAAAATGGAAGGATGAGTAGAGAGAATAGTTTTTATTATAGGCGTGTGATGAGTCGGTTCGTTGAGAGAAAAACGTTAGAAGAATGGTTGGTTTAAATTAATAATAGTATGGTTGTTGACAAGGCCCTCCGTAACAAGGAAAAGGTGCTGGTGGTGGGAAAGGCGGTGGATAAGGCGGATAAAACGGTCTAGGCCCGAAAGCTAATGCTCCGCCTAGCAATCCTCCAGCAATTCCAGCTAGAAATGGAACACCGAAAAATGGAAAGAAGCGTGAGTCGCCTGCTGGGCCAAAAGGTGCTGAACGAACTGGGATCGGTTGATAATATGGATACATGAACAAACCTCCTTTACTGGACTCATTTTTATCATATGGTGGACCAAGCGTGGATGAGCGCGTACAAGGAAGGATATGTAAGGAAATAGGCGAATTGTTACGAATGTTGTAGGATGAAGAGTGTAATTTCAGGTTTTGACATAAAGCGGAATGGGACACGTGTTCTTCCAATACCTCGATTGACATAGAGAGTCAAACCTTGAATGTTATAGAAACCTTCAATGTATTCTTTTGCAAGCGACGGGGTAATAATAGCACCTAAAAAAGGAATTTGTACTTGTCCGCCATGGCTATGACCAGAAAGTTGAAGATTGATTGGATATGTAGCGATTTGTGGCGCGATATCTGGTTCGTGAACGAGAACAATTGTATAAATATTTTGTTTTGCATGTTGTAAAGTTTCCGCTATTTTTGGTTTACCCAGTAGCATATCATCGAGTCCGAAAATAGAAATTTCACTATTATCCAGTAAACGAATTCGCTTTTCGCTATTTTGCAAAAGTTCAAATCCAGATTCGCGCATGATGTGATCATAGTATTCAGTTCCATATCCGCCATGGTCGTGGTTACCATAAATAGAAAATTTACCGAAGGGTGCCTGTATATTCTTTAAAATGGATGCAACAAAAGAAGCCTCGGTATATGTTTGGTAATCATCAATGAGATCACCAGTAAAAAGGACAATATCTGGATTTTCAGCATTAATCTTGGAAACGATTTGAGATAAATGTTGGAGAGAGAAATAGTATCCTAGATGTAAATCGCTAAATTGAAGGATCTTCATACCATGAAAACCTTTTGGTATGAGCGGTGATTTAAGTGTGTGTTGCGTAAAAGAAAGCAAATAGGGCTCTATATATTTAGCATAATAATAGCCGATACTTGCGGTTATAAATGAATATAGACAAGTGCGTATTCCAGATTTCAAAAAATTTCTTCTTGTAATTTTCTTCATATACAGGTTACTCAAATCTCCCTTCAGTTTTTTTAAAATATATTTTAAATACTAAAAAAGTAGTATAGATTACGAAAAAAATGAACGAAAAGAAACCCCTTTACGTTAAAATATCAGAAAAATTGAAAAATATAAAGATTTCTATCAAATAAAGTGATAAAATGAATGTGTATTCATTTTTTTGGAGGGGATGTATGTGAAAGAGAAGGTAGTTATTATAACAGGTGGATCAAGTGGAATGGGAAAAGGGATGGCGATTCGTTTTGCGAAAGAAGGGGCACGTGTTGTTATTACAGGGCGTACAAAAGAAAAGCTAGAAGAAGCAAAGTTAGAAATTGAACAGTTTCCAGGGCAAGTATTATCTGTACAAATGGATGTACGAAATACTGATGATATTCAAAAAATGATTGAACATATTGATGAGAAGTTTGGAAGAATTGATATTTTAATAAATAATGCAGCTGGAAACTTTATTTGTCCAGCAGAGGACTTATCTGTGAATGGCTGGAATTCGGTAATTAATATTGTATTAAATGGTACATTTTATTGTAGTCAGGCTATTGGGAAATATTGGATTGGGAAAGGTATAAAAGGAAATATTATTAACATGGTGGCAACATATGCATGGGATGCAGGCCCAGGGGTTATCCATTCGGCAGCAGCTAAAGCTGGTGTATTAGCGATGACAAAAACTCTTGCTGTTGAGTGGGGACGTAAATATGGAATACGAGTTAACGCTATCGCACCAGGACCAATTGAACGTACAGGTGGTGCCGATAAATTATGGATTTCAGAAGAAATGGCTAAGCGTACATTGCAAAGTGTTCCACTTGGTAGAATGGGTACACCAGAAGAAATTGCGGGTCTAGCTTATTATTTATGTTCAGATGAAGCTGCATACATAAATGGAACTTGTATGACAATGGATGGTGGCCAGCATTTGCATCAATATCCATTTTAAAAGGGATGAAAAAACGAATGATTTATTCATTTCTTTGTGGTAAAATATGACGAAATTGTGACACTTAAAAGAAATGTGTTTACAAGAGGGGATATATACGTTATATTTAAGACCTCTTTTTTCTTCATAGTAGAATTGCTAATTCCCCTTAGCATTTTACCCCTCTAATCCCTTCAGGAAAACTGAAGGGATTTTTTATTATTTTTCCGTAAATATCGTGTTATAATTTTTGAAAAGTAAAGGGAGGGAAGCACGTTGATAGATGCATTAGATGTAATGAGTAACTTGGATAAAGTCCTTCCTTATTATCAAGCTATTTTTAGTGCTGATGAGCATACAGTAATTGGATATGAAGTTGTAGGACGTATTCAAACAGAAGAGGGCATACAAAGTTTAGCATCTTTCTTCCATGATGATTCTATTCCGAGTGAGTTCCAACTTGAAGCGGATAACATCATCGTAGAAAAAGCGTTAAATAGGTATTTAGAAACGGATCAAAAATTATTATTATTTATACATCGGAATGCTAATGTATTAATGAATGATGAAGATGAAAGTTTACTTCAACTTTTGCTGATGTATGAAGAACAAGGTTTGAACTTACAACGCATTGTTCTGGAAATAACAGAACATGAATGTAAAGAAGATATAGAACAATTTAATCATTTACTCATGTATTATCGTACATATGGTATTCAAATTTCGATTAATAAAGTCGGAACGGGTACAAGTAATTTAGAGCGTATTAGCGTGTTAGCACCGGATATTTTAAAAGTAGATTTAACAAATTTAAGGCAAACTGCACTTTTACAATCTTATCAAGATATTTTATATTCCTTATCTTTACTTGCTAGAAGAATTGGTGCGACATTGTTATATGAAGAAATTGATGCTTTTTATCAACTACAATATGCTTGGAAAAACGGTGGTAGATATTATCAAGGTAATTATTTGAAAGAATGTTTACCTGATTTTATTGAAACGAATGTTTTAAAAGAGCGACTTGGTAATGAATGTCATCAATTTATTCTGCATGAGAAGAAGAAGTTGCAAAAAATTTATAATTTAACAGAGATGTTACGTGATCGAATTGGTGATGTTCTGTCAAAACAAAAAAAGAATGAAGATATAAATGATTGGTTATTACAATTTAGCCAAAGCATATCACAATATAGTTTTCGGATATTTATTTGTAATGAAGATGGTTTTCAACAATCGGGTAATGTTATGAAAAAAGATGGTGGATGGATCATTATGCCAGAGTATTATATGAAGAACTGGAGCTGGCGCCCGTATTTTCTAGAAAATATAATGAAAATGCGTTTTGAGAATAAGGCAAGACTTTCAGATTTATATGCTGATATCGAAACTGGTGAAATGGTACGAACATTTTCATTCCCGATTGATGATGAAAACTTTTTATTTATAGATTTATCGTACGAATATTTATATGAAGAAGATGTTTTATTTTAATGCACGAAGAGATTCGTGTATTTTTTTGTTTGTTTTTATCATAAATTGGTAATAGTGAAAATGATGATGAAAATGCTGTCTATCGTTGTAAAGATTTTACGAACGAAATCATCCCTTTCTTTGCATAATCATTGTTACAATGAATACTACAAAGACAAGCTCTTTTAAAAGGAAGGTGAAAAAATGAAGAAATATGGAATATGGTTTGTTCTATTTATATGTGTTGCCTTTCTAGTTGGCTATAGTGTCACAACTGTTTTAGGAAAAGAAGAAGTGAAGGTGGATCGGAAAGAAGTGTTTACAACGATACAAAAAGGTTATGAGACGCAATTTTCAATCCGCGGGAAGCAAATACCTATGAATAAGATGATAGAGACGTTATCACCATATTTTACAAATAATTTCCTTCAAGTTTTTACAGATGAAAACAGTAGAAATGAAAAACAAAGTGGTGAATATTTACTTCCAGCAAAAGAAGCTCCGTTTTCTTTTAATTCAGAAACAAAAATGTCTTATGATGAAGAACATAAAAATTTATATGTCTATGAGCGGACAAAGAGTGGACAATATCAAATTGTGACATTGCAAAAGGATAATGGAAAATGGAAATTAGCAGGGTATCATGAAAGTCAGGAACTGTTGACTGAAATAAAAAGGTTACAACAATTATGAGAATAGGAATAGGTGTCGCCTATTCCTATTCTATACCGAGTAGCTGTTGTAATTTTTCAATTTGAAAACCTGCCACAACTTCTTCGTCAATTACAACTGTTGGAGTTGAATAGGATTCATAGTCATATAAAAGACGATTGCGTGCAGCAGCGTCTTTTTTTATGTCAAATTCTTCATATACAACGTTATTATGTTTTAAAAATTCTTTTACAATGGTACAAGGTGGACAATCAGGTTGTGTATAAACCTCAATTTTTTTCATTGTAATTCCTCCCTTTTTCTGTTGTTTATTATATTCTGCCAGTATAAAAAGCGCAATAAAGAAGTAAAAAGATGCTCTTTCATCTTTTTACTTCTTATTTCGACAAATTTTAGTTGAGTTTCTTGCCAAGAACCTTTATCCTAGATTGTGGAACGTTTTTTCTGTTATGACGGATAGAATGAGTATAGCTGTAAAACCTATTGGTAGGAAGATCAGAGAAAGGAGAGATTTCATGTCTCTACTCCAAGGAATTTTAACTCGACTTGTTAGTCTACAAGAACAAGCTGAAAGCGGTGAAGTAGCACAACGCTATTTTGAAGTGAACGGTGAGCGCAAATGTAGCGTGAAATTTTTCGATAAAAGTGAAATGTATGAGTTAGAAGTGTATCAACAAGGTGAAAAACCTCAAGTGTATCAATTCGATAACATCGATATGGTTGCAATTGAGATTTACGATATCATTTCTTGATACATATAAAAAAGGTACTGCCAAATGGCGGTACCTTTTTTAGTTATATTAATTAATGGGCTATATAAGTAGTAGAAGTTGTAATTTAAGTCACGATTAAATAAAAGAGTTTTTACAAATGTATATGTATAGGAATTTTTTATTTTTCCTACAATGATAGTAAATATTAATAGGAGGTGCAAAGGATGGAACGCTTACCGATTGTTATTTGTCCTAATTGTCACAGTCATGCTGAAATTAATCACGTATTAACCGCCCAGTCTAATCAAAATGTAATTTATACATGTAGGTTTTGTAATTATGTAATTCGAAATATTGAAACGAATAAAGGGTAGTAAGTTATAATTTTTGTTTTTGTCCCATACAATGAGAATACGAAAAGTCTGTCTAATTGAAAGGACGTGACTATGTGGACGGTGAGTATACATTTTATAATGTTTCAGAGAGACATTTGAATTTTGATATGGTATTTAACCGTATTTGTAGTTTCATTGAAAAGGATCCGCGAAATTTATATCGATTATCTATTGGGACAGACTCACAAGCGCATCAAAAGGATACGAGGTTTATTACAGCGATACATATTCATCGTGTTGGAAAAGGAGCATGGGGATGTTTGCATCATAAATCAGTGAAAAATAAGCCAGCAACGTTGCGAGAGAAAATATATTTAGAAACACAGTTTAGTCAAGAAATCGCCTATCTATTTACTCCCAATCATATACAAGCGATATGGGATTTATTGCACCCATACGCTCAAGATGGAGCAGGATTCATAATGGAAATTCATTTAGATATCGGGAATGATGGTTTAACAAAAGAATTTATTTTAGATATGACGATGAAAATTCAAGCAATGGGATTAACAGCAAAAATTAAACCAGATGCTTATGCGGCATTTAGTTACGCAAACAGATATACAAAATAATGTGAAATGATGTCTATATATTCGCAGTCGTTAAGTGTTTCTAACAAAAACTGAATATTACATCTGTTAAATAGACTGAAAAATTTATATAATGAGAGTGATGATGCGAGTGCAAGGAGAGGAGCATATGGAAAAGGAATTTGTTTTAACAAGAGAAGAAGAAAATTTATTGTTGGATATTCTGTTTCAGCAAAATTACGCGAGCGAAATTTTAGCGGTGGAGCTTACAGACATTGAGAATGGTTTAAAACAGACAGATGTGACGCAATATAAAAAAATCACAAGATTGTTTTACCGATTAAAAAATAAAGGGTATTAAGCACTACCGGAATGGTAGTCTTTTTTTTATGTTATATGCTAAAATAGTTATGTATTTTTATTTTTATTAGAAGAATGTCAGGACAAAATAATAATATGAAAACGCTATCATAAAATGTGAATAGGATCGGAGAATATTAGCAGGAAAAAGGGAAAATGGGGGATGTAACATGATTAGTATTCCGAAAGACGAGTTTCAACAAATTCTTGTGAAGGATTTAATGATTTCATCAGATAAAGTAGCACATGTACAAATAGGGAATGGTCTAGAACATGCTTTACTCGTTCTTGTGAAATCTGGATATTCGGCGATTCCTGTTTTAGACCCTATGTATAAACTACATGGGTTAATTAGTACTGCTATGATTTTAGATGGTATTTTAGGATTAGAGCGCATTGAGTTTGAAAGGCTTGAGAATATGAAAGTGGAACAAGTGATGAAGGAAGAGATTCCAGTTCTTATGTTAGAAGATTCTTTTGCAAAAGCTTTAGAAATGACAATTGATCATCCTTTTATTTGCGCTGTCAATGAAGAAGGTTACTTCGAGGGTATTTTAACACGGCGGGCTATTTTAAAATTGTTGAATAAAAAAGTGAGACAGCATAATCGATAACGTAGGGAAAGTGACTTCACAGAAAAGGCGAAGTCACTTTTTTTCGTGCATATCAGTTGTGTATGTATTATATTTAAAAAGACATAAAGCATAAGAAAAGTTTGAACTAACAAACCGTTCTAATGTATAAAAGTATGCAATTAAATTAAGGATGAAATGCTTATTAAAATTAGGTGTATGGAAGCTAAGGAAAGAGGGAGAAAGTTGCAAATTGATGATTTTCAAATGATGGTTGTGTTAGCTCAGGAATCAAATATGAGAAAAGCGGCGGAACGTTTATTTGTTTCCCAACCTGCGCTTAGTCAACGATTACAATCTATGGAGAAACAATGGGGAATGAAATTTTTTATTCGTTCACAAAAAGGATTAACAATTACACCTGAAGGGGAAAAAGTTGCAAATTATGCAAAAGAAATGTTACAACGGGAAGAGGGTATTAAAAGTGAACTGGCTCTTTTTAGAACCGAAACATACGGTACGTTAAAAATAGCTGTTGCATCAGTCATTGGGCAATATTGGCTTCCACCTGTTTTGAAAAAATTTGTGCATAAGTATCCTTCTGTGAAGATATCTCTGTTTACTGGCTGGAGTAGTGAAGTGCAAAAGCAATTTTATGAAGGAGACGTTCATGTTGCTATACTGAGAGGATCACAAGAATACAAAGGGCAGAAACAACAATTATTTGAAGATGAATTATATTTAGTCGATAAAGAAATAAAAGATATTTCGATGTTAAAAGAGACAAATAGACCATTTATTCAATTTAAAAGTGATTCGACCTACTATGGACAAATACAAAATTGGTGGTATGGATTATTTTCAAATCCACCTAAGCGAACGATTGTAGTTGACCAAATTGAAACGTGCAAACAGCTTGTTTTAAATGGAATAGGTTATGCTCTTTTACCTTCGACTGTTTTAAAAGAAGTGCAGGAAAATATGTATAAAACACCTGTTCAATTAACGAGAGAAACATGGTTATTGACGAGTGACTCGGCAAGGCAGTTGAAGCAAGTACAAGCATTTTTAGAAATTATAGAAGAAATTCAAATGGAAAAATAAGATTATTGTCTTGCTACTGGCTCTATCGTTTGGTAGAGTAACATTATAAATGGATTTAGGAGGCAACAAGAATGAAAATGATGGACGCTAACGAAATTATTTCGTTTATTCAAAACAGTGAAAAGAAAACTCCTGTAAAGGTATACATAAAAGGGGATCTAAAAGAGGTAACATTCCCTGAAACAGTACAAGCATTTGTAAATAAAAAATCTGGTGTATTATTCGGAGAATGGTCTGAAATTAAGACAATTCTTGATGAAAATAACAAGCACATTGTTGACTATGTAGTTGAGAATGACCGTCGTAATTCTGCAATTCCAATGCTTGATTTAAAAGGTATTAAAGCTCGTATTGAGCCAGGCGCGATTATTCGTGACCATGTAGAAATTGGTGACAACGCTGTTATCATGATGAATGCAACAATTAACATCGGTGCTGTAATTGGTGAAGGTACTATGATCGACATGAATGCAGTGCTTGGTGGACGTGCAACAGTTGGTAAGAACTGTCACGTAGGTGCAGGTGCTGTACTTGCCGGTGTTATTGAGCCACCTTCTGCAAAACCAGTTATCGTTGAAGATGATGTTGTAATTGGTGCAAATGTAGTTGTTCTAGAAGGCGTTACAGTAGGTAAAGGTGCAGTTGTAGCAGCAGGAGCTGTTGTAACAGAAGATGTGCCTCCATATACAGTTGTTGCGGGGACTCCGGCACGTGTAATTAAAGAAATTGATGAGAAGACAAAAGCAAAAACTGAAATTAAACAAGAGCTTCGTCAATTAAACCCAGAGAAATAAAAAATAAAAAGCGTAAGAGCATGAATGTGCTCTTACGCTTTTTATAGATAGAGGTGCAAAAATGACAGTAAGCAAATTTGTCCAAGTTCGTAGAGATTTACATAAAATTCCGGAGATCGGATTTAAAGAGTGGAAAACACAACAGTATATTTTAGATTATATAGGAACGCTTCCTAATGAATATTTGGAAGTGAAAACATGGAAAACAGGTGTAATTGTTAAAGTAAATGGAAAAAATCCAGAAAAAATAATAGGTTATCGTGCAGATATAGACGGTCTACCAATTACAGAGGAAACTGGATATGAATTCTCTTCTGTCCATGAAGGAATGATGCATGCATGTGGACATGATTTGCATGCAACAATCGGTTTAGGACTTCTAACAGCGGCTGTAAGCGAAAGAATAGATGATGATCTTGTGTTTATATTCCAACCAGCTGAAGAAGGTCCAGGTGGTGCACTTCCTATGTTAGAAAGCGATGAGTTAAAAGAATGGAAGCCGAATATGATTCTTGGACTTCATATTGCGCCTGAATACTCTGTGGGAACAATTGCGACAAAAGAAGGTTTATTATTTGCGAATACATCAGAGCTATACGTTGATTTAAAAGGAAAAGGTGGACATGCTGCATATCCGCATACAGCAAATGATATGATTGTTGCAGCGAGTCATCTCGTTACACAACTTCAATCAGTTATTAGTCGTAATGTGAACCCTCTTGACAGTGCGGTAATTACAATTGGGAAAATTACAGGTGGTACAGTTCAAAACATTATCGCAGAAAAGTCTCGTTTAGAAGGAACAATTCGAACGCTATCAGTGGAATCAATGAAACGTGTTAAAAGCCGAATTGAGGCAATTGTTGCGGGAATAGAAGCTTCTTTTCAATGTGAAGCTGTTATTGACTACGGAGCGATGTATCATCAAGTGTATAACCATGAGGAGCTAACGAGAGAGTTTATGCAATTTACACGTGAACAAACGACTATGGACGTAATTACGTGTACGGAGGCAATGACAGGTGAAGACTTTGGTTATATGCTTCGAGAGATACCTGGATTTATGTTTTGGCTTGGAGTAAATTCAGAATATGGTTTACATCATGCGAAATTAAAACCAGACGAAGAGGTTATTGAGAAAGCAATTGTATTTTTAAATCAATATGTGAAGTGGAAGGGAAATAGAAAGTGAACTTACTCGCTAATTGTGCAATAGTTTAGAGTGGGGACTTCTTAGTTCAGAGACGAAAACATCTTTCGTATTCGTTAGTGTTAGACATCTTCATACAAATGAGTAAAGTTAAATTTGACGTCTTAATAATGAGCAGGGGTTTTTTAGCCACTGCTCATTATTAATTATTGCTAATAGGGAAGATAATTATTTAACTACCCTATATATGTTTACTTTTAGTATGAAAAGTGTGTAAAATCAATGTGATACATAGAAAAAAGGGTGGGGAATTACGTGCAAATTAGCAGTGCGATTTTATGTTTCGTCTTATATGCATATGTTATTATTGCGGCGGTTTATTTTGGGATAAGTTTTTACGCCTATCGTTTAGCAAATAATAGTGAATATGAAGAAACATACAAATGGGTGAAAAGATATTTGTCACCTGTACTAGAAATTATGAATGGATTTGTTCTTTTTTTATTTATTGGATTAATTGCTTTCTCAACGAGTTTAGTAGGGAATAAGACTACGTTATTTGTACTAGGTATCATTATTTTTATGCTATTAGGAATTCGGATTGGTAATACGGTGTTTTGGAACGAAAGAAAAATAGATGGTTGGACAGGGATGTTTATTCCATGTATGTTAGCTGCAATTGTGACGAATATAGAACATGAATATTATCAATTACATTTTTGGCTTATCATTGTTTTAACAATCCTCTCTGTTTTGTATATAAGTACTGTCGTGCTAACATACATCGCAAATGAAAAAGGAGATGCAAAAGGTGCGCACTTCTTTAGAGGGCGTGCATTATTATGGAGTGTGCCGACGATGGCAGTTATAGGAATTATTGCGATATTAGTAAATGGATATCAATTTACTAATTGGCAATTGTTTTTAGAAACTTGGTGGATCTTCATTGTTTCGCTTGTAGCTTTTTTAGGCGCAACACATTATTTATTCCATCAACATCATTACATATTGGCACTGTTATTCGCATTTACACAACTTTTATTTGCTTTTTTCGGACAAGAAACGCTATTGTTCGTTTTTGAAACATTTAGTTCATTTGGAAATATATTTGTATTTGGTATGTTAATTTTCGGTATCGCGTTTTATTTACAACAGTATTTTTATATGCAAAAACAAAAATAAGAAGTATATACAGGTTTTTGTAGCGAATTTAAAGTATGTTACAATAAAAGTACATAGTATTTGATGTTATTGGAGGAATTCCTGTGGGCGAAAAAGAGAAAGAATTTGCTGTTATTGGGCTTGGCCGTTTTGGTGGAAGTATTTGCCGTGAATTAGCTCAATTAGGTATGGAAGTAATGGCAATTGACTCAGATGAGGATAAAATTAATGAGTTTGCAAATATAGCTTCGCATGCTGTAATTGCAGATTCAACAGATGAGATGGTATTAAAAAGTCTTGGTATTCGTAATTTTGATCATGTAGTCGTTGCTATTGGAGATAATTTGAATTCAAGTATTTTAACAACGTTAATTTTGAAAGAATTAGGTGTGAAAAATATTACTGTAAAAGCTCAAAATGACTATCATGAAAAAGTGTTAAGTAAAATAGGGGCAGATCATATTGTGCATCCAGAACGAGATATGGGAAAAAGGATTGCTAATAATATCGCATCAAGTAATGTGTTAGATTACCTAGAGCTTTCAGATGAGCATAGTATTGTAGAGATTATCGCAAATAAAAAAATTGATGGGCACTCTTTAATTGAATTAGATATTCGTGCGAAGTTTGGTTTGAACATTGTAGCAATTAAACGTGGAAAAGAAGTTATCGTATCTCCTCGAGCTACAGAAAACGTTCAGGCGGGAGATATATTAATTGTAATTGGTCATGACGATGAAGTAGATCGTTTTAAGCATTTTTTAAGATAAGAGAAAAGGACAATGCCGAGGAGGCATTGTCCTTTTTCTTATATTTCCATAATGATTGGTAAAATCATTGGACGACGTTTCGTTTTTTCGTATAGGAATGGTGCTAATGTGTCTGTAATCTCATTTTTAATTTCAGACCATTGTGTTGTTTTTCGCTCCATTACTTTTTCTAAATGTGTTGTAATTAATGTTTGAGCATCGTTGATTAAATCGCTGCTTTCACGCATATAAACGAAACCACGCGAGATGATATCAGGTCCTGCTGCAACTTTAAATTCTTTCATATCAATGCTTACAACTACAATAACAAGTCCTTCTTCAGAAAGAATGCGACGATCACGTAATACGATATTACCGATATCTCCAATACCATTTCCATCGATATAGACAGAGCCAGATGGGATTTTCCCAGCTACACTTGCTTCATCAGAACGTAAAGCAAGAACATCTCCATTATCCATAATGAAACAATTTTCTTCTGGAATACCACAATCATTCGCTAATTTCATATGCATACGTTGCATACGATATTCACCATGAATTGGCATGAAATATTTCGGCTTAATAAGACGTAGCATTAACTTTTGTTCTTCTTGTCCACCGTGTCCACTCGTATGAATATTTGAGAGTTTACCATGGATTACATCAGCACCAGCGCGGTACAACATGTTAATTGTACGACTTACACTAATTGTATTGCCTGGGATTGGTGAAGAAGAGAAAACAACTGTATCGCCAGGGATAATTTGAATTTGACGATGTGTACCATTGGCAATACGTGAAAGTGCTGCCATCGGCTCCCCTTGACTACCTGTACATAACATAACAACTTTATTAGCTGGTAGGCGGTTTAGCTGAGCTGTGTCTATGAATGTATCCTTTGGACACCGGATATAACCAAGGTTTTGTCCGATTTCAATAGCCGCTTCCATACTTCGACCGAATACAGCTACTTTACGATTGTTTTCAACAGCAGCCTCAACAACTTGTTGTAAGCGATGGATATTCGATGCAAAGGTTGCGAATATAATACGACCGTCTACTTTGCGGAATATATCTTGAATACTATCACCAACGCGGCGCTCAGACATCGTAAAGTTTGGCACTTCACTGTTTGTACTATCAGATAAGAGACAAAGTACACCGTCTTTTCCGATTTCGGCCATTTTTGTTAAATCTGCTGGCTCACCTACTGGTGTGAAATCAAATTTGAAATCACCTGTATGAACGACTTGTCCTTGAGGTGTTTTCACAACAACTCCGTATGAATCCGGAATACTGTGAGTTGTACGGAAGAAGGAAACAGATGTCTTTTTAAATTTAATAACATCATCTTCTTGAATTTCATAAAGTTTTGCTTTACGAAGTAATCCGTGCTCTTCTAATTTGTTTTTTATTAGGGCAATTGCTAATTTTCCGCCGTAAATTGGAATGTTTACTTGACGTAATAGATAGGGAATTCCACCGATATGATCTTCGTGACCATGTGTAATGAATAACCCTTTAATTTTATCTTCGTTTCGCACAAAATAAGTGTAATCTGGTATTACATAATCGATCCCTAGGAGTTCGTCTTCTGGAAATTTAATTCCAGCATCAATTATAATAATTTCATCTTGAAATTGAACAGCATATGTATTTTTACCGATTTCACCAAGACCACCGAGGGCAAAAACGGCAGCTTGATCATTTTTTAGGAATTTCATATGACTATACGATCTCCGCTAATATTAAATCAGCGTTTTGTTTTTCATATTCAAGATGAGCACCAGTAACAGACTGAACGAACTCGATATTATATGCGAACTTATTTAATTTTTTACGAACATCCTTTTGAGACGTAGCCTCTAAATATAAAACTTTTGTATTTTCACGTACTGGGACCTCAGTTAATTTTTCTTGATAAAATACTTTAAAAATCATTGGGAAAACCTCTCCTTGTCTATGTTTTGCATTATCTGTTACTTATTATAAAGCAAACAGTCATGATTTTCATGTTTTTTCGAATGAGAATGAAGAAAAAGCCCGAAATGGGCACAATTTAAGCGATTGTCTTCTTACGGACTAAATCGTTTAAATAACGCTTGAGCTTTTTCTTCAGCTTCTTCAGCATGATTACTCCTTCCTTTCCTTATTTTAAACATGCATATTACTAATGATAACTCCGTCTCTCATACAAGAAAGAAGATTAGAAGTGAATAGTGAATCTTGTTCTTTTTAGTATAGTGTAAGTTATCTTGTAGTAACGATTAGTAGCCGTTAGTTATAGATATAGTATGAGGAAGAATAGAAAAGAAAATTCATCCGAACAAGTATCCACATTTTTTCACTAATAGTATATGCACATTTCATAAATAAGGTCAGAAAGTGAACGCTTTCTTCACAGATGTTTAATATGTTATACTTTTTTTTGAAATTTGAAAAGTGATAATCAAAATAGGAATATAGAGTGCCAGAAAGGATTTTGACAAATGAATGATAAAATTGTCTTTTTTGATATTGATGGAACATTATTAGATCATGATAAGAAAATTCCGCAATCTACAAGAGATGCAGTAAGAGATTTACAAGAAAAAGGTGTGCATGTAGCGATTGCGACAGGGCGTGCGCCATTTATGTTTGAAGATATTCGTGAGGAACTCAATATACATAATTATGTTAGTTTTAACGGGCAGTATGTTGTATTTGAGGATGAGGTATTATTTAATAATCCATTACATCCGGATGCTCTACATAAGTTTACTCAGTTTGCAAAACAAGAAGGATATCCACTTGTATATCTTGACCATCAAGAAATGAGAGCGTCAGTGGAATATCATGATTATGTAAAAGAAGGTTTTGGAAGCTTACAATTCGAGCATCCGGCATATGAACCTGATTTTTATGAGAAACGCGATATTTATCAAACACTTCTTTTTTGTGAAGTAAACGAAGAAGAAAAGTTTATTCATCATTATCCAGATTTTCATTTTATACGCTGGCATGCATATTCAATGGATATTATTCCTAATGGTGGTTCTAAGGCAAAAGGGATTGAGAAGTTTATTGAGAAAATAGGATTTAATCGTGAACAAGTATATGCATTTGGGGACGGATTAAATGATTTAGAAATGATTGAAGCAGTAGGAACGGGCATTGTGATGGGGAATGGTCATGAGGATTTGAAAAAACTTGCTAATTATGTGACAAAAGATGTTAATGAAGACGGTATTTATCACGGATTAAAGTGGGCTGGCTTGTTATAAGTAAGTGTGGAACCCATTTCATATAATAAAAAGGCGGAAGGTTAACTTCCGCCTTTTTACTATTAGCGCTCGAGAGGTTTTGAATCATCGGGAGCCACAAATGGATTGTCTTTATTAATATGGTCATAGAACATAACACCGTTTAAATGGTCGATTTCATGTTGGAATACAATTGCTGGTAAACCTTTTAATCGCAGTTTTACGTCTTCACCGTTAATCGTTGTTGCCTTTACTGTAATTCTCGTGTAACGAGGGACATAACCAGGTACTTCACGGTCTACAGATAGACAGCCTTCACCATTTTGTAAATATGTACGTTCAACAGAATGACTAATGATTTTTGGGTTAAATAATGCGTAGCTATATAACGTATCGTTCGTATCAGTTACATGAACCGCAATCATTTTCTTTGAAATACCGATTTGCGGAGCCGCTAATCCGATTCCGGGGCGTAAATTATATTTTTCAGCCATTTCAGGGTCCTGGCTATTTATTACAAATTCAATCATTTCTTTAAGAGTATTTGTATCTTCCTCGCTAGCAGGTAAGAAGACCTCTTCTGCGACGTCGCGCAAAATAGGATTTCCTTCACGAATTACCTCATTCATTGTAAGCATATGTAATCTCTCCTTTCTCCTTTAGTCTACCAAAGGAGATAAAAAAAGTCATCGGCAAGTAAGGAAGAGCTACTTGGAAACAAATCTTCTACAGATAAGTTATGTAATAAAAAGAAAAGACGGCAAAGCCGTCTGTTTCTTTCCATAGTTGTTTCATTTTACATTAATTAGCGAATGCAAGCAGCACCAACGATAATTAAAAGGATAAACAACACAACGATTAAGGCGAAGCCGCTTCCAGATCCGCCACAAGAACCGCCATAACCGTAGGAAGGATATGAACAAGTTGTTGGATAGCAATATGAGTATCCGTACATGAGATGACCTCCTTTATCATTTCCCGCTAATACTGCGGTTACTATAATGTATGGAGGAATGATCAGAAATGTATAGGTATTTACCTATAAAAGGAAGAAGTGTTTGTATAATTTTCTTGAGAAGAGAGAAAAACTAAGGAGAATTAAATCGTTTACATATTATTCTAAGAGAAAAAATAAGTTAAAAAGGGAATAATATAACAGCAGGTTATTGCTTACTAATACAGATGTGAAAAATAAAAACACGTTTGTGTAGAGGAAACCGGCATATTATTTATAAAAAAACGTATTCAAAGTAATTGACATCGTAATTAGAATAGTTGTAAACTAAAAAACGTGATCAAGATTGTATTAATATGTTTTTGAAAAAACATTAGTACAGATTGTTAGGTACACAAAATTATTCTCAACCGACAAACAAATTTGTTGGTTTACATTGTTGCGCTTTCAGTCTAGCTAATAGATAGTGAAAGCGTTTCAGAATATGGTTCAAGAGAGGAAGAGGTGAACGGAATGGGTACTAAAACAAAAAAGACCCTATTTAATGTTGATGAGCAAATGAAAGCTATCGCAGCTCAATTTGAAACATTACAAATTTTAAATGAAAAAGGCGAAGTTGTGAATGAAGCAGCTATGCCTGAATTATCTGATGATCAATTAAAAGAATTAATGCGCCGTATGGTGTATACTCGCGTACTAGATCAACGTTCTATTTCTTTAAACCGTCAAGGACGTTTAGGTTTCTACGCACCAACTGCTGGACAAGAGGCTTCTCAATTAGCAAGTCATTTCGCACTTGAAGCAGAAGATTTCATCTTACCAGGATATCGTGACGTTCCACAATTAGTGTGGCACGGTCTACCATTATACCAAGCATTCTTATTCTCTCGTGGACATTTCATGGGTAACCAAATGCCTGAGAATGTAAATGCACTTGCTCCACAAATCATTATCGGTGCGCAAATCATCCAAACTGCTGGTGTTGCGTTAGGTATGAAATTACGTGGTAAAAAATCTGTTGCAATTACTTACACTGGTGACGGTGGTGCTTCACAAGGTGACTTCTACGAAGGTATGAACTTTGCGGGTGCATTCAAAGCTCCAGCAATCTTCGTTGTACAAAACAACCGTTATGCAATCTCTACTCCAGTAGAAAAGCAATCTGCAGCTAAAACTGTAGCACAAAAAGCAGTAGCAGCAGGTATTTACGGAATTCAAGTAGACGGTATGGATCCATTAGCTGTATACGCAGCAACTGCTTTCGCTCGTGAGCGCGCAGTAAATGGCGAAGGTCCTACTTTAATCGAGACTTTAACATTCCGTTATGGTCCACATACAATGGCTGGTGATGACCCAACTCGTTACCGTACAAAAGATATCGAAAACGAATGGGAACAAAAAGATCCAATCGTACGCTTCCGTGCATTCTTAGAAAACAAAGGCCTATGGTCTCAAGAAGTTGAAGAGAAAGTTATCGAAGAAGCAAAAGAAGATATCAAACAAGCAATTGCTAAGGCTGACCAAGCTCCAAAACAAAAAGTTACTGATTTAATGGAAATCATGTACGAAAAAATGCCTTACAACTTAGCTGAACAATATGAAATTTACAAAGAAAAGGAGTCGAAGTAAGCCATGGCTCAAATGACAATGATTCAAGCAATCACTGATGCTTTACGCGTTGAAATGAAAAATGATCCTAACGTACTTGTGTTTGGTGAAGACGTTGGTGTAAACGGCGGAGTATTCCGTGCTACTGAAGGTTTACAAGCTGAATTCGGTGAAGATCGTGTAATGGATACTCCACTTGCAGAGTCTGGTATTGGTGGACTTGCAGTTGGACTTGCACTTGAAGGCTTCCGTCCAGTTCCAGAAATCCAATTCTTCGGTTTCATTTATGAAGTAATGGATTCAGTTTCTGGTCAATTAGCTCGTATGCGTTACCGTTCTGGTGGACGTTGGACTGCTCCAGTAACAATTCGTTCTCCATTCGGTGGTGGTGTTCATACTCCTGAACTACATGCTGATAGCTTAGAAGGATTAGTGGCACAACAACCTGGTCTAAAAGTTGTTATTCCATCTACTCCATACGATGCAAAAGGTCTTTTAATCTCTGCGATTCGTGACAACGATCCAGTTATCTACTTAGAGCATATGAAATTGTACCGTTCATTCCGTCAAGATGTACCAGAAGGTGATTACACAATTGATTTAGGCAAAGCTGACATCAAACGTGAAGGTACAGATGTATCTGTTATCGCTTATGGTGCTATGGTTCATGCTGCATTAAAAGCTGCTGAAGAACTTGAAAAAGAAGGTATCTCTTTAGAGGTTGTTGACTTACGTACAGTTCAACCATTAGATATCGAAACAATCATCGCTTCTGTTGAAAAAACAGGCCGCGTAGTTGTAGTTCAAGAAGCTCAAAAACAAGCTGGTATTGCAGCTAACGTTGTAGCGGAAATTAACGACCGTGCAATCTTAAACTTAGAAGCTCCAGTTGTACGTGTTGCAGCTGCTGATACAGTATTCCCATTCTCTCAAGCTGAGAGCGTATGGTTACCAAACCATAAAGATATTGTTGAAGCTGTTAACAAAGTAATGAACTTCTAATTTTTAGTTTTTCATGTGCAAAAGAAATCAGCACATGCTGGTTTCTTTTGTACATATTCCATAATAATGAAATGAATCAGGGGGCTGAATTCCGTGGCATTTGAATTTAAACTACCAGATATCGGTGAAGGTATCCACGAAGGTGAAATCGTAAAATGGTTTATTAAACCAGGCGATGAAGTAAATGAAGACGATGTACTTCTTGAAGTACAAAATGATAAAGCAGTAGTAGAAATCCCTTCTCCTGTTAAAGGTAAAGTACTTGAAGTACTTGTAGAAGAAGGAACAGTTGCAATTGTAGGAGATACATTAATTAAATTTGATGCTCCTGGATACGAAAACCTTAAATTTAAAGGTGACGATCATGATGAAGCTCCAAAAGCTGAAGAAGCAGCAGTAGAAGCTCCAGCAGCGGAAACTACTCCAGCAGCAACTGCAGAAGTAGTAAATGAGCGTGTAATCGCTATGCCATCTGTTCGTAAATATGCTCGTGAAAAAGGTGTAGATATTCATAAAGTAGCTGGTTCTGGTAAGAACGGCCGTGTTGTGAAAACTGACATCGAGGCATTTGCAAATGGTGGACAAACTGTAGCAGCAACTGAGGCTCCAGCAGCAGTAGAAGCTACTCCAGCAGCAGCGAAAGAAGAAGCACCAAAAGCACAACCAATCCCAGCTGGTGAATATCCAGAAACTCGTGAGAAAATGAGTGGTATCCGTAAAGCGATTGCGAAAGCAATGGTTAACTCTAAGCATACAGCTCCTCACGTAACATTAATGGATGAAGTAGATGTAACAGAACTTGTTGCTCACCGTAAGAAGTTCAAAGCTGTTGCAGCTGACAAAGGTATTAAATTAACTTACCTTCCATACGTTGTAAAAGCTTTAACATCTGCATTACGTGAATTCCCAATGTTGAATACTGCTTTAGACGATGCTTCTCAAGAAATCGTTCATAAACATTACTTCAACATCGGTATCGCAGCTGATACAGACAAAGGTCTATTAGTACCAGTTGTTAAAGATACAGATCGTAAATCTATCTTTACTATCTCTAACGAGATCAATGAACTTGCTGGTAAAGCACGTGATGGTCGTTTAGCTCCAACTGAAATGAAAGGTGCTTCTTGCACAATTACAAACATTGGTTCTGCAGGTGGACAATGGTTCACTCCAGTTATCAATCACCCAGAAGTAGCAATCCTTGGTATCGGCCGTATCGCTGAGAAACCAGTTGTGAAAAACGGTGAAATCGTTGCAGCTCCAGTATTAGCATTATCTCTAAGCTTTGACCATCGTTTAATTGACGGCGCAACTGCTCAAAAAGCATTAAACCAAATTAAACGTCTATTGAATGACCCACAATTATTAGTAATGGAGGCGTAATAACAATGGTAGTAGGAGATTTCCCAATTGAATTAGATACAGTCGTTGTTGGTGCAGGTCCTGGTGGATACGTTGCGGCAATTCGTGCAGCACAATTAGGTCAAAAGGTAGCGATTATTGAAAAATCTAACCTTGGTGGCGTATGCTTAAACGTTGGATGTATTCCTTCAAAAGCGTTAATCAATGCAGGTCATCGTTATGAGAATGCAATGCATTCTGATGACATGGGTATCACTGCAGAGAACGTAAAAGTTGACTTTACAAAAGTTCAAGAATGGAAAAACGGCGTAGTTAAGAAATTAACTGGCGGTGTTGAAGGCCTTCTTAAAGGTAACAAAGTTGAAATCATTCGCGGTGAAGCTTACTTCGTAGATGCTAACACATTACGCGTAATGACTGAAGATGCAGCACAAACTTATACGTTTAAAAATGCTGTTCTTGCAACTGGTTCTACACCAATCGAAATTCCAGGATTCAAATACTCTAAACGTGTTATCAACTCTACAGGCGCTTTAAGCTTACCTGAAATTCCTAAAAAACTTGTTGTAATCGGCGGCGGTTACATCGGTATGGAATTAGGTACTGCATATGCTAACTTCGGTACAGAAGTTACTGTAGTAGAAGCTGGCGACGAAATCTTAGCTGGTTTCGAAAAAGCTATGAGCTCTGTTGTTAAACGTGCTCTACAGAAAAAAGGTAACGTAAATATCCATACAAAAGCTATGGCTAAAGGCGTTGAAGAAACAGAAACTGGCGTAAAAGTTAGCTTTGAAGTTAACGGTGAAATCCAAACTGTAGAAGCAGATTACGTATTAGTAACTGTAGGTCGTCGTCCAAACACTCAAGAAATCGGTCTTGAGCAAGTTGGAATTAAAATGACTGACCGTGGCATTATCGAAATTGATGAGCAATGCCGTACAAATATTTCAAACATCTATGCAATCGGTGATATCGTTCCTGGACCACCATTAGCTCACAAAGCTTCTTACGAAGGTAAAGTAGCTGTTGAAGTAATTAGTGGCCATGCATCAGCAATCGATTACATCGGAATTCCTGCAGTATGCTTCACTGATCCAGAATTAGCATCTGTTGGTTACACTAAGAAACAAGCTGAAGAAGCAGGAATGACAGTAGCTGTATCTAAGTTCCCATTCGCTGCAAATGGTCGTGCGTTATCATTAAACAGCACTGAAGGTTTCTTACAACTTGTAACGCGTAAAGAAGATGGTCTTCTTGTAGGTGCACAAGTTGCAGGTGCAGGTGCTTCTGATATTATCTCTGAGATTGGTTTAGCTATCGAAGCTGGAATGACAGCTGAAGATATCGCTCAAACAATCCATGCTCACCCAACATTAGGTGAAATCACAATGGAAGCAGCTGAAGTTGCTCTTGGAATGCCAATTCACATTGTAAAATAATTTAAGTAATGTAAATACCCCATCTCTTATTTAAAGAGATGGGGTATTTTTATTTTCATGAAATGACTTGCAAGGTCTTTATATGTACTTGTCGAATGAATATATAATACTTTAAATGAACCGTTAGCATATATGCCGTTATATAATATGTAATTGATTCAAACTTAATCCCATATATTAATAAAATAGAGCATGTCAAAGGAGAAGGTTCCATGAGAATATTACATGTTATATTTTATCATTTTCTATTATGGAGTGGTTTTTCCATTGTATTAACATTATCGAATGGTGATAAGTTTCATTATAAAGTAATTCTCTTTTTCGTATTTCTTTATTTGGCATATGTGATTGCATGTTTTGTATTACACGTAAGAAAGCAGGCGTTATTCCTTACGTGTTCAAATTGCATACTTTTTTTAATCATATTCTCTATTTTTTAAATTAACGTTTATAGAAATACATTGTTCTTCCATTAAATAGTTGTAACTCTCCTTCTAATTTCTTCGCTAGAAAACGGCTAAATTCATTTGCTTTTCCTTTATCACCAAATGTTGCTGTAGTAGGCAAAGAAACCTGAATAAAAGATTGTTCCTTTTCTATTCCAATCCCAACATAAATAGAATCATATCGATCGTGACTCGATTGGAGTTTTAATGTTGTTGCTGATGTATCTAATATTTCATAAGGAAAAGCTGTATTTGTATAAGCATAATTAATTTGATCACCAGTCTTGGAAGTAACGGTTTTATAGTTATGAAAAAGGTGTTTAACATCTTCTATTGAAACAGATTGTTGATTGGATTTAGGTACAAGTGTGATAAAGGCGTGTTGCATACAAATTCCCCCTTAACTTAGTAGAATAATATCATTCTACATCCTACTGAATTTTTTGACAATTAAAAGGAGTATTACTTTTTTTGTTTAATATATTAATGAGTAGGAAGTGTTATTTAGAAAGGTGGAAACTCATGTTTGAAAAATTGTATGATGAGCATGAAAGTGTGAAGGTACGATTTTTAGGATTTATGACGCATGATACACGTTATGATTTTGGAGTTATTTATACAAATATGTTTTTTGGAAAGCCACTTATTGTTTGTATGCAAACAGGGAGATCTACTTTGCTTGGGAGAGATGATGTAGAAAATGTTCCATATATACAGGAAACTTTTAAGTTAGGATCGGAAGAGGAGGCGGAGGAGTTAGCTCAGTTTTTTAAATTTCTTGTTCCGTCTACTTCTTTGCATGCGGAGTATGAAGAATAATTAACAAGAAACAGTCGTACGTATGAGATATGGCTGTTTTTTTGTGTTAATATCGCATACTAATTTAATTTTAAAATATTTAATGTGTTATACTAAAAACCTATTGACGTAAAAAGTATAACATATTAAAATGAAGACAGAAAGTTAAGCGGTTACAAAAGTTTTTGGGATTATAAACTTAGGGGGAAATGAAAAATGGGAACAATCGTATGTCAAGATTGTGAAGGTACAATTGCACACTTCGAGGATGAGAAAGTAACGGTACTTTACGGGAAATGTGGATCTTGCGGATGTGATCACACAGAACATACAAAAGCCCAATAATTGATAGGAAATTGACAGCTAAAAGTTTTTAGGACCATAAACTTAGGGGGAAATGAAAAATGGGAACAATCGTATGTCAAGTTTGCGAAGGAACAATCGGACATTTTGAGGATGAGAAAACGACAGTACTTTATGGGAAATGTGGTTCCAATTGTGACTGTGCTAGTAGAGACAATGCGAAAGCTTAATCATATATAAGTAGATTATTCTTAAAACTCAGGGGGAAATGAAGATGGGAACAATCGTATGCCAAGTTTGTGAAGGAACAATCGCACATTTTGAAGATGAAAAATCAACAGTACTTTATGGGAAATGTGGATCTCATTGCGAATGTGACCATAAAGAACATACAAAAGCTTAATAATTAAGAAAAAACGCCTACACATGTAGGCGTTTTTTTAATAGATTGTAGTTGTATGTCCGACTGTTGCAACGATTGCATCATCTCTAATAGGAATAAATCCTATTGATGTTTGTGGCGTGTTAGGAGGGGCGTATTGACTCATCATACGGCTATCAATACGAGTAATAAAATCGGTTAAATAAGCTGAAATAAAAGCATAAGGAATCCTTCGTTCATTTAATGAATAAATAATTTCCTCTTTCGTTTTTACGCCTACGCCATGTCCGTAAAAAAAGAAGTTTCCTAGATAGATTGTATTTTCTCCTTGCCACTCAATCGTAGCTGGATTAACTTGTGGGTTTTTAAAGTAAACGAGGTCACCTGGAACGATATCGCCACTCGTTTTTGTTATGAGCTTTAAGTCGCGATCGTAGTCCCATGTATAAAGTAAGAGGTTTGCGAATAGACGGTTGAAAGTTTTTTCCTCATATAATGATAGTAATGCTTTGTAAAAAATGATAATCATTGCGGTGGCACATTCAGTTCCATATAGTTTTCCGTTTTTAAAAATATCTTGGATGGCAATGGAAGGGGCTATGTTTGGGAGTAGTTGAAATCCGCCAAGTGATGTTCTTTCCCAAAACTGAGGGTTGCAAAAAGATTGTTGAAACGTACGAAACTGAAATCCACTTTGAAAAAGTTCTAGCGCAGAAGTAATAATATTAACTCGTAAATTAAGATCAAAGCTGAGTTCATCGGCTGTTCGGAAGGAATAAACTTCTTGATTTCCCGCCATTATGGATAAAATCTGTTGTTTTTCAGCTGCAAATGGCTCATATTCATTTGTGATATAAGGGTGTACAATAGAACGGCCTATCACAATCATAATGGTATCCCCACCTATACGTTACAGATTTCGCGATACGGGAAAGCCTATATTGGACTTTAGTCCGCCTTTAGACATAGGATGAAAGTATCGCTTTTTCATAGAAAAACATTTATCCCGCTATTTGCGGGCAGTAAGAATTCCGCCTCAAAATTCGGCTGGAGCCCTGCTGCCCGTAAACGCCCGATTGGTGAAGGCTAATAATCAGTGGGGATGAACAAAACCCCACTGATTAAAGTTTCACTTTATATTTTGGTAGACTTTAACTACAGACAAGTACAAGTCTTTAAAACGCCAATGTGTTCTTTGAATAAAGATAGCATAGGGAGTTCGATAGCCGAATTCAAGCTATCGGTAAAATGATATGTGTCGTCAAGAACAAGACGCTAAAACACCTGAACACGAATCTGTACGGTATGGTATAGTACCGTAGCTCACGAACCTATACGATCTGTTGTGAGAGTGGTGATGGCACACCGCAATCTTGCACGTCAGCGATACCAGAAATGGATTTCGCCTTAGGTAGCAAGAATCCCACTGATGTTAGTCAGCTTGCCCCATTAGGGTGGGAATGTCAAATTCTTTAGTATCGTATGAAAAAAAGAGAAAAAAGGTGAAAGAAAAGCCTATCAACTGATAGGCTTGTACTCTTTAATAACACGTAATGTTTGTAATGTCATATCTTCAGGACCTTGTACAGGTAACCCAGCTTCTAAATTTTTAAGAATATACTCTAAGTTATCTTGTGTAATAATTTCCCCCGGAGTAAAGATTGGAATCCCTGGCGGATAAACCATAACAAAATCAGCTATAATACGACCTGCTGCGTTTTCAAATGGAATGACTTCTGTTTCTGAATAAAAAGCATCTCTAGGAGAAAGTGCTAGCACAGGTATTTCAGGTATTTCTACTTGTACTTGAACACCTTTGTCTGCTCTATTTCTATATGTTGCTGCTAAATCTTGTAATGCTGTAATAAGTGTATCTGTTTCACTTTCTGTATCTCCAAATGTGATAAGACAAAGTATGTTATATAAATCAGAGAGTTCTACTTCAATGTTGTAATGTTCTCTAAGCCATACTTCAGCCTGATGGCCTGTAATACCTAAATCTTTTACAGATACAATTATCTTTGTAGGATCATAGTTAAAAGTAGCATCTGTTCCTAGCATTTCTTTTCCAGGACAATAAAGATGCTCAATAACATTTATAGCATCACGAACATGCTCAGCTAATTGTATTGTTTGTCCTATGAGAGCTGTTCCTTCTGTAGCAAGACGTTTTCTAGCAACATCAAGGGATGCTAACAAAATGTAAGAAGTTGATGTAGTCGTAAGCATGCTAATAATGGATTGGACATGCTTTACGTTCACAAGACCTTCTTTTACATTAAGAATAGAGCTTTGGGTTAAAGACCCACCTAATTTGTGAACACTTGTTGCTGCCATATCTGCACCTGCTTGCATAGCTGATATTGGTAGTTCATCATGAAAATGGATATGAACACCGTGAGCCTCATCAACAAGTACAGGAATATCGTAAGAATGAGCTAATTCTACAATCTGCTCTAAATCTGCAGCAAACCCAAAATATGTTGGATTTATAACAAGTAAGCCTTTCGCATCTGAGTGCTCTTCAAGAGCCTTTTTGACAGATTGAATTGTGATCCCATGTGAAATACCGAGCTTCGGATCAATCTCAGGATGCATGAAAATTGGTTTTGCACCTGAGAAAATAATAGCGGACATTACTGATTTATGCACATTCCGTGGCACGAGGATTTTATCCCCAGGACCGCACACGCTCATCACCATTGTCATAATTGCACCACTTGTACCTTGAATAGAAAAGAACGTATGATCTGCACCGAAAGCAGCGGCTGCTAAATCCTGTGCTTCTTTAATCATACCTTTTGGATGATGTAAATCATCGAGCGGTGCAATATTAATTAAATCAATTGCTAATGCATTATGCCCAATAAATTCGCGAAATGTAGGATCCATGCCCTGTCCTTTTTTATGACCAGGAATATGGAATTGAACTGGATTTCGCTTACTGTGCTCAACTAAAGCGGTAAACAATGGTGTTTCGTATTGGGACAATCTATACACCCCTTCTTCTTCGTAATATTTATTAGAGTTTGTTTTATATGATTTCATCTCATTCTAAAAGGAAATTAAGATGACAAACTTTTAGAACTTGACTTGTTTTTCTGCCATTCGCAAAAGCCTTTTTGGGGATGGTAGTCTCACTTTATTCTCTATAAAACAAAAGCATTATATCACCAATAATTATAGATGTATAGAAAAATCGCATTTTCAAGGTGAGTATGTTTAATAGTTATATTTTAAATACTGCAAAGAGGAAGACAATTCCATTGAAATGGATAAATGGTGTATAATGCAGAGTGGTTATAGTGAAGAATAAAAGGCTGTCTTAAAGGTAGCATAATGGAAAAAGAAAGAATACTGAATGAGGTGCAAAAATGGAATATCAATATCCACTTGATTACAATTGGTCAAATGAAGAAATGGTAGCAGTTGTAAAGTTTTATGAAGCGATTGAAAAGGTATACGAAAAAGGAGTTTTGAGAGAAGATTTGATGGAATTATATCGTCGTTTTAAAGAGATTGTGCCATCGAAGGCAGCGGAGAAAAAAATTGATAAAGAATTTCAAGAAGTAAGTGGATATTCTATATATCGTACGATTCAAAAAGCAAAGGAAGTAGCAGAAAAAAAGATTGTTAAAATGTAAAAATATTTTGAAAAATAAAATATGAAGTGCTATAATGTGATAACAACTAAAAACGGACAATATAAATTGTCCGTTTTCTACTATCGATTACAAAGTGCATATAAAGGAAGGAGTGGTTGCATCGTAGATTCAATCTTAGCAAGGAATTGTTCGTTGGTCATTGCTGAAAACTCCTCTGGTGATATATGAATACCGACTAATAACTCTGCTTTTTTCACAGTAGCTAAACGTTCAATCATCTTTTGTAAGTCTTCCGTTTCAAGCGTTTTATGTAGTTTTACACCTGGTTTAGTATGGTCAATGGACCAAACGAAGTCATTTGGAATATTTGTTTTTAAATCATTTAAATGTTCTAAGAAGGCGTGAGCCGTCTCCACTTTTTGTGGACACTCATAGATTAAACCAAAGTATATGAAGGCGTGAGTACCCCATAAACCAATTTGAAAGTGTGGTAACATTTTATATCCACGTTTATTTGTTGAAAAAGCAACCCAAGTATCGTTTGGTGGATTGACTTTGCGGCGTGCATGTTTTGCTACATGGTAGAAAAAGTTTTCATCAGTTTGTTGTGATAAATATTCTGCAAATTGTTCCCCTAAAGCTTCTAGCTTAGGATGAATATTCGTTTTAATTGCGCTCATTCGTTCTTCAAGACCATCAACAGTAAAGACTTCAAAATCAGTTGATGTGAATGTTTGTAGTGTCATGATTGTTCCTCCAACTCCTATTTTGTTTTAATTTTAGCATAGCTTGTACTATTCATAAAAAAAACAGCACAAAAAAATTTAAATAAAAAAATATAATTGTGTTGCATAGATGATTTATCCAACATAGTATAGTATAAAACAAAAAATCAGAAAATTGAATCAATTCTAGTCCGAGGGCAGACGAATATTGGGAGGAGGCAAAAAAATGAGACAGGTGATTAATGCGTTAAAGAGAACAGATGCTGAAAAGAGAATTCCGGTACTACGTTTGGAGCTAGATTATGAATTAGCAACTTTATATGATGCGATGATGGATAACGACAAACAGAAAAAAGAAGAGTGCGTACAAAAATTAGAAGTGTTAAGACTTGAAATGATCCGTTTAGAAGCGTAATAATAGTATATGTATAAATAATTAGTTGGTGCGAACCTTATAAAGGGTTCGTTTTTTCTGTGAACAGTATAGATCGGAGTGTTTAAACATGCAAGAAGTATGGAAAGACATCGATACACACGCGAAACAGTGGATTCGAGAAGCTGGAGAACATTTAATGGCGTCACTGAAAAAAACACTTATTATAGAAACAAAGTCAAATGCAGCTGATCTAGTAACAAATATGGATCGAGAAACGGAGCAGTTTTTAATTGGGAAAATTAAAGAAACATTCCCACATCATAATATTTTAGGAGAAGAAGGCTACGGAGATGAGATTACCTCTTCTAATGGGGTTGTTTGGTTAATTGATCCAATTGACGGCACGATGAACTTTGTTCATCAAAAAAGAAATTTCGCAATCTCAATCGGGATTTATGAGAACGGTATCGGAAAGATTGGTCTTATTTATGATCCAGTTCATGACGAACTATATCATGCGGTAAAGGGAGAAGGGGCTTTTTGCAATGATTTAGCTATTCCCATGTTGGAAAAAGGAACGGTAGAGCATGGAGTTATAGCTTTGAATGCGATATGGCTTACTGATAATCCATTGCTTAATATGGAAAAAATGATGATGCTCGTTAAGAAGGCGAGAGGTACGAGGTCATATGGTTGTGCAGCGTTAGAAATGGTATATGTTGCAACCGGAAGATTAGATGCATATGTGACACCGCGCTTATCACCATGGGACTTTGGCGGGGGACAGATTATTGTAGAAGAAGTTGGCGGTAAAGTGACAACGTTCTTGGGAACGCCTCTTTCTATTGTAGAGAAAAGCAGTGTGTTAGTTGCAAAACCAGGAGTATACGAAGAATTATTACCATTTGTATCGCAATAATGAAAAAAAGTAAGAGGCATAAAGAAGCTTCTTACTTTTTAATGTTATTGCGATTTACGCATTTTTCTTTTTGTTACAAAACCGTATCCAACTGTAACAAATGTGCCGATAATGCAAATAATAATGCCGATGGGACTATTTTCAGCAACCATAATTCCGATACCAATTAAGAAGATAACACCGATAATTGCTGTTAATAAAAAGCGATATTGAATGTGTTCCATTTCTTCACCCTCCAATCTTATTTTACTTTCACAAAAGTAAGAATACAACTATATTTTCATTCTTGATTTTATTTTGATTGCCATTGTATCCCCTTCGCTCTTATAATAGAGAAGGATTAAAAAGACATTAGGAGTTGGACATGTTGAAAAAACGACAAGATTTACGAAATATAGCAATTATTGCCCACGTTGACCATGGTAAAACAACACTTGTTGACCAGTTATTACGTCAAGCGGGGACGTTCCGTGCGAATGAACATATTGAAGAACGCGCAATGGACTCAAATGATCTAGAAAGAGAACGTGGTATTACAATTTTAGCGAAGAATACTGCGATTCACTATGAAGATAAAAGAATTAACATTTTAGATACACCTGGTCACGCTGACTTCGGTGGAGAAGTAGAACGTATCATGAAAATGGTTGATGGTGTTCTACTTGTTGTTGATGCATATGAAGGTTGTATGCCACAAACACGATTTGTTTTAAAGAAAGCTCTTGAGCAAAACTTAACTCCAATCGTTGTTGTAAACAAAATTGACCGTGACTTCGCTCGCCCTGATGAAGTAGTTGATGAAGTAGTCGACTTATTCATCGAACTTGGTGCAAACGAAGATCAATTAGAGTTCCCAGTTGTATTTGCATCAGCAATGAACGGAACAGCAAGCTTAGATTCAAATCCAGCAAATCAAGAAGAGAATATGAAATCATTGTTTGACACAATTATTGAACATATTCCAGCACCAATTGATAACAGCGAAGAGCCACTTCAATTCCAAGTAGCACTTCTTGATTACAATGACTATGTTGGTCGTATCGGGGTTGGACGCATATTCCGTGGTACAATGAAAGTAGGACAACAAGTTGCATTAATGAAAGTTGACGGAAGTGTAAAACAATTCCGTGTAACTAAATTATTTGGTTATATTGGATTAAAACGTCAAGAAATTGAAGAAGCAAAAGCTGGAGATTTAGTAGCTGTTTCAGGTATGGAAGACATTAACGTAGGTGAAACGGTATGTCCGGTTGAGCATGAAGAGGCTTTACCATTATTACGTATTGATGAGCCAACACTACAAATGACATTCCTTGTAAATAATAGCCCGTTTGCAGGTCGTGAAGGTAAATTCATTACTTCTCGTAAAATTGAAGAGCGTCTTCGTTCACAATTAGAGACAGATGTAAGTTTACGTGTAGATAATACAGATTCTCCTGATGCATGGATCGTATCTGGACGCGGAGAGTTACATTTATCTATCTTAATTGAAAACATGCGTCGTGAAGGTTATGAACTACAAGTATCTAAGCCAGAAGTAATTATTAAAGATGTTGATGGCGTAAGAAGCGAGCCTGTAGAGCGCGTACAAATCGATGTGCCTGAAGAATACACTGGTTCTATTATGGAATCAATGGGCGCACGTAAAGGTGAAATGTTAGATATGGTGAATAATGGAAATGGTCAAGTTCGCCTTACTTTCATGGTTCCGGCACGTGGTTTAATTGGTTACACAACAGAATTCCTAACATTAACTCGTGGTTACGGTATTTTAAACCATACATTTGATTGCTACCAACCAGTACATGCTGGACAAGTGGGTGGACGTCGCCAAGGTGTTCTAGTTTCACTTGACACAGGAAAAGCATCACAATATGGTATTATGCAAGTTGAAGATCGCGGTGTAATCTTCGTTGAACCAGGTACAGAAGTATATGCTGGTATGATCGTTGGAGAACATACACGTGAGAATGATTTAACAGTTAACGTTGTAAAAATGAAACAACAAACTAACATTCGTTCTGCGACGAAAGATCAAACTTCATCAATGAAAAAACCACGCTTAATGACTTTAGAAGAGTCATTAGAGTACTTAAACGATGATGAGTTCTGTGAAGTAACTCCAGAATCAATTCGTCTACGTAAAAAGATTCTTGATAAGAGTGAGCGCGAAAGAGCTGCTAAGAAAAAGAAATCTGTTGAAGCATAAAATAATAGAACAGCTACCTTTTATGAAGGTAGCTGTTTTTTTGTTTTTTGTTTATTTTTTTAGAATATTTACTCTTTTTTGTGGACAGTATTTTTTTTGCGAGTTACTCTTGTATTAAGTACATAAAGAGAATTTGTTTCATGAGAAGGGGTGAAAGATAGTGTTAGAAAGAATGTCATTTTTCGCGAAACTTTGTAAAGTTGATGAAAATCCAGAGTTAGGGATGTGGTTGCTTTATGGAACAATAATTTTATTAAGTGCACTTGTATATAATTTAGGATTTGCAAGGAAGCTATCGGTACTAAAAAATATAGTGATATATATTTCTTTAGCAATTGGATGCACGGTATTAACTTTTTTTGCAGTTTTTTTACCCGTTGGAGAGGGGCTCGTTGTAGCGGCAATTGTACTTGGAATTTATAGACTGCGTTTACGTCAAGCTAAACAACAAAAAACAGGGTGAAAAAAGGAGGGGCTTTCATGCGCTCAGTACAAGATGCATTATATAATTGGTTAACAATTAAAACGGTTGCGGAAGCACGTCCAGATGATAGAGCTGCACAAGAAACGTATGTATTATTTCAAAATATGATATATGAAGAGCATAAATTACGAAATGTAGAAGTTGAAAAGAACGAGGAAATGTATTTGATTACATATGAAATTGATGGAGAAATAAGGTGTGCAAGATTTCCGGTAGAAGCCATTGATTGTTTTTTGGATCAGATGAATCGTGAACCAGAAAAATACAAATAAGTCCTTATCTATATGATTAAGGACTTATTTCCGGTTTACCAATCGTCTTCTACTTTTTTATCACGATATAATCGGAAATTACCACTCGCATGGCGTTCCGTAGTACGCTCTGCAATTCGTTCCGTACATTCCATGCACATATATGTATGAATAGGGCGATTACGCAGTTTTTTTGCCATAGGATTTTCGTCATCTAACATATCTTTTTTATCACAAATCATACATTTGACTCTCATTTCGTCACCTCAATACGAATTCTATCAGTATAAGTATATCATGGAAGTATAATGTTTTTGAATAATAGCGGGAAAAAATAATATTTTCGCAATTCGAAAAATAGGTTATGATAAGGATATATAAATAATATTTGGAGGTGGAAATATGGCGAATGTAGTTGAGCCTACATTGACAGGTGATTTAGTACAATCTTTGCGTAAAGAGTGTATCGTTATGATAGCAACAACAGATTTCGAAAAACAAATTCCTAACGTAAGTGCTATTTCTTGGGTATATGCAGTGAGTGAAACTAGTATTCGATTTGCGGTAGATCAACGCTCACGTATTGTGGGGAATATACGGCATAGTGCAGGGGTTGTATTGACTATAATGGCGAATGAATCCGTATTTTCCATAAGTGGTGAAAGTGAAATTTTAACAGATAGAATGGAAGGGATTCCTCTAAAATTAACGGTAGTAGAAGTGAATGTACAAGAAGTTCGTGATGTTATGTTTTATGGTGCGAAACTTGCTACTGAACCAACATATGAAAAAACATATGATCTTCGAGCTGCTAAAAAGCTTGATAACCAAGTATTAGTAGGAATGAAAGAATTATAAAGAAGATGAATAGGAACATCGTTCATAAACTTTTACAAGTGAGTATTGTGATTTAATGTGAAAAATTATAATAAAAAGTAATATATTGAATAGAAATGAATAAAAAATAAAGAAAAGGTTTAATTTCTATGAATTTCGATTCTACCTCGTTTTTACGGTACATATAATTATAACAATGGTTCGTCCATATTTTATGGATGAAACCCTTGTTCTACAAATTTAAAAGTGGAGTCAGGGGGTAACAGGTTGGATAAAATTTATGTGTTAGATACGAATGTACTTTTGCAGGATCCTTTATCTATTTTTTCATTTGCAACAAATGAAGTAGTGATTCCAGCAGTTGTATTAGAAGAGGTTGATTCGAAAAAACGTTATATGGATGAAGTAGGACGAAATGCTCGCTATGTATCTAAGTTAATCGACAAATTTCGCGAAATAGGAAAGCTGCATGAAAGTATTCCGTTAGAAAACGGCGGTACATTTCGTATTGAATTAAATCATCGCTCATTTGTTCAACTGCAAGATATTTTTGTAGAAAAAACAAATGATAATCGAATTTTAGCGGTAGCGAAAAACCTCTCTTTAGAAGAACAAGAAAAAGAGGACGGGAAATCAGTTATTTTAGTAAGTAAAGATGTACTCGTAAGGGTAAAAGCTGATGCAATCGGATTGCAGGCCGAAGATTATTTAAGTGACCGAGTAATCGAAGTGGAAAATATATATTCAGGATTTTTAGAAGGGTATATATCAAAAGAACAGTTAGATTATTTTTATGAAAAAGGTGAACTACCTTTATCTGAAATCGCAAATCATCCTTTTTATCCAAATCAGTTTGTTGTAATGAAAGATGCACTAGGGGGTTCTAGTTCTGCACTTGGGATTGTGGATCATTTAGGTAAGAAGGTAAAAAAACTTATTTTTCACAATGAACAAGTGTGGGGGATACGCCCACGAAACGTGCAGCAAATTATGGGATTAGAATTGCTACTTCGGGAAGATATTCCACTTGTAACGTTAACAGGAAAAGCAGGTACAGGAAAAACGTTACTTGCATTAGCTTCGGGACTAATGCAAACGGAAGATTTAGGTTTATATAAAAAACTACTTGTCGCGAGACCAATTGTACCGGTAGGAAAAGATATAGGTTATTTACCAGGAGAGAAAGAGGAAAAATTAAGACCGTGGATGCAGCCGATTTTTGATAATCTAGAGTATTTATTCAACACGAAAAAGCCTGGGGAGCTAGATGCTATTTTAGCTGGGATGGGTTCGATTGAAGTAGAAGCGCTTACCTATATACGCGGGAGAAGTATTCCAGACCAGTTCATTATAATTGACGAGGCACAAAATTTAACGAAGCATGAAGTGAAGACGATATTAACAAGGGTAGGCGAAAAAAGTAAGATTGTATTAATGGGGGATCCTCAGCAAATTGATCATCCGTATTTAGATGAATATAATAACGGTTTAACATATGTCGTAGAGAAGTTTAAAGAACAACGTATTAGTGGTCATGTAAAGTTTGTTAAAGGAGAGCGTTCTAATTTAGCACAACTAGCAGCGGATTTATTATAAAAAGGAGTGAGCTTAAGCTCACTCCTTTTTTGCCTTTTAATTATACAATTTAAATGATTGTAAATTTACGGATGTTACGAATCGGATTTTGTCTATTAGATCCATCATGGAAATATAGATGAACAGGCCCGTCTTCTCGTAATGGTTTACCTTCTTTTGAAAAACCGAGAATAGCTTTATGGGCTGTTTCTAACGGAAGTGTAATTGTATTGTCTGTTGTTTCTATTTCGACATGAGTAGCATCTTCTAAAATTTCAGCATTTTTTAGAAATGGATGAAGTGGTATGCCAAATGTCCCGTTAATAAGCTGTTCTTTTTTATATTTCTTTACACTTTGTTGTATTGGCGGGAAGGCAGCACCATCACGGATTTCGCGATCCCAATGCTCTGAAGTATGTTTTAAGTATGTTTCTAATTCGGATGAGTCTTCTCTAGTTTCATCAAAGTAAGTTGTCAAATCTATTTTTCGATCATCGAAAATCCATACAGTTGGATCGATAGTGATTGGAAAACGAACTTTTCCATTAATAAATAAAATTTCGCTCATTGTTGTTCCCCCATTTGTGTTATACTCCCACTTTTCAGTATAATAGTATTAGGCACTGTTGTCACAAAAAATGTTTCTATTGCAATTTATTAAAACTATCGCTAATATTAATAGATATGAGAGAGTAGGACGGAAACGGAGGGAATCAATTTGGCGTCTGAGACAGTATCAAATCATCAGGAAAAGGCACTAGCCCTTCTACAAGCGGATGCAGAGAAGATTTTAAGACTTATTAAGGTACAAATGGACAATCTTACAATGCCGCAATGTCCATTATATGAAGAAGTTTTAGACACACAAATGTTTGGACTATCCCGCGAGGTCGATTTTGCGGTTCGCCTTGGTCTTATTGGAGAAGAACAAGGGAAAGCAATGTTAGGAGAGCTCGAACGTGAGTTGTCTGCACTTCATGAAGCATTTACAAACAAACAACAATAACGGGTTCAAATAAGGGGGCTCAAACTGAAATAGTTTGGGCTTTTTATTTGTATAATAAAGAAGGAAGAACCTATATACATATGGAATACAACAATAATTAAATTGAAACAGAAAGAGGAAATGAAATGAAAAAAGTATGGAAATCGATGGATTATTCCTTATTACTTCCTCTTGTTATCTTATGTGTGCTGGGAGTTATAATGGTATATAGTTCTAGTTCCATTGTTGCGATTTCGAGGTTTGATAAACCAGCAAATTTCTTTTTTAAAAGACAATTAATGACTTTGGCTGCTGGGACAATCATATTAATAATTATCGCTACTATCCCATATAAAGTGTGGAGGAAACGAATTTTTTTATTGGGGAGTTATGGTATTAGCATTGCATTATTAGCGGCAGCTGCATTTTTCACTAAGACAGTAAACGGCGCAAATGGATGGATATTTGGAATACAGCCTGCAGAATTTGTGAAGATAACTGTTATCCTCGTATTGGCTCATTTTTTTGCGAAAAGGCAAGAAACGAATACGCCTGTTTTGAAAGGATCGGGACCGGTACTTTTTGGTGTTGGTTTAATCATGGTTTTAATTTTAAAGCAAAATGATTTAGGTACCGATTTGTTAATTGCAGGAACAGTAGGAATTATGTTTCTTTGTTCGGGAGTGCGGATTAATTTATGGATTAAACGAATTGTTTTAACTTCCATAGTATGGGTTCCGGCACTATATATTCTCGGTAATTATGCATTAAATCCATATCAAAAGGCACGGTTTTCAGTTTTTCTTGATCCATTTAACGATCCTCAAAATGATGGGTTCCAATTAATAAATTCTTTTATTGGAATTGCTTCAGGAGGGCTAAATGGTCGAGGGTTAGGGAACAGTGTGCAAAAATATGGATACTTACCAGAACCGCAAACAGATTTTATTATGGCAATTATATCTGAGGAGCTTGGTTTTATAGGTGTAGCTGTCATTTTAATCTGTTTGTTACTTATTATTGTTCGAGCATTTAGGATTGCACAAAAGTGCAAAGATCCGTTTGGAAGTTTAATAGCAATTGGAATTGCAAGTTTGTTTGGAGTTCAAACTTTTATAAATGTTGGTGGTATGTCTGGGTTAATACCGCTTACAGGGGTACCATTACCGTTTGTAAGTTATGGTGGTAGTTCTTTATTGGCTAATTTACTTGCAATGGGTATACTGTTAAATATTGCTAGTTATGTAAAACGACAAGAGAAACAACAAAACGAGTTGACTAATGAAATAGAACAAGGTGGACCGCATCTTGTTGTTGTAAAATAAAAAACGCATTGAGCTCTAGAGTTCAATGTGTTTTTTATTTTTTTAGGTTTTAAATGTGATACAATATTAATTCTCTTGAAACAAAAAGTATATTACATTTAAGTGAATGTGATATACAATATTGTTGTTAGAAAAGGAAGAGGTATGCTATACTATTTTTGTGAAACAAATTGAACAGAAAACTTATCATTTGTTGAAAAATAAGGTATGATGGATAAAAATAAAGTGAAGCTTTCTAAGTATAATATAATGTAGAAAGTGAAGAACTTCACGCTCTGTAGAGTGTGTATGTATTTTATCTCTAGAGTGGTAGGAAAATAGAGGGGGAAAATCATGACAAAGCTGCAACGTATTCAAAAAGTATTGGTAGCTAACCGTGGAGAGATAGCAATTCGTGTGTTCCGAGCATGTTCAGAACTTGGACTAAACACAGTTGCGATTTATTCTAAAGAGGATAGCGGTTCTTATCATCGCTATAAAGCCGATGAGTCCTATTTAGTTGGGGAAGGGAAAAAGCCAATTGATGCTTATCTAGATATTGAAGGCATTATTGAGATTGCGAAAAGTAATCATGTAGATGCAATCCACCCTGGATATGGTTTCTTGTCAGAAAATATTCAATTTGCAAAACGTTGTGAAGAAGAAGAGATTATCTTTATCGGTCCAAAAAGTAAGCATTTAGACATGTTTGGAGATAAAGTTAAAGCAAGAACACAAGCGCAGCTAGCACAAATTCCAATTATTCCTGGTAGTGATGGTCCAGTAAATTCAATAGAAGAAGTTGAAGAGTTTGCTGAAAAGTATGATTACCCGATTATTATTAAAGCATCCCTTGGTGGCGGCGGTCGCGGTATGCGTATTGTACGTACTAGTGAAGAATTAAGAGAATCGTATAATCGCGCGAAATCAGAAGCAAAAGCAGCCTTTGGTAATGATGAAGTGTACGTTGAAAAATTCGTTGAAAAACCTAAACATATAGAAGTACAAATTTTAGCAGATGAAGAAGGTAATGTTGTTCATTTGTATGAGCGTGATTGCTCTGTACAACGACGCCATCAAAAAGTAGTTGAAATTGCACCGAGCGTGTCGCTTTCAGATGATTTGCGTCAGCGTATTTGTGATGCTGCAGTAAAGTTAACGAAAAATGTAAATTATTTAAATGCTGGAACGGTAGAATTCCTTGTAAAAGGTGATGAGTTTTACTTCATTGAAGTAAACCCACGTGTTCAAGTTGAACATACGATTACAGAGATGATTACAGGAGTGGATATCGTTCAATCGCAAATTTTAATAGCTGATGGACATGCATTACATAGCAAAATGGTAGGTGTTCCTAAGCAAGAGGAAGTGGTTGTGCATGGATTTGCAATCCAATCTCGTGTAACGACTGAAGACCCACTAAATAATTTCATGCCGGATACAGGGAAAATTATGGCGTACCGATCAGGCGGTGGTTTTGGTGTTCGTCTTGATACAGGTAATAGTTTCCAAGGTGCAGTTATTACACCGTACTACGATTCTTTACTTGTAAAAGTTACTACTTGGGCACTTACTTTTGAACAAGCCGCTGCAAAAATGGAACGTAACTTAAAAGAATTCCGTATTCGTGGTATTAAAACAAATATTCCATTCTTAGAGAATGTAGTAAAACATAGAAACTTCTTATCGGGAGAGTATGATACTTCATTTATTGACGCGTCACCTGAACTATTCTTGTTCCCGAAACGTAAAGACCGCGGAACAAAAATGTTAAATTATATTGGTACAGTAACAGTAAATGGCTTCCCAGGAGTAGGGAAAAAAGAGAAACCAATTTTCCCAGATGCTCGTATACCAAATGTGATACACTCAGAGCCAATGCAAAATGGAACGAAACAAATTTTGGATGAGCGTGGAGCGGATGGATTAGTAAAGTGGGTACAAGATCAAAAGCGTGTACTTTTAACTGATACAACATTCCGTGATGCACATCAGTCATTACTTGCAACTCGTGTTCGTACAAAAGATTTACATCACATTGCAGAGCCGACAGCGAGAATGTTACCAAACTTATTCTCAGCGGAAATGTGGGGCGGTGCAACGTTTGATGTTGCATATCGTTTCTTGAAAGAAGATCCATGGGAACGATTACTAGATCTTCGTGAGAAAATGCCAAACGTTTTATTCCAAATGTTACTTCGCTCTTCAAACGCAGTAGGTTACAAAAACTATCCAGATAATTTAATTCAAAAATTTGTGGAATGTTCTGCTCAAGCTGGAATTGATGTGTTCCGTATTTTTGATAGCTTAAACTGGGTAGAAGGCATGAGAGTTGCAATTGATGCTGTACGAGATACTGGTAAAATTGCAGAAGCGACAATGTGTTACACAGGAGATATTCATGACCCGTTACGTAGTAAATACGATTTAAATTATTATAAAAACTTAGCAAAAGAGTTGGAAGCATCAGGAGCTCACATTTTAGGAATTAAAGATATGGCGGGCTTACTAAAGCCAAACGCAGCATATGATTTAGTTTCAGCATTAAAAGAGACGGTGTCGATTCCAATTCACCTGCACACACACGATACGAGCGGAAATGGTATTTTAACGTATACAAAGGCAATTGAAGCAGGTGTTGATATTGTCGATGTAGCGGTGAGTTCAATGGCTGGTCAAACGTCACAACCAAGTGCGAATACACTATACTATGCGTTGGGTGGAAACGAAAGACAGCCAGATGTTAATATAGACTCATTAGAAAAACTATCTCATTATTGGGAAGATGTACGTAAATACTATGCTCCATTTGAAAGTGGTATGAATGCTCCTCACACAGAGGTATATATGCATGAAATGCCGGGTGGACAGTATAGTAATCTTCAACAACAAGCAAAAGCAGTTGGCTTAGGAGATCGCTTTGATGAAGTTAAAGTGATGTATCGCCGTGTTAATGATATGTTTGGCGATATTGTAAAAGTAACACCATCATCTAAAGTTGTCGGTGATATGGCATTATTTATGGTTCAAAATCACCTAACAGAACAAGATATTTTAGAACGTGGACATGCTATGGACTTCCCAGGATCTGTTGTTGAAATGTTCTCTGGAGATTTAGGACAACCATATGGTGGTTTCCCGAAAGAATTACAAAAAATTATTTTAAAAGGGAAAGAGCCATTAACAGTAAGACCGGGTGAATTATTAGAACCAGTAGATTTCGATGCTTTAAAAGAAGAGTTATTCCACAAACTTGGACGCGAAGTAACAATTTTTGATGTAGTCGCATATGCATTGTATCCAAAAGTATTTATGGACTACGAAAAAGTTGCCGGGATTTATGGAAATGTATCTGTGCTTGATACACCGACATTCTTCTATGGTATGAGACTTGGTGAAGAAATTGATGTGGAAATCGAGCAAGGTAAAACATTGATGGTTAAACTAGTTTCCATTGGGGAGCCACAGCCAGATGGAAATCGTGTGCTTTACCTGGAGTTTAATGGACAACCGCGTGAAATCGTAGTGAAAGATGAAAGCGTGAAATCAACTGTTGCACAGCGTGTGAAGGGGAATCGTGAAAATCCAAATCATATTAGCGCAACGATGCCGGGAACTGTTATTAAAGTAGTTGTAAAAGAAGGCGATGAAGTGAAAAAAGGTGATTCCATGGCAATTACAGAAGCTATGAAAATGGAAACGACGGTTCAAGCGCCATTTAGTGGTAAAGTGAAAAAAGTATATGTAAATGATGGGGATGCAATTCAAACGGGAGATTTACTCATTGAATTAGATCATTAAAATAAAGAAAAAGAGCTGTGCGAAAGCAGCTCTTTTTTGTGTGTAAATAATACCTTGCCGAATTGGCAAGGTATTAAAGTTTTACTTTATTTTGTTTGCTTAGAAGTTGATTCAGTTTCTTTTGCATTGACTGTACTTCTTGTACCTATCATAACTAAATAGCATAGTACAGCAAACAGGCAAGAAATGAAGAGCGAATGTAATAATGCCATTGCTAAACTAGCATTTGTAAATACGACTAAAATCCCTACTATAGCTTGAAGTGTAACAAGGATAAATGAAATAATCCATCCCCAGTATACTACACGCTGCTGCTTGTAATGGCGAATAGCGATAATCATCGCATATAGTATCCAAGCGAAAATTAACATCGCTGCAACTCTATGCCCCATTTGAACCCACTCATGTAGTTGAGTTGGCATAGGTCTATTTTTGCTACATAAAGGGAAGTCTGGACAGGCTAAGGTAGCTCGTTCGTGACGTACTAAAGCTCCTGTGTAGACAACGATATAACTGTAAATTGTTACACCATAAATATGAAATTTCATTTTTTTGTCCATAATAAGTGAACGTGCATCAAATTTCTGATCAATTTCAAAAATAAGACACGTTAACAAGATGACAGAAGCAAATGAAATTAAGGAAATACCGAAATGAATAGCTAATACAGCAGGCATTTGACCCCAAACAACCGCCGCCGCCCCCATTAATGCTTGTGCAACTAAAAATACGAAGGATAAAATTGCTAACGTCTTTGTTTCGCGCACATGTTTATAATATTTCCAGGACAAGATACAAAGAAGAGTAACAAGGATTCCTGCTGATCCAGATGTTAAGCGGTGACTTAGCTCAATAATAGTCTCCATTGATAAATTAGATGGAACAAATTCACCGTTACAAAGAGGCCATGATTTGCCGCATCCTTGGCCTGAACCCGTTTTTGTAACTAAAGCGCCTCCTAGTAAAACTACTAATAAATCGAGACTTGTAATGACTGCTAACCATTTAATAAAGCGTTGCAATCTCTTTCACCATCTTTCTGCTATGAAGTTATTGCGAAATATTTTCATTCCATTATGTATAGAATAAAACGTGCTACAGTCCTATGATATATAAAAAATAATAAAATAGCAAAGAAATGGAGGGCGAGGACAACGTACGTATTATAAAGAAAAAAATGGGATTCAAAATACATATTTTAGGAGGAATTCGGGCTATTTTGAAAAGAAATGGGGAGAATACATGCTAAATATGACAAAATAGTTTATTATAGAAGATAACATCATGTTATGATAAGGATAAATTAGAATAAAGTTTTTTAACGTTCGACACAAAAAGTTCATGTTTTCTTCACAAAATGTTCGGGAAATGTGATTTAATATATTGGAGTATGGGCGTAGATTAGTAGTAGAATGGGTTAACAATATTTCTACTGTAATAATATTGCTATATAGAAGCGGAATATTTCACATGAAATATATGCTTAGAAAGATGATAGGTTTAAGAGGGGGTTAAAGTGATGAACCATGCAACAAGTGAGCTGCATGATGAGTCAGCTGTTTCAATTGTACCGGAAACAACTCGGTTACAAGATTTATCAGCGCTCGTTAAAATGGGGATTGTAAACTCAAATACACTTACTGTATTTACAGGATTTTGGTTGGCTTTACATTTTAATGGATTGAGTGTTATGGACAATCTAGATAAGTTATTTTTCACAATCGTTGGTTCGGCATTAATTATGGCAGGGGTATGTTGTTTAAATAACTACATTGACCGAGATATCGATCCATTAATGGAAAGAACAAAAAACCGTCCAACGGTAACAGGTAAATATAAACCTGGCTTTGCACTTGCATTTGGACTTGTAATTTTACTTCTTGGCTTTGTATTTTTATTACTTACTACACCGATGGCAGTGTTAATCTCATTTATTGGTGCCTTCACATATGTTGTTTTATATACGTTATGGACGAAGAGAAAATATACGTTAAATACTGTTGTAGGTAGTATATCAGGAGCAGTTCCACCTTTAATTGGATGGGCGGCAATTGATCCGTCTTTAAATCATCCAATTGCTTGGATGTTATTTTTAATTATGTTTATTTGGCAAATCCCACATTTCCTCGCATTAGCGATGAAGCGTGTTGATGAATATCGAAATGCAGGAATCCCAATGCTTCCTGTTGTACAGGGATTTGATATTACGAAACGTCAGATTATGATTTGGACAGTATGTTTATTACCACTACCATTTTATATGAGTGGACTTGGAATAACATTCATGGTAATTGCAACATTGCTTAACATCGGATGGATCGCATTAGGGCTTTATGGCTTCCGTCAGCAAGATGACATCAAGTGGTCCGTAAAAATGTTTGTTTATTCCCTGAATTACTTAACAATCTTATTTGTGTCAATGATTGTAGTTACATTCTTCTAAGACAACGACATGATTGGATTTCTTTACGTTGAGATTTACTTTACTTAACTATAAAGTACAATCTAATTCACAAAGAAAGTGGGGGTTGTTTGTATGAAGAAACAGTGGCGACTGCTTTCGTTCGTTTCACTGCTGGCTTTACTGTTAGGGGGATGCGGTAAAGCTTTTCAGTCTACTTTAATTCCGCAAGGGGAAGTAGCAAAAATGCAATATGATTTGCTCTTACTAGCGAGTGCAATCATGGTAGGAGTAGTACTTGTAGTTACTATTATTTTCTTATATGTAATTGTGCGTTTCCGACAAAAAAAGGGTGAGGAAGATTATATTCCAGAGCAAGTTGAAGGAAATCACAAACTAGAAATTATATGGACAGTCATTCCGATTATTCTTTTGTTAATCTTGGCTGTTCCGACTGTTACATATACATTCAAGCTTGCTGATGTAAGTGCGATGGAGAAAAAGAATATTGATAAAGATACTATCGTTGTTGATGTAACAGCGAATCTTTATTGGTGGGAATTTTCTTATAAATCAGAAAAAATAGTAACTTCTCAAGATTTAGTTATCCCCACAGGTAAGAAAGTGTATTTGAATTTGAAGGGTGCCGATATTAAACATTCGTTTTGGGTTCCATCTTTAGCTGGGAAAATGGATACAAATACAGATAATGTAAACAAAATGTGGTTAAAGGCAGATAAATCGGGCACTTATAATGGTTTTTGTACAGAATTTTGTGGCCCATCACATTCTTTAATGCAGTTCAAAGTGAAAGCTCTGGATGAAAGCGAGTACAAAAAGTGGCTTGCTGACATGAAGAAGATTGATGGAAAAAAAGAAGTAGCTTCTACAAAGGCGCAAGAGGGTCAAGAAATATTTAATAAAAGCTGTATTGGTTGTCATGCAGTTGGATCAAATGATAGTAGACCACCTTCTGCTCGTATCGCACCGAACTTAGCAAACTTTGCAGATCGCGATATGGTTGCTGGTATTGCCGAAAATAATGAAGAGAACTTAAAAAAATGGCTCAAAGATCCTGAAAATATGAAACCAGGTAATAAAATGACTGGTAAATATGGCAACTTAACGGATGATCAAATTAATGCATTAAATGCATATTTACAAACGTTAAAGATTGAAAAATAAAGAGGGATCATTTGCGAAGGGGAGGTTGAAAACGTGAGTTCTGTAGCAAAAAAACAGGGGATGGGTGCTGTCATATGGGATTATTTAACGACAGTAGACCATAAAAAGATTGCCATTCTCTATTTAATTGCAGGTGGATTGTTTTTTGTAATAGGTGGAATAGAAGCACTATTTATTCGCCTGCAGTTAGCGATTCCTAACAATGCTTTTCTTGTTGGGGATGCTTATAATCAAGTATTAACGATGCACGGTACAACAATGATTTTCCTCGCAGCTATGCCACTCGTGTTTGCATTTATGAACGCCGCTGTACCACTTCAAATTGGAGCACGTGATGTGGCGTTCCCGTTTTTGAATTCGCTCGGATTTTGGTTATTTTTCTTTGGTGGATTATTTTTAAATTTAAGTTGGTTTTTAGGAGGAGCGCCTGATGCAGGGTGGACATCATATGCATCTTTAGCTTTAGCCTCTAAAGGACATGGTGTTGATTTTTATGTACTCGGCTTGCAAATATCAGGTATTGGTACATTAATTGGAGGTATTAACTTCCTTGTTACAATTATTAATATGCGTGCGCCAGGGATGACGTACATGCGCATGCCGATGTTTACATGGACAACATTTGTAACATCTTCACTTATTTTATTTGCATTTCCACCATTAACTGTAGGATTAGGACTTTTAATGTTAGATCGTTTATTTGGCACAAGTTTCTTTAATCCGGCACTAGGTGGGAACACGATTATATGGGAGCATTTATTCTGGATCTTCGGTCATCCGGAAGTATACATTCTTATACTCCCAGCTTTCGGAATATTCTCAGAAATCTTCGCCACATTTTCGAAAAAACGATTATTCGGTTATTCTTCTATGGTGTTCGCGACAGTATTAATAGGGTTTTTAGGATTTATGGTATGGGCGCATCATATGTTTACTGTTGGTCTTGGGCCTGTTGCAAATGCTATCTTCTCGGTTGCAACAATGGCGATTGCAGTTCCAACGGGTATTAAAATATTTAACTGGCTCTTTACAATGTGGGGTGGAAGTATTAGGTTTACAACACCAATGATGTGGGCGGTAGCTTTTATTCCATCCTTCGTTATGGGTGGAGTTACAGGTGTTATGCTTGCTTCTGCACCAGCTGATTATCAGTTTCATGATAATTATTTCGTAGTAGCACACTTTCATTATGTAATTGTTGGTGGTGTTGTATTTGGTTTACTTGCAGGTGCGCATTATTATTGGCCACTTATGTTTAATAAAGTATTAAATGAAACGTTAGGAAAGATAACATTTTGGTTATTCTTTATCGGTTTCCATTTAACGTTCTTTATTCAGCATTTCCTAGGTCTAATCGGTATGCCGCGTCGTTACTACACATATCTAGAGGGGCAAGGATTGGAAATGGGGAATATGATTAGTTCTATTGGAGCAGTGTTTATGGCTCTTGGAACGATTGTTCTTTTATTCAATGTAATAAAAACAACGGTATCAAAAGAGAAGGCTGGTCGTGATCCGTGGGATGGACGTACATTAGAGTGGACAATGCCAGCACCTACACCGGAATATAATTTCAAACAGTTACCATTTGTTCGTGGATTAGATCCGTTTTGGATTGAAAAGCGTGAGGGTAATAAAGAGATGACAGCAGCGGAACCGGTCGGTGATATCCATATGCCAAATTCTTCATTTTCACCGTTTATTATTTCTCTAGGTCTATTTATAGCTGCTTTTGGTGCGATGTATATGCAGGGTGGCAAAGATAAATTTTGGTTATTAGTAGCGATTATCGGTTTAATCATTACGTTTGGTACAATGTTCCTTCGTTCAGTAATTGATGATCATGGATATCATATTCATAAGGAAGATTTAGATGATAAGGGGGGCAAGGCGTAATGCATGTAGATGAGAAATTAACGAATGAAACATTTCCAGCAGAGCCTGAAAAAGCAACCCTTGAGGGGAAAAATAAGTTTGTTGGTTTTTGGTTATTTCTTGGAGGCGAAACAGTGTTGTTCGCTTCATTATTTGGCACATATTTAGCGTTAAAGAACTCTACAAATGGTGGACCAACATCTCAAGAGATGTTTCAAATGCCACTCGTTTTCATTATGACGATGCTTTTGTTAACAAGTAGTTTAACGAGTGTATACGCAATGTATCATATGAAAAATTTTAACTTTAAGAAAATGCAACTTTGGTTACTTATAACAGTGTTGCTTGGCTTAGGATTTTTGGGGTTTGAAATATATGAGTTTTATCATTATACGCATGAATTTAAGCATACTATGAGAAGTAGTGCGTTTGGTTCTGCATTTTATGCTCTTGTTGGTACACACGGGCTCCACGTGTTGTTTGGATTATGTTGGATTTTAACATTAATCTTTAGAAACGCGAAGAGAGGCTTGAATTTATACAACGCACCAAAGTTTTATGTTGCATCAATTTATTGGCACTTTATTGACGTAGTTTGGGTGTTTATTTTCACTGTAGTATATTTGATGGGAATGGTGGGATAAACAATGGCGGTTAAGCAAACGAATAATCCTAAGGTGGATCTTGTTTATCGGAAGAGAAAAAGTGCAGAGGAAATGAAGCACCAAGTTGTTACATTTTCACTAATGATTTTTTTAACATTAGTTGCATTTGCAGCGGTGGCATATCCGAAAACATTTAGCCCGATTTTTTCGGTTCCATTTATATTATTGTTAGCAGTCATTCAAGTTATATTTCAGTTATATTATTTCATGCATATGAGTCATAAAGGGCATGAAGCGGCGAGTTTCTTCTTATACTCTGGATTGTTAATTGGTTTATTAACAATATTAGCCTTTATGACAATTGTGTGGATTTAAACAGTGATAGTAGGGGGCTCTGATTTATCATAGCCCTCTTTGTATATGAAATATAAGGATTTTGAAAAGGTAGGTGTGGAAATGGAAAACTTATGGGTATTTGGTTTTCAAGCTTTATGGAGTCCGATTTTTTTATTATTTATGATCTCGATTCTTATTAGTTATTTTTTAGTTATTGGACCATATAGAACGCGATTTGAAAATGCGACGAAGGTAAGTAAGAAGCAAATTTTTTATTTTACGACCGGGATTGTTCTTTTGTATTTTGTAAAGGGAGGACCTATTGATTTAATTGGTCATATTATATTTAGTGCACATATGCTTGAGATGGCAGTAATGTATATTGCGGTGCCTCCGTTATTACTGCTTGGTATACCCGTATGGTTATATCAATATATTACTTCTTTTAAGTTCGTTCAAATTGTGCTAAAGGTTTTTGGAAAGCCACTTATTGCGTTGTTGGTATTTAACGGTCTGTTTTCCTTTTATCATTTGCCAGTTGTTTTTGATACAGTAAAACAAAGTCAAATAGCGCATCCTATTTGCCTTGCTATATTGTTTTTTGCAGCAATGATGATGTGGTGGCCGATGTTAAATCCGCTACCAGAATATCAAACTTTAAGTGATATTAAGAAGCTTGGTTATATGTTTGCTAATGGTATTTTATTAACGCCAGCTTGTGCGTTAATAATTTTTGCGACTGCACCATTATTTGCAACATATACAGATCCGGCCGCTTGGATGAAGGCAATGGAGCTCTGTGTACCGGCGGGGACTTTATCAGATTTAAATATAACTGGACCAGAATTTTTACATTGGATGCCGGTAGTAGAAGACCAACAAACAGGCGGTATCATTATGAAAATTGTCCAGGAAATAGTGTACGGTACGATTATCGGTTATGTGTTCTTTAAATGGGCACGTAGAGAGCGTGAAAAGGATAAAGAGCAGTTGCAACAATTGCCGCCGTATTTACAGACTAAGTAAAAAAGTGTGTGGGATTCCATACACTTTTTTCTTCTTTGGTTTTAGCTAATTATAAAAGATTGAATTTTCAAACTTTTCATGTTAAGTTAGTGTAGGCATGTACTAAAGTGGATATAAAACTTACTACTAGCTTTAATACGTAATAATTCCATATGTAGTGCAAGTTTTTTAGAGAATTACAAATTTATCCCGCATTAAGGGGCAGTAAGACTCCCACCTCGAAATTTGGCGACTGCGAGGGAGTTAGGCGGGAGATCAACTCCCCGTAAAAGCCCGATTGGTGTAGGCTAATAATCAGTGGGGGATGGACAAAACCCCCACTGATTAAAGTTTCACTTTATATTGTTATCTTTAATAAACATGAACTATTTTAAGGGGGAATTTAAATGGGTAGTAGTGGAAGCATGGTAAAGCCGATTAGTGGTTTTTTAACAGCGTTAATTCAATATCCAGTACCGGTAGTAGAGTCGCGTGCAGACATTGATAAACAAATTAAACAGATCATAAAAACAATTCATTCAACGAAATCAGGTTATCCTGGATTAGAATTGATAGTATTTCCCGAATATAGTACACAGGGGCTCAATACAAAAAAATGGACTACAGAAGAGTTTTTATGTACAGTTCCTGGACCAGAAACAGACTTATTTGCTGAGGCATGTAAAGAATCTGAAGTATATGGTGTTTTTTCTATAATGGAAAGAAATCCTGATGGTGGAGAACCGTATAATACAGCAATTATTATTGATCCACAGGGTGAAATGATTTTGAAGTATCGTAAGTTAAATCCTTGGGTGCCAGTCGAGCCTTGGAAAGCTGGAGATTTAGGCTTACCTGTTTGTGATGGACCTGGAGGAAGTAAATTAGCTGTTTGTATTTGTCATGATGGTATGTTCCCTGAAGTAGCCCGTGAAGCGGCCTATAAAGGTGCAAATGTCTTGATTCGTATTTCCGGATATAGCACACAAGTTAGTGAACAATGGATGTTAACTAATCGTTCAAATGCATGGCAAAATTTAATGTATACATTGTCAGTGAACTTAGCGGGTTATGATGGTGTATTTTATTACTTTGGTGAAGGACAAGTATGTAATTTTGATGGGACTACTTTAGTGCAGGGACACCGAAACCCTTGGGAGATTGTTACTGCCGAAGTATATCCGGAGCTAGCAGATCAGGCTAGATTAGGATGGGGTCTCGAAAATAATATATATAATTTAGGTTCAAGGGGATATGTAGCGACTCCTGGTGGGGTGAAAGAAAACCCGTATACGTTTGTAAAAGATTTAGCTGAAGGTAAATATAAGGTTCCTTGGGAAGATGAGATTAAAGTAAAAGATGGATCCATTTATGGGTATCCAGTCAAAAAGACGATTCATTCTTAGGTAAGAGAAATAGAACAAGCGCATCGATATGATGCGCTTGTTCTATTTACTCAATAATTTGAAATTCTTTCAACTCTTTTTCAATATTTTGTAGGAGTTGTTCGCTTTTTTGAAGTACATTCGTTGGGAAAATCTCATCATCGCCATATTCAACGCCATGAGGATAATAATGTTTTCCTAATAAGGGTGGCAATAGTTTTACTTGAGCGTGTCTGCCGCCGATGTCACCTTCAACAGCAAATCCTTGTACACGTAAATAATAAATATCCTTTAATATTTCAAATTTATAATCATATGTAACGCGTTCGTAATCCCATTGTCCGGCAAGTACAAAATGATTGTTTTCCATAATCTCAGTTAAAAGAGTTAGATCAACGACTGCATCAGTAAAGTTTGTATTTGTAAATTGCATAGAATACCTCCTTATTTTAATGTTAGTTCATTATTTTTATAATAGTACGAATAATAAGAAAGTGCAATTCGTATTGCGAGAAAAGGGATAATCCAGACTTTTTTCGTGAAAATATGATATAGTGAAAAGAGTACGGTACACACAAAAAAAGGAAATAAAAGGATTTGTGTATATCTCGATTTTATGCTTTGTTCAGGAGGTATATCGTTTGAAGAAATTATTGCGTATCGTAATGATTACATTTTTAATTTTAGCTGTTGATTTATACGGGAAGTTACTCGTGTCACAATATATATTAACCCCATCTCACTCTAAGCAAGAAAATAAAATTGTGAAAAAGAAGAAGCAAGTAAATGAAGAATCCACAGACACTGTTTTAAATATGCTTGGCGGGGACTCTGAGAATTTATTAGCGAAGTGGGGCGAACCATCTCGAATAGAGCCGTCTGCTTATGGATATGAATGGTGGGTGTATAATCAAGATTTAGCTCAGTATGTTCAATTTGGAGTTGCTGAACGTAAAGTTGTAACGGCGTATGTTGCTGGTGAGCAAGTTAAGGTGGCTCCCTATTATATAAATGAAAAGTATGAAGAGGTATATAAAAAGAATCCACTTTCACATGAGATTTCATTAAAAAGAGGAAAGAATAGTTATCAATTTGAGTTATCTGATACGGAAGTAATGGAACAACCGCTAGTACCTGTAGAAGATGGATGGGCACAATTATACTTTGATCACTTTACACATGAGCTTGTTGGTCTTCGTTATATGGATGATGAAACGTTATTACGACAAAGACCATATCAACTTGTTTATTCAGGTGAATTAATAGCGGAACAGCCGCTGACGCCAGAAAAAATGAAGCAAGTAGAAAATGGAAATATGCAACAAATTCTCGATTTAACAAATATTATTCGGAGTCGTCATCAATTACCGTTGTTAACATTGGATCAACAAACTGCAGATGTTGCATTTGGCCATAGTAAAGATATGAAGGATAATAATTATTTTTCGCACGATTCACCTACTTTTGGTACGTTAGGAGATCGCTTGCAACGTGGGCAAGTGGCTTTTCAACTTGCTGGTGAGAATATAGCGGCGCAACATAGTGATGGAATTGCGGCGGTACAGGGTTGGTTAAATAGTGAGGGGCATAGAAAGAATTTATTAAACGAACAATTTACTGGATTAGGTGTTGGGGTATATGATAAATTTTATACTCAAAACTTTATCCGAAAATAAAATGAAACTTTAATCAGTCGGGGCATCCTTCATTGATTATTAGTCTTCACCAATCGGGCTTTAATTGTCCACAAATAGGAAGATAAAAAGGTGCATGAATCGTCTAAAAATAGGCGAACCATGTGCCTTTTTTTTCTTACAATATAGTAGATATACATGAAGAGGTGAGGATTATGCCAACAACAAAAGGGCCGTTACATCCATCGGTTCAACAGTTTAAAGAGTTTGTAAACCATCACCCTAAAATGGTTCATGAGGTTAGAGGTGGTCAAAAAACTTGGCAGCAATTTTATGAAGAATGGTACTTACTTGGTGAAGAAGATCAAATATGGACAGCATATAGACCTGATGGAGCACCTGCTTTTTCTTCGGCAAAAGAAAATAAAGAAGAAAAAGAAAATCGAACAGAAGAGGAAAAAACTGCTGATGTGATGGGGCAAATGCTTTCTTTCTTTAAAAAGCTAGACGTAGAACAAATGCAACATCATTTAGCAAATGTAACGAGTGCGATTGGTAGCGTGCAACAAGTTATTCAACAATTTCAAGGAAACCGTGCGCAGCAAGAACAAAGTACTTCTGAAAATAATCCTTTTTTCTTTCAAAAGGATTAGGGGGAAAGAGAATGAGAGCAGAGCTTATGGAGTTTATAAAAGCTGATGAGGATTTAGCTCGCTATATTCGGGAACAGCCATACTGGTACCGGAAATTGACGCGTAACCCAGAAGAAAAAGAAGCTTTTGAGTTAGCTGCCATGCAGCATTTCAAAAAAACGATACCAGATAAAGTGGAAAAATTTCAAAATCAATTGGCCGTTGCTTCAATTATGATTGATATGTTCCAGTATATGAAGCAGCAAAATACGACGTAATTGGAAGGGAAAACTATGTCCGTTATGCAAAACTTTTGTTACAATAGAATCGGATTATTTAAAAAAGGAGTTGCAGCATGACGGAAATTTGTTTAGTACGACATGGACAAACTGATTGGAACTTTCAAGAGATTATTCAAGGGCGCGAAGATATTCCACTCAATGAAGTTGGGAAGAAGCAAGCGAGTCAAAGTGCAGCTGCCTTGCAAGCGGAATCGTGGGATATAATTATAAGTAGCCCGTTAATTAGAGCGCAAGAAACAGCTAAGGAAATTGCTGGGGCTATTGGATTACCATCTATTTTATTAGATGAGCGATTTATGGAACGTAATTTTGGGGAAGCTTCTGGGAAACCAGTTGCGGCCGTTAGAGAGTTAATTACAGAAGGTAATGTAGAAGGAATGGAACAGGATGAAGAAATCGTAGAGCGCTGTTTTACGGCTTTACAACAGGTTGCAGCAGCACATGGAGATAAACGTATTATCATTGTTGCGCATTCACATGCAATAAAAGCTATTTTACACGCAATTGCACCAAATGAAATTACATTTAAAACGCCGTTAAAAAACGCATGTATTAGCTACGTGAAAGAGAATAGCGGGAAATGGGATGTTCTTAAATATAATATTGCGGAGCATATTAGTGTATAAGAGTGCAAGGAGATTGTATGAAAAGTAATTAGAATCATATCTTTCTTTTAGGTGAGACACTTCAATTAGTAGTTCTGTTCCAAATGTGTTATGATGAATACTCGGAGGTGTCTCTCATGATTGTAGCGACGCTGGAAAGCGTATTGATTTTAGATAAGGCAGAGCAGCTTGCAAAAGCGATCATCTGTTCAGATATAGCAGAAGATTACCGTAAGTATTATAAGGATTTACAAGAAGATATAGAAGTCCAGACGCTAATTCAGCAATTTACAGCGATGAAAGAGCGATACGAAGAAGTGCAACGTTTTGGTAAATATCATCCTGATTATACTTTCGTTTCGACGAAAATGAGGGAATTAAAGCGTTCTGTAGATATGCATGATAAGGTTGCAACTTTTAAAAGAGCAGAAACAGCTTTACAGAAGTTATTAGATGAAGTTAGTGTAGCAATTGGTTCTGAGGTATCTTCTTCCGTTAAAGTTCCAACAGGAAATCCGTTTTTTGATGCGGGTGGCTGTGGCGGTGGTTGTGGTACCGGAGGCGGTTGTGGTTGTAAAAAAACGGGGTAATTTACCCCGTTTTTTAGAATATAGAAGAAAACGTATACAGAGTTTGTTCTTTAATGTCATAAATTTATGATTGGTTTTCATAAAATATAAGAATATAAGTTTTTAAAAGGAGAAGATGGAGAAGATTATGTTCGGGCAACGACAAAGTATGATTGTTTATTTACATTCATTGAAACATGCCAAGATTTTAAGGAAATATGGTAACATTCATTACATATCAAAACGTTTGAAATATGCCGTTGTATATTGTGATATGGAACAAATTGAGCATATGATGCAAAAATTGAATAAACTTCCTTTTGTAAAAAAAGTAGAACAGTCGTATCGCCCATTTTTAAAAACGGAATTCGAAAATTCGCGTCCTGATCGGGCAAAAGAATACGATTATAGCTAAGTAAAAAAATCCCCTGCTAAATTTAGCAGGGGATTTTTTTTACTTGAAATAACGTGTTATTTCATTGGAGGAATGAAATTGTTCATTCGTAAAATACCGATTAGATGATTAAAAAATAGTTCTTTTTCAGGGAAAGTTGTTGATGGTTTTACAGTAAAGGGAGTAACTTTTTTCCCTATTTGTTCCGCCATTTCTTCAAATAAAACGACACGTTTACTTTTTTTATTTTCAAGTACAGGAATGCCTTCACGACATATGTATAATGGTTGGAAATCACCAGTAGTTGTCGGTTTTAGTATTACAACAAGTGAACACACTTTTTTTTCGTTTTTTACAGTTTCGAATTGTAACATATGTGTTACACGTTCTTGGTTTGTTTTGGCAATTTCAAGTAATTCATATAAGTCAGAGTAGCCTTCTCCGAGTTCTATAAAGCGTTGAATCATATTTTTTCCTCCTCTTTCTTTTACTGTACCACCTCACTTTTTAAATGAAAAGTAGACAAATAAAAAAACCCTGCAAAGCAGGGCCCTTCTAATACTAGTATGTACTACTAGTAAGAAGGCAAAGGGAGAGGAGAAACCGGAGGAAGAACTTATGGGGAAACGTAAGTCTTCTCCGCGGTTGGCAACAACATCGAAAATGATGTTGTTATATTTATTTATGTCCAATCTAAAATGAAGATATACATAATGAAATTAAAATTTATGTTAGGCTTTTTATTTTTCTTTTTTTTATTTTATGATAGGATAAAAAAGGTAAAGTGGAACTGATGTACATAGAGGGTTGTTGCTTGCAAATAGTGAAATGGATATGAAAGAAATAGCGAGCGATTATTTTAACTGAGGTTTTCAATTAGTTAAATAACAGATTAATGAAAAAATGTATGAAATAGTATGAATCGGTAGCGGTTACCGAATTGAAATGAATTTGCTGTAATCGCTCGATAGATTGAAATAAAGGTAGTGACAACAGATGAGAGTAGTTTCAGGAAAATGTAAAGGGCACCCACTTAAAGCGGTACCTGGTAATACAACACGTCCAACGACAGATAAAGTGAAAGAATCTATTTTTAATATGATAGGTCCTTATTATGATGGTGGTATCGCTCTTGACTTATTTGGTGGTAGTGGTGGTCTTGGAATTGAGGCCATAAGTAGAGGGATTGATAAAGCGATTTTTGTTGACCGAGATAGTAAAGCGATAAAAGTCATTCATCAAAATTTAGAAAGCTGTAGAATACAAGAACAAGCTGAAGTGTATCGAAATGATGCGGAACGTGCGGTAAAGGCGCTTATAAAGCGTGAAATATCATTCGATCTTATACTAATAGACCCTCCATATAAAGGTCAAAAAATTGTGTCTTTAATTAGTGTGATCGATCAACATGGATTGTTAAATAAAGATGGCATCATTATGGCAGAGCATGGGGATGACGTGGTTTTACCTGATTCAATAGGAGAACTTGTAAAAGTACGGGCAGAAAACTACGGGATTACAGCAATTTCGATTTATAAGTATGAAGGTGAGGGGACAGAATGACAAGTATAGCTATTTCTTCAGGGAGTTTTGATCCAATTACCCTTGGACATTTGGATATTATTAAAAGGGGAGCAAAAGTATTTGATGAAGTATATGTAGTTGTTTTAAACAATTCATCAAAAAAACCATTCTTTTCGGTAGAAGAACGCCTAGAGTTAATTCGAGAGGCGACAAAGGATATTCCGAATGTAAAAGTTGATTCACATAGTGGATTATTGGTGGAATATGCAAAAATGCGTAATGCAAATGCAATATTACGTGGTTTGCGAGCAGTTTCTGATTTTGAATATGAGATGCAAATTACTTCAATGAATCGAAAATTAGACGAAAGTATCGAAACCTTCTTCATTATGACAAATAATCAATATTCATTTTTAAGTTCAAGTATTGTGAAAGAAGTTGCGAGATATGGGGGAAGTGTAGTAGACCTTGTTCCTCCGATTGTAGAGCGTGCTTTAAAAGAAAAGTTTCAAACCCCGTTAAAGTGAACGGGGTTTTTCTTTATGAATGCGTAAAAACAATAAGATAACATATAAATATAAACAAAATAAGGTGAAGATTGGTCCGTAGTGTATAAATGATGTCCAAATATCAGTTAGTGTGTAAGAATGATTCAATAAAAATACGGGAAGATCTTCTTGCGTAGGCGAGAAAGAATGAACTTTTTCATAAAATGGCCCCCAAAATATAAAAGTGAGAATAGGAGCGAGAATACTTTGGATAATTCGAGCTAAAAAATAAGGTTTAAAGCGGATATCTGTCTCCGCTAATATGCTTGCTACTTGTGCCTGAATAGAAAGGCCGCTAAATGCTAGAATGAAGCTTGTTACCATCGCTTGTTGAAGAAGTGTTGATTCATTAATTTGACTAATCATTTGGCTTCCAAGCGTCATTTCAAAAATACCGGATAATATCGGAATATTAAATTGGGATGTAAGTTGGAAGAATGATAAAATATGTTGCATAATAAAAGAAAGCGCTTCTGTAATTTCGAAAACAGTAATCATTTTATTTAAAACAGAGAATAAAATAATAAACCCACCAATCATGAGCAATGTTTGAATAGAAGAAACGATAGCGTCACCGAGTAGTTTTCCAATCGGTCTTTTTTCTTGCATACGTGTTTGGTGGAGGATGGAAAAAGGGTTTTGAAAGGCACGCTTTTGATTCGTATGTTTGTCTTTTATGTAAGTATCGTTATTACCATAAAAGCGCATAAGTAATCCGACGATAAAGTTACTTATATAATGTGCTGCTGCTAATACGAGCCCTAATTTCGGATTATTGAAAAAACCAATAGAAACCGCTCCGAAAATAAAAAGTGGATTAGAAGAATTTGTGAAAGATACGAGTCGTTCCGCTTCGATTTGTGTTAGTTGATTGCTCTTGCGTAGTCTAGCGCTTAATTTGGCGCCAGCGGGGAATCCTGAAGCCATTCCCATTGCCCAAACAAATCCGCCTATCCCTGGAACACGAAACAGTGGACGCATTAGTGGTTCTAATATAACACCGATAAATTTTACAATACCAATACTGATTAGAAGTTCCGCAATGATGAAAAACGGTAGTAGTGAAGGGAATACAACTTCCCACCATATATTTAACCCGCGAATTGAAGCTTGCAAAGCATCTTGGGGGTGAAGTACAAGAGAAAAGGTTAAAAATAACATTGATATGGTAAGAAAAGCAGTTTTCCATTTTTCGTACATGTAAGAAAATCCCCCTTTGTCCCAAAAACGTTCATTTCAGTATACGTGGATATGTGGTGAATTTAGACCATAAGTATGAAAAAGGAATGAAAAAAATTAAAGGGTGAGAAAAATGAAGGAACCAAAAATCGGTTTAGCGCTTGGATCCGGAGGTGCAAAAGGTTTTGCTCACATAGGGGTAATAAAAGTGTTAAGGGAAGCTGGCATCCCTATTCACATGATAGCAGGTAGTAGTATAGGAGCATTAATTGGTACATTTTATGCAGCGAGTTGTGACGTTGAAAGACTGTATAGATTGGCCGCTGTTTTTAAAAGGAAATATTATTTGGATTTTACAGTTCCTAAAATGGGATTTATTGCTGGAAAACGTATCAAAGATATGATTAAAATGTTTACATATAATAAAAATTTAGAAGAGTTAGATATCCCGACGGCTGTTGTGGCTACTGACATTTTGAAGGGGGAAAAAGTTGTTTTTACAAGCGGTCCGATTGCGGAGGCGGTTCGAGCTAGTATATCTGTGCCGGGGGTGTTTGTTCCAGAGAAAATAGATGGGCGCTTATTAGTGGATGGAGGGGTAATTGACCGTATTCCCGTATCGGTTGTAAAAGATTTAGGGGCTGATATTGTTATTGCTGTTGATGTATCTCCAATTAAGGTGAATGGAGAGGTTACATCGATTTATGATGTGATTATGCAAAGTATTGAAATTATGCAACATGAACTCGTGATGAATCGGCAAATAGCATCAGATTTAATGATGCGGCCAGCAGTAGAACAATTTAGTTCGCGTGCTTTTACACATATTGAAGATATCATTCGGGTCGGAGAAGTGGAAGCAGAAAAACACATTTCAAACATTTATTTACTAATTGAGCAGTGGAAGGAGAAACATAATGTTTAAGCGTTTTCGGTTTATATATGCAATTTTAATAGGGGTTATATTGGCGATGCTACTTGTTTATGTGCGTTTGCCGTATTATGTGACAAAACCAGGTATGGCGGCGAAATTAGCGCCATACGTTCAAGTAGATGGTGGAACGAAAGAGTCTGGTGATTTCATGCTTGTCACTGTCTCAATGGGACCTGCCAATGTGGTGAACTTAATAGCCGCGCAATTTAATAAATATACACACGTTTCAAAGGCGGAAGAAATATTGCAAAAAGGCGAGAGTGATGAAGAATATCAATTTCGCCAAAATTATGCAATGAAAGATTCGCAAAATGCAGCGATCTATAATGCTTATAAACGTGCAAATCGCTCTGTTTCTTTTGAAAATAAAGGTGTACTAGTTGCTGGTGTAGCAAAGGGTATGCCGTCAGAAGGAAAACTTAAGCTTGGAGATGTTATTATTGCTGTCGATGGAAAAACATTCGACAAGACGGAACAATTTATTGAGTATATGACAGGGAAAAAAGAAGGGGACATAGTAAATATTGAATACAAGCGGGGCGGAAAACAGTTTAAAGAAAATTTAAATGTAAAGACGATCCCTAATGGGAATGGACGCGTCGGTATAGGGGTCTCTATCGTTACGGAAAGAGAGTTAGTGGTAGATCCGAAAGTGAAAATTGATTCCCATGAAATAGGAGGCCCGTCAGCAGGGTTAATGTTTACACTAGAAATTTATAATCAGCTCGTTGAAGAAGATTTAACAAACGGACATGAAATAGCTGGAACAGGTACAATCAATGATAAAGGAGAAATTGGTCCAATTGGTGGTATTCAGCAAAAAGTAGTAGCTGCTAGTGATGCGGGAGCTGAAGTGTTTTTTGCGCCAAATGAAAAAGGTGTAGAGAAATCGAATTATAAAGATGCTCTTGAAGCTGCGAAAGATATTAAAACAAAGATGAAAATTGTACCGGTGGACACACTGGATGATGCATTAACGTATTTAGAAAAAATGGGTAAAACAAAGTAAACCTCTCTGAAGAAGAGAGGTTTTTCTTATAGGAATTTTTTCATTATTTCATCATAACGAATTGGGTGATGCGTTGCGTCTTGTTTTAGCAGTTGTGTCCGCAAAGGTTCTTGCATTATGGAGAAATATACAGCATTTGATTTTCGTTCTATGTCTAAAGTTGGATGTTCGAATGTTTTTGTATGAGTAAGGATTGGGAGTTCTATTTTTTTCTTATTTCTAGAAAGATAAGTTTGTCCTTTTTGTGACATTCCGAGAAGACGGATATACGGCGCATGTTGCTCTATATTTGCTTTGTGTATTTCTTCCTTCGTTGTATTTGTTAAAATATGTGTACAAGCTCTTTGCAATCTAGTCCATGTATAACGTTTTGTTTTTAATGCTTCCATGAATGAATAGAAAGATGAACTGTTTTGTATTTTTGATAAAATACGATGCTCTAAACCTTCTTCCATTTCATATATATGCTGTAAGTCCTCTGAAGACATCGTCATAAGTTTGTATTTAAAAAATGAAAAGTATTTTTCCCAGTTATGTAACGTCCCGTAGTTTTGCTTGTAGTTTTCTAAAAGAGAAGCAGTCATTTTCGGGATAAAAGGCTCAATAGTTGTAGAGGAACTGTTTTCATTAAATAGCTGTTTGCGAATACTTGTTGCACTTGCAATATGTTGATCGTGAAATGTTTCATCATGATAATGAGAGGCGAATCTTTTTATAGTTTGTGCTTGCATCGAACTGTTTTGTAAGAGAATTGCTTTAATGTACTGTAAGCCTAAAATGTTATTTGGTTGTGACATATCTACGCTTTTTTCGGATGGTAAGATGTGTAGAAAGGCTTCAGATGTAGCTTTTGCATAACTATTACCTGCATTCATAAATTGCTTCACAAGACGATTAAAAGTCTCTTCTTCATTTTTTTGTATAGCGATGGTATTGTAGAAGTTTTCAGCTTGTCCATCTTCACTACCGAAACAAATTTCAGAAACACCAAGGGCGTTTAAAATCGAAATTGCGCCATTTGCGAAAGTTTCGGCCTTTTGTGTTGCGAATGCATATGGAAGCTCTACAACAAGGTCTACGCCGTTTGTTAAGGCCATTTTAGTACGATACCATTTGGAGATGAGTGCGGGCTCACCACGCTGCAAAAAAGGACCACTCATAACGGCGATAATAATATCAGACTGTGTTAACTTTTTTGTTTGTTGCACATGATAAGCATGACCGTTATGAAAAGGGTTATATTCAACAACAATACCACTGGATTTTATGGTAATCTCTCCTTTCGATGTAGCATCTTTTTGGAAAACGTGATAGTCTATATATTATTTCCTATGATGACTTCATTATAGTGTAAAGAAAAAACATTGACAAATATAAAATGGCTAGCTATAATTTTGTTTGTTGCCTTGAGGTGATATGATATGAAATGGTCCATCCATCAATTGAATAAATTGAGAAATAAAGGATTGACATTAAATGAAATGGTAGATGTAAGTGAGCTAAAAGAGGTCGAGAAAGATATTCGTGAAATTAATCCTGCTCATGTAACAGGAAGAGTTGATTTTGGCTCCGGTAAGTTTACGTTTCATCTACATATAACTGGAAGCATGGTTTTACCATGTTCTCGCTCTTTAGTAGATGTGACATTACCATTTGACATTAAAACAACTGAGGTGTTCCAAACTTCGGAAGAAGAATTTGAAACAGAAGCTGAAATTCATTGTTTAGAAGGAGAAGTACTTGACTTACTGCCCGTAATCAAGGAAAATATACTTTTGGAGATTCCAATGCAAATTTTCAGTGATGATGTTTCTGGTGGAGCACCGATGCAAGGTCAAGACTGGCAAGTGATTTCGGAAGAAAACAAAGAAAAGACTGTTGATCCACGATTAGCAGGACTTGCAAAGTTTTTTGACAAATAATCGGAAGACTGGTTTAGGCCTTCATATGAAAATAACTATTTCTTTTAAGGAGGTGGGAAGAATGGCTGTACCTTTTAGAAGAACTTCTAAAACAGTAAAAAGAAAGCGTCGTACGCATTTCAAATTATCAGTACCTGGTATGGTAGAGTGCCCAAGCTGTGGTGAAGCGAAATTAGCTCACCGTGTATGTAAAGCATGCGGTACTTACAAAGGTAAAGAAGTAATCAGCAAGTAATTGCGGGAAAATAAACGTAGAAGATATCTTCTACGTTTATTTTTTTTTTGTCTTATTCTTTATTTGTTGTATTCTATCTTTTCTAGTAACTGCATATGCTTAATAAAAAATGCATAGGGAGGACTAGAGAGATGGCGACAACAAGACAAGATGCTTGGACTGATGATGAAGATTTGCTTCTGGCAGAAGTAGTACTCCGGCATATTCAAGAAGGTGGAACACAACTTTCTGCCTTTAAAGAAGTGGGGAGACATTTGTCTCGCACACCAGCAGCATGTGGATTTAGGTGGAATTCTTATGTTAGAAAGCAATACAAAGAACGTATTGAAGAAGCAAAGCAACTTCGTAAAGTAGAAAATTATGAAGTGAAAGAGACAAAGGTATTAGAGCCTACATCAATTACATTGAATGATGTTATTGAATTCTTGCGAAATTATAAAGATGAAAGCTCTTTAATGGTGTTGCAACAACAAATTGAATCGTTACAAACAGAGAAAGAACGTCTTCTGGAGCGATTATCAGTATATGAGGAAGAATATAGAACATTACTTGATTATATCGATCAAAAAAGAAGTGTAATGGTAGCGGAAAGAAATGGCGCTCGCTCGAATGGAGAATTAGAAAAATTAAAGAAATAAAAACAGCTGCGTAACAGCTGTTTTTTTTGTTTCTTATGCAGATTCTTCGTTTGTAATCGCATTCGAATTTTTTTCTGGATGCCAAATATAAAAATCACCATCAGTTACTGATACTGGCTGGAAACTTAATTTATCCCAAAAACCAGATGACTGGATACGTGCTATCGTTTTAATTGGGAATTGTAGTTGTTTCGCATAATTAACAAGCATTTGTCCGAATCCTTGTTTTTGAAAAGTCGGCAATACTTCAAGTTTATAAAGTTCTAGGTAAGTACCTGTAATTTCAAATGGTTCCCCGCCGTTCCTTTTCATATATAGACTCATACGTGCGATTAGTGATCCTCCATAATAAATACCGTAAAATGGAGACTCACTATCATTTTCAATAATGTTTGCTTGTAATTCTTCCAACATGGATAGTTCTTGAGCTCCGCACCCTTTAAATTTTTTAAATTCATCTAATGTTTTATAATTGATGAGCAAGCGTTCAACTTTTGGGAATCCCATTACATCACGTCCTTTTCTTATCTTGTTGAATGCAGAAAAGTTAAAATATTTATAATAATATTATAACTCATTTTTAAATTTTTATGAAGAAGATAGAATATTTCTTTCATTATTTTTTTGAGGATTTGCTAAACTAAGAATAGAACTATGTATATAGGTAGTATATACGTAGTGAAAGAAGAGGTTGCATTTGTTAAAAGATAATTGAATCCTCAACTATGTAATTGTAATTTAATAAGATATAAAGGGGGAAAGGCAAGGGAACTTATATCACTTGTTAATATGAGTTCTTTGTGTGAAGATGAAAATTGGAATTGTTGGACCGGGAGCTATTGGTCTCCTATATACATTTTATTTACAAAAAAGTAATCAAGATGTTACGTTGTTTACAAGAAACGATAAGCAAGCAGAAGAATTAAACTTAACGGGTGTAACTTGTATTAGGAATGGAGAACGTGAAACGGTATTTCCATCTATTTTACCGATAGAAAGTATGCTGGATAAACAGTTAGATTATATATTTATTGCTGTAAAGCAATATCATGTAACTGATATATTACCTTTTGTGCAGGGAGAATCGTCATTAATCTTTTTGCAAAATGGAATGTCACATCTTCACGTTATGCGAAAAATAGGAAATGAACGTATAGCAGTCGGGATTGTGGAGCATGGTGCAAAAAAAGAGGATGGACATACAGTTCGTCATACTGGAATAGGTGTTACAAAGTTTGGTGTAGTGCGTGGTCAATCTAGTTGTTTTAAAAAGGTATTTAATTGTTTTCCTTTTGATTATTTTCCGATTCAGATAGAAGATGATTGGAAGGGGATTATGCGTAATAAATTAGTAGTCAATGTATGTATTAATCCGTTGACGGCATTATTACGGGTTGAGAACGGGGAGTTAATTTCAAACCCGCTTTTTTATCAAATGATGGAGCAAGTATTTCAGGAAGTTGCATTTCTTGTTAAAGAAGAAGATAAGGAAATGCTATGGAAAATGGTATGCCAAGTATGTGAAAAAACATCCCATAATACTTCATCTATGTTAGCGGACGTAAGGGCGAATAGACAAACGGAAGTTAATGCAATTGTTGGATATGTATTAGAAGAAGCTGAGGAACAACAACAATCTGTTCCGACACTTCGATTTTTGTTCAATGCAATAAAAGGAATGGAATTATAAGTGTTTTTCTTTGCTTTTACGTGAAACATTGAATACAATGTGGGTTGGTGAGAGAACAGGATACGAAAGGAAGAATTATATGGAGATAAAAGAAATCTCTGTTCCACTACAAGGTGTTGTAGCGGACTATATGAACGGTAAAAAAGAGATACAGTCATGTTTTGATTATCTGTTAACAGAGGATGCTTTTAAACAGCGTTTACATGATTTACGTGAGAGAGAGTTTTTCCGTCAAGATTTAGTAACGCATTTATTAGAATATAATACACAATTGCAAGCGGGAGAATTTACAATTCAAAATATAAAAGCGCTTGAAGATGAAAATACATATGTAGTTATAGCTGGACAACAAGCAGGGTTATTAACTGGTCCGCTTTATACAGTTCATAAGATCATTTCAATTTTACAGCTTGCAAAAGAAAAAGAAGAGAGCTTAGGGGTTCGGGTTGTTCCTGTCTTTTGGATTGCTGGTGAAGACCATGATATGGATGAAATTAATCATACATTTGTAACGAAAAATAAAAAAATAAAAAAGACCATTTTTCATGATCGTTATCCGAAAAAGGCGAGTGCTTCTGAGTCTGAGTTTTCTATTGAAGACTGTAGAAAATGGGTCGAAGAGATTTTTAAAACATATCCGGAAACGAATTTTACAAAGGATGTATTACAATTTGTTGATGATGCTTTAGGTAAATCGCATACATATGTAGATTTCTTTGCGCACCTTATTACGAAAATGTTCGCAAATTCTGGTTTAATTCTTGTAGATTCACATCATCCTGCATTAAGAAAATTAGAAGTGCCGTTTTTACAACAAATTATAAGTAAATATAAAGAAATTCAAGTAGGGCTTCGTAATCAACAGGAAGTACTTAAGGAATTAGGATTTAAACCGATTATTGAAACGAAGACAAATGCAGTACATATATTTATGGAAATTGATAATGAGCGAGTATTGCTTGAAGAGAATCAAGGGAAGTTTATTGGAAAAGATGGAGTGCATTCATTTTCGTATGAAGAATTGATGGAAGAGATGGAAAGAAGTCCAGAACGTTTTAGTAATAATGTTGTAACGCGCCCTCTTATGCAAGAATATGTGTTTCCTACGTTAGCGTTTATTGGCGGTCCAGGGGAGTTAGCTTATTGGAGTGAATTGCAACAAGTGTTTCATACGGCAGGTTTCCAAATGCCACCTGTTGTTCCGCGCCTTACAATTACTTATATGGAGCGAGATATAGCGACAGATTTATATGATTTAGATTTGCAAGAAATTGATCCATTTCTAAATAATATAGATAATCTGCGTGACAATTGGCTTTCTAATCAAATAGAGGAACCGATAGACGAGCGATTTATAGAAGCGAAAAAAGAAATAATGGATATTCATACATCATTACAACAATTCGTGAAAAAAATAGATCCAGGGTTAAATGAGTTTGCTGGGAAAAATGAACTGAAAATTAATGAGCAAATTGAACTGTTAGAAAAAATGTTGAAAAGAAATGTTGAGAAGAAACATGAGGTTCAACTGAATAAATTCCGCCGTTTACAATTTGCGCTTCGTCCATTAGGAGCACCGCAAGAACGTGTGTGGAATGTTTGTTATTATTTAAATCAGTTCGGCCTTGATTTTGTTGACCGGGTAATGGAACAATCTTTTTCGTGGGATGGAAAACATCATGTAATAAAACTATAGAATCTTGCTCTTTTGAGCAGGATTTTATTTTTATTCTGTTGAATTAACTGTGAAGTGAAATATTTCTGAATTATCCATCTTATGTTAATGTAATGAATCGCTATGTATCAGGTATATATATATGACAAAATAGCACAAAATGTAAACGGATTATTATCTTTTTCGACAGGTTTTTGTTTAAATTCCCGCAAAAAATGATAAAATTTAGTATATAATAAAATAAAATAGCGATTTGTATAGCGTACTACCTTGTTGGAAGTTAAATGAGTCGTTCTTTAGTAGCATTTCATCCTCTAGTAGTAAATTGTGTTTGTAGAGTGAGAAATGTATTTAACATAATTAATTGGAAAAAGAGTAGGTGCAGCAATGTTCAAACACGTAACAGTACTTTTGAAAGAAACAGTAGATGGCTTAGATATAAAACCGAGTGGTACATATGTAGATTGTACACTGGGTGGAGGAGGACATAGTTCTTATTTACTATCTCAGCTAACAGATGGTGGAAAGTTAATAGCATTTGATCAAGATGAAATAGCGATTCAAAATGCGAAGGAAAAATTTTCTTCTTATGGTGAACAATTTGTAACAGTGAAGAGCAACTTCCGTTATTTATCTGAAAAACTACATGAATTAGGTATTACAGAAGTAGACGGGATTTTATTCGATTTAGGTGTTTCATCCCCACAATTAGATACACCAGAGCGTGGCTTTAGTTATCATCATGATGCACCGTTAGATATGCGGATGGATCAAGATGCCCCATTAACAGCATATGATGTTGTGAACAGCTGGTCATATGAACAACTCGTAAGAATTTTCTTCCAATACGGAGAAGAAAAATTTTCAAAGCAAATAACAAGGAAAATTGAAGCTTATCGCGAGAATAAGGCTATTGAAACGACAGGAGAATTAGTGGAATTAATTAAAGAAGGTATTCCAGCTCCGGCACGTAGAACAGGTGGACATCCTGCGAAGCGAGTATTTCAAGCGATTCGTATTGCTGTAAATGATGAATTAAAAGTATTTGAAGAAGCGTTGGAATCTGCAATTGATATGGTCAAGCCTGGTGGAAGAGTTAGTGTTATAACATTCCATTCTTTAGAAGATCGTATTTGTAAAACGACGTTTAAGCGAAATAGCACAACGCCGCAATTACCACAGGGACTACCGATTATTCCGGATGAATTTAAGCCGAAATTAAAGCTTATTACAAGGAAACCGATTTTACCTTCTGACATTGAATTAGAAGAAAATAATCGAGCGCGTTCTGCGAAGTTGAGAATCGCTGAAAAACGATAAAAAGGAGAGAGAGGTATGACTAATTTAGCTGTAAAGTATAAACAACAGGCGCAAGAAGAGGTACAAATTCAAGCGCCGCCACAGCAGATGGTTAAGCCAAAAGTTAAAACGAAAATTACAAGAATTGAAAAGCTATTGTACGTAACGTTTATTGGATTTTTATTATATGCCTGTGTAGCTTTTATTGGGAATAAAGCGGGCCTATATCAAGTTAATGTAGAAGCAGCGACGATAGAAGAACAAATTGTAAAAAAACAAAAGGAAAATCAAGAATTGCAGGCTGAAGTAGAGAAGTTAAGTCGTTATGAACGTATCGCTGAAGTTGCAAAAAAACACGGGCTAGAAATTAATGCGAATAACGTGAAAGGCCTAAAGTAAGGCGAATAGGTGTGAAGAAAAGATGAAGAGAAATATGACCAAATTTCATACCAATAAGGGAGCAGGTTATTTTATGATATTTTTCCTCCTGCTCTTTTTGCTGTTATTAGCCCGATTTTTTTACATACAAGTAACAGGAACAGTGGACAATCATGATTTGAAAAAACTTGCTGAGCAGAAACATAGTAAAAAAGGAGTTCTCGAAGCGAATCGAGGAACGATTTATGATCAAAATGGTCATGTACTAGCGCAAGACGCAAATTCTTATAAACTTGTAGCCGAGTTAAAAGGAGCTAACGCCGTTAAGGATAAAGAGGATACTGCAAAGAAAATCGCAGGAGTACTCGGAAAAGATGAAGATAAAATTTTAGCTACTTTAAATAAAGAAGGAAAAAGTCAAGTGGAATTTGGAACATTGGGTAAAGACTTGACGAAAGAAAAGAAAGACCAAATAGAAGCATTGAAATTGCCGGGAATATCTTTTATTACCGAAAATGCGAGAGTTTATCCAAACGGTGATTTTGCATCTTACGTCATAGGTCATGCGAAACCTGATGAAAATGGAATCTCAGTCGGTCAATTTGGCTTAGAAAAGAGTTTGGATAAATATTTAGGTGCTTCTAATGGTGAGGTAGCTTATACAGGTGACCGTAAAGGAGTATCTCTTGACGGTGGGAAAGTGAATGTAAAGGCACCTAAAAATGGAGATAATGTGTATTTAACGCTTGACCAACGTATTCAAAGTTATTTAGAAGACGCAATGAAAGAAGCGAGTAAACATTATGAACCAGAAAATTTAATAGGGATTGTTGCGGATCCGAAGACAGGGAAAATATTAGCGATGTCTAGTAAACCTAGTTATGACCCTAATGATCGTCAAATTAAATATTTCTTCAACGACGCCATTGCAAATGCGTTTGAACCGGGATCAACAATGAAGATTTTCACATTAGCGGCGGCCATTAATGAAGGTGTATACAATGGGCAAGACTTTTATCAGTCTGGTACATATCAAGTTGGTAATCGCAAAATAAAAGATCATAACGGCGGCGCCGGATGGGGTTCTATTACTTTTGATGAAGGGGTAGAGCGATCTTCAAACGTAGCGTTCGCAATTTTAGGGGATCAAAAACTTGGTCCAGAGCGTTTTCGAAAATATATTCACGGTTTTGGATTAGATGAAAAAACAAACATTGATTTATCTGGTGAAGGGTCAAATACAATTTTATTTGATCAACAAATACAACAAGTAACAACGGCATTTGGACAAGGTTCTACAGTTACACCAATTCAACTTGTACAAGCTGCAACAGCAATTGCAAATGATGGTAAAATGATGAAACCTTATACAATTGATAAAATTGTGGATCCAATAACAGGTAAAGTACAGCTAGAGCATAAACCAGAAGAAGTAGGAAAACCTGTTACCAAAGAGACAGCCGCACAAGTAAGGCAATTACTAGAACGTGTTGTTACATCACCGAAAGGAACAGGAACTGCATATAAAGTTGATGGGTATTCAGTCGGGGGGAAAACAGGTACAGCACAAATTCCTGACGGGAAAGGTGGCTATATGACGGGAAGAGAGAATTATATATTCTCATTCTTAGGTATGGCACCGATGGACGATCCGCAACTTGTTGTGTATGTGGCCGTTAAACAACCAAAATTAAAAGATGATGAAAACGGGGCTAAACCTTTAGCTGATATCTTTAAATATGTAACGAAAAATAGCTTAGAGTACTTAAAGATTAAGCCGAATGAAGTAAAAGACCCGAAAAAATATGTGAAAGAACAACAAACTGTCGTTCCAGATGTAACCGGAAAAACGATGGAAGAAGCGAAAAAAACAATTGATAAAGCAAAACTTCGTCCAATCGTATTAGGTGAAGGTAAAGTGCAGCAGCAAGTGCCAAAAGCAACTGAACAAACATTAAAGGGTGATCGAGTCTTCTTAGTAGGAGATAAGCCTACAATGCCAAATATACAGGGATGGGCACTGCGTGATGTTATGAATTTAGCAAAAACATTAAAGCTTAACTTAAAACCTTCTGGTACAGGATATGTAACGGAACAAAGTGTGGCGGAAGGGACATTGTTGCAACCTGGTACAGAATTAGGTGTAACACTCGTACCACCACTTGAACCGCAACAAGAAGCAGAAAAGCCATAATGGTAATAGGGAAGAAGTTCTAATTAAATAAGTACAAGCATATATTGGAACAAGCTAGGCGTAAGGGAGGCTTGTTCCAATATGCGTGTATCAAATGTAACAGTTAGAAAACGACTTATTTTTATACTTATATCGGGTATACTCATTTTCACCATTATCGATATTCGTCTTGGATATGTGCAATTTTTTCTTGGAAATATGTTAACGGATCGTGCGAAGGATTCATGGAGTCGTAATATTACTTTTGAACCAGAGCGAGGGAAAATTTTAGATCGAAATGGTGTGGAGCTTGCTACGAATAAAAGTGCACCGACCGTCTTTGTTGTGCCGAGGCAAATTGAAAAACCAGCAGAGACTGCAGAGAAGTTAGCTGCAGTATTAGGTGTGGAAAAAGATGATGTTTATAAGCGGATTACAAAAAAAGAATCGATTGTAAGGCTTGATAAAGGCGGAAGGAAAATATCGCATGACAAAGCGAAAGAAGTACGCGGATTAAGTTTAAAGGGTGTGTACATCGCAGAGGATTCTATCCGGTACTATCCATTCGGTAATTTTTTATCACACGTATTAGGATTTGCGGGCAGTGATAATCAAGGGCTTATGGGACTAGAGAAATATTATGATAAAGAGCTAAATGGTGATAAAGGTCATGTGCGATTTTTTGCAGACGCGAAAGGACAGAGAATGCCTAACGTTGGAGATGATTTCAAAAAACCAGAAGCCGGTTTGAATTTAGGATTAACAATTGATTCACGCATTACGAGGATTATGGAAAGAGAAATGAATATTGCGGAATCAACGTATAATCCTGACGGTATGATAGCAATTGCAATGAATCCGAAAAATGGTGAAATTTTAGGTATGTCAAGTCGACCAAGTTTTGATCCAGCAGATTTCCAAAGTGTTTCTCCGGAAGTATATAACAGAAACTTACCTGTATGGAGTACGTATGAGCCGGGGTCAACATTTAAGATTATTACATTAGCTGCAGCCTTGAATGAAAATTTAGTAGACTTAGAGAAAGATACATTTTATGATGATGGGGCAGCTGAAGTTGGTGGAGCTAGATTGCGGTGTTGGAAAGCTGGAGGCCATGGTAGCCAAACGTTTTTAGAAGTAGTTCAAAACTCTTGTAACCCAGGATTTATTGAACTCGGTGATCGTCTTGGTAAAGATCGATTGTTTAAATATATTCGCAATTTCGGGTTTGGACAGAAGACCGGAATTGATTTACAAGGTGAAGGTAGCGGGATTTTATTTAATTTAGATAAAGTTGGTCCAGTCGAGCAAGCGACGACTTCATTTGGGCAAGGTGTTTCTGTTACACCGATTCAACAAGTAGCAGCTGTAGCGGCCGCTGTAAATGGTGGAACTTTGTATCAGCCATATATAGCGAAGGAATTTATTGATCCGAAGAATAATCAAGTTGTCAGCAAAAAGACACCTGTTGCGAAAAGGGAAGTTATTTCCAAGGAAACTTCTGAGAAAGTTCGTTACGCATTAGAGAATGTTGTAGCGAAAGGTTCGGGTAAAGGGGCTTATATTGATGGATATCGTGTAGGTGGAAAAACTGGAACTGCTCAAAAGGTGAAAGATGGAAAATATTTAGATAATAACTATATTGTATCATTTATCGGTTTTGCTCCAGCTGACGATCCGCAAATTGTTGTTTATGTAGCAGTGGATAATCCAAAAGGAGTCACTCAATTTGGTGGAGTTGTAGCAGCACCTATTGTTGGGAATATTCTTCGTGACGCACTTCCTGTAATGGGAGTGGAACCGAGAAAAGAGCAAGTTGAGAAAGAATATAAATGGGGCGATACACCAACTGTGGAAGTTCCGAATTTAATTGGTATGAAAAAGAAAGATTTACAAACGCAACTTGTAGACTTGAAGCTTGATATAAGTGGTGATGGTGGGAAAGTAATTAAACAATCACCAGAAGCAGGAGCTAAAGTAAAAGAGGGTTCAAAAGTTAGAATTTACTTCGGGAATTAAAGGTAACTGATTGTGTTTTATGGTACAATTGGTGGAAGTGAGTTCTTTATAGAAAAATTGCTTTATTTGAGACGATAAGTGTCTCATTAATAAATAAATCTATTGATTAGACTATAGTAGCACTTACCTCCTATTTTTATATAACTAGGAGGTAACGTGTTACTTGCTAAAATAAGAGATAAATAAACAATGTAGAGAGGGTTTAGTGAAATGAAGTTGCATACACTTGTATCATGTTTGCATGATTTTCCAGTTGTTCCAACAGAAAATCCAGAAATAACATCTATTGAAGCGGATTCACGTAAAGTGAAAGAGGGAAGCTTATTTATATGTATGAAAGGATATACGGTTGATAGCCATGACTTTGCTAAGCAAGCAGCCGCACAAGGAGCGGCTGCTATTGTTGCGGAAAGACCAATTGATGTTGACGTTCCAGTTGTACTTGTGAAAAATACTTTTCGTTCGCTAGCGGTTTTAGCTGATTATTTTTATGGCCAACCAACACACAAGTTACATTTAATCGGTATTACAGGTACAAATGGAAAGACAACAACATCGCATATTATGGATGAAATTATGCGCGCACATGGTCATAAAACAGGGCTAATTGGAACGATTAATATGAAAATCGGTGATGAAACATTTGAGGTGAAAAATACAACACCAGATGCACTAACACTTCAACAGACATTTTCAAAAATGGTTGAACAAGGTGTGGATAGCACAGTAATGGAAGTTTCGTCTCATGCTTTAGATCTTGGCCGTGTACACGGGTGCGATTATGATGTTGCAGTATTTACGAATTTAACACAAGATCATTTAGACTATCATAAAACGATGGAAGAATATAAACATGCGAAAGGGTTGCTTTTCGCACAGCTTGGCAATAGTTATCATCATAATCGTGAAAAATACGCTATATTAAACAGTGATGATCCAGTAGCAGAAGAGTATATGAGAAGTACAGCAGCTACTGTTGTAACATACGGTATAGATGTTGCAAGCGACATTATGGCACGAGATATCGTAATGACGAGTGGCGGTACAACATTTACACTTGTAACACCGTATGAAACTGTAAATGTTACGATGAAATTAATTGGTAAGTTTAATGTATACAACGTGTTAGCTGCTACAGCAGCAGGTCTTGTTTCAGGAGTGAGCTTACAAACAATTATTGATGTAATTAAAGAGCTTGCTGGCGTTCCTGGACGTTTTGAAGTTGTTGATGGTGGACAAAATTACACAGTTATTGTTGACTATGCGCATACACCTGATAGCTTAGAGAACGTACTAAAAACAGCAAAACAATTTGCAAAAGGCGATGTATATTGTATCGTTGGTTGCGGTGGTGATAGAGATAGAACGAAAAGACCAATAATGGCAAGTGTCGCAACCGAATATGCAACTCACGCAATTTATACATCAGATAATCCAAGAAGTGAAGATCCGAAGGCTATTTTAGATGATATGGTAAATGATGTAAATAGGGATAATTATGAAGTAATTGTCGATCGAAAAGAAGCGATACGTTCCGCTATCTCGAAAGTAAAAGCAGAAGATATTATTATTATTGCTGGTAAAGGGCATGAAACGTATCAAATTATTGGTAAAGAAGTTCATCATTTTGACGATCGTGAAGTTGCTAAAGAAGCAATCACGGAGCGTTTAAACAACGAAGTGTAACAGCATGAGAGGAGGACTACATGTGCTTGAACAAGGTTTATTAGTAACGGCTGGGGTAGCATTCTTAATTTCTGTTGCCCTTTCGCCATTATTTATTCCATTTTTAAGAAAATTAAAGTTCGGACAGAGTATTCGTGACGAAGGACCGAAGTCACACCAAAAGAAATCAGGGACACCAACGATGGGTGGTATTGTCATATATGTATCTATGATGGTGACTACGCTTATTATGGCGATTAAATTTAACAATTTAGGTGCAGAAGTATCATTGTTATTATTAGTTACATTTGGGTACGGATTAATCGGATTTTTAGATGACTACATAAAAGTAGTAAAGAAAAGAAATCTTGGTTTAACATCAAAACAAAAATTGATTGGTCAGCTTGTAATTGCTATTGCGTTCTTTTTAATTGGAAAAGGGCAAGCATTTCACACTTATATCATGATTCCGGGAACTGATGTTAAATTTGAATTAGGCTGGGCGTATTTTGTTCTCGTATTATTTATGCTTATTGGTGGATCAAATGCGGTTAATTTAACAGATGGTTTAGATGGTTTATTATCAGGAACAGCTGCTATTGCATTCGGAGCATTTAGTATTATTGCTGTAGCTCAAGAACAATTTGGGGTAGCGATTTTCTGTATGGCAGTTGTAGGAGCTGTACTTGGATTTTTAGTATTCAATGCGAATCCAGCGAAAGTATTTATGGGGGATACAGGTTCTCTAGCTTTAGGTGGTGCTATCGCAGCTGTAGCGATTTTGTTAAAACAAGAATTGTTACTCGTTATTATTGGCGGTGTATTCGTAGCGGAAACTTTATCTGTTATTATCCAAGTTATTTCGTTCAAAACAACAGGAAAGCGTGTCTTTAAAATGAGTCCATTACATCATCATTATGAATTATGTGGTTGGTCAGAGTGGCGCGTTGTTGTAACGTTTTGGTCTGTAGGATTTTTATTAGCTGTGCTAGGAATTTATATCGGGGTGTGGATGTAATTGAAAACTGTAACTGAATATCAAAATAAAAATGTTCTTGTATTAGGTATTGCTAAAAGTGGTTATGCAGCAGCTACTTTATTAAAAAAATTAGGGGCAAACGTCATTGTAAATGACGGGAAACCATTAGCGGGTAATGTGCTTGCAGCTGAGTTACAAACGGAAGGAATGGATGTTGTATGTGGTGGGCATCCATTAGAATTGCTGGAGAGAAACATTTCACTTGTCGTAAAAAATCCAGGAATTCCATATTCTAATCCACTCTTAGTGGCGGCGAAAGAAAAACAAATTCCAATTGTAACTGAGGTTGAATTAGCATATTCCATTTCAGCAGCACCGTTTGTTGGGATTACGGGATCTAACGGTAAAACAACAACGACAATGTTAACGTTTGAAATGTTAAAAGAAGGACAAAAGTACCCAGTTATTGCGGGGAATATAGGTACTGTAGCTTGTGAAGTTGCACAATTGGCGAAGGAAAATGAAGTTGTCGTTACGGAACTTTCATCGTTTCAATTGATGGGAGTGGAATCGTTCCAACCAAAAATTGCAGCCTTTTTAAATTTATTTGAAGCGCATTTAGATTATCACGGGACGAAGAAAGAGTATGGTTTGGCGAAAGCGAATATTTTCAAAAACCAAACTGAAACAGATTATAGTATAATTAACGCAGATGATGCAGATGTCATGGCGTTATCGGCATATAGTAAAGGAAAGAAAGTATTATTTTCGGCGACGAAAATAATTGAAGATGGTGCGTATATAAAAGATAACGCTCTTTATTTTAAAGGCGAAAAAGTAGTTAAAGTAAGTGATATTGTTTTACCTGGTAAGCACAATTTAGAAAATATTTTAGCAGCAATGAGTATTGCTAAATTATTAGGTGTTTCTAATGAAGCAATTACTGCTGTGTTAAAAAGTTTTACAGGTGTAAAACATCGCTTAGAATATGTAACAACGATTAATAATCGTAAATTTTATAATGATTCAAAAGCGACGAATATGCTAGCGACAGAAAAAGCATTATCTGCATTTACACAACCGATTGTATTATTGGCTGGTGGACTTGATCGTGGTAATGAATTTGATGATTTAATTCCATACTTTAAACATGTCAAAGCGATTGTGACATTTGGACAAACTGCACCAAAATTAGTAAGAGCGGCAGAAAAAGCAGGATTAGATGTAATTGAAAGTGTCGATACTTTAGATGATGCAGTAGTGAAGGCGTATGCTCATTCTACCGATGGTGATGTTATTCTTCTTTCACCAGCATGTGCAAGCTGGGATCAATTTAAAACATTTGAAGAAAGAGGAGACATTTTTATACAAGCTGTGCATAAACTTATATAAAGTAAATCAAAACATCAGTAGGCTAACACCTACTGATGTTTTGTTACATAGGGCAAAGGTTCTGCCCAAAGAGGTGGTGTTCATGGGTAATGAAGAAAACGCCTGATTTTATTCTCATCATCGTTACACTTGCATTGTTAACAATTGGAATGATTATGGTTTATAGTGCGAGTGCGGTTTGGGCCTCTTATAAAATGGGGGATTCATTCTTTTTTGCAAAAAGGCAATTGTTATTTGCAAGTCTTGGGGTAGTAGCTATGTTTTCTCTCATGAAAATTGATTATTGGGTGTGGCGTACGTATTCAAAAGTAATTTTACTAGTTTGTTTCGTTCTTCTTATTCTCGTTCTTATTCCTGGAGTAGGTCTCGTTCGTGGAGGGGCGCGAAGTTGGATTGGAATCGGGGCATTTTCTATCCAACCGTCAGAGTTTATGAAATTCGCGATGATTATTTTCTTAGCAAAATTTTTAGCGGAACGACAAAAATTAATTACATCTTTTAAACGAGGTTTACTACCGGCTCTTAGTTTTGTATTTCTTGCTTTTGGGATAATTATGTTACAGCCAGATCTTGGTACGGGAACGGTAATGGTTGGGACATGTATTATTATGATATTCATTTCGGGAGCAAGGGTCTTTCACTTTGCAATGTTTGGTTTGCTTGGTGCAGCGGGATTTGTAGGGTTAATCGCATCAGCACCATATCGAATGAAACGCATTACATCATATTTAGATCCGTGGTCGGATCCGCTCGGAAGTGGATTTCAAATTATCCAATCGTTACTCGCAATTGGACCTGGTGGTTTATTTGGGCTTGGGCTTGGACAAAGTAGACAAAAATTTCTTTATTTACCTGAACCACAAACAGACTTTATATTTGCGATCTTATCCGAGGAATTAGGTTTTATTGGTGGTTCATTTGTGTTATTATTATTTAGTCTATTATTATGGCGCGGGATTCGTATAGCATTAGGAGCGCCAGATTTATATGGTACGTTTTTAGCAGTAGGTATTGTGGCGATGATTGCGATTCAAGTAATGATTAATGTTGGTGTTGTAACAGGACTGATGCCTGTTACGGGTATTACTTTGCCATTTTTAAGTTATGGTGGATCAAGTTTGACCTTAATGTTAATGGCAGTAGGTGTATTATTGAATATAAGTCGCCATTCTCGCTATTAAACCCTGTTTAAAAGACAGGGTTTTTCGTGTGTGTGTGAAAATGCAATATGTATATAGAAATAAATACGATTGAATAAGAACAGGGAAGTGGAGGAATCAGTAGTGCGAGTATTAGTAAGTGGTGGGGGTACTGGAGGACATATTTATCCAGCTCTTGCTTTAATTAGAGAAATAAAAAAACTAAATCCTGAAGCAAGATTTTTATACATTGGTACAGAGAATGGATTAGAGAGTACCATCGTACCGAAAGCGGGTATTCCGTTCCAATCTATTGTTATAAGTGGATTTAAACGAAAAATATCTCTTGATAATGTAAAAACAGTGATGCGTTTCCTAAAAGGTGTTCAAGATAGTAAACGATATATTCGTCGTTTTAACCCTGATATTGTGATTGGTACGGGTGGATACGTATGTGGGCCAGTTGTATATGCTGCGGCTAAATTAGGTATTCCGACTATTGTCCATGAACAAAATAGTGTACCTGGTGTAACGAATAAATTTTTAAGTCGTTATGTCGATAAAGTTGCAGTTTGTTTTGAAGCAGCTGCAGAACATTTTCCACAGTCAAAAGTGGTTATGACAGGTAATCCACGTGCATCAGAAGTAATGGACCAAAATGGAATGAAAGGAAAACGTTCGGTAGGACTATCCCTTTCTAAAAAATCCGTGCTTATTTTTGGTGGGAGCCGCGGGGCTAGACCGATTAACGATGCTTTTGTAGAAGCGATTGAACAATTTGGGAATAAAAGTTATGAAGTATTATATGTAACAGGCGAAGTACATTATGATAAAGTTATGGAAGCCGTGAAACAAAAAGGGAATCCGAATAATGTTATTATTAAACCTTTTATTCATAATATGCCAGAGGTACTGACGGGTGTAGATCTTGTTGTTTCAAGGGCAGGGGCTACAACGCTTGCAGAATTAACAGCGTTAGGAAAACCGAGTGTATTAATTCCAAGTCCGTACGTAACAAATAACCATCAAGAAAAAAATGCACGATCAGTTGTTGATAAAGGAGCAGCTAAAATGCTACTTGAAAAAGATTTAACATCTGAAACGCTTATTCGTGACATTGATGAGATTTTATTGGATACACAAACATTACAAAATATGAAACTGGCTACTAAGCAACTTGGTATTCCAGATGCAGCAAATAAGCTGTATGAAGTAATGAACAAGCTTATTAAAAAATAACATTAGGTGAACGCCCTGCATATTACTGTAATAAGGAGACTTGATATGGGGGAGATTGTCTATGGAACAATTAGTAAAAGAGCTTTTAGAAGCAAATGTTGGTCGCGTGTTAGTTAATGAACCGTTAGCGCGTTACACGACTATGAAAATAGGCGGACCAGCTGATATTTTAATTGTACCAAAGCATGTTGCTGGTATTGAGAAGACTCTAGAGTTAGTAAAGAAGTACAAGACAGGGTGGACTGCAATTGGTCGTGGTTCAAATCTTCTCGTATCTGATCAAGGTATAGAAGGTGTGGTTATTCGTTTAGGAGAAGGATTAGACCATTTAGAAGTCGAAAAACATAGAGTAAGAGTCGGTGCTGGATATCCCCTTATTAAATTGTCAACTTTACTTAGTCGACAGGGATTAGCGGGCCTGGAATTTGCAAGTGGTATTCCAGGAAGTGTTGGCGGTGCAGTGTATATGAATGCAGGCGCTCATAAGTCCGACATATCGAGTGTATTAACGAAAGCTCGTATTTTGTTTGACAATGGAACAATTAATTGGTTGACGAATACCGAAATGGGCTTTTCTTATCGCACATCTGTATTGCAAATGAAACGCCCTGGTATTGTTTTGGAAGCTGAATTCCAATTGGAGGTAGGCGAACGCGAGGGAATTGTAAGAAGCATGCAAAAGAATAAAGAGTATCGCCGTGAAACGCAGCCTTGGAATCACCCTTGTGCAGGAAGTATATTTCGAAATCCAGTCCCCTATTTTGCAGGAGATTTAATAGAAAAATCAGGGCTTCGTGGTTATACAATAGGTGGAGCTCAAATTTCTGAAATGCATGGGAATTTTATTGTTAATACTGGTGTGGCATCAGCGCAAGATGTATTAGACTTAATCGCATTGGTAAAGCGTACAATTAAAGATAAATTTGGTGTTGATATGCATACAGAAGTAGAAATAATTGGAAGATAACGGTTGTTCGTTCCGCTCATTATCATTTATGTTATAATAAGAAGATAAGAACGGCATGAGGAACATGCCGTTCTTTATGTTACATAGGGGGATCGTACATGAAAAATAGTAAAGTGATTAAACTACAAGATCGTGTACCAAAATTAAAGAATCAAAATAAAAAAAATAAGAAACCTGTTAATCATCGGTTAATTTTATACATATCGATTTTATTTTTATTAGTACTCTTTTTAATTTATTTTCGGTCTCCGCTTAGTAATATAAAAAAGATAAGTGTCTTTGGAAATCATTATATGACAGATGAACAAGTTATGAAGGAATCAGGTGTGACATATGATACGAGTTATTTCCGAGTAACAGCACATAAAGCAGAAGAAAACTTAACGAAACGAAAAGAAATTAAAGAGGTAAATGTAAAAAAACGTTTCCCAAACAAAATTGATGTTCATATCGAAGAATATTTAACAATTGGCTATATAAACAAAGATGGGAAATTACAACCGTTATTAGAAAATGGGAAAACACTCGATGTACTTCCGAACGGAAAGCTTCCAGTTGCAGCACCAATTTTTGAACCATTTAAAGAGGAAAAAATGAAGGAATTAATTGCAGAACTAGAAAAATTAACGCCAACTATTTTAAGGTCTATTTCTGAAATTCGTTATACACCAACGAATGCAAATGAAGATCATCTTACTTTATATATGAATGAAGGATATGAAGTGAGCACCACTATTCAAAATTTCGCAAAGCGAATGGAAGCTTATCCACTTATTTTAAAAACAATTGAACCTGGTAAGAAGGTTTTAATTGACTTAGAAGTGGGTGCATATACGAAGGAACTAGGTGCTGAAGAAAAGAAAGAATAGAATGATAGTTTTTACTGCGTTATTACGTATGAAATGAAACAAACGTTCTTTTATATGGATGCTAATTTGCAAGAATGCTTAATTTGATGAAAAAAATGTAAATTTTCTTAGATTCATACTAGGATTGGTACAAGTTTCACTTTTCTACAAGTACATCTTAGTGTAGACTTATACTTGGCGGTAATCTTTACACTTGAAATATAATTATTTCAAGATAGAGCAGTTATTTACAGGTTACTGCGATATTCTTAAATGAATGTTAAATAAAAATAAGAAAAATATAGGGTTAAAAAAGGGAAACGTATAAAGACGTTGAATATTTTTCTTATAAATAGTAAAGTTGCGATTGTTGTTCCATATATTGAGTTGTATGGTATAAATAAAGAAGGAGGTGCCAAAGAATGAACAGCAATGAAATATATGTTAGTCTTGACATCGGTACATCCAATGTTAAAGTCATCATTGGTGAAATGGTTAATGATAGCTTAAACATTATTGGTGTTGGAAACGTAAAATCAAATGGTTTGAAAAAGGGATCGATAGTTGATATAGATGAAACTGTTCGATCAATTAAAAAAGCAATTGAACAAGCTGAGCGCATGGTGGGTATCCACATTGAGCAAGTTGTAGTAGGTGTCAATGCAAACCAGGTACAGTTGCTCCCGTGTCACGGAGTAGTCGCTGTTTCAAATGAAGATCGTGAAATCGGGAATGAAGATGTCTTACGCGTTCTAGATGCAGCGCAAGTTGTGTCAATTGCTCCTGAACGTGAATTTATTGATGTGGTACCTCGACAGTTCATTGTAGACGGTCTTGACGAGATTAACGATCCACGCGGGATGATTGGTGTAAGATTAGAAATGGAAGGTACACTTATTACAGGCTCGAGAACTTTACTACATAACCTACTTCGTTGTGTAGAAAAAGCAGGTCTTGAAATTGTTGATATTTGTCTGCAACCTTTAGCGGCAGCGACAGTTGCGTTATCTTCGGATGAAAGAAATAGAGGGGTAGCACTTGTTGATATGGGTGGAGGATCTACAACCTTATCTATTTTTAAAGATGGAGAGTTGCAAGCAACGAGCGTATTGCCATTAGGTGGAGATCATATAACGAAGGATATAGCGATTGGGCTGAAAACTTCAACAGAAAATGCAGATCAAATTAAGCTGAAATATGGACATGCTTTTTATGATACAGCATCTGAAGAAGAGATGTTTACGGTTCCTATTATGGGAAGCGATCAAACAGAACAATATTCTCAGTTGGAATTATCGGATATAATAGAGGCTCGTGTAGAGGAAATTTTAATGTTTGTTCAAGATGAAGTGCATAAGTTAGGAGTAAAGCAAGCTGCTTCTGGATATGTACTAACTGGTGGGATAGCTTCTATGCCAGGTGTTCTTGATCTTGCATACGATATTTTACATGAAAATGTTCGTATAGCAACTCCTGATTATATTGGTGTTCGTGAGCCTCAATATACAAGTGGAGTTGGATTAATTAAACATTCTTATCAAAAAGCTAAATTACGTGGGAAAAATGTGCAGGAAAAGCAAGAACATTTTGAACCAGTACCAGCACCAATGCCGGTACAACAGCAACCTGCGAAACAAAAAACTCGTAATCAAAACAATACTAATCAAAATGATGACCGCATGATGTCAAAAGTAAAACGTGCATTCCGTTATTTATGGGATTAAAATTGGACACGAAAAATGAGGTTCTAGGGGGATTTCGACATGTTAGAGTTTGATACTACTCAAGATCAATTAGCGAATATAAAAGTTATCGGTGTCGGCGGTGGCGGAAACAATGCTGTAAACCGTATGATTGAACACGGTGTACAAGGTGTAGACTTTATCGCTGTGAATACTGATGCACAAGCATTAAATCTATCAAAAGCTGAAACGAAAATGCAAATTGGTGGAAAATTAACGCGTGGACTTGGTGCAGGCGCAAACCCTGAAGTAGGGAAAAAAGCTGCAGAAGAAAGTAAAGAACAGATTCAAGAAGCGCTTCGTGGCGCGGATATGGTCTTCGTAACTGCTGGTATGGGCGGCGGAACTGGAACTGGTGCAGCTCCAGTTGTTGCTCAAGTTGCAAAAGAACTAGGCGCGTTAACAGTTGGTGTTGTAACACGTCCATTTACATTTGAAGGGCGTAAACGTGCAACTCAAGCTGCATCTGGTATTGCGTCATTTAAAGAAAATGTAGATACACTTATCGTAATTCCAAATGATCGCTTATTAGAGATTGTTGATAAAAATACGCCAATGTTAGAAGCGTTCCGTGAAGCAGATAACGTATTACGTCAAGGTGTTCAAGGTATTTCTGATTTAATTGCTACACCAGGTCTAATTAACTTAGACTTTGCAGACGTAAAAACAATTATGTCTAATAGAGGTTCTGCTTTAATGGGTATCGGTTCTGGTAATGGTGAAAATCGTGCTGCTGAAGCTGCGAAAAAAGCGATTTCTAGTCCATTACTAGAAACATCTATTGATGGAGCTCAAGGTGTTATTATGAACATTACGGGCGGCGCAAACTTAAGTTTATATGAAGTACAAGAAGCAGCAGACATTGTAGCTTCAGCTTCGGATCCAGAAGTAAATATGATCTTCGGTTCTGTTATTAATGAAGGATTAAAAGATGATATCGTTGTCACTGTAATTGCAACTGGTTTTGATGATAGTGCTTCGACACAACCACCAAAACCAATTATCCGTCCGACTGCGAATCACACGCAACAGCAACAACAACCAGTAGCTCAACCTTCAAAACAACGTGAAGTTAAGCGTGAAATGAAACGTGAAGAGCCGGTTATGCATGATCGTCATACAGATTCAGATGACATCGATATTCCAGCATTCTTACGTAACCGTCGTAGACGATAAAAGAAAAGGAGCTTTCATGCTCCTTTTTTTTGTTGTCTAAATGGAAAAGATCTGCTAAGCAGGTCTTTTTTTATTATTTTGCATATGGAGAGCCCAGTCCTATTTTTAAGCCATAAGCTGTGATAAATAAATTGAAACTTTAATTAATCGGGGGTGTTCATCCGAAAATGATTGTTAGCCCGACTCTCACTTAACTTCTGTACTTTTTTATAGTTGAATTTTGAGGCAGGGTCTTACTGTCCGCAAATAGCAAGATAAACTTTGTATATATATAATTCAATTATTATGTATACAAGTAAGAAATTTATATTATTCTATGAAAAATACATTTTTATTTTTTACCGACAGATTATGTCTAGAAATCACAAAATAACAAAAAAACCCCTCCACCAATTGACACACTTTCCTATTGGATATGCATTATACTAGTCTCAACTCAAAAAAAGAGGTGAATTGTTTGGTTGTTTACGCCGACATTGTTTGGTTGTTAAACGCCTGCATTGATTTTCTTTTACTTTTATTAACAGCCACCGTGTTAAAAAAGAGAATCAAAAGATGGAGGCTTGTGTTAGGGGCATTTATAGGTTCAACTATTGTTATTTTCGCCTTTACGCCTTTTGCTTCTATGATGACACATCCAATTATGAAACTATTGTACTCGTTACTTATTGTGTATACAGCATTTGGGTTTTCGACATTTAGAAATTATACACAAACTGTTTTTACTTTCTATTTTGTAACCTTTATGGTTGGTGGAGGATTAATTGGAACGCATTACTTTTTGCAAACGAACGAAATGGTAAATGGGTTAGTTCAATCTAAATCAGTTTCTTACGGTGATCCAATTAGTTGGTTGTTTGTTATTTTTGGTTTTCCAGTAATTTATTATTTTTCTAAAAAGCGTATAGAAAGCGTAGAGGTCACAAAGATACACTATGATCAAATCGTGAAAGTGAAAATTCAATTAGCTGGAGAGGAACTAGAACTAGCAGGTCTAATTGATAGTGGGAACCAACTTTATGACCCGTTAACGAAAACACCCGTTATGATTATGCATATTTCATCATTAGAACATTGTTTGCCAGCTTGGTTAACAGAACAAATTTATTCCAAAACAGAAATTCCTCAAATACCAGAAAATGATTCTGGGTGGGCGACGAAACTACGTTTAATTCCTTTCCGAGCAGTAGGAGTAGAGAATCAATTTTTATGGGCAATTAAGCCAGATTGTGTGCAAGTTCATCATGAAGGTTTGGTTGTTGTAAACAAAGTACTGATTGGATTAAATACACAACAATTATCTACCAATGGAGAGTATCAATGCATTGTACATCCGAAAATGTTGATTTCGCAAAAGATGGTAATTGCTTAATTATGAGAGGCGGGATAATATGGTGAAATTTAAATTTTATTTGGTATACCTTTGGTATAAAGTATTGCTGAAATTAGGAATTAAGACCGATGAAATTTATTATATTGGTGGAAGTGAAGCGTTGCCACCGCCGTTAACGAAAGAAGAAGAGGCAGTTCTTTTGAATAAATTACCAAATGGAGATCAAGCTGCGAGGTCGATGCTTATTGAACGTAACCTAAGGCTTGTTGTATATATAGCAAGAAAATTTGAAAATACAGGGATCAATATTGAGGATTTGATTAGTATAGGAACAATTGGTCTTATTAAGGCAGTGAATACATTTAATCCAGAAAAGAAAATTAAATTAGCAACATATGCATCTCGTTGTATAGAAAATGAAATTTTAATGCATTTGCGTCGAAATAATAAAAATCGTTCGGAAGTTTCTTTTGATGAACCGCTTAACATTGATTGGGACGGAAATGAACTGTTATTATCAGATGTTTTAGGTACAGATGATGACATTATTACAAAAGATTTAGAAGCTACTGTAGATCGTCATCTTTTAATGAAAGCATTGCATCAATTAAATGATCGTGAAAAACAAATTATGGAGCTTCGGTTTGGACTCGCTGGTGGCGAAGAGAAGACACAAAAAGATGTGGCTGATATGCTTGGGATTTCACAGTCTTATATTTCTCGTTTGGAAAAAAGAATTATAAAAAGATTACGAAAAGAATTTAATAAAATGGTGTGAAGAATAAGACCAGTCGGTATCTAGACTGGTCTTATTCTTTTTTTGTGCATTAGGAAATATGATATTTGTGAAAAATGATGGAAAAACCGTATGCATAAAATCCCCTTCAAAGGAAATACTTTACACTGTACAGCAACTCCCGATAGGAGGGAACACTTTGACGAGAAACAAAGTAGAAATTTGCGGTGTTGATACAGCTAAACTTCCAGTACTAAAAAATGAAGAGATGCGTAAATTATTTCGTGAAATGCAAAGTGGAGAGATAAGCGCCAGAGAGAAATTAGTGAATGGAAACTTACGTCTTGTACTGAGCGTCATCCAAAGATTTAATAACAGAGGAGAATATGTTGATGATTTATTTCAAGTTGGTTGCATTGGACTTATGAAATCCATTGATAACTTTGATTTAGGCCAAAATGTAAAGTTTTCAACGTATGCTGTGCCGATGATTATTGGAGAAATACGCAGATATTTGCGTGATAACAATCCAATTCGTGTATCTCGCTCATTACGAGATATTGCGTATAAAGCGTTGCAAGTAAGAGAAAAATTGATTGCTGAAAATTCAAAAGAACCAACAGCAATGGATATTGCGAAAGTTCTTGAAGTGACACATGAAGAAATTGTTTTTGCGTTAGATGCTATTCAAGACCCAGTTTCATTATTTGAACCGATTTATAACGATGGAGGAGATCCTATCTTTGTTATGGATCAATTAAAGGATGAAAAACAAAAGGACGAGCAGTGGGTTGAAGAACTAGCGTTGAAAGAAGGGATGAAGCGTTTAAATGATCGTGAGAAAATGATTATTCGAAAACGCTTCTTCCAAGGAAAGACACAGATGGAAGTTGCCGAAGAAATTGGGATTTCTCAAGCACAAGTATCACGTTTGGAGAAGTCTGCTATTAAGCAAATGAATAAGACGATTCAAGGATAAGGTCCTCACCAGCTATGGTGAGGCCTTTTTTATATATAATATTTTGCGCTCATAGTAGAGTGGGGAGGTTCATATAATGAAAATAAAATGGATGTTCTATTAGTAGCGGTTATATACTGTTTATCCACTTCAAAATTCGGCTGAAGTAAGAAGAGCCGGAGCTACCCGTAAAAATCCGATTAGCATGGACTAATAATCAGTAGGGATGGGGAAAATCCCACTGATTAAGGTTTCACTTTATTTGAGAGCGTACTTACGATTTATGATATAAGGGAGAGGATGGAACATGATACGAATTTCGGATTTTCAAATGAAGGATGTTGTAAATATTTCAGATGGAAAAAGGCTTGGAAATATTGGAGATATTGATTTTGATATAGACACAGGAAAGATTAGGGCAGTTATTATTTCCAAGCAGACACGTATGCTTGGACTCTTTGGAAAGGAAGTAGAATTTGTGATTCCTTGGGAGCGAATTATGAAAATTGGGGAAGATGTCATACTTGTCAGAGTAGATAATATTAATTCTGTAACAGAATCAATACAAACACCGACAATTTCATAAAGAATATTACAGATTCCTCTTTTTTTTTCAGTTGTCATTATGAAAAAATAAAAGTATGGTAAAATAGACAGGAAGTACCATGCTTTTTTCTGTTATTTTAATTAAAAGGAGTCGCTTTATGAGAGAACCATTTAAATATGCGGACGGTATACTGTATTTACAAGCGTGGAAAGAACTTGGAAACATTACTGTTGGATTTACGACAAAAGATGGTGGAGTAAGTACAGGCTCCTTTCATGCGATGAATTTAGGATTACATGTGAATGATATCGTGGAGAATGTTCATGAAAACAGACGCATTTTAGCGAATAAGTTACAAAAACCATTAGAAAAATGGATTTGCTCTGAACAAGTTCATGACCATCATGTTGAGAAAGTAGGACTGCAAGAAAAAGGGAAAGGCGTTTATTCATATGAAGACGGTATTCCGAAAACGGATGGCATTTATACGACTAACAAAGATGTTCTCTTAACATCTTGTTACGCTGATTGTGTTCCGCTCTATTTTTATGCACCATCACATGATATGATAGGACTTGCGCATGCTGGGTGGAAAGGGACTGTAACAGAGATTGCGAAAGAAATGATTCAAAAGTGGAATGCAGAAGGTGTTTCAAGTGATGAAATTCATGTCGCAATTGGTCCTGCAATCGGATCATGTTGTTATGTTGTTGATGATCGTGTATTAACAGCAGCAAAGCAAGTAGTAAACGGATCTGTTCCTTATAAATTAATTTCTGATGGTCAGTATGCAATTAATTTAAAAGAAGTTAATCGTATATTATGTGTACAAGCAGGCATAAAAGAAGAACATATTGTAATGTCATCTCTTTGTACAAGCTGTGAAGAACAATTATTTTTCTCTCATCGTCGTGATCAAGGTAAGACGGGGAGAATGTTGAGTTTCATAGGTTTTAAGGAGGAGTGAAGTAAGTGACAGTGCAAGGGAATTTAGCAGATGTAAACGAAGTAATTAAAGAATCTTGTGTACGAGCTGGACGTTCGATGAAAGATATTAAGCTCGTTGCAGTTACAAAAACTGTAGGGATTGAAAAAACAAGCGAAGTAATTGAAACAGGAATTATTGATTTAGGTGAAAATAGAAATGAAGGTTTCTTACAAAAATACGAGCATTTCGGTTCAAAAGTGAATTGGCATTTTATTGGATCATTGCAAACGAGAAAAGTAAAAGAAATCATTAATGAGATTGATTATTTACATTCATTAGATCGTCTTTCGCTTGCAAAAGAAATTCAAAAACGTGCTGATAAGAAAGTTAAATGCTTTATTCAAGTGAAAACATCATCTGAAGAATCAAAGCAAGGATTGGCGATAGAAGAAACAATTTCTTTTATTCAAAGTTTGCAAGAATTGGATAAGATTGAAGTGGTAGGATTAATGACAATGGCTCCGTTTACAGGAGAAGAGGAAGAGATTCGTCGCTGCTTTAAGGAATTGCGCATGCTACAGACAGAGGTGCAGGAGCTAGAATTATTACATGCACCATGTAAAGAATTATCAATGGGAATGTCAAATGATTACACGATTGCAATTGAGGAAGGCGCTACATATATTCGTTTGGGAACGGTTTTAGTAGGAAAAGCGTAGGAGGAAGGAGAAAGTTATTATGAGTTGGTCAAAAGTAAAATACTTCTTTTTTGACACACCGGAAGAAAAAGAAGCAGCTCAATATAGTTATGAAAAGGAGCAAACAGACATGAAAAAGCAACAAGATCCCCCAGAACAACAAGATGTTCCGTTTGCGAAAGTGCAACCGAAGCAAAATGTAGTGAGTATTGAAACAGCGAAGCAATCTTCAAAAGTTGTTTTACTAGAACCACGTACATATTCGGAAGCGCAAGGCATTTCGGATCACTTAAAAGGTAGACGAGCTGTTGTAATTAATTTGCAAAGAATGTCTACAGATCAAGCTGTACGTATCGTTGACTTTTTAAGTGGTACTGTATACGCTATAGGCGGGGATATTCAAAAAATAGGCCCGAAAACATTTATGTGTACACCTGAAAATGTTGATATCGTTGGTGCGATTTCAGAGTTATTCGGTGAAGAAGAAGAGACAAATATAAAGAGGTGGTAATACGCCATGACAACAGTTTTAACAGTGTTACTTACTGCTATCGAGATTTACTCGTGGGCACTAATTATTTACATTCTCCTATCATGGTTTCCTGGCGCAAAGGAATCAGCTTTTGGAGATTTTCTTGCGCGTATTTGCGAACCGTATTTAGAGCCGTTTAGGAGGTTTATTCCACCATTTGGTATGATTGATATTTCTCCACTTGTTGCTATTGTTGCCTTGAAACTTGCTAGAGGTGGTTTAGTGAGTTTATTTAACTATTTTTTATAGTGTGAGGTTAAATACATGAGCATCTATGAGCATTTTAGACCTGATGAAGAGGTCTTTGTGGATAAAGTATTAGAGTGGAAACAGGCTGCTGAGTACCATCAAGTCAAGTTAACAGATTTTCTTGATCCAAGACAGCAACAAATTGTTTCTATGGTAATAGGGCAAGGAGATGTAGCTGTACGGTTTGATGGTGCGATGCCTGAAGCCGAACGGAAAAGAGCACTAATTTATCCAGATTATCTAGAATTAAATGAAGAGGAATTTCAAGTAGAAGTATTAGAAATTGACTATCCTTCCAAGTTTTTTACGCTAGAACATAGGCAAATATTAGGTGCATTCATGTCGCTTGGTTTAACAAGGGAAAAATGTGGTGATATTTTGCTTCAAGAAGACCGTGCCCAAATTGCAGTTGCCAAAGAAGTTGTATCGTATATTGAAATGAACTTACAATCAATAGGGAAAATGAAAGTCACACTCTCTCCTATACAAGTAGAGAAAATTTTGCGTGTAGGTGAAAAATGGGGAGAAAAATCTGGGACTGTTTCGTCACTTCGTCTAGATGTTTTATTAGCTGAAATGCTACATATATCTAGGCAGAAGGTACAGCCTCTTATAAAAGGTGGCTTAGTAAAAGTCAATTGGAAAACAGTAGAGCAAACTTCGTATGAATGTTTTCCTGGGGATGTTTTCTCGGTTAGAGGGTATGGACGAAGTAAATTATTTTCTGTAGAAGGTAAAACGAAGCGCGACAAATGGAGAGTTTTGTATGGTATACTAAAATGATTGGTTTTTTAGAAGGAAATTCTCTTATTTTGTCGAAGAAAAGATATAATTGAAAGAGGAAATTTAGATAACTACTTGGAGGTGGCGTTGTGCCGTTAACACCATTAGATATTCATAACAAAGAATTTGGTCGCGGGTTTCGTGGCTACGATGAAGATCAAGTAAATGAGTTTCTTGATCAAATCATCAAAGATTATGAATTAGTCATTCGTGAGAAAAAAGCTTTAGAAGAAAAGGTTGCACAATTAGAAGGAAAGTTAGATCATTTTTCTAATATTGAAGATACGCTGAACAAATCTATCATTGTCGCACAAGAAGCTGCTGAAGAAGTGAAGCGTAATGCACAAAAAGAAGCAAAATTAATTGTACGTGAAGCAGAAAAAAATGCAGATCGTATCATTAATGAAGCGTTAGTGAAATCAAGAAAAGTTGCTTTTGATATTGAAGAGTTGAAGAAACAAGCGAAAGTATTCCGAACTCGTTTCCGTATGTTATTAGAAACACAACTTGAAATGTTAAACAACGATGATTGGGATAAACTAATTGAATTAGAAGACGAAGTGGACGAACTGTTGAAAAAAGAAGAAACAGTGTAAGCTTGACGTTTTTCTCATTATTACATATAATTTTAAACAGCATATTTATTAAGAAAAACGAAGATAGGGATAAGTACCTTTTTCATACCTTATATAGCGAACTGAGGATGGTGTAAGCTCAGGATAAGGAGATGATGGGAATATCACCCTGGAGTTCCGCGCTGAACAAATTTAGTAAGCGTAGGCGTATATTCGCGTTAAGAATATAAAGAGGACCTTATGCATTTGTATATGGTCTACTAGGGTGGTACCGCGGGAGACTTTCTCGTCCCTTTTTGGGGATGAGAGGTCTCTTTTTTATTCCCTTTTTTAAGGTCTGTCGTTTATATATTTAAGGAGGAATTGAGCATGGAGTACAAAAATACATTACTAATGCCAAAAACAGAGTTCCCGATGCGTGGGAATTTACCGAAACGTGAGCCTGCAATGCAAGAAAAATGGGCTGAAATGAATATTTATGAAAAGGTACAAGAACATACGAAAGGTCGTCCTTTATTTGTACTACATGATGGACCTCCATATGCGAATGGTGACATCCATATGGGACATGCACTAAATAAAGTGTTAAAAGACTTTATTGTTCGTTTTAAATCAATGACTGGATACTGTGCACCATATGTACCAGGTTGGGATACACACGGTTTACCAATTGAGCAAGCTTTAACAAATAAAGGTGTAAAGCGTAAAGAAATGACAGTTGCTGAGTTCCGTAAGTTATGTGCAGAGTATGCATATGAGCAAGTAGAACGTCAACGTGAACAATTTAAGCGTTTAGGTGTACGTGCAGATTGGGATAATCCATATATTACTTTAGAGCCAGCTTATGAAGCACAACAAATTAAAGTGTTTGGTGACATGGCGAAAAAAGGTTATATCTATAAAGGACAAAAACCAGTTTACTGGTCTCCAACGAGTGAATCAGCTTTAGCAGAAGCTGAAATTGAATACCAAGATAAAAAATCAGCATCTATTTACGTAGCATTCCCTGTAAAAGATGGAAAGAACGTATTAGAAGGTGATGAGAAATACATTATTTGGACAACAACGCCTTGGACGTTACCTGCAAACTTAGGTATTTCTGTTCACCCAGAACTTGAATATGCTATTGTGAAAGTAAATGATGAGAAATATATCATCGCTTCTGAACTATTTGAGACAGTTGCAAAAACGTTAGAGTGGGAAAATGCTGAAGTTGTGAAAACGGTAAAAGGTAGCGAACTTGAGTATACAGTTGCAAAACATCCATTCTACGATCGTGACTCATTAGTTATGCTAGGAGAGCACGTAACAACAGATGCAGGTACAGGTTGTGTTCATACAGCACCAGGACACGGGGAAGATGACTTCGTTGTTGGTAAAAAGTATGGCTTAGAAGTACTTTGCCCAGTTGATGATAAAGGTGTATTAACAAATGAAGCACCTGGATTTGAAGGCTTATTCTATGATAAAGCTAACAAGCCAATTACGGAAAAATTAGAAGAAGTAGGCGCGTTACTGAAACTAACATTCATTACGCATTCATACCCACATGATTGGAGAACGAAAAAACCAATTATTTTCCGTGCGACAGCGCAGTGGTTTGCATCTATTGAAGCGTTCCGTAAAGAATTATTAGAAGCTGTTGCGGAAACAAAATGGGTACCAGCATGGGGAGAAACTCGTCTTCATAATATGGTTCGTGACCGTGGTGACTGGTGTATTTCTCGTCAGCGTGCATGGGGTGTGCCAATTCCTGTATTCTATGCAGAAAATGGTGATCCAATTATTACAGATGAAACAATTAATCATGTAGCAGATTTATTCCGTGAGCACGGTTCTAACGTATGGTTCGAGCGTGAAGCGAAAGATTTATTACCAGAAGGATTTACACATACAGGTAGCCCAAATGGTGAATTCCGTAAAGAAACAGACATCATGGATGTATGGTTCGATTCAGGTTCTTCTCACCAAGCGGTATTAGAAGAGCGCGAAGACTTACAACGTCCAGCTGATTTATATTTAGAAGGATCTGACCAGTATCGTGGTTGGTTTAACTCTTCATTATCAACAGCAGTTGCTGTAACTGGTAAAGCTCCGTATAAAGGCGTACTAAGCCATGGTTTCGTACTAGATGGTGACGGACGTAAAATGAGTAAGTCGATTGGAAACATCGTCGTACCGAAGAAAATTATGGATCAATTAGGCGGAGACATTTTACGCTTATGGGTATCTTCTGTTGACTATCAATCTGATGTACGTATTTCAGATGATATTTTAAAACAAGTAGCAGAAGTGTATCGTAAAATCCGTAACACATTCCGTTTCTTATTAGGAAACTTAGATGATTTTAATCCAAGTGAAAATACAGTAGCGGTAGCTGAACTTCGTGAAGTAGATCGTTACATGTTAGTGAAGTTAAATGACTTAATTACAAAAGTAAAAGATGCATATGAAACATATGACTTTGCTGCTGTATATCATGCAATTCACAACTTCTGTACAATTGATCTAAGTTCATTCTACTTAGACTTTGCAAAAGACATTTTATACATTGAAGGTGCAGATCACGCGGATCGTCGTGCAATTCAAACTGTATTATATGATGTTCTTGTTGCATTAACGAAACTTGTAACGCCAATCTTACCTCATACAGCTGATGAAGTATGGCCATATGTTCCTGGTGCAGAAGAAGAAAGCGTACAGTTAACTAATATGCCAGAAGCTACAGAAGTAGAGGGTTCAGAAGCGTTAAGAGCAAAATGGGATGCATTTATGACATTACGTGATGACGTTTTAAAAGCGTTAGAAGTAGCTCGTAATGAGAAGGTAATTGGTAAGTCATTAAATGCGAGCATTACGCTATATCCGACTGTAGAAATGAAGGCTATGTTAGAGTCTATTAGCGAAGACTTAAAGCAATTATTCATCGTCTCTGAGTATAAACTTGGTGGTACAATTGAAGAAGCGCCAACAGAAGCACCAAAGTATGAGCATACAGCTGTAGTTGTAGCACAGGCGACAGGTGAGACGTGTGAACGTTGTTGGGTTGTTTCAGAAACAATTGGTAAAGATGCAGAACATGAAACATTATGTGAGCGTTGTGCAACGGTTGTTAAAGAAAATTATGTAAAATAATGAAAAAAGCTGACTGCTCATAATAGCAGTCAGTTTTTTGTTGATGATATATCGAAATAACTTTCACTCTCTTTCCTATGAAGGAAAAATGTGTGTGAGGTAAGCGTGGAAATTTCGGACACACTAATTGTACATTGCAGCTGGGAGGAATGTACACGTGAATGAAATTTATATGGAAATAAAAGAAGAATTGCAATTGATGAGAAAAGAGTTGCAAGATAGACTGGCTAAAGAAGCAATGCACACATACTATATGGAATTTGGGCAAGAACTTGGATACGAAATAAAGGAAGAGACAAAGAAAAAATTGCTATTACATGATATAAAAGAGGATTTAAAAGATGTAGAACGTGCATTGTTTAAAATGGAAATAGATATGTACGGTATTTGTGAAGAAACTGGAAGAGCGATTTCTACAAAACAAATGAAAACAATGCCGACTGCTCGTACTATTCATGAATTTTTCTATGAAAAGGTAAATGTATGAATACGCACAACGATATTATGTTACCTTTTTTTAATTTATTTTATTCTTCTACAAAGGTTCATTGTGAAAAGGTAGCAGCTATGCTAAAATTTTGAGGTACACTGTCTTTGTGGGGGAAATGAAAATGATATATTATGTAATAGCGTTATTTGTCATTGCCATCGATCAAATATCGAAGTGGCTAATTGTAAAGAACATGGAATTGGGTACGAGCATTCCGATTATCGATAATGTATTATACATAACATCTCATCGAAATAGAGGAGCTGCCTGGGGTATTTTAGAAAATAAAATGTGGTTTTTCTACATTATTACAGTCATTTTCGTAGCATTTATCGTATTTTATATGAAAAAATATGCGAAAACGGACAAGCTTCTAGGTATTTCATTAGGTCTAATTTTAGGCGGAGCAATTGGCAATTTTATTGATCGTGTATTTAGACAAGAAGTAGTGGATTTCATTCACGTGTATATTTTCTCGTACAACTATCCGGTATTCAATATAGCTGACTCAGCATTATGTATTGGAGTTGTATTAATTATTATTCAAACAGTATTAGAAGGAAAGAAAGCGAAGGAGTAATTGAATGAGTGAAGTAGTACAAGTAACAGTTGCAGAAGAACAAAAAAGCGAGCGAATTGATAAATTCGTTGCAGAAATAAACAGTGAATGGTCACGTTCACAAGTGCAGCAATGGATTAAAGATGCTGTTGTGACAGTAAATGGGAAGTCGGTTAAAGGGAATTATAAAGTAAAAGGAAATGATGAAATTACAGTAACAATTCCCGAGCCAGAAGAGTTAGATATTCAACCGGAAGATATGAATTTAGAAGTTTATTATGAAGATGCCGATGTACTAGTTGTAAATAAGCCGCGTGGCATGGTAGTACATCCAGCACCAGGGCATACGAAGGGTACGCTTGTAAACGGACTTATGCATCATTGTACAGACCTATCAGGTATTAACGGTGTAATGCGTCCTGGTATAGTGCACCGTATTGATAAGGATACATCTGGATTATTAATGGTTGCTAAAAATGATGTGGCGCATGAATCACTTGTAAATCAACTTGTAGCAAAAACGGTAACAAGACGCTATAAAGCGATTGTACATGGTGTAATTCCACATGATAAAGGAACAATTGACGCTCCAATTGGTCGTGATAAAAAAGAACGTCAAAGTATGACTGTTGATGAAAATGGTAAGAATGCAGTTACACATTTCCAAGTGTTAGAGCGATTTAAGGATTTCACACTTGTAGAATGCCGCTTAGAAACGGGACGTACACACCAAATTCGTGTTCATATGAAATATATTGGTTATCCACTTGCAGGGGATCCAAAGTATGGTCCGAAGAAAACATTAGATATGAATGGACAAGCACTTCATGCAGGGATTTTAGGTTTCGATCACCCTCGTACTGGTGAATATATTGAGTTTGAGGCACCGATTCCAGAAGTGTTTGAAGAAGCGCTAAATATTTTACGGAAATAGTATTGACAAATCATAAGAAAACTGAGATACTGACAACAGTTAAATAATGATCCTTTAACACAGCCCCGTGAGGTTGAGAAGGTAACGGTTTGAAATACTTAGGGTATGTTGTACCCTTTTTTCAAAAGTCCTCTCGCACACGCTGAGAGGACTTTTTTTATACCATTACTCTCACGCAAGAAAAAAAGCTTGGAGGTGTAGAGCATGCAAGAGAAAGCTGTCGTTTTAGATGACCAAATGATTCGCCGCGCTTTAACACGAATTAGTCATGAAATCGTGGAACGAAATAAAGGTGTCGATAATTGTGTTCTTGTCGGAATAAAAACACGTGGAATTTTTATTGCACAACGTTTGGCAGAACGAATTGGTCAAATTGAAGGAAAAGAGATGGAAGTAGGAGAGTTAGATATTACGTTGTATCGTGATGATTTAACACTACAATCGAAACATAAAGAACCACTTGTAAAAGGTTCTGATATTCCTGTAGATATTACGAAGAAAAAAGTTATCCTTGTGGATGATGTGTTATATACAGGAAGAACAGTTCGAGCAGCAATGGATGCTCTTATGGATTTAGGTAGACCATCACAAATCCAATTGGCTGTTCTTGTTGATAGAGGTCATCGTGAATTACCAATTCGCGCTGATTATGTAGGAAAGAACATTCCAACATCTAGTGAAGAGCGTATCGAAGTTGATTTGCAAGAGACAGATCAACAAGATCGAGTAAGCATATACGATAAGTAAAGCCCTTTTAAATGTAGTCCTGTGAGGCTGCCAAAGGGTCTTGGCTTTCATATGTCAAATTTGGCATACGAAAGTGTAGGACTCTTTGTGCACAGGCACAAAGAGTTTTTTTATTGCAAAGAATTAAACTGAAGGAGGATGTAACAATGGAACAAAAGCCAGTATTAGACGTTAATGAAGTACCGAAACCGGGAAAATGGTTATTTTTAAGTATACAACATTTGTTCGCGATGTTTGGATCAACAGTGCTTGTTCCGTTTTTAACAGGATTGAATCCGTCAGTAGCATTAATATCAAGTGGATTAGGAACGCTAGCGTTTCTTCTTATAACAAAAGGTCAAGTACCTGCCTATCTAGGATCATCATTCGCCTTTATCGCACCGATTATAACAGCGAAAACAGCAGGTGGACCTGGAGCAGCAATGCTCGGTGGTTTGTTTGCAGGACTTGTGTACATCTTAATCTCACTCGGAATTAAGAAGTCAGGATCAGGGTGGATTATGAAATTACTTCCGCCAATCGTAGTTGGTCCAGTCGTAATGGTAATCGGTCTAGCTTTAGCACATACAGCAGTTAATATGGCGATGAACGGTGCGGATGGTAAGTATAGCATTACACACTTTTCAGTAGCATTAGTAACATTAGCAATTACAATCATTTGCTCCATATTCGGGAGAGGATTTTTCAGTATCATACCAGTGCTACTTGGAATCATCGGCGGGTATATATTCGCTTACTTCCAAGGGCTAGTAGATTTAAAGCCAGTAGCTGAGGCAAAATGGTTTGTCATACCAGACTTCACAGTACCGTTTGTAACATACACTCCGGAGTTTTCATGGAAAATTGTACTCTTAATGGTACCAGTTGCACTAGTAACAATTTCAGAACATATCGGACATCAAATTGTACTTGGAAATGTTATTAAAAGAGATTTAATTGAAAAACCAGGCTTACACCGTTCAATATTCGGTGATGGGGTAGCAACATTAATCGCATCACTAATAGGTGGACCACCGAATACAACGTACGGTGAAAACATCGGTGTGCTAGCAATTACGAGAGCATACAGTGTATACTTATTCATCGGTTCAGCAGTGTTCGCAATTATGTTTGGATTTATCGGGAAAATTTCAGCACTGATTCATTCGATTCCAACACCAGTTATGGGTGGTGTATCAATCTTACTATTCGGTGTAATCGCATCAAGCGGTTTACGCATGATGGTAGATGATAAAACAGACTTAAGTGACAAACGAAACTTAATGATTGCATCAGTAATACTAGTAATCGGTATTGGCGGGGCGGTACTGCACGTAGGTGAATCGTTCCAAGTAGAAGGAATGGCGCTAGCAGCAATTGTAGGTGTACTATTAAATCTACTACTACCGGAAACGAAACAAATAAAACAATCTAAGCAGATTGCTTCATAATAATAACCTTTTAATTCAGTCCTGTGAGACCGGAAAGGGTGGCTTCTTTCATGCACCCTAGTCTCACACGACTAGGGTATTTTTATGCAGGTATTGTTATAAAAATACAAAAGTGGTAACATAAAAATCAGAAAGATGAGGGATGACGATGAGCCATTTGTTAACGATGAGTGAATTATCGGAAGTAGAAATTTCAGAAATTCTAAAAGACGCAGAAGATTTCGCGAATGGGAAAGAGAGCAAAACGACAGAGCAAACATTTGTTGCGAACTTGTTCTTTGAGAATAGTACGAGGACGAGATTTAGCTTTGAAGTTGCTGAGAAGAGATTAGGGCTTGAAGTATTAGACTTTTCCGCAGATGCATCTAGCGTACAAAAAGGAGAAACTTTATACGATACGATAAGAACACTAGAATCAATCGGAACAAAAGCGGTAGTCATCCGCCATGAGCAAGATCGTTACTTCGATGAATTAAAAGATCAGGTGAATATTCCAATCTTGAACGCTGGAGATGGATGTGGAAATCATCCAACGCAATGTCTACTCGATCTTCTAACAATTAAACAAGAGTTTGGAAGATTTGAAGGTTTGAAGATTGCAATAGTTGGGGATGTTCGGCATAGCCGAGTAGCACGTTCTAATGCAGAAGCATTAACGAAACTGGGCGCGACAATTTACTTTGCAAGCCCAGAAGAGTGGAAAGATGAAGAGAACACATTTGGAACGTACAAGAGTTTAGATGAACTTGTTCCAGAAGTGGATGTGATGATGTTACTTCGTGTACAACATGAGCGTCATGACCATTATGAAACAGACATTATGAAAGAATATCACGAGCAACATGGGTTAACAGTTGAAAGAGAAAAACGTATGAAAGAAGGAAGCATTATTATGCATCCAGCCCCTGTAAACCGTGATGTTGAAATTGCAAGTGAACTTGTCGAGTGTGAACGCTCACGCATATTCAAGCAAATGGAAAACGGGGTCTACGTAAGAATGGCTGTACTAAAACGCGCATTACCAAATGTATTAGGAGGAATGAAACATGAATTATTTGTTTAAAAACGGTCGTTATATGAATGAAGAAGGAACAATTGTAGCAACAGATCTTCTCGTACAAGACGGTAAAATTGCGAAGGTAGCAGAAAATATTACGGCAGATAATGCTGAAGTAATCGATGTAAATGGAAAGTTAATCGCACCTGGATTAGTAGATGTACACGTTCATCTTCGTGAACCAGGTGGTGAACATAAAGAAACAATTGAAACAGGAACACTTGCAGCAGCAAAAGGTGGATTTACTACAATTTGCGCAATGCCAAACACACGCCCAGTACCAGATTGTAAAGAACATATGGAAGACCTGCAAAAGCGTATTAAAGAAAAAGCACATGTAAATGTATTACCATATGGAGCAATTACAGTACGCCAAGCGGGTTCTGAAATGACCGATTTTGAAACGTTAAAAGAACTTGGAGCGTTTGCTTTCACTGATGATGGCGTAGGCGTGCAAGATGCAAGCATGATGTTAGCGGCTATGAAGCGTGCATCAAAATTAAATATGGCAGTAGTTGCACACTGTGAAGAGAATACTCTTATTAATAAAGGTTGTGTACATGAAGGGAAGTTTTCTGAGAAACACGGATTAAACGGTATCCCATCAGTATGTGAATCTGTACATATTGCAAGGGATATACTGCTTGCTGAAGCGGCAAATTGTCACTACCACGTATGTCACGTAAGTACGAAAGGATCTGTACGTGTAATCCGTGACGCGAAACGTGCTGGAATTAAGGTGACAGCAGAAGTAACACCTCATCACTTAGTGTTATGTGAAGATGATATCCCATCAGCTGATCCTAACTTTAAAATGAACCCACCGCTTCGTGGAAAAGAAGATCACGCAGCACTAATTGAAGGTTTATTAGATGGAACAATCGATATGATCGCAACTGATCATGCACCGCATACAGCGGAAGAGAAAGCACAAGGAATTGAAAGAGCACCATTCGGAATTACTGGTTTTGAAACAGCATTCCCGCTTCTATACACAAACCTTGTGAAAAAAGGAATTATTACATTAGAGCAGTTAATTCAATTCTTAACAGAAAAGCCAGCTGATACATTCGGCTTAGAAGCAGGTCGCCTGAAAGAAGGTAGAACAGCTGATATTACAATCATTGATTTAGAACAAGAAGAAGAGATTGATCCAACAACATTCTTATCAAAAGGAAAAAATACACCATTCGCAGGTTGGAAATGCCAAGGATGGCCGGTAATGACAATCGTTGGTGGTAAGATCGCATGGCAAAAGGAGAGTGCATTAGTATGAAAAGACAACTTATCTTAGAAGATGGAACAGTATTAATTGGAAAAGGTTTCGGAGGAGAAATTGAAAAGTCAGGTGAGGTTGTATTCACAACAGGAATGACTGGATATCAAGAAACATTATCTGATCCATCATATTGCGGTCAAATCGTAACGTTTACGTACCCATTAATCGGAAACTACGGCATCAACCGTGACGATTTTGAATCGATTCACCCATCTGTAAATGGTTTAATCGTAAATGAAATTTGTGATCACCCATCAAACTTCCGTAATGAAATTTCGTTAAATGATTACTTAAAAGAAAGAAACATCCCAGGATTAGAGGGAATTGATACGAGAAAATTAACAAGAAAAATTCGTCAATATGGAACTTTACGCGGACGTCTTTGCAATATGGATGTGGATGTAGAGGACATCGTTAGCCAATTGAAAGCAACTGTCTTTACAGATCATGTGAAACGCGTATCAACAAAAGATCCATACCCAAGTCCAGGCCGTGGACATCGCGTTGTACTTGTAGACTTCGGAATGAAACATGGTATTTTACGAGAATTAAATAAGCGTGATTGTGATGTAATTGTTGTACCTTACAATACAACAGCAGAAGAAATTTTACGTCTTAGCCCAGATGGAATTATGTTAAGTAATGGACCTGGGGACCCGAAAGATGTACCAGAAGCAATTGAAATGTTAAAAGACATTATTGGTAAAGTTCCTTTATTCGGGATTTGCTTAGGACATCAATTGTTCGCCCTAGCATCTGGTGCGAATACTAGTAAGTTAAAATTCGGTCACCGTGGTTTAAATCATCCAGTAAAAAATCTTGCAACTGGAAAAGTGGCAATTACATCTCAAAACCATGGTTACGCAGTAGAAGAAGAATCAGTTGGAAATACAGAACTGGAAATTACACATGTTGCTTTAAATGATGGAACAGTAGAAGGTCTTCGTCATACGAAGTTCCCCGCATTTACAGTGCAATACCATCCAGAAGCTTCTGCAGGACCAGAAGATGCAAATGATTTATTCGAAGATTTCTTAGCAATGATTGAAAACTTCAAGAAAGAAGGGGAAGAGTTATGCCAAAACGCCTAGACATTAACACAATTTTAGTAATCGGATCAGGACCAATTGTAATTGGGCAAGCAGCAGAGTTTGATTATTCTGGAACACAAGCTTGTCAATCTCTTAGAGAAGAAGGTTACAAAGTAATCCTTGTTAACTCTAACCCAGCAACAATTATGACAGATACTGCAACAGCAGATAAAGTATATATAGAACCATTAACATTAGAATTCGTAAGCCGTATTATTCGTAAAGAACGCCCAGATGCACTCTTACCAACATTAGGTGGTCAAACAGGCCTAAACATGGCGGTTGAACTTGCGAAATCAGGCATACTTGAAGAGTGCGGAGTTGAAATTTTAGGAACAAAATTATCAGCAATCGAGCAAGCCGAGGATCGTGATTTATTCCGTACATTAATGCAGGAATTAAATGAACCAATTCCATCTAGTACGATTATTCATACGCTGGAAGAAGCACATGAATTTGTAAAAGAAATTGGTTATCCAGTTATTGTTCGCCCAGCATTTACAATGGGGGGAACAGGTGGCGGAATCTGTAATAATGAAGAAGAACTAATTGAAATCGTATCAGGTGGATTAAAACATAGTCCAGTAACACAATGTTTATTAGAAAAGAGTATTGCTGGTTGTAAGGAAATTGAATATGAAGTAATGCGCGATTCGAATGATAACGCGATTGTAGTATGTAACATGGAAAATATCGATCCGGTTGGGGTTCACACAGGTGATTCTATCGTTGTAGCACCGAGCCAAACATTAAGTGACCGTGAGTATCAAATGTTACGAAACACTTCATTAAGAATTATTCGTGCATTAGGAATTGAAGGTGGATGTAACGTTCAGCTTGCACTTGATCCACATAGCTTCCAATACTATGTAATCGAAGTAAACCCGCGTGTGAGTCGTTCGTCTGCACTAGCATCTAAAGCAACTGGATATCCAATTGCAAAGCTAGCGGCGAAAATTGCAGTCGGTTTAACATTAGATGAAATTATAAACCCAGTAACACAAAAAACATACGCTTGCTTCGAGCCAGCATTAGACTATGTTGTTTCAAAAATTCCACGTTGGCCATTTGATAAGTTTGAATCAGCAAACAGAACACTTGGTACACAAATGAAGGCAACTGGTGAAGTTATGTCAATTGGACGTAACTTAGAACAATCATTATTAAAAGCGATCCGTTCTTTAGAGCTTGGCGTTTATCACCTAGAGTTAGACCACTTAAAAGAGCTTGATAAAGAAACGATGAAAAAGCGTATTATAAAAGCTGATGACGAGCGTCTGTTCGTTGTAGCAGAAGCGATCCGTCAAGGTGTAACGAAAGAAGAAATCAACGAATGGTGTGAAATGGACTTCTTCTTCTTACAAAAAGTTGAAAATATCGTAAACATGGAACGCGAAGTAAAAGCGAATGTAGGAAATATGGAAGTGTTACAATCTGCAAAAGAAATGGGCTTCAGTGACCATTACATCGCCAATGCTTGGAACAAAACAGAGCGTGAAATTTACGATATGCGTAAAGAAAGCAATATGACTCCTGTTTATAAGATGGTAGATACTTGTGCGGCAGAGTTTGAATCTGCAACACCATACTACTACAGCACATATGGTGACGAGAATGAATCGATTGTAACAGATCGTAAGAGTGTAGTTGTACTAGGATCTGGTCCAATCCGTATTGGTCAAGGTGTTGAGTTTGATTATGCAACAGTTCACTCTGTATGGGCAATAAAAGAAGCTGGGTATGAGGCAATCATTGTTAATAACAACCCAGAAACAGTTTCAACAGACTTCAGTATTTCTGACAAATTATACTTTGAACCATTAACAATCGAAGATGTAATGCACATTATCGATTTAGAAAAGCCAGAAGGTGTTATCGTCCAATTTGGTGGACAAACGGCAATTAACTTAGCGGCTAAATTAGAAGCACACGGTGTGAAAATCTTAGGAACATCACTTGAAGATTTAGACCGTGCAGAAGATCGTGATAAGTTTGAAGCAGCTTTAACAAAGCTTGGTATCCCGCAACCAGTTGGTAAAACAGCAACGACTGTAGAGCAAGCAGTAGCGATCGCTGACAAAATTGGTTACCCAGTATTAGTAAGACCATCTTACGTACTAGGTGGACGTGCGATGGAAATCGTATATCGTCAAGAAGAATTACTGCACTACATGAAAAATGCGGTTAAAGTTCACGCAGATCACCCAGTATTAATCGACCGTTATATGGTTGGTAAAGAAATTGAAGTAGATGCAATTTCAGACGGTGAGAATGTATTCATTCCAGGTATTATGGAACATATCGAACGCGCTGGAGTTCACTCTGGGGATTCAATTGGAGTATATCCACCACAGAGCTTATCTGAAAAACTAAAAGAACAAATTATTGAACATACAATTGGGCTTGGAAAAGGTTTAAACATTGTTGGATTACTAAACATTCAGTTTGTAGTATTCAAAGATGAAGTGTATGTAATTGAAGTAAATCCACGTGCGAGCCGTACAGTACCATTCTTAAGTAAAATTACAGGCGTACCGATGGCAAATATCGCAACGAAAGTTATTTTAGGTCAAAACCTTGTAGAACAAGGATATGGAACTGGCTATCACCCAGAAGAGAAGGAAGTGTATGTAAAAGCACCGGTATTCTCATTTGCGAAACTACGCTCAGTTGATACAACATTAGGGCCTGAAATGAAATCAACAGGGGAAGTAATGGGTAAAGATTTAACGCTTGAAAAAGCATTATATAAAGGACTTGTTGCTTCAGGAATTAACATTCCAACGCACGGATCAGTAATCATCACTGTAGCGGATAAAGATAAAGAAGAAGCGCTGGAAATTGCAAAACGCTTCCATGAAATCGGCTATAACTTATTAGCAACAGCAGGAACAGCACAATCGCTAACAGAACAAAACATTCCGGTGCAAGTTGTAAACAAAATTGATTCTGAAGACTACAACTTACTTGATATTATTCGTCAAGGGAAAGCACAGTTTGTAATCAATACATTAACAAAAGGCAAACAACCAGCGCGTGATGGTTTCCGCATTCGCCGTGAATCAGTAGAAAATGGTGTGGCTTGCTTAACATCACTTGATACAACGAGAGCAATCTTGGGAGTATTAGAATCTATGACATTCTCAGCTCATTCAATGAAAGAAATTACGCAAACGAAGCGTCACGAGGTGGTACATGCATGATGCAAAAGCAAAATATGATCGTCGTTAACCAAAAAGAAATCGCAAAAAACATTTACGAATTAGTGCTTCAAGGGGATTTAGTGCAGCAAATGAACGATCCAGGGCAGTTTGTACACATTAAGGTAGCAGAGGGCATTACGCCCCTTCTGCGCCGCCCAATTAGTATTTGTAATGTCGATCAAGACAAGAACGAATTTACAATGCTATATCGTGCGGAAGGACAAGGGACAAAAACATTAGCGAAAAGAAAACAAGGTGAACTTGTAGATGTGTTAGGACCACTTGGTCATGGATTTCCTGTAGAAGAAGCGGAATCTGGACAAACGGCTCTATTAGTTGGTGGAGGAATTGGTGTACCACCACTATATGAATTGTCACAGCGTCTTGTAGCAAAAGGAGTACGCGTTATTCACATCTTAGGTTTCCAAACGAAAGATGTTGTCTTCTATGAAGAGAAATTCGCAGAACTTGGTGATACGTATGTTGCAACTGTTGATGGTACACATGGTACAAAAGGGTTTGTAACAGATGTAATCGATAGCTATGGAATTGACTTTGACATTCTCTACTCATGTGGACCTTTAGCGATGCTTCGTGCATTAGAAGGACGCTATAAGGAGAGAAAAGCCTACATTTCATTAGAAGAACGTATGGGCTGTGGTATCGGAGCATGTTTCGCATGTGTATGCCATTTGCAAGCAGATCCGAGTGGACATTCTTACAAGAAGGTGTGTAGCGACGGACCAGTATTTCCAATCGGGGAGGTTGTACTATGAACAGATTGCAAGTTGAATTACCAGGGTTATCATTAAAAAATCCAATCATCCCAGCATCTGGTTGTTTCGGATTTGGTCGTGAGTATGCACAGTTCTATGATTTAAGTGTACTTGGATCAATTATGATTAAAGCGACAACAGAACAACCTCGTTATGGAAACCCAACGCCTCGTGTTGCTGAAACACCAGGCGGAATGCTAAATGCAATCGGGCTTCAAAATCCTGGATTAGAAAAGGTAATGAATTCTGAATTACCTTTTCTCGAGCAATTTGATCTTCCGATTATTGCAAACGTTGCGGGTTCACAAGCTGAGGATTACGTAGCGGTTGCGAAGGCGATTTCAAAGGCACCTAATGTTCATGCGCTAGAATTAAATATTTCTTGTCCAAACGTAAAAACGGGTGGTATCGCTTTTGGTACAAATCCTGAAATTGCTGCTGATTTAACGAAGCGAGTAAAAGAGGTTTCTGAAGTACCGGTATATGTGAAATTGTCACCGAACGTGGCAAACATTGTGGAAATTGCAAAAGCAATTGAAAATGCGGGTGCGGACGGTTTAACGATGATTAATACATTGCTTGGTATGCGTCTAGATTTAAAAACTGCAAAACCAATTTTAGCAAACCGTACGGGCGGACTATCAGGGCCTGCGATTAAGCCAGTAGCAATTCGTATGGTACATGAAGTAAGTCAAGCGGTTAACATTCCGATCATCGGAATGGGTGGTATTGAAACAGCGGAAGATGTAATTGAATTCTTCTATGCTGGCGCAAGCGCGGTTGCAGTTGGAACGGCGAACTTTATCGATCCGTTCGTATGTCCAACAATTATTGAAGAGTTACCCGCATTACTAGATGAATTAGGATTTGATCACATTTCGGAATGTCAAGGAAGGAGCTGGAAGCAAACATGTCACAGTCGCTAATCGTTGCACTGGATTTTCCAGGTAAGAAAGAGGTAGAACAATTCTTACGTCACTTTGAAGGGGAAGAGTTATTTGTCAAAGTTGGTATGGAGTTGTTTTACAAAGAGGGTCCTGCAATTATTACGTACTTAAAAGAAAAAGGACATAAAATCTTTCTAGATTTAAAACTTCATGATATTCCGAATACAGTAAAAAGCGCTATGCGTAGCCTAGCTAGTCTAGATGTAGATATGGTAAATGTTCATGCTGCTGGGGGAAGCAGTATGATGAAAGCTGCGATTGAGGGATTAGAGGAAGGTAAGCAAGAAGGAAAAGAGAGACCGATTTGTATTGCCGTTACACAATTAACAAGTACTTCGGAAGCTATGATGAAAAAAGAGATTGGCATTGAGAAAACGTTAGAAGAAGCGGTTGCTCATTATGCAAAATTAACGAAAGAAAGTGGACTTGATGGCGTTGTTTGTTCAACACTTGAAGTACCAAAATTACGTGAAGTATGCGGAAATGAATTTGTAACAGTAACACCGGGGATTCGTCTTGCAAGCGATGATGTAAATGACCAAGTGCGCGTAGCAACACCGAAACGTGCGAGGGAACTTGGTTCAAGCTACATCGTAGTAGGACGTAGTATTACAAAAGCAGAAAATCCGCTTGAAGCGTATAAAACAGTAAAACAACAGTGGGAAGGTGTAACAGTATGAAAAAAGAAATCGCATCGCATTTATTAGAAATTGGAGCAGTATTTTTACAACCGAATGACCCATTTACTTGGTCTTCTGGTATAAAATCACCAATTTATTGTGATAATCGTTTAACTTTATCTTATCCAAAAGTACGCCAAGCGATTGCAGCTGGATTAGAAGAGTTAATTAAAGAGCACTTCCCAACTGTAGAAGTTATTGCAGGAACAGCAACTGCTGGTATTGCACACGCTGCATGGGTAAGCGATCGTATGGATTTACCAATGTGCTACGTGCGTAGTAAAGCAAAAGGTCACGGTAAAGGGAACCAAATCGAAGGAAAAGCTGAAAAAGGTCAAAAAGTAGTAGTAGTAGAAGACTTAATTTCAACTGGCGGTAGTGCAATTACATGTGTAGAAGCACTTCGCGAAGCTGGCTGTGAAGTATTAGGAATCGTATCAATCTTCACATACGAGCTTGAGTCAGGAAAAGAGAAACTAGAAGCAGCAAACGTAGCATCATATTCTTTAAGTGATTACAGTGCATTAACTGAAGTTGCAGCAGAAAAAGGTATGATCGGACAAGCTGAAACGAAAAAATTACAAGAGTGGCGTAAAAATCCAGCTAATGAAGCTTGGATCACAGCGTAACACGAAAAAAGACGATCGCGGGGGAACGCGGTCGTCTTTTTTATATAATTGTTAAAATTTCATGTAAAGAATAGATAGTAGGAACATCACACTTGAGTTGCAAGTTATCCCGATTTAACCATATCCCTTGCATTCCAGCTGCTGTACTACTAATTGCATCTGTTTCTAATCGATCGCCAATATAATAGCAATTTTTCATTTCAAGATTCGATTGTAATACAGTTCTTTGAAAAATTTCAGGGTCTGGTTTCGATATACCAATTTCACTAGAAGTAAATATGTATTTGAAATATTGTAGAATGTTTAGAGCAGTTAATTTTTCGACTTGTTGATCATAGTCACCATTGCTAATGATACCTAATGAGTGCCCTCCTTGCTGCAAGGTCTGTAATGTATAGTGTACATCTTCAAACGCGGCCCAGTTGTTCTTATATAGTTCTATATATTGATTGAATTTGTGCTGAGATTCCCCGGGTGATAAGTTTACTCCATATGTTTTAAATAAATGATACATTCGCATCCCTTGTTGTTCTTGAAAAGATAATTCTTTGGATAAAAATTTGTTGAAATATTGTTCGGATAATTCATGCCATAGTTTCGTGGCCTCTAATTCATTACCTGAAAAAATAGTATTATATATTTGAAAGAAATCTATAATACCATTTCTTTCAGCAGTCTCATAATCAAGTAAAGTTCCATCGACATCAAAGAAAATCATATTACAATCTCCTCGCTAATAACTATTTAGCGTTTTCTACAACTTCATATCCTCTTACAAACAATAGAGTCATATAAGAAATAATAAATGAGAAGATGCTATACATGCCAACCCAAAAGAAAAACTTTGGAGGGAAGGCGATAGCACCTACTATTAAAAAACTAGCAAACGTTACAATTGGCATTACATAGTACGTTCTCGTTCTACGTGTTCCAATAACAGAAACGATAAAGATAAGTAATGGACAAATTAATAAGACAAAAATCAATTCATTCATAGTTATGTCCCCTTTTCTAATTGAAGTAATCTGTTTCTCGTAAACGTTTTGAAATAAATACTCTCTTAATATAATTTCGCTACGTAATAAATAAACCCTTTTGAAGGTTAGTATGTTTCAATATTTAACCTAAAAAGGCGTAAGCAAGTATTATCTTGCTTACGTTACAGGATAAACATCGCAACGATCGTGGTGACGATTAAGCCAATCACAACTGGTAAAAAGTTTCGGCGTGCAAGTTCAAACGGATCTACTTTGCATATGGCAGCGGCAGGAATAAGCGCCCAAGGAATTAAAGTGCCACCGCCGGTCCAGATTGCTGCAATTTGCCCGAGTGCTGTTAATGTAGCTGTTCCATGCCCAAGTGCTGTTCCGAAAAGGTTTGCAATCGAACCAGCAAGTGATATACCGGAAAATCCAGATCCATCTAAGCCTGTTATGACACCAACGATAGTTAATGTTCCCGCCGATACATATTGGTTTAAAGGAACAGTTTGAGATAAGGCGATTCCTAAGTCGTTAATGATTCCATGTGAACCTTTCGGTAAATAGTCCCCGATAATTTTCACAAAGCCGCTATCTCCTAAATAAAAGAGTGCAGCAATTGGGATAACTGGACCAAAGATTTTAAATCCAAATTGGAGCCCTTCTATAAAATAATCGGTCGTTTTATTCAGTCCATTACCTTTGTAGGCGATGAGAGAAATGATGATAATCATAATAACAGTCGTCCCGCCGATAAGTGCAGTGGCGTCGCTTCCTTGTAGTTTAAATTGAATCATGCAAAGAATATCTATGGCATATACGATCGGAATACCAATAGCGAGCCATTTTTTTGTCCGAGAAGATAATGAAGTGAGCGTTTTAGAAGACTCAGTTGATGGAATAGATTCTTGTATAGATAAGCCTGTATGAAATTCTTTTCGTAAGAAGAAAAATGCGACGGAAGTTGTCACAATACCCATAACGATAACGAGGGGAACACTGGCTGAAACAACGCTGGAAACAGGAAGACCAGCAGCGTCTGCAGTTAATTTCGGTGCACCTTGAATTACGAAGTCACCAGATAAGGCGATGCCGTGTCCGAATAAGTTCATAGCGATTGCGACTCCAATTGGCGGAAGGCCGACGCGTACAGCGACTGGTAATAAAATGGCCCCCATTAAGGCGACAGCTGGAGAAGGCCAAAAGAAAAAGGAAATTGTCATCATTAAAAGACCGATAATCCAGTAGGCATGTGCAGGTGTCCGAATCATCTTTGTAAATGGTGAAATCATCGTATCATTTATGCCGGTATGAACGAGTAGATTGCTCATTGATACGATAATGGAGATGATTAATATAGTTGGTAATAGCTCAGTAATGGCGTAAATGAAACTTTGAAAAATACCGCTAATAGCAAGAGGGATAGAACTTGTAGCGGTTAATGCTAATAAAAAGATAAAAACGATACAAATGATCGTCGTATCTTTTCTAAAAATAAAAAAGGTAATAATAGTGAGTAAACAAAGAACATAGAGAGCATGTAAAAGCGTTAATTCAACTCCCATAACATTCACATCCTTTAGGCATTCGTGTAGTTCATTGTATGGAAGCAGTGAAAGTATGTGAGTATAGGACAAAGAAAAAAAGTGAAATTTCATGTACTGTAATGGTAAGAACAATAAATGGATGTTACAATACAATTAATCCTAAAAATGGAATTAAAGGAGGGCTTATGCGCAAAGAAATTGGATTTTGGGGATTCGTTATATCTTGTAGTCTATTAATCATTTTAAACCTGTTTACAAACAATGAATGGATCAGTATCATACCTGTTTTCGGATTTGTATTTATCCTTTTATATAACTGGGATGATATGAAACAATATAGTAAGAAAAGTATCGGAATTATGATAGGTATCATTGTTGTTTGCTCATTTTTCGTAGGATTTATTTTAATAGAAGGGCAGAAGCAAATGGAGAAAATGTCTATTTTTCAACAATGGATGTCGTCTGCAAAAGGTCTTTATATTGTAATTGTAGTAGTTATTTTTCTGAAATTTGTTATAAGCATAGCGAGTTACATATTAGAGGAGAAGTAGAATGGGGGAGTACGAATGAGAGAGAAAATAGGATATTATGGTGTGCTAGGTTGTTTACTATTATCAGTTATTTCGGGGCAATTTCTTAAAAGTGAATGGGTACCAGTAATATTATGTATAGGAGTATTGATTTTTGCTCCCTTGTACCGCTGGAAAGAGTGGAAAACGTATAGTCGGAAAAAGAAAATTATTTATAGTATTGAGTTTGTCATAATAATTAGTACGATTCCGTTCTTGCTAATAAAAGGTTATGAACAAATGAATGACATAGCAATTTTTCAAGGGTGGTTACTTGTTGCAAAATGGTTATACTTAATATTCACTTTAATAGCGGTAGCAGTGATTGCTAAAAAAGTAAACGAAAAGTTATTCGTTAATGAATAAAAGAAAATGCCACCTTATTCGGTGGCATTTTCTTACTTTACTGAATGAGCTTTTTGCATCTTTTTAATTAAACGAATTTGTCCGCGATGGTTGATCTCATCTTCAAATACGTGAAACCATTTAAAGTAGTTATTTGCTGGTTTGTCATGCCAAAAGTCGGTCGTTTTAAATAGCCATTCGTCAGGTAAAGACTGAAATGTTTCGATCGTTTTAGAGCGCACTTCTTGTAACGTATTTATGTAAAATTCTATTGAGTTGCCTTTTATTTTCTCACGTCCAAGATTTCCTAACTCAACAGCAGGTAACCAACGTTCTAATTCAGCATCTGTTGGTTCACGATCTTCAAAAGTATGAATTTGGTAGTAAAATTCAATAGCAGCCATATGGTACAAAAGCATACCAATTGAATTTGCTTCATCATCATATAAATAATCAAGTTCTTCAATTGTTAAGCCTTCGACAGCCTGCATTGTTGTATAGCGAGCGTAATTCATCATGGAAACAAGTTTTGAAAACTCAACTTGTAAACCATCTACCTTATCGATTACAAAGTTCAATTAAAATTCCCCCTCTTTAAACAATTACTCCAGAGAAGGAATTCTATGTGTAAAGAAAAAACTCCTGTTAAAAAGTTCATGATTTTTAACAGGGAATGACAATTAGTTCCCGATTTGCCTTTGTAATAACCTCATAGCCCTCTTTTGTGATGACAATATCATCTTCAATTCTACACCCGCCCCAGTTTGGTATATAAATACCGGGTTCAACTGTAACAACCATACCTTCTTCTAAAGTAGCCTTACTTTCTTGGGATAGACGGAGAGGTTCATGAATTTCTAATCCAAGCCCATGACCAGTAGAGTGGCCGAAATATTGACCGTATCCATGTTCTGTAATGTAATCTCTCGTTATATCATCGATACTTTTCGCAGTTTCTCCAGGTTTAATGGCTGCAGTTCCACGCTTTAATGCTTCTAATACAACATTATATATTTTTTTGAATTCTTCCGATGGTTCGCCAATCGCTACAGTACGTGTTAAATCGGAACAATACCCGTTATAAAGTGCACCGAAATCTAAGGTAACGATATCGCCGTGCTCGATTATTTTATTCGATGCAACGCCATGAGGAAGTGAAGAGCGAACGCCAGAAGCTACAATAATTTGAAATGATGAGGATGTAGCCCCTTTCTTTCGCATGAAAAATTCTAATTCATCTCGGACATCAGTCTCACTTATTCCTGGCTTTAGAAACGTAAGGATGTGGTGAAATGATTCGTCAGCAATATTAGCCGCAATTTTCATTGTTTCTATTTCAGGTGTGTCTTTAATAATGCGAATATCTTCGATGATTTCGCACACTTGCACCATTTCCGCATGTATGTATTTTTGTAAGTTTTTATATTGTTGTAATGTCATGTTATTTTCTTCAATTCCAAGTTTTTGAATGTTTAATTTCGATACTTGATTTGCGATTTCTTTTTCTAGATTTCCTTTATGCATAATAATTTCAGCTTCTTTTATTTGTGATTTCGCTTGATCTACATAGCGAAAATCAGTTATAAAAACCGCTTTATCCGCAGAGATTAAGACGACGCCAGCGCTGCCTGTAAAGCCTGTTGCATATTGGCGATTTTCTTTTTTAGTAATAAGTAATCCGTCAATTTCATATTTTTGTAGTTGATTTTGGATTTTATTAATTCTTAAATTCATGTTAATTTCCCCCTTTTCACAGTATTGAATAAAGCAAATAGCGTGCCAAAAGATAACTTTAGAGAAAGGATAGTGGGGAATATATATATAAGGGAAGGTAAAGTAAAGTTCTGTCCGCTATTTGTGGGAAGGACTATTTGAAAACTACGGATTGCTTCAAAATATTAGTGAGCAAATGAAAAGAACATCGAATCGTTTTTTTTACACACTGTAAAAATTTTTATACAAATACGAGAAAATAATGTCAAATTTTTTTGGAATATCGAAGTTAGGAAAGAAAAGGATAAGCGATGTTTAGAGTGTATATTTGAAAATAACATTACATTTATTGTTTATTTTAATATAAAAATTAATGTATAAATAAAAAATTATTGATACAATAGGTAATTGTTGGGTTTCTCTCGAAGATAGGGATACGTAACGAATAAATAGGATTAAGGAATGTGAGTATATGAAAAAATTAAGTAAAGTAATGTCATTTTGCTTGGTAGTTAGTATGTTTGTTCTAGCAGGTTGTGAAAAAAGTGAAAACAAAGTTCAAGTAAATGAAAAGATTGAACAGCTTGATGAAGCGCCAGAAGTGACAGGAAAAGAAGCGAAAAAGATTGTACGAAAGAGCGTAGATAGGATAGCAAACGCTTTTAGTGAGATGGAAAAAGAAAATGGATGGAGCCGAAATAATCCTGGAGATATGGAGACAGCGAAAAAAGGAGTTAAGGGATTAGTTACAGATAAGTTTGTAGAAAATCAGCTTCCTAAGTCGCTTGACACATTTAATAGGTCTAGAGAGACGGATATGTTGCCATTCCCAATTCATATTGAGCCAGACGTGAGAATAACTTGTTCACAGAAAAATGATGTTTTAAAGATTGAGACACTTATCCTTGCAAATGATATGGGGAATGAAGCGGAGACGTGGGAATTTGTTTTAGTTTATACTGATGGAAAATGGTTAATGGATAAATGGTCATCAAATACGCCAGTAGATTTAAAGTTAACTAAAGAAGAAGCTAACGAAATTCTTAGAGTTCAAGGTTTCAAGAATGTCTCTTTCGTTAGAGAAGAGAATAGTGGAAATAAGAAATATATTTTTAAAGAAAGTAACGGAGTAGTTGCTGTGGATGCCCAAACATCTGTTATTACTCACAATGTAGATGATGAAGAGCAAGAAAAGGTAACGAAACAAGATTTTATTCAAGAGCAAGAAACAGCTAAGGGAAATGATTCCAGTACGTATACTAGTTCAAAAGAAGAGAAGCAGCCAAAAAAAGAATCTTCTTCAGTATTAGGTAAAACTAAGGCTCTAAATGAGTTAGTTGCTCTAGAAAACGAAGAAAAACATACAAATGTTATGTCAACAAATGACATAGTAAATGAAATAGAAGGAAATTATCAACTATGGGATAATAAACTAAATGAAATTTACAGTACATTAAAAAATACGATGTCAGCTGATGCATTTCAGTCATTAAAAACAAAACAGATTGCATGGGTTAAAGAAAAAGAAAGTAAAGTTACAGCGATTGGTACAGATCCAAATAATGGAACGATGAGACGCATAGAGGCTTCGGAAGAGAAATATAAGATGACAAAAGAAAGATGTTACGAATTAGTTAATGGATATATGAACTAAATTAAAGAATGCGTTGCTAGCAAGCAACGCATTTTTAAGTATTTACGCTTTTAATTTCATTACTGTATCAGCATCTGGTGTTACATATAATGTTTGTTGATTGTCATATGTAACAAATCCAAGTTTTGCACCGCTCGGTTTTTTGACATGGCGTACCTTTGTGAAATCTACAGGAACAGAACTAGAATCTTTTGCTTTACTGTAATAAGCAGCGATTTTAGCGGCCTCGTGTAAAGTCTCTTCCGTAGGTTCAAGAGAACGAATGACAACGTGGGACCCAGGTATGTCTTTCGTATGTAACCAAATTTCATCACGACGGGAGAATTTCGTTGTTAAATAATCATTTTGCTTATTGTTTTTACCGACGAAAATTTCTGTTCCATCACTAGCTAAATATTTGTCCAATACCGGTTTTGTCGGTTTTTTCTTTGTGTTGTTCTTCTTACGATTACGTACATAACCTTCTTCGGCCAGTTCTTCACGAATCTCTTCAATATCTTTTGAAGAAGCAACCTCCATTTGTTGAAGTAAGCTATCAAAATAAAGAATTTCTTCATTTGTTTTTTCGATTTGTTCTTCTACAACAACAACTGAATTTTTTGCTTTTTGATATTTTTGGAAATAGCGTTGTGCATTGTCGGATGGTGTTCTTAAAGGATCTAATGTGATTTTTACAGTCCCACCATTTTCGTCGTAATAGTTAACGACTTCTATCTCTTTATCACCTTTTTTCAAAGCGTACATATTGGCTGTAAGTAGCTCTCCAAATAGTTGGTATTTATCTGCTTTTCCGGCATCTTGTAATGTTTTTTCTAGTTTAATTAGCTTCTTTTCGTTTTTTGTTTTTTCATTTTGCATAAAGCGTTCTAAATCGTGAGCTTGTTGTTTTACACGATCGCGCTCTGCTTTACCAAAGAAGAAACGATCTAATAATTCACTAACAGATGAAAATGTTTTTTCGTTTCCTTGTAAGTGAGAAAGAGGGAATAGGTAAAAGAACTCTTTTCCATTTGCTGTTATCATTGCTGGCACGTACTGATGTGTTAGCAAAGGTTTTTGCAAGCTGAAGAAAGCTTCAGATAATGCTTTTTCATTTGCCATACCTGCTTTTTTTACAACTTCTTTTGCAAATAATGGGGAAATTCCCATGAATGCTCCGACAAGTTGTTTGTCCATGTTGCCAGATAAAAAGTCTAGCGGTTTAATAAAATCATCTTCTGTTTCGATAAGAAGCGGATTAACTTTATGTTGTGCCGGTGGGGCAACATATTCAGCTCCAGCATATACAGTACGATGTCGGTTTACCGCTAAAGAAACGTGTTTTAAGCTATCTAAAATAACATTTGTTTTCGTATCTACTAAGATAATATTACTGTGTCGTCCCATTATTTCGATTACTAATGTTTTTACTGATTCGTCACCGATTTCATTGCGACTGCGGACTGTAATTTGAATAATACGTTCTAAGTCAATTTGTTCAATTTTTTCAATAAATCCACCTTCTAAATGTTTGCGAAGAAGCATACAAAACATCGGCGGTAGCGCTGGTGAATTGTAGTTTTGATTTGTTAAGTGCATACGCGCATATGTAGGGTGAGATGAAAGAATTAGCTTTTGGTTTTTTCCGTTTGCTCGAATATGTAATAAAACTTCATATTTTGAGGGTTGATATATTTTTGAAATTCTTCCTGTTTGAAGAGAATTTGCAATTTCATGTGTAATTGCTCTTGTAAATAATCCATCGAATGCCATGAATGAACACTCCTTTCTAACTAAAAGTTAATTATAGCATTTTTTTGGACGAGGCTGAATAAGCTTTCATTAGAGTATGTCTGGAATCAGGAGGTCGATGGCAGGATGAACTGGTATGAAATGCGAGCACATGAAGTGGAGGAAAGAACGAATACGAATGTGGAGGTAGGTCTTACAGAGCAAGAAGCAGAGGGCCGATTAAAGAAATTTGGTACAAATGAATTGCAAGAAGCAAAGCGGCCTTCTGCGCTTATGGTGTTTTTAGCGCAATTTAAAGATTTTATGGTACTTGTTTTATTTGGTGCTACAATTATTTCAGCTTTTTTAGGAGAGTATATTGATTCGATTGCAATTGTTGCAATTGTTATTATTAATGGTGTCCTCGGTTTCTTTCAAGAGAGGAAAGCTGAAAAATCGTTGGAAGCTTTAAAAGAATTGGCAGCTCCTCAAGTTACTGTACTAAGAAATGGGAAGTGGATAAAAGCGCCGTCAAAGGCGCTTGTACTAGGTGATATTATTAAATTTTCTAGTGGTGACCGTATTGGCGCGGATGTTCGCCTTGTGGAATCTTCAAGTTTATATATTGAAGAATCGGCTCTTACAGGAGAGTCATTGCCTGTACAAAAGAAGGTAGAGGCGTTACAAGGTCAAGATGTTTCAATTGGTGATCAAAAAAACATGGCATTTATGGGGACGATGATAACGAGAGGTGCTGGAACAGGGGTAGTCGTAGCAACTGGAATGAATACAGCTATGGGGCAAATTGCAAATATGTTGCAAAATGCTGAGCAAATGGAAACGCCATTACAAAGAAGATTAGAACAGCTTGGAAAAATTTTAATTATTGTTGCTCTTATTTTGACGGCTCTTGTTGTACTAGCTGGTGTATATCAAGGGAATGAAGTGTATCACATGTTTTTGGCTGGGGTTTCGCTTGCTGTTGCAGCTATTCCAGAAGGATTGCCAGCTATCGTTACGGTTGCGCTATCACTTGGCGTACAGCGTATGATTAAAAAGAGGGCAATTGTGCGAAAGTTGCCAGCTGTAGAAACGTTAGGCTGTGCTTCTGTTATTTGCTCAGATAAAACAGGAACAATGACACAAAATAAAATGATGGTAACACATATGTGGTCAGGCGGAGAATTGTGGAAAGTAACAGGTCAAGGCTATGAGCCAACAGGTTCGTTTATGAAAGGTGAAGCAGTAATTGACCCTACTAAGACGAAATCACTGTATCAACTACTTACATTTGGCTGTTTATGTAATAATGCGAATGTTATTCAAAAGAAAAAGACGTATGTGTTAGATGGAGATCCAACAGAGGGAGCTCTCGTTGCTGCTGCAATGAAGGCGGGAATATCACGTGAAGCTCTTAAAGGAAAGTTTGAAGTCATTCGTGAATTTCCTTTTGATTCAACTAGAAAAATGATGAGCGTTATCGTTCGTGATCGTGAAGGCAAAAAATTTGTTATTACAAAAGGAGCACCAGATGTTCTTTTGCAGATGAGTCAAACAATTTTGTGGGGAAATAAGCAACAGCCTTTAAGTGAAATGTATCGAAAAGAAGTGCAGGCAGCGATTCATAGTTTAGGAAGTCAAGCTTTACGAACGATTGCAGTGGCATTTAAACCGTTAAAAGCTACAGATTCAATTGAACATGAAAGAGAAGTCGAGCAGGATTTTATGCTTGTTGGAATACAAGGAATGATAGATCCGCCAAGACTAGAAGTGGCGCAAGCGGTGAAAGAGTGTAAGGAAGCTGGTATTAGAACGGTAATGATTACGGGAGATCATAAAGTGACGGCAATGGCAATTGCGGAACAGCTAGGGGTTTTACCGGCGGGTGGACGCGTTGTTGAAGGTGTAGAACTTGCGAATATGGATGTAGAGGCATTAGAAGATATTGTAGAAGATACGTATGTATTCGCTCGTGTGTCTCCTGAGCATAAATTGAAAATCGTTAAGGCGCTACAAAATAAGGGACATATAGTAGCTATGACAGGTGATGGAGTGAACGATGCTCCAGCTATTAAAACAGCTGATATAGGGATTGCGATGGGAATTACAGGGACAGATGTTGCAAAAGAAGCTTCGTCACTTGTGTTGTTAGATGATAACTTTGCTACGATTAAATCGGCGATTAAAGAAGGTAGAAACATATATGAAAATATTCGGAAGTTTGTTCGGTATTTGTTAGCATCTAACGTTGGTGAAATTTTAGTTATGTTATTTGCGATGTTACTTGCACTGCCATTGCCGATGGTTCCAATTCAAATTTTATGGGTGAACTTAGTTACTGACGGTTTACCAGCGATGGCATTAGGTTTGGATAAGGCTGAAGGAGATGTGATGAAGAGAACACCACGCCATCCGAAAGAAGGGGTGTTTGCTAGAGGGCTTGCGTGGAAAATTATAAGTCGTGGTTTTCTAATCGGAGCAGTGACATTAGTAGCGTTTATTATTGCATTTAACCAGCATCCGAATGAATTGAAGTATGCACAAACGGTAGCCTTCGCAACATTAGTACTGGCTCAGCTTATTCATGTATTTGATTGTCGTAGTGAACATTCTATATTTCACCGCAACCCGTTTGGAAATATATATTTAGTAGGGGCGGTTATTATTTCTTTACTGTTAATGCTTGTAGTTATATATTATCCACCATTACAGCCGATTTTTAGCACAATGCCGATACAAGCACGAGATTGGTTGTTAATTGGAGGATTATCATCTATTCCGACCTTCTTATTAGTAGGATCCTTATTAACAAGAAAAAAGGAGAAAAAGAAAAAGCCGCTGTTATATAAGAAGGGATTAAACTTGAAATAGTCAATGATATGAAAATATGATATAATTTACAGAAGGTAGTAGAGCCTTGTCTCTATTGCCTTTTTCATTGAGTTATTTCATGGCTTGGATGTGATAAAGATGATTTGTAGTATGACAGGATTTGGAAGATCGAAGGTAGAAAACGATACTTTTCAAATAACAGTAGAAATGAAGTCAGTGAACCATCGTTTTTTAGAAATGAGTATTCGGCTTCCGAAGCAAATGATGGCGTTTGAAGACAAGATTCGTAAAATAATTGCAAAGCAAGTTCGCCGTGGACGTATTGAAGTGTCTATTAGTATAACAGGTGAAGGGCTTGTTGAAAGAAAATTAACTGTGAATTGGGAACTTCTCAAGCAGTACCAATCCATTATGGAAGATATAAAAGGGAAATTTCAATTACAAGATTCTATTACACTCGGGCAACTAATGGGAATGCCAGAAGTAACGGCAGTTGAAGAAATAGAAAATGTAAATGAACAATTTGAAACCGGTTTATATGAAGCTGTTCGCCAAGCTGCTCATATGTTGAAAACGATGAGAGATGGCGAAGGAGAACGATTACATAAAGATATAGCATATCGTTTGCAAGAGATTCATAATTGTGTAAATGCAATTATTCCACATGCACCAATTGTTACACAAAAATATCGTGAACGATTAGAAAATCGCTTAAAGGAATTACATAATCAAGATTTAGATGAACAACGATTGTTGACAGAAGTAGCAATATTTGCAGAGCGTTCAGATATTCACGAAGAATTAGTTCGATTACAAAGTCATTTAGATCAATTTCGTGAAGCACTGCAAATTACAGAGCCTGTTGGAAGGAAAATGGACTTCATCGTGCAAGAGATGCATAGGGAAGTTAATACGATAGGTTCTAAGGCAAATGACTTAACAATTTCAAAATATGTCGTAGAAATGAAAAATAACCTTGAAAAAATTCGTGAACAAGTACAGAATATTGAGTAGCTTTCAAAAAATATATAAAGTTATACGTGGTGGAGAAATCGGATAGACTTACTAGGAGGCGCAAACTATGGCCATGCGGTTTTTAAATATTGGATACGGAAATATTGTATCTGCTCATCGAATTATTGCTATTGTAAGTCCGGAGTCAGCTCCTATTAAACGGACAGTACAGGAAGCGCGTGAACATAATGCTTTGCTTGATGCTACGTATGGGAGAAAAACAAGGGCGGTTATTGTTATGGATGATGGGCATGTAGTATTAAGTCCAATTCAGCCAGAGACGATTGCACATCGTTTGAATAATAAAGAAGATTTAAGTGAGGAAGGGTAGGTTTTACATATTTATGAGAAGTAGAAGAGGATTGCTCATCGTTCTTTCGGGACCTTCTGGTGTCGGGAAAGGAACGGTTCGAAAAGAGCTGTTTAGCCATGAAGACACACGTTTTCAGTACTCTATTTCAGTAACGACACGTAAACCGCGTGAAGGTGAAGTAGATGGTGTGGATTATTTCTTTAAAGAGAGAGAAGAATTTGAAGAAATGATTCGTAATGAAAAGTTACTTGAATGGGCTGAGTTCGTTGGTAATTATTACGGAACACCGATTGATTATGTTGAAAAAACGTTACAAGAAGGAAAAGATGTGTTCTTAGAAATTGAAGTGCAAGGAGCAATTCAAGTTAAGAAAGCCTTCCCAGCAGGTGTATTTATTTTCTTAGCACCTCCAAGTTTATCTGAACTAAAGAACCGAATTGTCGGCCGTGGTACAGAAACTGAAGATGTTATTGAAAATCGTTTAACTGTAGCGAAAGAAGAAATCGAAATGATGGACGCTTATGACTATGTTGTAGAAAACGATCAAGTTGAATTAGCTTGCGACCGAATTAAAGCAATTGTGGTTGGTGAACATTGCCGCCGCGAAAGAGTGGCAAAATACTATAAAGAAATGACGGAGGGTCTATAATTATGTTAAATCCATCAATTGACTCATTATTAACAAAAATCGATTCTAAATATACACTTGTAACAGTAGCTGCAAAGCGTGCACGTGAAATGCAAATTGCTGACAATTGTGTTATTGAAAAGCCTGTTTCTTATAAATGTGTAGGTAAAGCATTAGAAGAAATCGATTTAGAAGTATTAAAATATGTACCAAGCGATGACACAATAATTGATTAAGACATTCTTTTCGACAAATTAAAACATAGACTTTATAATTTTCTATGTAACGGTAACAACCTATTTACAAGTAGGTTGTTATTTTTTTATGATAGGGAAGAAATAATCGTAAAAAGGTGGAACAACATATTGGTACTGACGAGCTGAAAATTCTATTTCAGTAGAATAAGTTTGAAAAAGAAAGAGGACGAGTCATATGCTAAAAGGGAAAAAGATACTTCTATGTGTAACAGGAGGCATTGCAGTTTTTAAAGCAGCTGCGTTAACGAGTAAATTGACACAAGCGGGTGCTACTGTAAAAGTAATGATGAGTGAAGCGGCAATGAAGTTTGTTACACCTCTTACATTTCAAGCGCTTTCTCGCCACGATGTATATACGGATACGTTTGATGAAAAAGACTCAGCAGTTATCGCTCACATTGATTTAGCGGATTGGGCAGATGTTGTACTTGTGGCACCTGCTACAGCGAATTGCATTGGAAAGTTAGCTGGCGGTATTGCTGATGATATGATTACAACTACTTTGTTAGCTACTACAGCTCCAGTTTGGATTGCACCTGCTATGAATGTGCATATGTATGAAAATAAAATTGTTCAAAAAAATATGATGACGTTAAAAGCGTTAGGATATACATTTATTGAGCCTGGCGAAGGCTTTTTAGCATGTGGTTATGTAGCTAAGGGAAGACTGGAAGAACCTGAAGTGATTATTAGAAGGTTAGAAGAGGTTTTCTCAGAACAAAAACCATTGCAAGGAAAGAGAATATTAATAACGGCTGGCCCGACACGTGAAAAGATTGACCCAGTCCGTTTTATGACGAATTTTTCTTCTGGAAAGATGGGGTATGCGATCGCAGAAGTTGCAGCAAGCTTAGGTGCTGATGTCATACTTGTTTCAGGACCGACAGCATTAGAGTCACCATTACATGTCACAACAATACAAGTAGAATCTGCACAAGATATGTTAGAGGCAGTCCTTCAGCATTATCAGAGTGTGGATGTTGTTATCAAAACAGCGGCAGTTGCAGATTATCGCCCAAAATATGTTCACGATAATAAAATGAAAAAGCAAAATGGCGATGCTGTAATTGAATTAGAAAGAACAGTGGATATTTTAAAAACGTTAGGTGAGAAGAAGGACCGACAGTTACTTATCGGTTTTGCAGCTGAAACGACAAACATAGAGGAATACGCAACGAGAAAATTACGTGAGAAAAATGCAAATATGATTGTTGCGAATGACGTGAAAGCGCAAGGAGCTGGGTTTGGTACGGATACAAATATTGTGACAATGTATAGAAAAGATGGAGAAATCATTGAGCTGCCACTTTTAACGAAAAAAGAAGTGGCTCGTGAAATATTAAAGCAAATAGAAATGATGTTAGAAGATGATTATGTATGAAGTTTGCAAGTGTAATTGTTGATGTACCTGCACGTCAAACAGATCGACCGTTTGATTATATTATCCCTAAAAAATGGGAAGATATCGTGCAAACAGGAATGCGTGTAGTAGTCCCATTCGGTCCGAGGAAATTGCAAGGTTTTATTATTGGCATAAAGGATTCGGTTGAACTAGAAAGTAAAAAGTTAAAAGCGTTGTATGAAATATTAGATGTCACTCCTGTTTTAAATGATGAATTATTAAAACTTGGGTATTGGCTTACAAGTGAAACGTTATGTTATATGATTTCAGCTTTTCAGGTGATGCTTCCGACGGCGATCAAAGCAACATATAAAAAGCGTCTGCAACTTCGTAACCGAGAAGAAGTAGCACCAGAAATTCTTTCTTTATTTCAAGGGAAGGAAACGATAGATTGGGAAGCTATCGAAGCACAGCCGCACCTATATCGCACTATTCAACAAGAAATTAAAAATGGTACGACTGAAGTGGTTTATCAAGTAAAGGATAAAGTGCAGAAGAAGAAACAAAGAGTAGTTCAACCGGAGTTGCCGGCAGATAAATTGGAATTAGCAGCATTTGAACTGAAAAGTAAAAAACAACAAGATGTACTCTATTATTTTGTAGAAAACTACAAAAGTGTACCGTTAAAAAATTTAACAGAAGAATTACAAATAACAGATGCTCCAATAAAAGCACTTGTTAAAAAGGGTCTAATCTCAGAAAAGTATGTAGAGGTATACCGGAGTCCGTATGACGATGATGATTTTGAACAAACGAAACCATTTCCGCTTACTGAGGAACAAAAACAAGTAATTACACCGATTTTGTCATCAATTACAAATGAAACTTACAATCCATTTTTACTATATGGTGTTACAGGAAGTGGTAAGACTGAAGTGTATTTACAATCTATAGCAGCGGTGCTCGAGAAAGGAAAAGAAGCAATTGTGCTTGTTCCTGAAATTGCGCTAACGCCCCAGATGGTAGATCGCTTTAAAGGTAGGTTCGGTTCGCAAGTTGCAGTTCTTCACAGTGCGCTTTCTGTTGGCGAGAAATATGATGAATGGCGAAAGATATTAAGAAAAGAAGTGAAAGTTGTAGTTGGTGCGCGTTCAGCTATTTTTGCTCCATTCGAAAATTTAGGAATCATTATTATTGATGAAGAGCATGAATCAAGTTATAAGCAAGAGGATAACCCAAAGTATCATGCAAGAGATGTAGCAGTGTGGAGAGGACAATACCATAAGTGTCCAATCGTTCTCGGAAGTGCAACGCCGACACTTGAATCGTTTGCTAGAGCGAAAAAAGGTGTCTATGGGTTGCTTACAATGGAAAAACGTATGAACAAACAAGCTTTGCCGACTGTAGAAATTGTTGATATGCGTGAAGAGCTTCGTGATGGAAATCGCTCAATGTTTTCAAAGGCACTGCATGAAAAAATAGCAGATCGATTAGAAAAGAAAGAACAAATGGTTCTCTTTTTAAATAGAAGGGGTCATTCTACGTTTGTGATGTGCCGTGATTGTGGGTATGTCGTACAATGTCCGCATTGTGATATTTCGTTGACATATCACAAAATGAACCATCGTTTAAAATGTCATTATTGTAGTCATGAGGAAAATATGCCAACGGAGTGTCCTGCTTGTAATAGTACGTATATTCGTTTCTTTGGTACAGGGACGCAAAAGGTTGAAGAAGAAATCACAAAACTATTCCCTGAGGCGCGGGTCATTCGAATGGATGTGGATACAACAAGCCGTAAAGGAATGCATGAAAAATTATTAAAGGCGTTTGGTGAAGAGAAAGCAGATATATTACTTGGAACACAAATGATTGCAAAAGGGCTTGATTTTCCGAAGGTGACGCTTGTTGGGGTTTTAACGGCGGATACGATGCTTCATCTACCTGATTTTCGGGCGAGTGAAAAGACGTATCAGCTATTGACACAAGTGAGTGGACGTGCAGGAAGACATGAATTGCCAGGGGAAGTTGTAATTCAAACGTATACGCCGGAACATTACAGTGTAGAATTAGCAAAGAATCAACAATATGATGTATTTTATGAGCACGAAATGCAAATGAGGCAAATGAGACAATATCCGCCATATTACTACGTTGTACTTGTAACTGTATCTCATCCGGAATTATTAAAGGCAGTCCAAGTGACGGAAAAAATTGTCGGTCATTTACGAACGCATTGTTCAAGGCAAACGATGGTGTTAGGGCCGGTTGCTTCAGCAATTCCAAGGATAAAAGATAGATATCGTTACCAATGCATGATAAAATACAAACGGGAACCAAACTTAAAGAACGTGCTCAAAATGGTAAATGAACATTATCAAGCAGAAATGCAAAAAGAGCTACAAATCTCAATTGATTTTAATCCAACAATGTTAATGTAGCGGAGGGAAATATGTCAGTTTTAGAAATTGTAAAGCATCCAAATGAAGTGTTAGAAACACCATGCGAAAGAGTAATTAACTTTGATAAAAAGTTAGTGAAATTGTTAAAAGATATGCATGAAACAATGTTAATTGCAGACGGAGTTGGTCTAGCTGCGCCACAAGTGGGTGTAAGCTTACAAGTTGCTGTTGTTGATATAGGTGATGATACGGGTAAAATTGAATTAATTAATCCTGTTATTTTAGAAAAACGTGGTGAACAAGTAGGTCCCGAAGGCTGCTTAAGCTTTCCGGGACTTTATGGTGAAGTGGAGCGCGCAGATTACATTAAAGTACGTGCACAAAATCGTCGCGGTAAAATATTTTTATTAGAAGCGGATGACTTCTTAGCGCGTGCAATTCAGCATGAAATCGATCATTTACACGGTGTTTTATTTACATCTAAAGTGAAAAGGTATTATGAAGCAGGCGAATTAGAATAGGTTTAAAAGGAGCGGTTTTTGAATGATGAAAGTAGTATTTATGGGGACACCGGACTTTTCTGTGCCGGTGCTTCGTCGTCTTATCGAGGACGGATATGACGTAGTTGGTGTTGTAACGCAACCTGATCGTCCAGTTGGTAGAAAAAAGGTTTTAACACCTACTCCTGTTAAAGTAGAAGCGGAAAAACATGGTATTCCAGTAGTACAGCCGTTAAAAATTCGTGAAAAAGACGAATATGAAAAAGTATTAGCACTAGAGCCAGACTTAATTGTAACAGCAGCATTTGGACAAATCGTACCGAATGAAATTTTAGAAGCGCCAAAGTATGGATGTATTAATGTCCACGCATCATTACTTCCAGAACTTCGCGGTGGTGCACCAATTCATTATGCGATCATGGAAGGTAAAGAGAAAACAGGTATTACAATTATGTATATGGTAGAAAAATTAGATGCTGGCGATATATTAACGCAAGTAGAAGTAGAAATTGAAGAGCGTGAAACAACAGGTTCATTATTTGATAAGTTAAGCGAAGCAGGAGCACACCTTTTATCTAAAACGGTTCCTTTACTAATTCAGGGTAAACTAGAACCAATTAAACAAAGTGAAGCTGAAGTGACGTTTGCATATAATATAAAACGTGAGCAAGAGATAATTGATTGGACAAAAACAGGTGAAGAAGTATACAATCACATTCGCGGATTGAATCCATGGCCAGTTGCTTATACGACTTTGGCAGGACAAGTTATTAAAGTATGGTGGGGAGAGAAGGTCTCTATTGCAGAGAAAGCTGAACCAGGTACAATAGTAGCTCTTGAAGAAGATGGATTTGTTGTTGCAGCAGGGAACGAGACAGGCGTTAAAATCACTGAATTGCAACCATCTGGTAAAAAGCGTATGAGTTGTTCACAATTTTTACGTGGAACAAAACCTGAAATTGGTACGAAGTTAGGAGAAAATGCATGAGACAAAATGTTCGTGAGTTAGCTCTGGATGGCTTAATTCAAGTAGAAAAAAGTGGTGCATATAGCAACTTACTTTTAAATAATTTGATTGAAAAAAATACAATTGACAGAAAAGATATTGGTTTATTAACTGAAATGGTATATGGAACAATTCAACGTCGTGACACACTAGATTATTATTTACAACCATTTTTAAGAAAAAAGGTTGAAGCGTGGGTAAGAGTGTTGCTTCGCCTATCTCTATATCAAATGCTATATTTAGACCGAGTTCCAGAAAGAGCGGCTATTCATGAAGCAGTTGAGATTGCAAAGCGTCGTGGGCATAAAGGGATTTCAGGCATGGTGAACGGAGTATTGCGTTCAATTCAGCGAGAAGGTGTACCTTCGTTAGAAGAAATTGAAAATCCAGTAGAACGACTTGCGATTGCAACGAGTCATCCAATGTGGCTTGTACAAGAATGGGCATCCGAATATGGTTTAGAGACAGCAGAGAAAATGTGTGAAGTAAATATGTTGCCACCTGTACCAACAGCACGTGTAAATGTTGATAAAGTAACGGTAGAAGAAGCGGTTGCGTTATTAGCTGATGAGGGTATAGAAGCAAAACGTGGCGAATTGTCAGAGGATGCAATTCAAATTGAAAGAGGAAATGTCGCACATACAGAAGCGTTCAAAAAAGGTTTCCTTTCTATTCAAGATGAAAGCTCAATGCTTGTAGCACGTGCTTTAGAACCGAATAAAGGAGATACAGTTCTAGATAGTTGTGCTGCTCCTGGCGGAAAAACAACTCATATTGCAGAGCGTTTGGACGGAACTGGTAAGGTAATGTCGCTTGATTTACACGCACATAAAGTACGTTTAATTGAACAACAGGCGAAGAGACTTGGTTTAGAAAATGTAGAAACGATGGCTTTAGATGCTAGAAAAGTTCAAGAGCATTTTGCAAATGAATCTTTTGACAAAATATTAGTAGATGCACCATGTTCTGGATTTGGTGTTATTAGACGTAAACCTGATATTAAGTTAGGTAAAGATAAGGGCGATAGTGAAAGGTTATCAACGATTCAACTTGCGATACTAGAAAAAATAGCACCATTGTTAAAACAAGGTGGTCGCCTTGTTTATAGTACGTGCACAATTGAAAAAATAGAAAATGAACAAGTAATAAAGCAATTTTTACAAGAGCATCCTGAATTTGAATGGGATACTACGATAAAAGATCGCATGCCAGAAAAGTTAAATCCGTATATTGATGAAGGTCAAGTACGAATTTTACCGCATTATTTTGCAACAGATGGCTTTTATATTGCTTGTTTAAGAAAGAAGGTGTAGCATCATGGAAACGACTGTAAAAAAACAAAAGAAAAATCTAGAAACAAAGAAACCATCAATTTATTCTTTACAACTTCATGAAATGCAAGATTGGTTAAAGGAACAAGGGGAACCTAAGTTCCGTGCAGGACAAATTTTTGATTGGCTATATAAAAAACGTGTAAAAAATTATGAGGATATGTCAAACCTTGCTAAAGGATTGCGCGATAAATTGTCGAATTCCTTTGATATTACAACTTTAAACACTTTAGTAAAACAAACGTCTTCGGATGGAACGATTAAATTCCTATTCCAGTTATATGATGGGTACTCTATTGAAACTGTACTAATGCGACATGAATATGGAAATTCCATTTGTGTAACAACACAGGTGGGTTGCCGCATTGGCTGTACATTCTGTGCATCTACACTTGGTGGATTAAAACGAAACTTAGAGGCTGGAGAAATTGTAGCGCAAGTAGTAGAAGTTCAGCGTGCGCTTGATGAAACAGAAGAACGTGTAAGTTCTCTTGTTGTTATGGGAATTGGAGAACCATTTGATAATTATGATAACTTAATGTCATTCTTACGCATTGTAAATCATGAAAAAGGAATTCATATTGGTGCAAGACATATGACAGTTTCAACAAGTGGAATTGTTCCAAAAATTTATAAGTTCGCTGAAGAAGATATGCAAATTAATTTTGCGATTTCATTGCATGCTGCAAATACAGAGATACGTTCAAAATTAATGCCGATCAACCGTGCTTATAAGCTACCTGATTTAATGGAAGCTGTTAAATACTATGTAAATAGAACAGGGCGTCGTATTACATTTGAATATGGCTTATTTGGAGGAGAAAATGACCAAGTTGAGCACGCTGAAGAACTTGCTGCGCTCTTAAAAGGTGTAAAATGTCATGTAAACTTAATTCCGGTAAACTACGTGCCAGAACGTGATTATGTACGTACGCCACGAGAGCAAATTTTCTTATTTGAAAAGACGCTAAAAGATCGTGGAGTGAATGTAACCATTCGCCGTGAACAAGGTCATGATATTGATGCAGCCTGCGGTCAGTTGCGTGCAAAGGAGCGCAAAGAAGAGACGAGGTGACTAGATGAAAGCCGTGTTTCTATCGGATAAAGGAAAAGTTCGTCAACATAATGAAGATAGTGCAGGAGTTTTTCGCAATTTAGATGGAAATATTTTAGCGGTAGTAGCAGATGGAATGGGAGGTCATCGAGCTGGCGATGTAGCTAGCTCGATGGCTATTCAATTATTCCATGATTATTGGAAGCAAACGCATAATATGAATGAGCCTAAAAAGGTAGAAAAGTGGTTACATACTAACGTTGGAATTATTAATGAGCGCATATATGCTTACTCTCAGCAGCATGTAGAATGTAATGGCATGGGAACAACGGTTATCGTGGCGATTTGTACACCTAGTTTTGTAACAATAGGTCATATAGGAGATAGTCGTTGTTATATGGTATCAGAGGGAGAAATATCGCTTGTAACGGAAGACCACTCACTTGTAAATGAACTTGTTAGGCACGGTGAAATTTCAAAAGAAGATGCAGAATATCACCCGAAAAAGAATGTTCTGTTAAGAGCGTTAGGAACAGAAGAAAAAGTCGGACTAGATGTTAAAACATTGGTGCTCGAAGAAGACGATCAATTGCTTCTTTGCTCTGATGGATTGTCTAACAAAGTCCCTATGGCTGATATGCAACAAATTTTACAATTGAATGAACAGCTCGAGGCGAAGGGAGAGCATCTCATTCAATTAGCAAATGATCGTGGTGGAGAAGATAATATTACCCTCGTTATTATTGATTATACGGATTCGACAAACGAAAGTAGGTGAAGTGCAACGTGCTGATTGGAAAACGCTTAAATGACCGTTATAAGCTGCTGAAAATGATTGGCGGTGGAGGAATGGCCAATGTATATTTAGCTCATGATGATATACTTGGTCGAGATGTAGCGGTAAAAATATTAAGACTCGACTATTCAAATAATGAAGAGTTTATTAAACGTTTCCATCGAGAAGCGCAATCTGTTACAACGTTGTCGCATCCAAATATTGTGAATATGTATGATGTTGGGGAAGAGGATGATATATATTATCTTGTAATGGAATATGTACCTGGACGAACATTGAAGCAATACATAATTGATCGAGGGATGTTACCGATAGGAGAGGCTCTTGATATAATGGAGCAGTTAACGTCCGCTATGGCACACGCCCATCATTTTGAGATTGTACATCGCGATATTAAACCGCACAATATTTTGATTCGAGATGACGGAGTGGTCAAAGTAACAGACTTTGGAATTGCGACAGCTACAAGTGCAGCAACGATTACACATACAAATTCGGTGCTCGGTTCGGTGCATTATTTATCACCAGAACAAGCGCGCGGCGGTATAGCGAATAAACAATCAGATATTTATTCACTTGGAATTGTTATGTTTGAATTGTTAACAGGAAGACAACCGTTTTCTGGTGAATCTGCTGTTGCAATTGCGTTAAAACATTTACAAAATGAAATGCCATCTCCAAAAAGATGGAATGAAAATATTCCACAAAGTGTTGAAAATATTATATTAAAGGCAACTGCGAAAGATCCGTTCCATCGATATCAATCTGCTAACGCGATGAAACGAGATATTGAAACAGCACTATACCCAGAACGAATAAATGAACAACCATTTTACATACCAGAAGATATGGAAGCAACGAAAGCGATTCCAATTATTCAACAAGAACAACTATTTCAAAATGTAAGTGATGAAACGATTGTATTAAAAGGAAGTAAAGTGGATGAACAAGTAAGAAAAGAAGAGACCAAATCAGGTAAGAAGAAAAAGCGAAATAATAAATGGCTGAAAGTTTTAATTACAACATTTTTACTTTTAGCGATAGGGATAACCTTAGCACTTACTGTTATTCCAGGCTTCTTTATTCCGAAAGATGTGAAGGTTCCTGATGTGGCTGGTATGAAATATACGACAGCTGTAAATACATTAGTTGAAAAAGGTTTTGAAGTTACTGAACCTAATCTTGTATATACAGATGATGTTGAAGCCGGAAAAGTGATAAAAACAGATCCTATAGCAGGAAGAGTAGTGAAAGAAAACTCTAAAATTACTATCTATCAATCAGGTGGGAAAAAGAAAAGCAAGATGCGTGATTTGACAGGAAAAGATTTCGAGAGTATAAGAGCTGAGTTAGAAGAAAAATATAAACAAGTTACAATAAATTATATTGAAAATGATAAGCCGAAAGGTGAAATTGTAGAGCAAATACCAACGCCTGATCAAATGGTTATAGAGGCAGAACAAGAACTGAAAATTTGGGTAAGTAAAGGACCTTATCAAATAAGACCAGGTGACTTTTCAGGATGGACTGAAAATAGTGTAAAAGGTTATTTAAATGAAAGAAAGCTTGTTTCTGATATAAAAAGAGAGTATTCAGATACGGTTGATAAAGGTCTTGTTATTTCACAGTTACCAAAGCCTGGGACACCTTTAAAAGAAGGAGATAAAGTATCGATTGTTATCTCCGATGGTCCGAAGCCTAAAGTGACGAAAACGGTAAAAGTGGATAACATTTCTATCCCATATGAAGCTTCTGCAACAGGTGAGAAAAAGCCGCAAACAATAGAAATTTATAAAGAAGATATGCAGCAAAAAATGGATAAACCAGTTGAAACGAGAACAATTACTGAGTCAGCGATTATTTCTTTAGAATTTGTAATTCAAGAAGGTGCAAAGGGACACTATAAAATTGTCCGAGATGGAGTAACGATTATGGACAAGGAAGTACCATATCCAGCTCAATAATAGTGAATTCCATCGTCCTTATATAGAAGATGGAATTTATTACTCTTGCCTGTTATGCTGTCTACATCGTGGACTGTATAACAGGCAAAAATATATGATTCAAAAAGCTGTAAAAGTGATACTGTTGTAAATAATATTTCAAATTTGATGGTAGATTAAATATATGAACCTGGATATATATTTGGTGGGCTTTGAAATAATTGTTTAAAGAACGCTAGTCTATTCATATTTAATTGCAGTTTCATTTTATACAAAATAAAGGAGAATTATATGCCAGAAGGAAAAATTGTAAAAGCTCTAAGTGGGTTTTATTATGTGCAGAATGAGGAAGGGATTACACAATGTCGTGGGCGTGGTGTATTTAGAAAGAATAAAATTACGCCACTTGTAGGAGACCAAGTTGTTTTTCAAGCGGATAATCCGAGTGAGGGTTATGTGTTAGAAGTATTTGATCGGAAAAATGAACTTGTTAGACCTCCTATTGCTAATGTTGATCAAGCTATTCTTGTTTTCTCAGCGGTAGAACCAGATTTTAATCCAGGACTGTTAGATCGATTTTTAGTATTAATTGAATATCATAACATCAAACCAATTATTTGTATTAGTAAGATGGATTTAGTAGATGAAAAAATGAGAGAAACTGTTGAATCTTATGCAAATGATTATCGTGAAATGGGTTATGATGTGTTGTTTACTTCTATAAATACATCGGAAAGTATTGATATTCTGAAACCATTCTTAGAAGGTTGTATTTCCGTCGTTGCAGGCCAATCTGGTGTTGGGAAATCTTCAATGCTAAATGTATTACGTCCAGATTTAGAATTGAAAACTAATGATATTTCTTCACATTTAGGACGTGGAAAGCATACGACAAGACACGTAGAATTAATTACAGTTGGAAGCGGACTTGTTGCGGATACACCTGGTTTTAGTTCGCTTGATTTCATAGATATAGAGGTAGAAGATCTTACATATTGTTTTCCAGAGTTGAAAGAAGCGAGCCAATACTGTAAATTTAGAGGGTGTACACACCTTGCTGAACCGAAATGTGCGGTGAAAGCTGCGGTTGAAGAAGGAAAGATTACCGAATATCGTTATAAGAATTACAAACAATTCGTAGAAGAAATTAGAGAGAGAAAGCCGAGGTATTAGTCATGATTAAAATTGCACCATCGATTTTATCAGCAGATTTTTCAAGATTAGGGGAAGAGATTAAAGATGTAGAAAAAGGCGGAGCTGACTACATTCACGTCGATGTAATGGATGGGCATTTCGTACCAAATATTACGATTGGACCATTAATTGTAGAAGCAATCCGTCCGATTACATCATTACCGCTAGATGTACATTTAATGATTGAAAATCCTGATAACTATATCCCAACTTTCGCAAAAGCGGGAGCGGATATTATTACTGTTCACGTAGAAGCGTGTCCTCATTTACATCGTACAATTCAGTTAATTAAATCTCATGACATTAAAGCAGGGGTTGTATTAAATCCGCATACTCCAGTTTCAACGATTGAGCATGTATTAGAAGATATAGACATGGTATTACTTATGACAGTAAACCCTGGATTTGGCGGACAGAAGTTTATTCATTCTGTATTACCGAAAATCAAACAAGTTGCAGAAATGGTTAAAGAGCGAAATCTAGAAGTGGAAATTGAGGTTGATGGTGGTGTCAACGCTGAAACGGCAAGACTTTGTATTGAAGCAGGAGCGAATGTTCTTGTAGCGGGATCAGCAGTATACAATCAAAAAGACCGCGGTGAAGCAATTCGTGTAATTCGCGGATAAAGAACGAACCTTTATCCTAGTGAAGCTTCTAGTTCATTAAGACTTCACTATTTATACATGTTAGAGTGACAAATAAGGAGAAAGGCAATCTACCGAATGGCAGATTGCCTTTTTACAATAGAAGGGGAAGGAAAAATGATTATTCATATTTTAGCGGGAGGACCTGCAGAATACTGCGCAGATTTTTCTCGGTATGAAAATGAAGAAGTAGTTTGGGCGGCCGTTGATAGAGGAGTGTACCGTTTGTTGAAAAGAGGGATCACTCCGGCTGTTGCGTTTGGGGATTATGATTCAGTTACTGATGAGGAATTAGCATGGATGAGGCAGCAAACAAATGAATTACATATTGTCCCGCGAGAAAAAGATCAAACAGATTTAGAAATTGCAATTAGCTGGGCTTTAGAACAGAAACCAAAGTTAATTCGTATTTTTGGTGCTACTGGTGGAAGACTTGATCATGGTTTAGCAAATATTCAGATGCTTTTAAAGGGATTAGAAGTAAACATAGAAATGTGTATTGTGGACAATAAAAATGAAATAATGGTGAAAAAGTTTGGTATGTATATAATTGAAGGAAACGAACATTTTCCATACGTATCATTTGTACCAGTTACTGAAAGGGTAGAAGGTATTACACTTCACGGTTTTAAGTACCCTCTTACTAATAAAACAATAGAGTGGGGATCGACACTTTGTATTAGTAATGAACTCATTGAGGAAAAAGGTAATTTTTCATTTACTTCTGGCATATTAATGATGATAAGAAGCACTGATTGAAGAAACAATTTTGCTCCTTGCATCATATAGTGAACAAGTGGAGTAATGGGGATTAGGAGGGAAACCATGAGATTTTATACAATTAAGTTACCTAAATTTCTTGGTGGAATTGTTCGTGCGATGTTAAATACCTTCAAAAAAGACTAAAAAAAGCACCTATTACCGGTGCTTTTTCCAATGGTATAATAAAAAAAGAGCCTAGCGGCTCTTTTTTTTATTATTAAACACGTTCGATTTTGCCAGATTTTAATGCTCTAGCAGAAACGTAAACACGTTGAACTTTTCCGTCGATGCGTACGCGAACTTTTTGAAGGTTAGCGCCCCATTTACGTTTTGTAGCGTTCATTGCGTGAGAACGAGAGTTACCAGAACGAGCTTTTCTTCCAGTGATAGCACAAACACGAGCCATTTATATTTCCCTCCCTTAACTACCGTAACATACGTAATTTTTCAATGTTAGCCTTTTATGCGATGCTAAAAACACTACTATAATTTAACACAACTAAAAAGAGAATGCAACACCGTAGGAAAAAGAAATCAAGAAAAAATACTTGACACTATATGTCAATGAAGAAAAGGTGAAATCAAGAAAAATTGCTTGACATATTATAGTGGTACATGTTGTATAATAACAATGGACTATTTTGCTCATCATAAAAAAATGTAATTTAAAACATAAAATATGAGAGTGAAAAAGAAAGAACGATGGAATTTTCTTTAAAAAGATTATATGATAGTAACTAAAGTAGTCTAGCTCACTTTCACCATTTATGAAGGGGGAAACGAGATGTCAATTGAAATTAAAACGAAGTACGGTCAAATTGATATTAGTACAGATGTAATTGCAACAATTGCTGGAGGTGCCGCAGTAGATTGCTACGGTATCGTAGGCATGGCATCAAAAAATCAGTTAAAAGATGGATTAACAGAAATTTTACGAAAAGAAAACTTCACTAGAGGCGTTATTGTTCGTAAAAATGAAGATGAAGTACATATTGATATGTATATTATTGTGAGCTATGGTACGAAAATTTCAGAAGTAGCACATAACGTGCAGACTAAAGTGAAATATACATTAGATCAAACTGTAGGACTAGCAGTAGATTCTGTAAACATCTACGTACAAGGAGTTAAAGTAATAAACTTGTAATGTGCATTAAGGAGGAAAATCTGTGTCAATTCAAAAAATTGATGGAAAACGTTTATCACAAATGATCATTCAAGGAGCCAATAATTTAACAAATAATGTTCAGCTTGTTGATGCATTAAACGTATTCCCAGTTCCAGATGGCGATACCGGTACAAACATGAACTTATCAATGACTTCAGGCGCGCGTGAAGTGAAAGCAAATCCTTCACAGCATGCTGGTAAAGTTGGTGTAAGTTTAGCCAAAGGATTATTAATGGGAGCTCGTGGTAACTCTGGGGTTATTTTATCTCAGTTATTCCGTGGTTTCTCTAAATCCATTGAACAAAAAGAAGAATTAACGACAGTTGATTTTGCTGCAGCTTTAGAAGCTGGAGTAGAGGCAGCTTACAAAGCGGTTATGAAACCAATTGAAGGAACGATTTTAACGGTTGCAAGAGAAACGGGTAAATATGCAGTGACAGTTGCGAAAAAACAGCGCGACTTTGTTTTGTTTATGGAAGACGTTGTAAAAGAAGCGAACGCATCGTTAAATCGTACGCCAGATTTATTACCTGTATTAAAACAAGTTGGCGTTGTAGATAGCGGTGGTAAAGGTCTTGTTGTTGTATATGAAGGGTTTTTAGCTGACTTAAAAGGAGAAACGATTTCTTCTAATATGCCTGCCCAATCATCTATGAATGACATGGTACGTGCAGAACATCACCGTAGTGTACAAAGCCAATTGAGTACAGAAGATATTAAGTATGGATATTGTACGGAATTCATGGTGAAATTAGAGCCTGAAAAAATGAAGGAACATAATTTCTCTGAACAAAAATTCCGTGAAGATATTAGTGTGTACGGAGATTCACTACTTGTTGTATCGGATGATGAGGTTGTAAAGGTTCATATTCATGCGGAACATCCTGGAGATCCTATGAACTATGGACAACGTTACGGTAGTCTAATTAAGATCAAAGTAGAAAATATGCGTGAACAGCATACTGCTTTATTAGATGAACCTACCATGGTACCTGAACAAACGAATCAGCCAATAGAGAAACAACCGTATGGTATTGTAACTGTAGCTATGGGATCGGGTATTAAAACTCTATTTGAGAGCATTGGTGCAACGAAAGTTATCGAAGGTGGCCAAACGATGAATCCGAGTACGGAGGATATTGTGAAGGCGATTGAAGAGGCGAATGCTGAAAAAATCATCATCTTACCAAATAACGGGAATATTGTGATGGCAGCAGAACAAGCAGCGTCAGTTGTAGAACAAGAAGTTATTGTTATTCGTTCAAAAACAGTTCCTCAAGGTATGGCTGCAATGTTAGCATTTAATCCAGTTGGAACGCTAGAAGAGAATGAAGAAAACATGAAAGAAGCTTTAGCTCATGTGAAAACAGGTCAGATTACGTATGCTGTTCGTGATACGGAAATTGACGGTGTAGCGATTCAAAAAGATGATTTCATGTGTATTGCAGATGGAAAAATTGTATCTACAAATGCTGAGAAAGTAGGAGCTGCAAAGCAATTACTAGAAGCGCTAATTGATGAGGATTCTGAAATCGTAACGATTCTACAAGGTGAAGATGCAACAGATGAAGAAGTGGCTAAATTAGTTGCGTTTGTAGAAGAGAACTTTGAAGATGCAGAAGTAGAAGTACATGCAGGGAACCAACCGGTGTATTCTTTCATCTTCTCTGTAGAATAAGAAAAGATTCGATTTGAAAATAAATGGGTTACTTACTTGCTAATGGATAAGGAATAGTGATATGAAGTTTATTACTAGTTTTTATTCAAAAGGCTAGCATATTGATGATAGAAAAGAGCCTTGCTGCTAATAGTGAGGCTCTTTTCTTACGTATTGTACAACTTTGTTTTATCCCGCTATTTGTGGGCAGTAAAACTTCCACCCCCTATATTCGGCTGGAGCAAAGAAGTTAAGTGGGAGAATAACTGCCCGTAAACCCCCAATGATTATAGTTTCACTTTATATAGAGGGATTAGAGTAGTTTCTCTTAGAATGCCTATGATAGAATATATAAGGTGAAAGAGAGCGATTACAGATGTCAATGATATTAATGGATAATCAATAGAATGAATCAAAGAAAATAATGTGACGGAGCGTGAGAATCTTGAATGAAGTTGTACAAGTTCCTGTTACGGATGTAAAGGGAATCGGAGGAGAAACATCTGAGTTGTTACACGAGATGGGAATTTATACAGTTTCTCATCTATTAGAACATTTTCCGTACCGCTATGAAGACTATGCGATGAAAGATCTTGCTGAAGTAAAGCATGACGAGCGTGTAACGGTTGAGGGGAAAGTTCATAGTGCTCCTTTACTGCAATATTATGGGAAGAAGAAGTCACGTCTTACAGTTCGTGTTCTCGTCGGTCGTTATTTAATTACAGCTGTATGTTTTAATAGACCATACTATAAACAAAAGTTAAATTTAGATGAAACGGTAACGATTACTGGTAAATGGGATCAGCATCGCCAAACAATTGCTGTATCAGAACTGAATTTCGGACCGGTTGTACGACAACAAGAAGTAGAACCTGTATATTCAGTGAAAGGAAAACTGACAGTAAAACAGATGCGCCGGTTTGTTGCACAAGCATTTAAGGAGTATGGAGATTCTATAGTCGAAGTGTTACCAGATGGTTTGTTAAGTCGATATAAATTATTATCACGCTATGAAGCGCTCAGAGGGTTACATTTTCCAGTGGGACAGGAAGACTTAAAGCAAGCGCGTCGCCGTTTTGTATATGAGGAGTTTTTCTTGTTTCAGTTGAAAATGCAAACATTACGGAAAATGGAAAGGGAAAACTCGAAAGGGACGAAAAAGGAAATTTCATTAGTAGAATTGCAAGAGTTTACTGATGCGCTTCCGTTTCCATTAACTGGCGCACAACGCCGGGTTGTAGATGAAATAATGAAAGATATGATATCTCCGTACCGAATGAATCGATTATTGCAAGGGGATGTAGGTTCTGGGAAAACAGTTGTGGCTGCGATTGCTCTTTATGCGGCGAAATTGGCTCATTATCAAGGTGCTTTGATGGTTCCTACAGAAATTTTAGCCGAGCAACATTATCAGTCGCTCGCGGAGACGTTTTCACATTTCGGTATGAAGGTTGAATTGCTAACAAGTTCTGTTAAAGGTGCGAGACGTCGAGAAATTTTGTCGAGATTAGAACAGGGAGAAGTAGACATCCTTGTTGGAACGCACGCTTTAATTCAAGACGAAGTTATATTTCATAGGTTAGGTCTCGTTATTACCGATGAACAGCATCGATTTGGTGTGGGGCAGCGCCGGATTTTACGTGAGAAAGGTGAAAGTCCAGATGTATTGTTTATGACGGCGACCCCAATCCCGCGTACGTTAGCTATCACTGCATTTGGAGAGATGGACGTTTCTATTATTGACGAAATGCCAGCTGGTAGAAAGGTAATCGAAACGTACTGGGCAAAACATGATATGTTAGATCGTGTCCTCGGCTTTGTGGAGAAAGAGATAAAAAAAGGAAGACAGGCATATGTTATTTGCCCTCTTATTGAAGAGTCTGAGAAGCTTGATGTACAAAATGCTATCGACTTACATAGTATGCTGACTCATCATTATCAAGGGAAATGCCAAGTTGGATTAATGCATGGGAGACTATCATCTCAAGAAAAAGAAGAGATAATGGGACAGTTTAGTGAAAATAAAGTGCAAATTCTTGTGTCGACAACAGTTGTTGAAGTAGGCGTGAATGTACCAAATGCGACTGTTATGGTTATTTATGACGCGGAACGTTTCGGTTTATCGCAGCTCCATCAGCTGAGGGGGCGTGTTGGGCGTGGTAGTGAACAATCATATTGTTTATTAATTGCGGACCCGAAATCAGAAACAGGAAAAGAAAGAATGCGCATTATGACTGAAACAAATGATGGATTTGTATTGTCAGAAAAAGATTTAGAGTTACGAGGTCCTGGGGATTTCTTTGGAAGTAAGCAAAGTGGTCTACCAGAATTTAAGGTTGCTGATATGGTACATGATTATCGGGCGTTAGAAACGGCAAGACAAGATGCAGCGATACTAGTTGATTCAGAAGCGTTTTGGCATAATGATCAGTATGCTTCGCTGCGTACTTATCTTGATGGGACAGGTGTGTTCCAGGGAGAGAAGCTCGATTAAAAGTAGTCTGCAAAAGTTTTTGTTGCATTCTACTTTTAATGATTATATACTACTTTTAGTACCTAGTCATAAAAATGGATGGTGCGGTATGAAAAAAAGAAGAAGTAAAAAAGAAAGACAAGAATTATTACAACAAACAATAGAAACGAATCCTTTTATAACGGATGAAGATTTAGCGGAAAAATTTCAAGTGAGCATACAAACTGTTCGTCTTGATCGTATGGAATTATCTATTCCTGAATTAAGAGAACGAATTAAGCATGTGGCTACAAAACAACATGAAGAAGATGTGAAATCTTTACCGTTAGAAGAGGTTGTCGGAGAAATTATTGATATAGAATTAGATAGACATGCGATTTCTATCTTTGAAGTAAAGGTGGAACATGTATTTAAAAGAAATCAAATTGCTCGTGGGCATCATTTGTTTGCACAAGCAAACTCACTAGCTGTTGCGGTTATTGATGAAGAATTAGCTTTAACTGCAAAGTCCACCATTCGATATATTCGTCCTGTAAAATTAGGAGAGCGTGTTGTTGCAAAAGTACGTGTTGAAGATGTAGAGAATGATAAAGGACGGACGGTTGTCAAAGTGCGTAGCTTTGTTGGAGAAGAACTTGTCTTTACAGGCACTTTTGAAATGTATCGATCTAGTAATTATAGTGAGGAAGGTAACAACTTATGAAAATCGCAATAGATGCAATGGGCGGCGATCATGCACCAAAGGCTGTAGTATTAGGAGCAATGAAAGCTATTAAGGAATACTCAGATTTACATATTACGTTAGTAGGGAAAGAAGAGGGGATTCGTCAATATTTAACGAGTGAAGAGCGAATTACTATACTTCATACGGACGAAAAAATCGAATCGACAGACGAACCAGTAAGAGCGGTTCGTCGAAAAAAACAAGCTTCAATGGTACTAGCGGCGCAGCAAGTAAAAGACGGCGTAGCGGATGCTTGTATATCAGCAGGTAGTACAGGAGCTTTGATGGCAGCTGGATTGTTTGTTGTTGGTCGTATGGAAGGAATTGAACGACCAGCTTTATCGCCTACAATGCCAACTGTTGATGGAGAAGGTTTTGTTATGTTAGATGTTGGAGCCAACGTTGATGCAAAACCAATTCATTTATATCAATATGCAGTAATGGGCTCTGTTTACGCAGAGAAGGTAAGAGGAATTGAAAATCCACGCGTTGGACTTTTAAACGTTGGAACAGAGGATGGTAAAGGAAACGAGCTTTCAAAACAAGTCTTTGCTATGCTCAAGGATGCACCAATTAATTTCGTTGGAAACGTTGAATCAAGAGATTTATTGCAAGGTGTAGCAGACGTTGTTGTATGTGATGGTTTTACGGGTAATGTAGCGCTAAAATCATTAGAAGGAACAGCACTTGCGTTATTCTCTATGTTAAAAGAACAATTAATGAGTTCGTTTACGAGCAAATTAGCAGCAGCGGTATTAAAACCAAAACTTATGGTATTGAAAGATAAAATGGATTATTCGGAGTATGGAGGAGCGGCGTTGTTTGGATTGAAAGCTCCTGTCATTAAGGCTCACGGTTCTTCTAATGACCAATCGATATTTAGTGCGATCCGTCAAACGAGAGAAATGGTAGCGAAAGAAGTAATTCCTACAATTTCAAGTGTAATGGAGAAGGAGCCGCTTCAATAAGAGGAGGATTTGAAATGGGAAAAATAGCATTTCTTTTTCCGGGCCAAGGTTCACAGGCAGTTGGAATGGGTAGACAGTTAGCGGAGAATAATAAAGAGGTTGCGAAAGTGTTTGCAAAAGCGGATGAGGTTTTGCATGATTCTCTTTCAGAAGTGATTTTTGAAGGACCGCAAGAAAATTTAACATTAACGACAAATGCGCAGCCGGCACTATTAACAACGAGCTTTGCAATTTTAACAGCTTTGAAGGAGTATGATATTACACCTGATTTTGTCGCAGGACATAGTTTAGGTGAATATAGCGCTCTTGTAGCTGCTGGTGCATTAACATTCGAAGACGCTGTATATGCTGTAAGGAAACGCGGGGAATATATGGAAGAAGCTGTTCCAGGCGGGGAAGGTGCAATGGCAGCTATTTTAGGTGCGGATCCGGATATGCTGAAACGAGTTACAGCAGAAGTAACAAGTGAAGGATATGCAGTACAAATTGCTAATATGAATAGTACGAAGCAAATTGTTATTTCTGGAACAAAGCAAGGAGTAGAACTTGCTTCTCAAAGAGCGAAAGAAAATGGTGCTAAAAGAGCAATTCCGCTCAAAGTAAGTGGACCGTTTCATTCCTCGCTTATGAAACCAGCTGCTGAGAAATTCCAAAGTGTTTTAAATGAAATTACAATTCAAGACACGAATATTCCTGTTATTGCAAATGTTACGGCAGATGTTATTACGAGTGGTACAGATATTCAAGCAAAGCTAATTGAACAGCTCTATTCGCCTGTATTATGGTACCCATCTATTGAGTATATGGTGAATCAAGGGGTAGATACATTTATTGAAATCGGACCTGGAAAAGTACTTGCTGGTCTTATGAAGTCGATTGATTCTTCAGTGAAAGCATATGCGGTATATGATGAAGAGACATTAAAAGATACCATTTCAAATTTGAGAGGAGAAAGCTGATGTTAAAAGGGAAAGTAGCATTAGTAACTGGTGCTTCACGTGGGATTGGTCGTGCGATTGCTATTGATTTAGCGAAACAAGGGGCAAATGTTGTAGTAAATTATGCTGGTAATGAGCAAAAGGCGAATGAAGTAGTTGATGAAATAAAGAAATTAGGTCCAGATGCCATTGCAGTAAGAGCAGATGTTGCAAATGCTGATGATGTTACTGCAATGGTGAAACAAACTGTAGATACGTTTGGACAAGTTGATATTCTTGTAAATAACGCTGGTGTAACAAAAGATAATTTATTAATGCGTATGAAAGAAGAAGAATGGGATACAGTTATTAATACAAACTTAAAAGGTGTTTTCTTATGTACGAAAGCAGTATCGCGCTATATGATGCGTCAACGTCATGGACGTATTATTAATATCGCTTCTGTTGTTGGTGTAACAGGAAACCCAGGACAAGCAAATTATGTTGCTGCTAAAGCTGGTGTAATTGGATTAACAAAAACATCAGCAAAAGAATTAGCGAGCCGAAATATTACTGTAAATGCAATTGCTCCAGGGTTTATTGCGACTGATATGACGGATGTATTAGATGAAAATATAAAAGCCGAAATGTTAAAATTAATTCCTGCAGCTCAGTTTGGAGAAGCACAAGATATCGCAAATACTGTAACGTTTTTTGCTTCTGATCAAAGTAAATATGTTACAGGTCAAACGTTAAATGTTGATGGCGGTATGGTAATGTAATAAAAGAATCGATTTCACCTAGTTTTTTTGGACAATATTTTATATAATATTTGAGGGGAGGTGAATAGAATGGCAGATGTTTTAGAGCGTGTAACCAAAATTGTCGTTGATCGTTTAGGAGTAGAAGAAACTGAAGTAGTACCAGCTGCAAGCTTCAAAGAAGATTTAGGCGCAGACTCCCTAGATGTAGTAGAACTTGTAATGCAATTAGAAGATGAATTTGAAATGGAAATTTCTGATGAAGATGCTGAAAAGATTGCTACTGTTGGCGATGCTGTGACTTACATAGAGAGTCATCTATAATGCTTAAGTGAAGTCCCGTTTTTTAACGGGGCTTCTCGGCTTATATCTGGAGGGACCTATGCCGTACCGAAAACATAAAGAAAAAAAATACGAAGCAAAATATCGTGAAGCTTTTAAAGTATTTCAAGAAAAGATAGGTATTACGTTTACAGATGAAAAATTATTGATTCAAGCATTTACGCATTCATCGTATGTGAATGAGCATCGAAAAAAACCGCATGAGGACAATGAGCGTCTTGAGTTTCTTGGCGATGCTGTATTGGAACTCACTGTATCACAGTATCTGTTTCAAAAATATCCGACAATGAGCGAAGGAGAGTTAACAAAACTACGTGCAGCTATTGTATGTGAGCCATCTCTTGTTCGTTTTGCAAACGAAATGTCATTTGGTAGCCTTGTTTTATTAGGGAAAGGTGAGGAAATGACGGGTGGACGTGAACGACCAGCTTTATTAGCGGATGTCTTTGAAGCGTTTATTGGTGCCCTTTATCTTGATCAAGGGCTAGAAACAGTTTGGGGATACTTAAAAGAAGTTGTATATCCAAAAATTAATGAAGGTGCTTTTTCTCATGTGATGGATTATAAGAGTCAATTGCAAGAATTGATTCAGCGTGATGGTAGTGGCAATATTGAGTATCAAATTTTGCAAGAAAAAGGACCGGCCCACAACCGAGAATTTGTGTCCCGTGTAACTTTAAATAATGAGGCATTAGGTCTTGGAAGTGGTAAGTCAAAAAAAGAGGCAGAGCAACAAGCTGCTGCAGAAGCATTGAAAAAATTAAAAGAACAATCATGAGGAATCCCCCTTTGAATGAGGGGGATTCCTTATGCATAGAATGAAACTTTCCTTTTATTTATAAATAAAAGGAGTGGGAAATCCGTATAGTAGTTTGTTTTCGTACAGACAACGTTTACAACAACGGAGAATAGGAGGAAGGCCTTTCGTGTTTTTAAAAAGATTAGAAATAGCAGGATTTAAGTCTTTTGCTGAGCGTGTATCTGTCGATTTTGTTCCAGGTGTAACTTCTGTAGTAGGACCTAACGGGAGCGGGAAAAGTAATATTACTGATGCAATTCGCTGGGTACTTGGTGAACAATCTGCAAAGTCATTACGCGGTGCAAAGATGGAGGATATTATTTTTGCCGGCAGTGATACGAGAAGAGCGGTTAATGTTGCTGAAGTTACATTAACTTTAAATAATGAAGACCAACGCTTACCGATTGAGTATAACGAGGTGTGTGTAACGCGTCGTGTATCTCGTTCGGGTGATAGTGATTTTTATATTAATAAACAATCTTGTAGATTAAAAGATATTATTGATTTATTTATGGACTCTGGTATGGGAAGGGAAGCTTTTTCGATTATTAGCCAGGGGAAAGTCGAAGAGATTTTGAGTAGTAAATCAGAAGAACGTCGTGGTGTATTTGAAGAAGCTGCGGGTGTGCTGAAATACAAACTTCGTAAAAAGAAAGCTGAAGGGAAATTGGCGGAAACACAAGAAAACTTAAATCGTGTACAAGATATTATTCACGAATTAAGTAGTCAAGTAGAACCACTAGAAAGACAAGCTTCTATTGCGAAAGATTATCTTGAGAAAAAAGAAGAATTAGAGAAAGTAGAAGCTGCGCTTATTGTACATGAAATTGAAGAATTACATGAAAAGTGGGAAGCGCTTCGAAATCAATTTGGGCATAATAAAGATGAAGAAGCTAAAATGTCGGCGAACTTACAAAAAAGTGAAGAAGAGCTTGAGGAATTACGCGGGCAATTACAAGCCGTTGATGAATCTGTAAATTCCTTACAAGAAGTTCTACTTCTGTCTAGTAAAGAACTAGAAAAACTAGAAGGGCAACGCGAGCTGTTAAAGGAAAGAAAGCAAAATGCAACGACACATTGTGCGCAGCTTGAAAAGCTAATTGTTGAGTTAACAGAGAAAACTACAAGTTATGATGGCGAAATTGAAACAAGTACAGAAGCTTTAATGCAATTTGTGAATCAAGTAAAAGAATTGGAGAAGAAATTGCATGATAACGAGCAATTACTTGCGACTTTTGCTGAGAATTTAGAGGAACAAATTGAGAATTTAAAAGGTGACTATATTGAACTTTTAAATCAACAAGCAAGTCTTCGTAATGAATTATCTATGATTGAAGAACAATCAAAACAGCAAAACTCTAAAAACGAACGACTTGATGAAGAAAATGAAAAGTATGTACAGATGCGTGTGGAAATTACAGCAAAAAAGGCGAAACTTGTAGACAGTTATGAGCAAGCGAGAGAGAAAATAGCTGGCATTATTTCTAACATACAGAAGACAGAAACGGCACTTGGGAAATGTAAGTCACAGTATAGTGAAAATGAAACGAAACTGTATCAAGCGTATCAATTTGTGCAACAGGCGCGCTCTCGGAAAGAAATGTTAGAAGAGATGCAAGAGGACTACTCTGGCTTCTATCAAGGGGTACGTGAAGTATTAAAGGCTAGAGAAAATAGACTACAAGGTATTGAGGGAGCTGTTGCAGAACTTCTGACTGTGCCGAAAGAATATGAAATCGCAATGGAAATCGCCCTTGGGGCAGCGATGCAACATATCGTAGTACAAACAGAAGAGCATGCTCGTAATGCAATTGCATTTTTAAAGCAAAATAAACATGGCCGTGCAACGTTTTTACCTCAAGCTGTTATTAAAAGCCGATCGCTATCATTTGATCAATTACGCATTGTGAATCAGCATCCATCGTTTGTCGGTGTAGCGACAGAACTTGTGCAGTACAATAATAAATATGAGAATGTAGTTTCAAGTTTATTAGGTACAGTTGTTGTTGCGAAAGATTTACGCGGAGCAAATGAGTTAGCGAAACAACTGCAATACCGCTATCGTATTGTAACACTCGAAGGTGACGTAGTGAACCCGGGTGGTTCTATGACGGGTGGAGCTGTAAAACAGGCGAAATCCTCTTTATTGGGACGTCAACGTGAACTGGAAGAGTGGACTAAGAAACTAACTGACATGGAAGAAAAAACAACGAAGCTAGAAAACTTTGTTAAAGCAGTAAAGCAAGAGATTCAAGAAAAAGAAGTACAAATACGAGAGCTACGCCAAGGTGTAGAGACCGAACGTGTAGATGAACAGAAGCTAAGAGAAGAAATTAATCGTTTAGAATTAGATGAACATCGTATTAATGATCGTTTATCGATTTACGATTTAGAGATTGAAGGATTTTTACAAGATCAAGTAAAAATGCAAGGGCGCAAAGAAGAGTTAGAAAAGATTTTAGCGACTCTTCAAGCTGAGATTGGGGAATTAGATAGCAAAATCGTCGTTTTAACGAAACAAAAAAGTGAACAATATTCTTCAAAAGAAAAAGTTCAGAAGGAAATGACGGAGCTAAAAGTACAAGCTGCTGAACAACAACAACGTTTGTCTAATCAAAAAGAAAAAGTCGAACGATTGACGAAGGAAAAAGAAGAGACTGATGCGACGCTTGTAAAAACGAAAGAAGATTTAGCGTTCTTAAAGCAAGAGATGACATCTAATTCAAGTGGCGAAGAACAAATTACGAATATGATTGAGAAGAAAGCGTATGATCGTAATCAAACTTCGGAGTTAATTCGTTCTCGTCGTGAACAACGCGTATCATTGCAAGAAAGAGTCGAGCATTTAGAGCGCGGTGTGAAAGAAACAATAGGTAAACATAAATATATTCTTGAGATGCTGAAAGATCAAGAAGTGAAAATTAACCGACTTGATGTAGAGCTGGAAAATAGATTGCAACATTTACGTGAAACATATACTATTTCATTTGAAGCAGCAAAACTTAAGTATACAATGATGATGCCTGCAGAAGATGCACGTAAAAAGGTGAAACTAATTAAACTATCCATTGAAGAGTTAGGCGCAGTAAATTTAGGGGCAATTGATGAGTATGAACGTGTAGCAGAGCGCCATACATTCTTATTAGAGCAAAGAGATGACCTAGAAGAAGCAAAATCGACATTGCATCAACTTATTACGGAAATGGATGAAGAGATGAAAAAACGCTTTTCTACTACGTTCGAAGGGATTCGAACAGAGTTTCAATCTGTATTCTCTGAATTATTCGGGGGCGGTAGAGCGGATTTAGTAATGACAAACCCAGAAGATTTACTAAATACGGGTATTGATATTGTAGCGCAACCACCAGGAAAGAAACTACAAAATTTAGGTTTACTTTCAGGGGGAGAGCGTGCTTTAACGGCAATTGCGCTCTTATTTGGTATTTTAAAAGTACGCCCAGTTCCATTCTGTGTTCTAGATGAAGTGGAAGCAGCTCTTGATGAGGCAAACGTTGCTCGTTTTGCGCAGTATTTAAAGAAATTTAGTGATGAAACGCAGTTTATTGTAATTACACACCGAAAAGGTACAATGGAAGAGTCTGATGTATTGTACGGTGTAACAATGCAAGAATCAGGGGTGTCGAAGCTTGTTTCTGTTCGTTTAGATGATGGCGAAGAACTTGTTGCAAGTAGATAGGAAGGATGGGAAGTATGAGCTTTTTAAAAAAATTAAAAGAAAAAATTTCAAAACAAACGGATACGGTAACAGAGAAGTTTAAACAAGGATTAGAAAAAACGAGAAATTCATTTGCTGATAAAGTAAATGACTTAGTGTACCGTTACCGCAAAATAGACGAAGATTTCTTTGAAGAATTAGAAGAAATTTTAATTAGTGCGGATGTCGGAGTTTCGACAGTGATGGAATTAATTGATCAGTTGAAAGAAGAAGTGCAACGTCGTAACATTCAAGATCCGAAAGAAGTACAGGCTGTTATTTCTGAAAAGCTAGTGGGCATTTACAAAGGTGACAGCGATTTTAGTAATGAAGTTAATATACAAGAGGATCAATTAACAGTAGTTTTATTTGTTGGTGTGAATGGTGTGGGGAAAACGACGACGATTGGTAAGCTTGCACATAAATTTAAATCAGAAGGTAAGTCTGTCCTATTGGCGGCAGGAGATACATTCCGTGCTGGGGCGATTGAGCAATTAGAAGTATGGGGCGATCGTGTTGGTGTAGAAGTAATTAAGCAAGGATCAGGATCTGATCCAGCGGCTGTTATGTATGATGCTGTACAAGCGGCAAAGGCCCGTAAAGTGGATGTATTGCTATGTGATACAGCGGGACGCTTACAAAATAAAGTAAACTTAATGAATGAGTTAGAGAAAGTGAAGCGTGTAATTGAGCGTGAAGTACCAGGGGCTCCTCATGAAGTATTACTTGTTATTGATGCAACAACAGGGCAAAATGGTTTAAGCCAAGCGAAAACATTCCGTGAAGCAACGAATGTTACTGGTATTGTTTTAACGAAGTTAGATGGAACTGCTAAAGGTGGTATCGTCTTAGCGATTCGTAACGAAATGGATGTTCCGGTGAAATTTGTTGGGCTAGGAGAGCAAATGGATGATCTGCAACAGTTTGATCCAGAACAATATGTTTATGGTTTGTTTGCGAACGTAGTAGAAACAGAAGAAGTGTAAGTGAAAGAAGTGGTATTTCCGCTTCTTTTTTTATAAAAATATGTGATGTTAAGAAAAAAACTTGACACTCTTTTATACTCCATGTAAACTAAGTCATGTAAAGGGAAATCACTTAACAAAGGATGATCCAACATGCTCGAGAAAACAACGAGAATGAACTATTTATTTGATTTTTATCAATCGTTGTTAACGCAAAAACAAAGAAGTTATATGTCGCTTTATTATCTAGATGATTTATCTCTTGGTGAAATTGCGGAAGAATTTGATGTAAGTCGCCAAGCCGTGTATGATAACATTAAACGGACTGAAGCGATGCTTGAAGAATATGAAGATAAATTAGTATTACTTCAAAAGTTTCAAGAGCGACAGCGACTTGTTGCAAAGCTAAAACAGCTACTCAGCGAAGAAGAGCATGTGAATGAAGAAATGAAACAAGTTGTTGAAGCTATCGAAAAATTAGATTAGGAGGGCGGCAATATGGCATTTGAAGGATTAGCCGACCGACTTCAACAGACAATGCAAAAAATCCGCGGCAAAGGAAAAGTTTCTGAAGCCGATGTAAAAGAAATGATGAGAGAAGTTCGTCTAGCTCTTTTAGAAGCGGATGTTAACTTTAAAGTAGTAAAAGATTTTATAAAGCGTGTGTCTGAGCGTGCTGTCGGACAAGATGTAATGAAAAGTTTGACACCTGGACAACAAGTAATTAAAATCGTACAGGAAGAACTTACAGAACTTATGGGCGGAGAGCAAAGCAAAATTGCTGTTGCTAATAAGCCACCTACTGTTATAATGATGGTTGGTCTGCAAGGTGCGGGTAAAACAACGACGACAGGTAAGCTTGCAAATTTGCTTCGTAAAAAGCATAATCGTAAACCGATGCTTGTTGCAGCGGATATTTACCGTCCAGCAGCGATTAAACAGCTTGAAACATTAGGGAAGCAATTGGACATGCCTGTTTTCTCTTTAGGAGATCAAGTAAGTCCGGTTGAAATTGCGAAACAAGCGATTGCGAAAGCAAAAGAAGATCATCACGATTACGTTTTAATCGATACAGCGGGTCGCCTGCATATTGATGAAGAACTAATGGGTGAATTAGCGAAAGTCAAAGAAGTTGCGAAGCCGGATGAAATTTTCCTTGTTGTCGATGCGATGACAGGACAAGACGCGGTAAATGTAGCACAAAGTTTCCATGAACAGTTAGGATTAACAGGTGTTGTACTAACGAAATTAGATGGTGATACGCGCGGTGGTGCGGCATTATCTATTAAGGCTGTAACAAATACACCAATTAAATTTGCTGGTATGGGTGAAAAACTAGATGCAATTGAAGCGTTCCATCCAGAACGTATGGCATCCCGTATTTTAGGGATGGGCGACGTCTTAACATTAATTGAAAAAGCGCAAGCTACAGTTGATGAAGAGAAAGCAAAAGAACTTGAGCAAAAAATGCGTACGCTTTCGTTTACGCTTGACGATTTCCTAGAACAACTTGGACAAGTGCGTCAACTTGGACCACTTGACGAATTGTTAGGAATGCTTCCTGGTGCAAATAAAATTAAAGGGCTGAAAAATGCACAAGTTGATGAAAAACAAATTGGGCATATTGAGGCAATTATTCGTTCTATGACTAAAGTAGAACGAGAACAACCGGAAATAATCAATGCTAGTCGTAAAAAGCGCATTGCCAAAGGTAGCGGTACAACGGTACAAGAAATCAATCGTCTAATCAAGCAATTTGATGATATGAAAAAAATGATGAAGACGATGACGGGAATGCAAAAAGGTAAGAAAAAAGGACTAGGTGGATTGAAGTTTCCATTCATGTAAGGAAAAAAGATGGCTCTGTTAAGAAAAAATACTTTACAAAGCAATAGTCTTTTTGCTAATATAATTATCTGTGTGAAATAAATTCGGAGGTGCTTTATAAATGGCAGTTAAAATTCGTTTAAAACGTATGGGAGCTAAAAAAACTCCTTTCTATCGTGTAGTTGTTGCAGATTCTCGTTCTCCTCGTGACGGACGTTTCATTGAGGAAATCGGTACTTACAATCCGGTTGCTCAACCAGCGGAAGTTAAGATCAACGAAGAAGCAGCATTAAAATGGTTAGGAAATGGTGCTAAACCATCTGATACAGTTCGTAACCTTTTCTCTAACCAAGGTATCATGGAGAAATTCCACTTATCTAAACAAGGTAAGTAATTGAGGCAATGACAATGAAAATGTTAGTCGAGACAATTGTTAAACCTCTTGTGGATCATCCTGGAGATGTAAAAGTTACACAGGAACTTTGCAACGGAGAAATAAAGTATCGATTAACTGTACATCCTGAGGATGTTGGAAAAGTCATTGGAAAGCAAGGGAAAGTTGCGAAAGCGATTAGAATGCTCTTGTATTCAGTGGGACATCATAATGATGAGAACGTCACACTGGAAATTCAATAAACGTAAAAAGGGCGAGGAGTTATTTCCTCTCCCTTTTTTAACATTTAAAGAGAAATTGCATGTTCCATATATAAAATGGAAATGCTTAATTTATATAGAAACCAGGGGTGACATACTATTTATGACAAAGTGGTTTAATGTAGGGAAAATTGTAAATACTCATGGCGTAAAAGGAGAAATTCGTGTTATTTCTCGTACTGATTTTCCAGAAGAGCGATATAAAGTAGGGAACACGTTATACATATGGGATGAGAAAGGTACAGACTATCTTACAGTGAAGGTAACTTCTCATCGTCAACATAAGACATTTGATTTATTAACACTTGAAGGATACAACAATGTAGATGAAGTAGAGAAGTTAAAAGGTTCTTTAATAAAAGTGCCAGAAGAGCAGTTAGGCGAACTAGCTGAAGGCGAATACTACTACCATGAAATTATTGGTTGCAACGTTGTAACGGAAGAAGGAGAAGCGTTAGGGACAATCAAAGAGATTCTATCTCCTGGTGCGAATGACGTTTGGGTGATTAAACGTCCAAAGGGTCAAGATTTGTTAATTCCTTATATTGATGACGTTGTACTTCAAGTTAACATTGAAAATAAATTAGTAACCATTCATGTAATGGAAGGGCTACTATAATGAAAATTGACATTTTAACATTGTTTCCAGATATGTTTACGGGTGTATTTGGGTCTTCAATTTTAAAGAAAGCACAAGAAAAAGAAGCGGTAGAGCTTCGTGTTGTCAATTTTCGTGAGTATACAACTAGTAAGCATAATAGTGTAGATGATTATCCGTATGGTGGGGGCGCTGGTATGGTATTAACCCCACAGCCTATCTTTGACGCAGTAGAAGAGTTAACGAAGGAAACAGACCGTAAGCCGAGAATCGTCTTAATGTGTCCACAAGGAGAGCGTTTCACGCAGAAGAAGGCAGAAGAGCTTGCTGGAGAAGAGCATGTTATTTTTGTATGTGGCCATTATGAAGGATACGATGAACGAATTCGTGAGCATCTTGTAACAGACGAGATTTCTATTGGGGATTACGTATTAACGGGTGGAGAATTGGCTTCTATGGTAGTCACTGACAGTGTTGTACGTCTTTTGCCAGGAGTGCTTGGGAATCAAGCGTCACAAGTGGAAGACTCTTTTAGCACAGGTTTGTTAGAACACCCACATTATACACGTCCTGCTGATTTTCGTGGTATGAAGGTACCGGATGTACTAATGTCAGGAAATCATAAAAACATTGATGAATGGCGCCATAAAGAGTCACTACGTCGTACGTACACACGTAGACCGGATTTACTGGAAGAACGAGAATTATCTAAGCAAGAAGAGAAATGGATGGAACAGATTAAAGAAGACCGATAAGGGCTTGATATATTTTCTATTGCAACAGTCCTAGCAATATGCTATTATAACATTTGTGCTACTGAAATCAGTAGCCGTATTAACGATGTTCCGCTGTAATTTAATAAGACTTTATAAGAGCATCTGTTTAAAGGAGAGAATTTAATATGCAACAATTAATCACAGAAATCACAAAAGGCCAATTGAAAACTGACCTTCCTTCATTCCGTCCTGGAGACACTTTACGTGTACACGTAAAAGTAGTTGAGGGAACTCGTGAAAGAATTCAGCTTTTCGAAGGTGTTGTAATTAAACGTCGTGGTGGCGGAATCAGTGAAACATTCACAGTTCGTAAGATTTCTTACGGTGTAGGTGTTGAGCGTACATTCCCAGTTCACACGCCAAGAATCGCGAACATCGAAGTACTTCGCCGTGGTAAAGTACGTCGTGCTAAGTTATACTACTTACGTAACCTTCGCGGTAAAAAAGCACGTATTAAAGAAATTCGATAAGACATGTATGGGAGCTTGTAAATACACAAGCTCCCTTTTTCCAATCTATATGAAATTTTGGTATAATACGAGCAGCTTACATAACAGTGGAGGGGAAAGCATGAAGAAAGAGAAGAGCTCACTTTGGGAATGGATCAAAGCAATTTTGATTGCTGTTGTATTAGCGGGCGTAATTAGACAGTTTTTCTTTGCCCCAATTCTCGTAGACGGTGTATCGATGTCGCCGACTTTACATGACCGTGATCGAATGATTGTTAATAAAATTGGCTATCACATAGGTGATCCGAAACGCTTTGATATTATTGTATTCCGAGCGACGGAAGAAAAAGATTATATTAAGCGTATTATTGGCCTGCCAGGCGACGAAATCGAATACCGTAATGATAAACTATATGTTAACGGGAAACCTTATGAGGAGCCGTATTTAGATAAGCAGAAAAAACAACTTGCTGACGGACCGCTTACATATGATTTTACTCTTGAAGAAATGACAGGAAAGAAAACTGTTCCAGAAGGTCAATTATTTGTTTTAGGCGATAATCGTCGTTTTAGTAAAGATAGCCGTTCGATTGGTACAATTTCAATGGACCAAATGATAGGTAAAGCAAATATGCTATATTGGCCGTTAAAAGATGCACGTATTGTGAAATAAAAGAAAAAGAAGGTGGCAACATGGTAATTCAATGGTTCCCAGGACATATGGCAAAGGCTAGACGCCAAGTAACAGAAAAATTAAAGTTAATTGATGTTGTAATTGAGCTTGTAGATGCTCGATTACCTTTATCTTCTCGTAATCCAATGATTGATGAAATTATTACACATAAACCAAGGCTTGTTGTTTTAAATAAAGCGGATATGGCGGATGATCGTCTTACAAAGCAGTGGATTGCATATTTTGATGAAAGAGGTCAAAAGGCAATTTCAATTAATGCGCAAGCTGGACAAGGTATGAAAGAAATTGCAGCAGCTTGTAAAGTTCTTGTCAAAGAAAAATTCGATAAAATGGTTGCTAAAGGTATTAGACCAAGAGCAATTCGTGCTTTAATTGTAGGTATTCCAAACGTTGGTAAATCTACACTGATTAATAAATTAGCGAAGAAAAATATAGCAAAAACAGGAGATCGTCCTGGTGTGACAACGGCCCAGCAGTGGATTAAAGTTGGGAAAGAAATGGAATTATTAGATACACCAGGTATTTTGTGGCCTAAATTTGAAGATGAATTAGTTGGTCTTCGTTTAGCGACGACTGGTGCAATTAAAGATTCTATATTAAATTTACAGGATGTAGCTATTTATGCGTTACGTTTTATGGAAAAACATTATCCAGAACGTTTAAAAGAGCGATATAATTTAAATGACATTCCAGAAGAAATTGTGGAGTTATTTGATGCGATTGGAAAAAACAGAGGTTGCTTAATGGGCGGCGGAATGATTGATTATGATAAAACATCTGAGCTTATACTTCGTGAGCTTCGTGGTGGAAGATTTGGAAAAATGACGTTTGAAACACCAGAAGAGTTTGCAGAGCAGGTAGAAGATGTGGAAAAAGTAGAAGAAGTATAAGACGTGCGTTTGTACGTCTTTTCTTTTTGGTTACGTTTAAAAGGAGTGTAAATAGATGCAAAAAATGACTATTCAAGAAGCTGAATGTTTGCTGCAAGAAATTATGAATGAAGAAGACGAGCGTTTTCAAATGTTAGTGAACGATGAGCGAAAAGGTGTTCAAAAACTAATTTTGAAGTGGTATAAACAAAAAGAGTTAGCGCAAAAAGAAAGAGAAAAATTTCTAGAAATGTCAAAGTACGAAAATGAGTTACGTGAAAAAGGGCTCACATACATTGCTGGTATTGATGAAGTGGGTCGTGGGCCGTTAGCAGGACCGGTTGTGACGGCGGCTGTCGTTCTTCCGGAAGATTTTTATATTCCAGGATTAAATGACTCGAAAAAATTAAGTGAAGCGAAACGTGAGCGTTTTTATGATGAAATTAAAGAGCATGCAATTGCGATTGGAGTTGGAATTATATCACCACAAGTTATTGATGAAATAAATATTTATCAAGCGACGAAGCAAGCGATGTTAGATGCCGTTGCTAATTTATCGTGTACACCAGAATATTTATTAATCGATGCGATGAAGCTTCCTACATCAATTCCGCAAACATCAATCATTAAAGGTGATGCGAAAAGTGTCTCTATTTCAGCTGCATCTATTATTGCGAAAGTGACGAGAGATCGCATGATGAAAGAGTTAGGAGGAAAGTATCCTGCATATGGATTTGAACAACATATGGGATATGGGACGAAACAACATTTAGAAGCGATTGAAGCGCATGGAGTATTAGAGGAACATCGAAAATCATTCGCGCCAATTAAAGATATGATTCAAAAATAAGCTGTATATTCACAGCTTATTTTTTATTTTGGTATATAAACATTATTATTTTCGAAAAAGAATAAAGCGATTTCAGTTTTCTGACACTTTATTGTAGACAGCGTGCCAATCATCTTATACAATGGCAATGTAATGTTTTTTAAACATTAAAAAACTTTTCGAGTAAAACAGGAAAACAGGGGAGGATGGGACCATGAATATCCATGAGTACCAAGGTAAGGCAGTCCTTAGAAGCTATGGGGTTAGCGTTCCGAACGGGAAGGTTGCATTTACAGTAGAAGAAGCTGTAGAAGCAGCGAAAGAATTAGGAACGGAAGTATGTGTAGTTAAAGCGCAAATTCACGCTGGTGGACGCGGCAAAGCTGGCGGTGTAAAAGTTGCGAAAAATTTAGAAGAAGTTCGTACATATGCAGAAAGCATTTTAGGAACTACACTTGTGACGCATCAAACAGGTCCTGAAGGTAAGGAAGTAAAACGCTTACTTATCGAAGAAGGTTGCGATATTAAAAAAGAATATTATGTAGGTCTTGTATTAGATCGTGCAACTTCTCAAGTTGTTTTAATGGCATCTGAAGAAGGTGGAACAGAAATTGAAGAAGTAGCAGAAAAAACGCCTGAAAAAATCTTTAAAGAATATATTGATCCAGCAGTAGGTTTACAAGGTTTCCAAGCGCGTAGAATCGCGTTTAACATCAATATTCCAAAAGAACTTGTAGGACAAGCTGTGAAGTTTATGATGGGCTTATACAGTGCGTTTATCGAAAAAGATTGCTCTATCGCTGAGATTAATCCACTTGTTACAACAGGTGACGGTAAAGTTATGGCGTTAGATGCAAAATTAAACTTTGATTCTAATGCGTTATATCGCAATAAAGATATTTTAGAACTTCGTGATCTTGAAGAAGAAGATTCAAAAGAAATTGAAGCTTCTAAATATGACTTAAACTACATTCCTTTAGATGGAAATATCGGTTGTATGGTTAATGGTGCAGGTTTAGCAATGGCTACAATGGATATCATTAAACATTACCATGGTGACCCGGCTAACTTCTTAGATGTTGGTGGCGGCGCAACAGCTGAAAAAGTTACAGAAGCATTCAAAATTATCCTTTCTGACAAAAATGTAAAAGGTATCTTCGTTAACATTTTTGGTGGCATTATGAAGTGTGATGTTATCGCAGAAGGTGTTATTGAAGCGACGAAGCAGGTAGGTCTTGAGTTGCCTTTAGTTGTACGTCTTGAAGGTACAAACGTAGAGCTAGGAAAGAAAATTTTAAATGAGTCTGGTTTAAATATTGTTGCAGCAGAATCTATGGCAGACGGTGCACAAAAAATTGTTTCACTAGTGGGCTAATAGAAAGCGGGGGAGAAAAATGAGCGTATTAGTTAATAAAGATACAAAAGTTATTGTTCAAGGTATTACAGGTTCTCAAGGATTATTCCATACAAAGCAAATGATTGAATACGGTACGAAAATTGTAGGTGGTGTAACACCAGGTAAAGGTGGCACTGATATTGAAGGCGTACCAGTATTTGATACAGTAGAAGATGCTGTGAAAGCAACAGGCGCAAACGCTTCAGTTGTATACGTTCCACCCGCTTTTGCGGCTGATGCAATTATGGAAGCAGTTGATGCAAAGGTTGATTTAGTAGTATGTATTACTGAAGGAATCCCTGTATTAGATATGGTAAACGTAAAGAGATATATGGCGGGTAAACATACACGTTTACTTGGACCAAACTGCCCTGGTGTCATTACACCTGACGAATGTAAAATTGGTATTATGCCAGGATATATTCACAAAAAAGGTCATGTTGGTATCGTATCTCGCTCTGGTACATTAACGTATGAAGCTGTACATCAGTTAACGCAAGAAGGTATTGGCCAATCTACTGCTGTAGGTATCGGGGGAGACCCTGTTAACGGTACGGACTTTATTGATGCGTTAAAAGCATTTAATGAAGATGAAGAAACGCATGCTGTAATTATGATTGGTGAAATCGGCGGTACGGCAGAAGAAGAAGCAGCAGAATGGGTACAAGCTAATATGACAAAACCAGTTGTAGGCTTCATTGGTGGTCAAACAGCGCCTGAAGGCAAACGTATGGGTCATGCTGGGGCGATCATTTCTGGCGGCAAAGGAACTGCTGCTGAAAAGATTAAAACAATGGAAGCTTGTGGTATTAAAGTAGCGGAAACACCAGCTGTTATGGGTGAAACATTAATCTCTGTTTTAAAAGAAAAGGGATTATTTGAGACTTGTAAAAACTACTAATCTTTTTGAAAGGCACCTTCTTATTAGAGGGTGTCTTTTTACACATTTTTTGTTTACATAATAAAAATTATGGGTAAGGAGAATTTGGATGAAAAGAGAACGTTTATTGCACCTTCATTACATGTTGGCGGATCATTGGAAGGCGATGGAGAGACTACTATATCTTGATCCAGAACTGAAGGGAATATACAATTTTAGTCCGAAACAATTTGAATATCACGCTGGAATATCCTCGGAAAAATCTTTAGAACTAGTAAATTTTCTTCAAATTTCAAATCTCCAACAATATGTATCCCAGTTAGAAAAAAAGAGAATATTTTATATAACAATATGGGATAAGGACTATCCACAATTACTGCGAGAAATACAAGATCCCCCTTTTGTTTTATACGGAAAAGGAGAAAGAGATTTTCTAAATAAAGTAAATAAATTAGCAATTGTTGGAACGAGAGAACCGTCTTTATATGGAAAGGAGAGTATGAGGTTTATCTTACACCCTTTGCTTGAAAAAGAATGGCTTATTGTTAGTGGGTTTGCAAGAGGGATAGATACAATTGCTCATGAAATTACAGTAAGGCAGCATTGCCCGACCATTGCAATATTAGGACACGGATTATCTTATATGTATCCAAAGGAGAATAGAGGTTTGTATGACATGTGGAAAGATTATATATTGTTATTGACAGAGTATCCGCCTCATTATGTGCCGAAAAAATGGTATTTCCCCAAAAGAAATCGAATTATTAGCGGTATAAGTAAAGGTGTTTTAGTTGTAGAAGCAAAAACGAGAAGTGGATCCCTTATTACTGCAGACCTTGCGCTAGAACAAAATAGAGAGGTGTTTGCGCTTCCTGGACCTATATTTATAGAGAGTGCAGCGGGAACGAATCATCTAATTCAACAAGGCGCAAAGCTAGTAAGAAATGCGGAGGATATCCTTGAAGAAATTTTAAATTAACCATATATTTTTATGTTTTTATTAAACAATTATTGACAAATGGTAGATTGTCGCTGTATGGTATATTCATTCTTGATTGACAAAAACAAGAGAAATCAATAAGATTGATGAAGACTTGAATCCACCTCTTAAGGAGGCACTAGCATGTCAGATTACCTCGTAATCGTGGAGTCGCCTTCTAAGGCGAAGACCATTGAAAAATATTTAGGGAAAAAATACAAAGTCGTCGCGTCCATGGGACATGTCCGCGATTTACCTAAAAGCCAAATGGGGATAGAAGTAAAGAATAACTTCACCCCGAAGTATATTACCATTCGTGGTAAGGGTCCCGTTTTAAAAGATTTAAAATCAGCGGCAAAAAAAGCAAAGAAAGTCTATCTCGCGGCCGATCCGGATCGTGAAGGAGAAGCAATTGCTTGGCATTTAGCAAATACGTTAAATGTGGACGTTGAATCAGATTGCCGAGTTGTATTTAATGAGATTACAAAAGATGCAATAAAAGAATCATTTAAATATCCTCGTGCAATTAATATGGATTTAGTAGATGCACAACAGGCAAGGCGTATACTCGATCGTCTTGTTGGTTACAATATTAGTCCTTTATTATGGAAGAAAGTAAAAAAAGGATTAAGTGCAGGACGCGTACAATCTGTAGCAGTTCGTTTAATCATCGAACGTGAAAAAGAAATTCAAAGTTTTGAACCTGAAGAATTCTGGACAATTAAAACAGAATTTGTGAAAGGGAAAGACACATTTGAAGCAAGCTTTTACGGTGTAGATGGTGAAAAAGTTCAATTAACGAACGAAGCACAAGTGAACGAAATAATCGAAAAGATGAAAGACAATGCGTTTTCGGTTGAAAATGTAACGCGAAAAGAGCGAAAGCGTAACCCTGCATTACCGTTTACAACATCTTCCTTGCAACAAGAGGCAGCGCGTAAGTTAAATATGCGAGCAAAGAAAACAATGATGCTTGCACAGCAGCTGTATGAAGGGATAGATCTTGGAAAACAAGGGACTGTAGGTCTTATTACGTATATGAGAACTGATTCAACACGTATCTCAGAAACAGCTCAAACAGAGGCTCGTGATTACATTACTGAGGCGTTTGGTGCGGAATACATAGGAACAGAGAAGAGGAAAGAAACGAAAAAGTCGAAAGCACAAGATGCGCATGAGGCGATTCGTCCTACTTCGGTAATGAGAAAGCCAGAGGAACTAAAAAGTTTCTTAAGTCGTGATCAACTCCGTTTGTATAAACTGATTTGGGAGCGATTTGTTGCAAGTCAAATGGCATCTGCTATAATGGATACTGTTACAGCGAAACTCATTAATAACAATGTTCAGTTCCGTGCAAGTGGATCAGTTGTAAAGTTCCCAGGATTTATGAAAGTGTACGTAGAGTCGAAAGATGATGGTGCGGAAGAAAAGGATAAGATGTTGCCACCGTTAGAAGTAGGTGAAACTGTATTTTCAAAAGATATAGAACCAAAGCAACATTACACACAGCCTCCGCCGCGTTATACAGAGGCTCGTCTAGTAAGAACACTTGAAGAGCTTGGAATTGGGAGACCGTCTACTTATGTACCGACACTTGAAACAATCCAAAAACGAGGATACGTTGCTTTAGATAATAAACGCTTCGTTCCGACTGAGCTTGGTGGAATAGTAATCGAACTTATTTTAGAGTTTTTCCCAGAAATTATTAACATTGAATTTACTGCCAATATGGAGCAAAGCCTTGATGAAGTAGAAGAAGGAAATGCAAATTGGGTGAAAATTGTTGATGATTTCTACGTAGGATTTGAACCGCGTTTAGAAAAAGCGGAAAAAGAAATGCGTGAAGTGGAAATTAAAGATGAACCAGCTGGGGAAGACTGTGAATTATGTAGTCACCCGATGGTTTTTAAAATGGGTAAATATGGGAAGTTTATGGCTTGTTCAAATTTCCCGGAATGTCGTAATACAAAACCGATTGTAAAAGAAATCGGTGTTACTTGTCCGAAGTGTGATAAAGGGCAAATTATTGAACGACGTAGTAATAAAAAGAAACGCCTTTTCTACGGATGCGGTACGTATCCAGAATGTGACTTTGTATCTTGGGATAAGCCGATTGGTCGTAAATGTCCGAAGTGTGAAGGTATGCTCGTAGAGAAAAAGTTAAAAAAAGGCGTGCAAGTACAATGTATTTCGTGTGATTATGAAGAAGAACAACAAATGTGAGCGTAACTGCTCACATTTTTTTCGGGAAGAAAAGGAAAGGTGATATATATGACAACACAAGTAGTAAACGTCATTGGCGCAGGTCTTGCAGGAAGCGAAGCAGCTTACCAAATTGCAAAGCGTGGTGTCCAAGTAAAATTATATGAAATGAGACCAGTAAGGCAAACACCAGCTCATCATACAGATAAATTTGCTGAATTAGTATGTAGTAACTCACTTCGTGCAAACACATTAACAAATGCTGTTGGTGTTATTAAAGAAGAAATGCGTCTAATGGATTCTGTCATTATTCGTGCAGCTGATGAGTGCTCTGTACCAGCAGGAGGTGCTTTAGCTGTAGACCGTCATGAATTCGCGGCGAAAGTGACTGAATATGTGAAAAATCATCCGAACGTAACTGTAATGAATGAGGAAATCACTGAAATTCCAGAGGGACCAACTGTTATTGCGACAGGTCCACTTACGTCTCCGGATCTTTCTGCACAATTAAAAAAATTAACAGGTGAAGATTATTTTTATTTCTATGATGCTGCAGCGCCGATCGTTGAGAAAGACAGCATTGACATGAATAAAGTATATTTAAAATCCCGTTATGATAAAGGTGAAGCGGCATATTTAAACTGTCCAATGACAGAAGAAGAGTTTGATCGTTTTTATGAGGCTTTAATTGCTGCTGAGACAGTGCCTTTAAAAGAATTTGAAAAAGAAATTTTCTTTGAAGGTTGTATGCCAGTAGAAGTTATGGCAAGTAGAGGGAGACAGACGTTAGTATTTGGACCGATGAAGCCTGTTGGGTTAGAAGATCCGAAAACAGGGAAAACACCGTACGCGGTTGTTCAGTTACGTCAAGATGATGCAGCAGGAACATTATACAATATTGTAGGCTTCCAAACACATTTAAAGTGGGGGCCACAAAAAGAAGTGTTACAGCTAATTCCAGGACTAGAAAACGCAGAGATTGTACGTTATGGTGTAATGCATCGTAATACGTTTATTAATTCGCCTAATTTGCTTCGTCCAACATATCAATATAAACAACGTGATGATTTATTCTTCGCTGGTCAAATGACTGGTGTAGAGGGTTATGTTGAATCAGCAGCATCAGGATTATTAGCGGGTATTAACGCTGCTCGACTTGTACAAGGTGAAGAGCCAGTTGTATTACCACCTGTAACTGCAATGGGAAGTATGGCGAATTATATTACTGCGACAAATGCGAAAAACTTCCAGCCAATGAATGCAAACTTCGGTTTATTTACACCGTTAGAGAAGAAAATTAAAAAGAAACAAGAGCGAAATGAAGCATATGCTACACGCGCTTTGGAAACAATTCAAAATTTTGTAAATATTTAATTAAATTTCTTGCAAAGGCTACTAAGTTGTGATACGATTTAGTAGCCTTTATTGAGGTGAATTATATGGATGTGAATGTGAAGAAATTGTTACAATTATTCGTTGGATATTTACAAATTGAAAGAAATTATTCAAAATATACAATTGCAAGTTATCAAAATGATTTAGAACATTTTGTGCAATTTATGGAGCGAGAAGGCATATCCTCTTTTTTAGATGTTACATACGCGGATGTTCGTTTATACTTGACGACGTTGCACGATCAGAAGTTAGCCCGTAAATCTGTCGCAAGGAAAGTATCAAGCTTACGAAGTTTATATCGTTTTTTGATGCGTGAAGGTTATCAAAAAGATAATCCGTTTGCACTTGCGTCACTTCCCAAGAAAGAATTGTCAATCCCAAAGTTTTTATATGCTGAAGAGTTAGAGGAATTGTTTGAAGTTTCTGATACAGGGGCACCATTAGGTCAAAGGAATCAAGCTTTATTAGAGTTGATGTATGCAACTGGGATTCGTGTAAGCGAATGCGTTAATTTGCAACTTACCGACATTGACTTTGCAGTGGGAACAATTTTAGTGATGGGAAAAGGGAAAAAACAAAGATATATTCCGTTCGGAAGCTATGCACAAGATGCTTTAATTACTTATATAGAGAACGGGAGAAAACAGTTAGCTCAAAAGACTGAAGAACAATCTCATATGGTATTTTTAAATGCGAAAGGTAAGCCGTTAACAGATCAGGGTGTACGTTATGTTTTGAACGAACTCATTAAGAAAGCTTCACTTACAATGCGAATAAGTCCCCATATGTTAAGGCATACATTTGCTACACATATGTTGGATGAAGGAGCGGATTTACGTACTGTGCAGGAGCTATTAGGTCATGAGAATTTGTCAACCACACAAATTTATACGCATGTCTCTAAAGAAAGATTGCGTTCTGTGTACATGAAGCATCACCCGCGGGCATAAATTGCTTTTAAGGCTATAAAAACATATAAAGGAGTTTTTTCTATGGGAAATTTCCACGCTACAACGATATTTGCAGTTCATCATAATGGAGAATGTGCAATGGCTGGAGATGGTCAGGTAACGATGGGGAATGCTGTTGTAATGAAACATACAGCTCGCAAAGTTCGCAAACTTTTCCAAGGGAAAGTTTTAGCTGGTTTTGCAGGATCAGTTGCTGATGCATTTACTCTTTTTGAAATGTTTGAAGGAAAATTAGAAGAGTATAATGGCAACTTGCAGCGCGCTGCAGTTGAGATGGCGAAACAATGGCGTGGTGATAAAATGCTACGTCAGCTAGAAGCAATGCTCATTGTCATGGATAAAACAACGATGCTCCTTGTTTCAGGTACAGGAGAAGTGATTGAACCAGATGATGGTATTTTAGCAATTGGTTCAGGCGGACATTATGCACTTGCTGCTGGTCGTGCTTTAAAGCAACATGCAAGTGAACATTTAACAGCGAAACAAATTGCGAAGGCCAGTTTAGAAATTGCAGGCGATATTTGTGTTTATACGAACCACAACATAATTGTTGAAGAATTGTAGAATCGTAAGGGAGGCATTTTATATGCATTTACATTTTACTCCGCGTCAAATTGTGGAAAAATTAGATCAATACATCATCGGTCAAAAAGATGCAAAGAAAGCGGTTGCTGTAGCTCTACGAAATCGATACCGTCGCAGTAAATTAGTTGAAAATTTACGTGATGAAATTGCACCTAAAAACATTTTAATGATTGGACCGACAGGTGTTGGTAAAACAGAGGTAGCACGGCGAATGGCGAAACTCGTTGGAGCACCTTTTATTAAGGTTGAAGCGACGAAATTTACAGAAGTTGGATATGTGGGTCGAGATGTAGAGTCGATGGTCCGCGACCTTGTTGAAACGTCTGTTCGTATTGTGAAAGAGGAAATGGTAGTTAAAGTTCAAGATAAAGCAGAAGAGCAAGCGAATCAACGTCTTGTTGAAATTTTAGTGCCGAGTCCGGAGAAACAATCTGGATTTAAAAATCCATTAGAAATGCTTTTTGGTGGTAATCAAAATTCAAACCAAACATCTGATGCACAGGAAGATGATGAAATCGAAAAGAAACGTCAAGATGTGGAAAGAAAGCTTGCGGCAGGCCTTCTTGAAGATGAAGTGATATCGATCGAAGTGACGGAACAACAGTCTTCTATGTTTGATATGTTGCAAGGAACTGGCATGGAGCAAATGGGAATGAATTTCCAAGATGCACTAGGAAGTATCATGCCGAAAAAAACGAAAAAACGTAAACTTTCTGTAAAAGAAGCAAGAAAACTCTTGACAAATGAAGAGGCACAGCGCTTAATTGATATGGATGAAGTTACACAAGAGGCTGTTTATCGTGCTGAACAGCTCGGGATTATTTTTATCGATGAAATTGACAAAATTGCTGGTAAGCAGTCGAATAGCGTAGATGTATCGCGTGAAGGTGTGCAACGTGACATTTTACCGATTGTAGAAGGGTCGAATGTAGCAACGAAATATGGATCAGTAAAAACGGATTATATTTTATTTGTTGCAGCTGGAGCGTTCCATATGTCTAAACCGTCGGATTTAATTCCGGAATTGCAAGGGAGATTTCCGATTCGAGTAGAATTAACAAAATTATCGGCGGATGATTTTGTTAAAATATTAATCGAGCCTGACAATGCGCTAATTAAACAGTACACGGCGTTATTAGCGACTGAAGGTATAGAAATTGAATTTTCAGACGAAGCTATTCGTAAGATTGCTGAGATTGCTTATCAAGTTAATCAGGATACAGATAATATTGGAGCGAGAAGACTTCATACTGTTATGGAGAAGCTCCTTGAAGATTTATCGTTTGAGGCATCTGAAATTACGTTAGAGAAAATAACGATAACACCTCAATATGTTGAGGAAAAATTAGCGACAATAGCTAAAAATAAAGATGTGAGCCAGTTTATTTTGTAATAGTGTCATCAGGTGACTCGCCCTAGTTTCCAAGTGATGAAAAAATATGTAAGTAACATGTAGGAGGAAATTTTGAAATGGAATTATTAGCAAAAACGAGAAAATTAAATGCGTTATTACAGAGCGCAGCAGGAAAGCCTGTAAACTTTAGAGAGATGTCTGACACAATGTGTGAAGTAATTGAAGCGAACGTGTTCGTTGTAAGTCGTCGCGGTAAATTATTAGGATATGCGATTCACCAACAAATCGAAAACGAACGTATGAAGCACATGCTTGCAGAGCGTCAATTCCCAGAAGAGTATACGCAAAGTTTATTCAATGTTACAGAAACATCTTCAAATTTAGGTGTGGATAGTGACTACACAGCATTCCCAGTAGAAAATAGAGAATTATTCGGTCAAGGTTTAACTACAATCGTACCAATCGTTGGTGGCGGTGAGCGTCTAGGTACACTAGTGTTAGCTCGTCTTGGTCAAGAGTTCTTAGACGATGATTTAATTCTTGCTGAATACAGCTCAACTGTTGTAGGTATGGAAATCTTACGTGAAAAAGCAGAAGAAATCGAAGAGGAAGCACGTAGTAAAGCTGTTGTTCAAATGGCGATTAGCTCATTATCTTACAGTGAGTTAGAAGCAATCGAGCATATCTTCGAAGAATTAAATGGAACAGAAGGTTTACTTGTTGCAAGTAAAATTGCTGATCGCGTAGGAATTACTCGTTCGGTAATCGTAAATGCACTACGTAAATTAGAAAGTGCTGGTGTTATTGAGTCTCGCTCTTTAGGTATGAAAGGAACATACATTAAAGTGCTAAACGACAAGTTTCTACAGGAACTTGCTAAATTAAAAACAAACTAATTTATAAAAAAACTCTCCTCGCTTGAGGAGAGTTTTTTGTTTTTCAAGTGAATGATTTTGCTTACGTAAGGCGTCATGACAACATTCATTAGAAAACTATTAATTAACCTTCAATTCCTTGCTTAAAGGAATTGAAGGTTGGTAATACTAGGATTTGAGCGTGAAAAAAAGAAAGTTTTACATTGTTCGCATTTTCGACTTGATTGTAATATTTCAGTATGATATAGTAAGCAGTGGTGTCAGTACAAAGTACACACGTTTACTGATTTAAGTGTTGGTGCTACGTTCGTAGTTTCGCTTAGAGATGAAGTAAACGGAGGATATCAAAAAAACCATTTAGGAGGAACTAAATTATGTCAGTAATTTCTATGAAACAATTGCTTGAAGCTGGTGTTCATTTCGGACATCAAACTCGTCGTTGGAACCCAAAAATGAAGCGTTACATCTTCACAGAGCGTAACGGTATCTACATCATCGACTTACAAAAAACTGTGAAAAAAGTTGAGGAAGCTTACAGAACGATGCGTGACATCGCTGCTGAAGGTGGAGACATTTTATTCGTAGGTACTAAAAAACAAGCACAAGAAGCTATTAAAGAAGAAGCAACTCGTGCTGGTATGTACTTCGTTAACCAACGTTGGTTAGGTGGAACTTTAACAAACTTCCAAACAATCCAAAAGCGTATCAAGCGTCTTAAAGATATCGAAAGAATGCAAGAAGATGGTACTTTCGAAGTACTTCCTAAGAAAGAAGTTGTTCAACTTAAAAAAGAGTTAGAGCGTCTTGAGAAATTCTTAGGCGGTATTAAAGATATGAAAGGTCTTCCAAGTGCATTATTCATAGTAGACCCTCGTAAAGAGCGTATTGCAGTTGCTGAAGCACGCAAATTACACATTCCAATCATCGGTATCGTTGATACAAACTGTGATCCGGACGAAATCGATCACGTTATTCCAGCAAACGATGATGCAATTCGTGCTGTAAAACTTCTTACATCTAAAATGGCAGACGCGATCCTTGAAACAAAACAAGGTGAAGAAACTGTTACTGCGTAACAAATTTGGAAAGGTGATAAGGGGTTCGGCCTTTTATCACCTTTTTTAAGGTATAAACACCTTTATAAAAGGTATAAATACATATTTTAGGAGGATGAAAAATATGGCAATCACTGCACAAATGGTAAAAGAACTTCGCGAAAAAACTGGCGCAGGTATGATGGACTGCAAAAAAGCTTTAACAGAAACTAACGGCGACATGGAGAAAGCAATTGACTTCTTACGTGAAAAAGGTATTGCGAAAGCTGCTAAAAAAGCAGACCGCATCGCTGCTGAAGGTTTAACTTTCATCGAAACAAACGGTAACGAAGGTTTAATCTTAGAATTAAACTCTGAGACTGATTTCGTTGCGAAAAACGAAGGTTTCCAAGCGTTAATTAAAGAATTAGCTGCTCACTTATTAGCTAACAAACCTGCTAACGTTGAAGAAGCTATGGCTCAAACAATCGAAGGCGGCAAAACAGTAGAAGAGCACATCAACGAAGCAATCGCTAAAATTGGTGAAAAACTTACACTTCGTCGTTTCGAAATCGTATCAAAAACTGATGCTGATGCATTCGGCGCTTACCTACACATGGGTGGACGTATTGGTGTATTAACAGTTCTTGAAGGTTCTACTGACGAAGCAGCTGCTAAAGATGTAGCAATGCACATCGCAGCAGTTAACCCTAAATACATCGACCGCGATGCTGTAACAGCTGAAGAAGTTGAGCATGAGCGTCAAGTATTAACACAACAAGCTTTAAACGAAGGCAAGCCTGAAAAAATCGTTGCGAAAATGGTAGAAGGCCGTCTTGGCAAATTCTTTGAAGAGATTTGCTTACTTGACCAAACATTCGTTAAGAATCCTGACATGAAAGTTCGTCAATTCGTTGAGTCTAAAGGCGGAACATTAAAAGGATTCGTTCGCTACGCTGTTGGTGAAGGTATCGAAAAACGCGAAGACAACTTTGCTGAAGAAGTAATGAACCAAGTAAAAGGTAACAACTAATACAGATTAGGGAACACATTGTGTTCCCTTTTTTAAAATAAAGATGTAAGCAATTGGAGGTTCATTATGAGTAAACCGAAATATAATCGTGTCGTTTTAAAGCTGAGCGGAGAAGCTTTAGCTGGCGAGCAAGGATTTGGAATTAACCCAGCTGTTATTAAGTCAGTTGCGGAACAAGTGAAAGAAATTGCAGAACTTGATGTAGAGGTTGCTGTTGTTGTTGGTGGCGGTAACATTTGGCGTGGGAAAATTGGAAGCGAAATGGGCATGGATCGTGCAGGAGCAGATTACATGGGCATGTTAGCAACAGTTATGAATTCATTAGCTCTTCAAGATAGCTTAGAGAATATTGGAATTCAAACTCGCGTACAAACTTCAATTGAGATGCGTCAAGTGGCAGAGCCTTACATTCGTCGTAAAGCAATTCGTCACTTAGAGAAAAAACGTGTTGTTATCTTTGCTGCAGGTACAGGTAACCCATACTTCTCTACAGATACAACAGCAGCATTACGTGCAGCTGAAATCGAAGCGGACGTTATTTTAATGGCGAAAAATAATGTGGATGGCGTATATAGTGCAGATCCATCTATTGACCCAACAGCTACGAAATACGAAACACTTACTTACTTAGATGTATTAAAAGCAGGTTTAGGTGTAATGGATTCTACAGCTTCTTCTTTATGTATGGATAATGATATTTCATTAATTGTATTCTCGGTTATGGAAAAAGGTAACATTAAACGTGCCGTTTTAGGCGAAAATATTGGAACAGTTGTAAGGGGGAAATAAATTATGGGACAACAAGTATTGAAGTCTTCAAATGAAAAAATGGAAAAAGCAGTTGCTGCTTATTCTCGTGAATTAGCAACAGTTCGCGCTGGTCGTGCAAGCTCGTCTGTATTAGATAAGGTACAAGTTGATTACTATGGTGCACCAACACCAGTTGTGCAATTAGCGAACATTACAGTTCCAGAAGCACGTTTGCTTGTAATTCAACCTTATGATAAAACTTCTATCGGTGATATTGAAAAAGCAATTTTAAAAGCAGATTTAGGCTTAAACCCTTCTAATGATGGAACTGTAATTCGTATTGCATTCCCTGCATTAACAGAAGAGCGTCGTCGCGATCTTGTAAAAGTTGTGAAAAAATATGCTGAGGAAGCAAAAGTTGCTGTTCGTAACGTACGTCGTGACAGTAATGATGACCTTAAGAAGCTTGAAAAAGCTGGCGACATTACAGAAGATGATTTAAGAGGATATACTGAAGATATCCAAAAAGAAACAGATAAATATATTGCAAAAGTTGACGAAATCGCAAAAAACAAAGAAAAAGAAATTATGGAAGTGTAATAGCGATAATTTCGCAAATATGACCCTCTTCTTAAGGGGGTCTTTTTACACTTTTAGGCATACGTCTGCTTGTTGGAGGGTATGAATGATGTTTAAAAAGTTTCCTTTTTTTAAAAGTAAAAAGGTCACATCGTTTGATCATCTCATTGAAAAAGTGAAAAAAGGATATATCCCAGAACATATTGCTATTATTATGGATGGTAATGGAAGATGGGCAAAGAGAAGAGCCATGCCTCGCATTGCTGGTCATCATGAAGGTATGCAAGTTGTGAAGAAAATCACAAAATTTGCAAGTAAACTTGATGTGAAAGTATTAACTCTTTATGCTTTTTCGACTGAGAACTGGAAAAGACCGAAAAAAGAAGTTGATTATTTGATGAAGCTTCCAGAAGAATTTTTAGGTGCATTTTTACCAGAGTTGATTGAAGAAAACGTACAAGTCCGAGTAATAGGGCAAAAAGATCGTCTTCCTACGCATACGCGCAGAGCGATGGAAAAAGCCATGGAAGATACGAAAGAGAATACGGGATTAATTCTTAATTTCGCGTTAAACTATGGAAGTCGAGATGAAATCGTTTCTGCTGTGCAACATATGATGAAAGATAGTGAGGAAGGAAAAATTCGTTCGGAAGAAATAAGTGAAGAAAAGATTTCTTCTTACTTAATGACGAGTTCTTTACCTGATCCAGAGTTGTTAATCCGTACAAGCGGAGAGCTACGTATTAGTAATTTCATGTTATGGCAAATTGCTTATTCGGAATTTTGGTTTACAGATGTGTATTGGCCAGATTTTACCGAGGAACATTTACTAAATGCGATTACAGACTTTCAACATAGAGGGCGCAGATTCGGAGGCGTGTAGAAAGAGAGGGTTTGGTAGTGAAACAGAGAATTATTACTGGAGTGATTGCTGCCGCGCTATTCATTCCCATCGTAATTTACGGTGGCGTGCCTTTTACAGTTTTAGTGTATGCACTTGCTTCTATAGGTTTATATGAATTAATTCGTATGAACAAGCTTACGCTTATTTCGGTACCAACAGTTTTAGCTGCAGTATTATTGTGGATTATTTTAATTCCGAGTAGTGCATCAGAACTGTTTACGTGGATTGGATTAGGTAAATTAGAAATCACATTTGTGATTGTTTTATTACTTTTATCATATACAGTCCTTTCTAAGAATACATTTACTTTTGACAATGCTTCATTTTTACTTATGGCAACGACATATGTTGGAATGGGATTCTTATATTTAAATGAAACGAGAATATTAGGAATCAAATATGTGTTCTGTGCACTATTTGTCATATGGGCAACTGATTCAGGTGCATATTTCATAGGGAAAGCATTTGGAAAAAGAAAATTATGGCCAGAAATTAGTCCGAATAAAACGATTGAAGGTTCATTAGGCGGTATTGTTTGTGGAATTGTTGTTGCACTTGTTTACAATATGTTCTTCCCAGTTGAAGCGAATGTAGGAGTTTTAATCGTTCTGACGATTATCATTTCTATTTTTGGACAAATTGGTGATTTAGTGCAATCTGCATTTAAACGCCATTATGGTGTAAAGGATTCAGGTACAATTTTACCTGGACATGGTGGTATTTTAGATCGAACAGATAGTTGGTTATTTGTGTTACCAATTCTATACTTCTTATTACAATACAATTAATAAATGAACGAGGGGTTGGAGTCATGAAAAACATTAGTTTACTAGGTGCAAGCGGATCAATCGGTACACAAACATTAGATGTGTTACGCTCGCACCCAGACCAATTCCGTCTCGTTGCTTTCTCTGTAGGGAAAAATGTTGATTATGCAGTAAAGGTAATTCAAGAATTTTCCCCGCAAATTGTCTCTGTGCAAAGAGAGGAAGATGTTTTAAAATTACAAGCTGTTTCTGGTAATACAAAAGTAGTATATGGTAGCGAAGGCTTATTAGAAGTAGCGCTGCACCCAGATACAGAAATTGTAGTGAATGCTATTGTAGGTAGCGTAGGGTTGTTACCGACACTCCGCGCAATTGAGGCGAAAAAAACAATTGGAATTGCAAATAAAGAAACGTTAGTAACTGCAGGGCATCTTGTAATGGAAGCAGCACGAAAACATAATGTATCGTTACTTCCAGTAGACAGTGAACATTCAGCTATTTTTCAATGCTTGAATGGTGAAAATGAAAAAAGAATCTCTCGCTTAATTATAACTGCTTCAGGCGGAAGTTTTCGTGATAAAACGAGAGATGAATTGCATCAAGTGACCGTAGAAGATGCACTTCGTCATCCAAACTGGTCAATGGGTTCGAAAATTACAATTGATTCTGCTACAATGATGAATAAGGGGCTAGAAGTAATTGAAGCACACTGGCTTTTTGGTATCCCTTATGAGCAAATCGATGTTGTTCTACATAAAGAAAGTATTATTCATTCTATGGTTGAATTTGAAGATCGTAGTGTAATGGCACAGCTTGGCTCACCTGATATGCGAGTACCGATTCAATACGCGCTTACATATCCTGATAGATTACCTCTTTCAGACACGAAACAGTTAAATTTATGGGAAATGGGAACATTGCATTTTGAGAAAATGAATCAAGAGCGTTTCCGTTGTCTACGTTTTGCGTATGAAGCTGGAAAGACAGGTGGAAGTATGCCGGCTGTAATGAACGCGGCAAATGAAGTAGCTGTTGAAGCTTTTTTACAAAAGAGAATTGGTTTCTTAACAGTGGAAGACCTCATTGAAAAAGCAATGCACCATCACACTGTCATTGCACGTCCGAGCTTAGAGGAAATTCAGGAAATTGACGCAGCCACAAGACGGTTTGTGATGGAACAAATTTAGCAAAGGTGGTTATGGAATTGAATACAGCGATTGCCTTTATATTAATTTTCGGTGCACTCGTATTTTTCCATGAGCTAGGGCATCTATATTTCGCAAAAAGAGCAGGTATTTTGTGCCGCGAGTTTGCGATTGGTTTTGGTCCGAAAATATTCTCATTTGAAAAGAATGAAACGGTGTATACGATTCGATTACTGCCCCTTGGTGGCTATGTAAGAATGGCTGGCGAGGATGCGGACACAGTTGAGTTAAAACCTGGAAAAAAGGTTGGACTTGTATTAAATGAAAAAGACGAAGTTGTGAAATTAGTTTTTGATGGACATGAAAAATATCCAAATGTTCGTGTCATTGAAGTCGAACAAGCTGATTTAGAGCATAATCTTACAATTTTGGGTTATGAAGAGTACGAGGAAGAGCTGCAAACATTCCGAGTGAATGAAAAAGCTCGTATCATTTCTGCGGGAGAAGAAATTCAAATCGCTCCGTACAATAGACAATTTGGCTCTAAAAAATTGGGCCAACGTGCTCTAACAATCTTTGCAGGTCCTGCAATGAACTTTATTCTAGCATTTGTTATTTTTGTGATTCTTGGATTTGTACAAGGAGTTCCTGTTGACAAACCGATGGTTGGAAAAGTAATGGAGAATAGTGCTGCAGAACAAGCTGGATTAAAAGAAAACGATACAATTCAAGCAATCAATGGGAAGAACACTAGTACATGGAAAGATGTTGTAACGATTGTACGTGAAAACCCAAATAAAGAAATTACGTTACATGTAAAGCGTGATAGTGAGCAATTTAATGTGAAAGTAACACCAACGCTTGATAAAGAAGGAAAAGACGAAGTTGGTAGAATTGGTGTTTATTCTCCTGTAGAGAAAACAGTGATGGGTTCTATTAAATCAGGGTTTGAACAAACATACGAATGGACGAAACTAATTTTTGATTCTCTTGTGAAATTAGTAACGGGTCAATTTTCTATTAATGAGTTGTCAGGTCCAGTAGGAATTTATAATCTAACAGATCAAGTTGTAGATTATGGATTTACGCGTGTACTAAGTTTAGCGGCAGTTTTAAGTATTAACCTTGGTTTATTTAATTTATTACCAGTCCCAGCTTTAGACGGTGGACGTTTGTTCTTCTTCTTAATTGAAGCGTTACGAGGAAAACCAATTGATCGTCAAAAAGAAGGAATGGTTCACTTTATTGGGTTTGCATTATTAATGTTGCTTATGTTAGTTGTAACATGGAATGACATCCGTAAGTTTTTCTTGTAAAATAAGAAGAAGGTTATAATGAAATAGAGCTCATAGAATAAAATCCCTCACCTAACTCGAGGTGAGGGGTTTTATTGCGTGTAAGAGTAAAATGAAGAGGTGCGAATAAATGAAACAAAGTATGGTATTCAGTCCTACATTACGTGAAGTTCCAGCAGATGCTGAAATTAAGAGTCATCAATTATTACTTCGCGCAGGGTTTATGCGTCAAAATGCTTCTGGTATTTATAGTTTTCTACCATTTGGTTTAAAAGTGTTACACAAAGTAGAACGTATTGTTCGTGAAGAAATGGAGCGCGCAGGGGCAGTAGAACTATTAATGCCAGCTATGCAAGCTTCTGAATTATGGCAAGAATCAGGCCGTTGGTATTCTTACGGATCAGAATTAATGCGTATGAAAGATCGTAATGCTCGCGAGTTTGCGCTAGGGGCAACTCATGAGGAAGTAATTACAGATCTTGTACGTGATGAAATTAAATCATACAAAAAACTACCATTAACATTATATCAAATTCAAACAAAATTCCGTGATGAGCAAAGACCACGTTTCGGTTTATTACGCGGAAGAGAATTTTTAATGAAAGATGCGTATTCTTTCCATGCAACACAAGAAAGTTTGGATGAAGTATATAGCGGTTTATACAAAGCGTATTCTAATATTTTTGCTCGTTGTGGTTTGAATTTCCGTGCAGTTATAGCTGATTCTGGAGCAATGGGTGGAAAAGATACACACGAATTTATGGTGTTATCTGATGTAGGTGAAGATACAATTGCGTATTCTAATACATCTGATTATGCGGCAAATATTGAAATGGCTCCTGTTGTTGCTACGTATACGAAGAGTGATGAAGCCGAAAAAGCACTTGAAAAAGTAGCAACTCCAGATCAAAAAGCTATTGAAGAAGTATCTGCATTCTTAAATATCGCAGCGGAAAAATGCATTAAATCTATGGTGTTTAAAGTAGATGCGAAATTAGTAGTAGTACTTGTTCGTGGCGATCATGAAGTCAATGATGTAAAAGTGAAGAATGTATACGGAGCTTCAGTCGTTGAGCTTGCTTCACATGAAGAAATAAAAGAGTTATTAAACTGTGAAGTGGGTTCTTTAGGACCGATTGGTGTTACAGGGGATATCGAAATTATTGCTGACCATGCTGTAGCATCAATTGTCAACGGATGTTCAGGAGCGAACGAAGAAGGATTCCATTATGTAAATGTAAATCCAGAACGTGACTTTAAAGTAAGTCAATATACAGATTTACGCTTCATCCAAGAAGGAGACCAATCTCCAGATGGAAATGGAACAATTCTTTTCGCACGTGGAATTGAAGTTGGTCATGTATTCAAATTAGGAACTCGTTATAGTGAAGCAATGAACGCAACGTTCCTAGATGAAAACGGAAAAACAAAACCACTTATTATGGGTTGTTACGGTATCGGTGTATCTCGTACAGTGGCAGCAATTGCAGAGCAGTTTAATGATGAGAATGGTTTAGTTTGGCCAAAATCTGTTGCACCGTTCCATGTGCATGTAATTCCAGTAAATATGAAATCTGATGCACAACGTGAAATGGGTGAAAATATATATAACTCATTACAAGAGCAAGGATACGAAGTATTACTAGATGATCGTGCAGAACGTGCAGGTGTTAAATTTGCAGATGCAGATTTATTCGGCCTTCCAGTTCGTGTTACAGTTGGTAAAAAAGCAGATGAAGGTATTGTAGAAGTGAAAGTACGTGCTACAGGCGAGTCTGAAGAAGTGAAAGTAGAAGAACTTCAAACATATATTGCTAATATTTTAAAATAAGAAGAGGTACCTCGTAATGAGGTACCTTCTCTTTCTTTGTAAACGTATTTTGTAAAAGAAGAAGGAAGAAATCTTTCTTTGTAGTACGTTTCAATTTATAATAGCAAATGGAAGGAGAGTGCTTATGTCATTAACAAATGAACAACAAGAGCGATTTCAAATTTTGCTCCAACAGTTGCAAATACCAGAAGACCTTATAAATCAATATTTACATGGCGGTGGTATTGAAAAGCTAGTTATTGATAAAGCGAATAAAAGTTGGCATTTTGACTTACAAGTGCCACGTATTTTGCCGACAGAATTATATGAGTTGCTAGAAACAAAGCTTAAGCAATCATTTTCTCATATTGCAAGAACAACATTTGCATTAGAAGCAGAGAATAAACAATTTACAGAAGAAGAAGTGAAGGCATATTGGCCGCTTTGTACAGAACGAATTACATTTTCACCTATGTTCGCGTACTTAAAGAAGCAACTTCCGCAGGTCAATGGCGTGAAGTTGCTATTAAATGTGAATAATGAGCTGGAATCTACTACTTTAAAGAAAAACGTTGCGAAACCAGTAGGTGATCAATACGAAGCTTTTGGATTCCCGCGTTTTCAGTTAGACACACATATAAAGCAAAATGCAGAAGAAATGCAAAAGTTTCGTGAGCAAACACAGGAAGAAGATCGTCAACGAGTTATACAGGCTATGGAAGAGATGGCTAAAAGGCAAGCTGAAGAAAGTGATGTTGTTCATGAAGGACCAGTTGTGCTTGGTTATCTTATTAAGCCAGATGAAGAGATTACGCCGCTGCGTGAAATTCAAGATGAAGAAAGAAGAAAAACCGTTCAAGGGTATGTTTTCCATGTAGAGACGAAAGAACTTCGTAGTGGACGTACATTATTAACTTTAAAGATAACTGACTATACGGACTCTATTATGATTAAGATGTTCTCACGTGATAAAGAAGATATCCCGATGTTACAATCCTTGAAAAAAGGAACTTGGGTAAAAGCGCGTGGTTCAGTTCAAAATGATACATTCGTGCGCGATTTAGTTATGATCGCAAATGATATAAATGAAATAACGGGACCTTCTCGTAAAGATAAAGCAAAAGAAGGGGAAAAAAGAGTAGAACTTCATCTTCATACTCCAATGAGTCAAATGGATGCTGTTACTTCTGTTTCTAAGCTCGTTGCCCAAGCCGGAAAATGGGGGCATGAGGCTATTGCAGTTACAGACCATGCTGTTGCACAGTCGTTCCCAGAAGCATATTCTGCTGGTAAAAAGGCTGGAGTTAAAGTTCTATATGGTGTAGAAGCAAATTTAGTTAATGATGGTGTGCCGATAGCATATAACGAAGCGCATCGTCTGCTTGCAGAAGAAACATATGTTGTCTTTGACGTTGAGACAACAGGGCTATCTGCTGTATATGATACAGTCATTGAGTTAGCTGCTGTAAAGATAAAAGGTGGAGAAATTATTGATCGCTTTGAATCTTTCGCAAATCCTCATCAACCATTATCGGCGACGATTATTGAATTAACAGGCATTACAGATGATATGTTAACTGATGCACCAGAAGTGGACGAAGTGTTTAAAAAGTTTGAGGAATGGATGGGTGACCATACACTTGTTGCTCATAACGCAAGCTTCGATATGGGCTTTATTAACGTAGGTTTTAAAAAGGCTGGGATAGAAAAAACGAAAAATCCAGTTATTGATACGTTAGAACTTGCACGGTTCTTATTCCCAGAAATGAAAAATCATCGATTAAATACGATGTGTAAAAAGCTTGATATTGAATTAACGCAACATCACCGTGCGATTTATGATACAGAAGCAACGGGATATTTACTTGTGAAGATGTTAAAAGATGTGATTGAAAAGGGATTTGAATATCACGATCAACTAAACGATAGTATGGGACAAGGGGATGCGTATAAACGTGGGCGTCCAAGTCATATGACGTTACTTGCCACATCAGATGTTGGGTTGAAAAACTTATATAAACTTGTTTCATATTCTCACCTGAATTACTTTTATCGTGTACCACGTGTACCACGATCACTATTAAAAAAATATCGCGAAGGTATTTTAGTAGGAACAGCTTGTGACAAAGGTGAAGTATTTGAAGCTATGATGCAAAAAGCGCCTGAAGAAGTAGAAGAAATTGCACAGTTTTATGATTACATTGAGGTTATGCCTCCAGAAGTGTTACGTCATTTAGTGGAACGTGAACTCGTTCGAGATGAAGGACAGTTAAAAACAATAATTTCTAACTTAGTAAAACTAGGTGAGACGTTAGATAAGCCAGTTGTTGCTACTGGGAATGTGCATTATTTAGATCCAGAGGACGCGATATATCGGAAAATTTTAGTCAGTTCGCAGGGAGGAGCTAATCCGTTAAATCGCCATTCATTACCGCCTGTACATTTCCGTACAACAAATGAAATGCTAGATTGTTTTTCATTCTTAGGTGAAGACAAAGCAAAAGAAATTGTTGTGACAAATACAAACAAGATCGCATCATTAATTGGTGATGTTCGTCCAGTAAAAGATGATTTATACACACCGAAAATTGAAGGTGCTGATGATGAAACACGTGATATGAGCTATATAATGGCAAGAAGTATCTATGGAGATGAACTACCGGAAATTGTAGAAGCTCGTTTGGAAAAAGAATTGAAAAGTATTATTGGACATGGATTCGCTGTTATTTATTTAATTTCACATAAGCTTGTGAAAAAATCGTTAGTGGACGGTTATCTAGTAGGTTCGCGTGGATCGGTAGGTTCATCATTTGTTGCAACGATGATGGAAATTACAGAAGTAAACCCATTACCACCGCACTATGTATGTCCAAAGTGTAAACAATCAGAGTTCTTTAATGACGGTTCTGTAGGTTCTGGTTTTGATTTACCAGATAAAGAATGCCCAACATGTAATGTTCCATATGTGAAAGATGGGCATGACATTCCTTTCGAAACGTTCCTTGGATTTAAAGGGGATAAGGTACCGGATATCGATTTGAATTTCTCCGGAGAATACCAACCACGCGCCCATAACTATACGAAATTACTGTTCGGTGAAGATTATGTATACCGCGCAGGAACAATTGGTACGGTTGCGGAAAAAACCGCTTATGGGTATGTGAAAGGTTATGCTAATGATCATAACTTAACAATTCGAAATGCAGAGATTGATCGCTTAGTTGCGGGATGTACAGGTGTAAAGCGTACGACCGGACAGCATCCAGGTGGTATTATCGTTGTACCAGATTACATGGATATTTTTGACTTTTCACCAATTCAGTTTCCGGCTGATTCAATAGGTGCTGAGTGGAGAACAACGCACTTTGACTTCCACTCAATTCATGATAATTTATTGAAACTTGATATATTAGGACACGATGATCCGACTGTTATTCGTATGCTTCAAGATTTAAGTGGTATTGACCCGAAAACAATCCCAACGGATGATCCAGAAGTAATGAAAATTTTCTCTGGTCCAGAATCTTTAGGGGTAACGGAAGAACAAATTAACTGTAAAACAGGTACACTTGGTATACCAGAGTTTGGTACGAAATTCGTAAGACAAATGTTAGAAGAAACGAAACCAACAACGTTTTCAGAGCTTGTCCAAATTTCTGGACTGTCCCATGGTACAGATGTATGGTTAGGTAATGCGAATGAATTAATTTATAATGGTACGTGTACACTGAGTGAAGTTATCGGTTGTCGTGATGACATCATGGTATATTTAATTTATCAAGGCTTGGATCCATCATTAGCCTTCAAAATCATGGAGTCGGTGCGTAAAGGTAAAGGTGTACCAGAAGAATGGGAAGAGGAAATGAGAAATAACAATGTACCAGGTTGGTATATTGATTCATGTAAGAAGATTAAGTACATGTTCCCTAAAGCCCATGCGGCTGCTTACGTACTTATGGCTGTGCGTATTGCATACTTTAAAGTACATTTCGCACTTTTATTCTATGCGGCATATTTTACAGTTCGTGCAGATGACTTTGATGTAGAGGCGATGGCGAAAGGTTCAGCATCCATACGTGTAAAAATTGATGAAATTGCACAAAAAGGATTGGATGCAGCACCGAAAGAGAAGAGTTTATTAACGGTACTAGAAATGACACTTGAAATGTGTGAGCGTGGTTATTCATTCCAAAAGGTTGATTTATACCGCTCGCATGCAACCGAATTTATAATTGATGGGGATACTTTAATTCCTCCATTTAATGCAGTTCCTGGTCTTGGTACAAACGCAGCTTTCAGTATTGTTGAAGCTCGTAAAAATGGTGATTTCTTATCAAAAGAAGACTTACAGCAGCGCAGTAAGGTTTCTAAAACGATTATTGAGTATTTAGATGGTCAAGGTTGTCTAGGAGATTTACCGGATCAAAACCAATTGTCACTGTTCTAATAGGTAGGAAAAATCTTTGCAAATCAACATTTGCTATGGTATACTATAAACCGAGATAACCATGTCATGTATATTTTGTGAAAAAGAGAGTGGGGAAACCCACTCTTTCGTGTTACTATCTACATTTTGCTTATGTAGATAGTAATGATATTTCTGTCGTATATACATATTTTGTTACAAGTTTTACTTCTTAAATTTGGTAATACTAAGACAGATATTCCCTGCTTAACGGCAGGGGCTTTTGTTAGCTAACGAGAAAGAATAAGATAGACCGTCTTTATGAACGGGATCTTTTCTTGTAAATGGTACATGGCGGCAGGAAGGAGGCTGTTTATGGATAAGAAAGTCACAGAAATTGTAGAAGCATTTGCGCAGCCAATCGTTGAAGAGTTAAATCTTGAACTTGTAGATGTAGAGTATGTGCAAGAAGGACAAGACTGGTTCTTACGCGTATTCATTGATTCTGAAAAGGGAGTCGAAATTGAAGAATGCGGTGCGGTAAGTGAACGTTTAAGCGAAGCTTTAGATAAAGAGGATCCAATTCCTCATCTTTACTTTTTGGATGTATCATCTCCTGGAGCGGAACGCCCATTAAAGAAAGAGAAAGACTTCCAGCAAGCGGTAGGAAAACAAGTGGCAATTAAAACATATAAGCCGATTGATGGTGAGAAGATGTTTGAAGGAAAGCTACTTTCCTACGACGGTACTACAATTACACTACTATTAACAATTAAAACACGTAAAAAAGAAATCCAAATTCCAATGGATAAAGTTGCAAATGCGCGACTTGCTGTTACGTTTTAGTAAGAAGGGGGATCTTCATGAGCACTGAGTTGTTAGATGCTTTGCTCGTATTAGAGTCAGAAAAAGGTATTAGCAAAGATATTATTATTGATGCGATTGAAGCAGCATTAATCTCTGCTTATAAACGCAATTTTAACCAAGCACAAAACGTTCGTGTGAGCTTTAACCCAGAAGTGGGAACAATTCAAGTTTTAGCACGTAAGGACGTTGTAGATAATGTGTTTGATCCACGTCTTGAAATCTCTGTAGAAGAGGCAAGACAAATTAATCCAAACTACCAAGATGGTGACGTACTAGAAATTGAAGTAACGCCAAAAGATTTTGGTCGTATTGCAGCACAAACTGCAAAACAAGTTGTAACACAACGAGTTCGTGAGGCGGAACGTGGTGTAATTTATTCAGAATTTAGTGATCGTGAAGAAGACATTATGGTTGGTATTGTACAGCGCCAAGATGCTCGTTTCATCTATGTAAGCTTAGGTAAAGTAGAAGCTTTATTACCTGTAAGTGAGCAAATGCCAAATGAGCAATATAAACCACATGATCGTATTCGCGTATTTATTACAAAAGTAGAAAAGACAACAAAAGGACCACAAATTTACGTATCACGTACACATCCTGGTCTTTTAAAACGTTTATTCGAAATGGAAGTTCCAGAAATTTATGATGGAACTGTAGAAATTCGCTCTGTAGCACGTGAAGCAGGCGACCGTTCTAAAATTTCTGTATATGCAGAGAATATCGATGTTGATCCAGTAGGTTCTTGTGTAGGACCGAAAGGACAACGTGTACAACGCGTTGTAGATGAACTAAAAGGTGAAAAGATTGACATCGTTCGCTGGTCGAATGACCCAGTTGAATATGTTGCAAATGCTTTAAGTCCATCACAGGTTGTTAAAGTACTTGTAGATGAAGCAGAGAAAGCAACAACTGTTGTTGTTCCAGACCACCAGCTTTCATTAGCGATTGGTAAGCGTGGACAAAATGCGCGTCTTGCAGCTAAATTAACAGGCTGGAAAATTGATATTAAAAGTGAGTCTGATGCGAAACAACTTGGTATTGTGACAGAAGAAGATAGCGTAATCGCATTCGGATTCGATTCAGCTGAAGACGAAATCGAATAGAGGTGATGAGTATGAGCAATCGAAAAGTTCCGTTACGAAAATGTATTGCGACGCAAGAGATGAAATCAAAACGAGAGCTAGTTCGCATTGTTCGTTCCAAAGAGGGCGAAGTGTCTATTGATTTATCAGGAAAAAAATCAGGACGAGGTGCATATTTATCAAAAGATAAAGAAAGCATTATTCAAGCCCAAAAGAAAAACATTTTGGAACATCATCTAAAAGCGAAAATCGACAGTTCTCTGTACGAAGAGCTTCTTGAGCTTGTTGAGAAGGAGTCGAAATAAGTGTCTGATTGGAAATCATTTTTAGGACTAGCAAACCGCGCTCGAAAAATTATTTCGGGTGAAGAACTCGTTTTAAAAGAAGTACGAAGTGGCAAAGCAAAGCTAGTATTGCTTTCTGAAGATGCGTCAGCGAACACTACAAAACGTATCATTGATAAAACCACGTACTACAACATACCAATGAGAAAAGTCGAAAATCGACAACAATTAGGGCATGCGATTGGGAGAGACGAGCGAGTCGTTGTAGCTGTTTTAGATGAAGGCTTTGCGAAAAAGCTACGTAGCATGCTCGATACAAATTACCGGGGGTGAAGGTATGAGTAAAATTCGAGTACATGAATATGCAAAAAAAAATAATATCTCAAGTAAAGATCTTATGACAAAACTAAAAGAGATGAATATCGAGGTTTCGAATCATATGACAATGTTAGAAGATGAAGTAGTAAACAAATTAGATAATCAATATAGCGCTGGAGCGGAAAAACCTTCTGTTGCAGATGAGTTTGAAGTAGAAGAGAAAGTTGTTCGCAGTAAAAAGAACAGCAATAAGAATAAGAAAAAAGGCAAAGCAAATGAAGATAAACGTCAAGATAACTTTGCTGGAAGACAACAAACACCAATAGTAGAAACACCAGATAAAATCACTTTCTCTGGAAGCCTTACAGTAGGTGACCTTGCTAAAAAGTTAAGCAAAGAGCCATCTGAAATTATTAAAAAGCTCTTCATGCTAGGAATTATGGCGACAATTAACCAAGACTTAGATAAAGATACAATTGAGTTAATTGCTACTGATTACGGTATTGAAGTAGAAGAAGAAGTAGTTGTAAGTGAAACTGAATTTGAAACATTCATCGATGAGCAAGATGATGAAGAAAACTTAAAAGAACGTCCAGCTGTTGTTACAATTATGGGACACGTTGACCATGGTAAAACAACATTGCTTGACTCTATCCGTAATTCAAAAGTAACTGCTGGCGAAGCTGGTGGAATTACTCAGCATATCGGTGCATACCAAGTTGATGTAAATGATAAGAAAATTACGTTCTTAGATACACCAGGTCACGCGGCATTTACAACAATGCGTGCTCGTGGTGCACAAGTAACAGATATTACAATTCTTGTTGTTGCAGCTGATGACGGTGTTATGCCACAAACAGTTGAAGCGATTAGCCATGCGAAAGCAGCTGGAGTACCAATTATTGTTGCTGTGAATAAAATGGATAAACCAGCGGCAAATCCTGATCGTGTAATGCAAGAATTAACAGAATATGAATTAGTTCCAGAAGCTTGGGGCGGAGACACGATTTTCGTACCAATTTCTGCGATTCAAGGCGAGGGAATTGACAACTTACTAGAAATGATCCTTCTTGTGAGTGAAGTAGAAGAATATAAAGCAAATCCAAATCGCTATGCAGCTGGTACTGTAATTGAAGCACAGCTTGATAAAGGTAAAGGAACTATCGCGACATTACTTGTTCAAAACGGTACACTTCGAGTTGGAGATCCAATTGTTGTTGGAACATCATTCGGTCGTGTTCGTGCAATGGTAAGTGATATTGGTCGTCGTGTAAAAGTTGCTGGTCCGTCAACTCCTGTTGAAATTACAGGTTTAAATGAAGTGCCACAAGCGGGAGATCGTTTCATGGCATTCGCTGATGAGAAGAAAGCTCGTCAAATCGGTGAATCACGTGCACAAGAAGCGTTAGTTGCACAACGTGGTGAGAAATCTAAATTCAGCCTGGAAGATTTATTCCAACAAATCCAAGAGGGCGATGTAAAAGAAATTAACTTAATTGTGAAAGCAGACGTACAAGGTTCTGTAGAAGCAATGGCAGCATCACTTCGTAAAATTGATGTTGAAGGCGTAAAAGTGAAAATTATCCATACAGGCGTAGGTGCGATTACAGAATCTGATATTATTTTAGCTTCTGCATCTAATGCAATTGTAATTGGATTTAACGTACGCCCTGATGTGAATGCGAAGCGTACAGCTGAATTAGAGAAAGTTGATGTTCGTTTACACCGTATTATCTATAAAGTAATCGAAGAAATTGAATCAGCAATGCAAGGTATGCTGGATCCAGAATTCGAAGAAAAAGTAATCGGTCAAGCGGAAGTTCGTCAAACATTCAAAGTAACAAAAGTTGGAACAATCGCAGGTTGTTACGTAATAGACGGTAAAATTACACGTGATAGTGGCGTTCGTATTATCCGTGATGGCGTAGTAGTCTTCGAAGGAAAACTTGATACGTTAAAACGTTTCAAAGACGACGTAAAAGAAGTTGCACAAAACTATGAGTGTGGTATTACAATTGAGAGATATAATGATCTTAAAGAAGGGGACATCATTGAAGCATACGTTATGGAAGAAGTGAAGCGATGATTATCGCTTCACTCTCATTCGAGTGTATGATTTACGATGTGCATTCTTTAAAAGAGAAACGAGCAATTTTGCAACGTGTGTTAACTCGTGTGAAACAGCGCTATAATGTAGCTGTTTCTGAAGTTGGGCATCAAGATGTATGGCAACGTACAGAAATTGCAATTGTTTCCGTATCCTCAAATCGTGTTGTCTGTGAAAAAGAAATGAATCGTGTACTTGAGTATATCGATTCATTTCCTGAAATTGAACGTACGATAACACATTTGGAATGGTATTGAATGAGGTGAAGAGTTATGAAATTACGTGCGAACCGTGTGGGCGAGCAAATGAAAAAAGAATTAGGCGACATTATCAGTCGTAAAATTAAAGACCCACGTATTGGATTTGTTACAGTAACAGATGTACAGGTAAGTGGAGATTTACAAATTGCTAAAGTATATATTTCTGTTTTAGGTGACGAAGAACAGAAAGAAAATACATTAAAAGGTTTAGCGAAGGCAAAAGGCTTTATTCGTTCAGAAATTGGCCAACGTATTCGTCTTCGTAAAACACCGGAAATTTCCTTCGAGTTTGATGAGTCTATTGGATATGGTCATCGAATTGATACACTTTTACATCAAATTAATAAAGACGGTAAACGTGAAGAATAATGGATAGACATTTGTCTATCCATTTTTTCAATGTAAAATAAGTTTTGCATAATTGCAATTACTATAAAAGAATAACGATGAGGTGAGTATATGGAAGGTGTAGTATTATTACATAAGCCAAAGGGAATGACATCACATGATTGTGTGTTCAAATTAAGAAAGATATTGCGTGAGAAACGAATTGGTCATACAGGGACACTGGATCCAGATGTAACAGGAGTATTACCTATTTGCGTTGGGCGTGCAACAAAAATTGCGCAATTTTTAACAAGTGAAACAAAAACATACGAAGGTGAAGTGACATTAGGATTTTCAACAACAACAGAAGATGCTTCTGGTGAAGTTGTGGAGAAACAAGATGTAGATCGTGTCATTACACGTAAAGAAGTAGAAGAGGTACTAGCGGAATTAACAGGGACAATTGAACAAATGCCGCCGATGTTCTCAGCTGTAAAAGTTAACGGGAAAAAACTATACGAATATGCAAGAGCAGGACAAGAAGTTGAACGTCCAGTTCGTACAATTACAATTCATGAATTTGTATTACTTGATGAACGTGAAGTTTTTGAAGGGGAAAATATTTCATTTCGTTTCCGTGTAACGTGTAGTAAAGGAACATATGTAAGAACACTAGCAGTAATGATAGGTGAAAAACTTGGATTTCCATCACATATGTCTCATCTTGTAAGAACAGCATCTGGTGAATTTTTACTAGAAGATTGCATATCATTTGAAGAAATTGAAGAAAACGTGCAAAATGGAACAGTAGAGTCTATTTTCATCTCAATTGATGAGGCGCTAAGTAAGTTTCCAAAAATGGTTGTAGATGAAAAGCAAGCTGAAAAAATAAAGAACGGTATGTTCTTAAAGAATGAATTAGAAACAACAGCGCCATTTATTACAGTATTTGATAAAAATGATCGTTGCTTAGCAATTTATGAGCATCACCCAAAACACCCTGGAATGCTAAAGCCAATGAAAGTACTTGTGAATAATCAAGAACTAAAGCTATAATGAATTATTGGAAGGATTATTACAGAAAAAGGTGAATTCAAGCGTGAAACTTATTCATTTAACTCATCCACATGAACAAAATAAAATAGAATTACCACCTACTGTAATGGCATTAGGATATTTTGATGGCATTCATTTAGGACATCAACGTGTGATTCGAACAGCGAAAAAAATAGCGGATGAAAGAGGATGTAAAAGTGCTGTCATGACGTTCCATCCACACCCATCTGTTGTATTAGGAAAAAAAGAAGCGCATGTGGAGTATATTACACCGATGCGCCTTAAAGAAGAAATCATCGCAAGTTTAGGAATTGATATCTTATATGTGGTGAAATTCGATGAGCCATTTGCTGGATTATTACCACAGCAGTTTGTCGATGAGTATATTATTGGTTTAAATGTAAAGCATGTAGTAGCAGGCTTTGATTATTCATATGGACGTTTAGGAAAAGGGAAGATGGAGACTTTACCATTTCATGCAAGAGGGGAGTTTACACAGACCGTGATCGAAAAAGTTGAATATCAAGAAGAAAAAGTAAGTTCTACTTCATTACGAAAGTTAATTCGAAACGGTGAAATGGAACAAATTCCATCTATTTTAGGGAGAGCTTACACGGTAGAAGGAACAGTTGTACACGGTGATAAGCGTGGACGTCAAATTGGTTTTCCAACTGCAAATGTAGGTTTAAGTGATGAATATTTGTTGCCACCTGTAGGTGTATATGCGGTAAGGTTGAAGGTTCATGATGAATGGCATGATGGTGTGTGTAATATCGGATATAAACCAACTTTCAAAGAGAATGAGCGTCAATTATCTATTGAAGTGCATCTATTTGAATTTAATAAAGACATATACGATCAAAGTGTTACAGTGGAATGGCACATGCGTATAAGAGAAGAAAAAAAGTTTAATGGAATTGATGAGTTAGTTGCGCAAATCGCTCAAGATAAAAAGGTTGCCGAAGAATATTTTGCGAGCGTAAAGAATATACTTGCTTTTTCAAATGAAAAGTAGTATTCTATGTTATGTACTTTATGACAACCATTACTTGGCATTGCGACTCACCGATGCTTGCTAGGTAACTGGGGGTTTAATTATTAGGAGGTGAAATAGGATGGCTTTAACACAAGAGCGTAAAAACGAAATCATTGCACAATTTAGAACTCATGAGACTGATACTGGTTCTCCAGAGGTTCAAATTGCTGTCCTAACGGAGCAAATTAACACTCTAAACGAGCACTTACGTACTCACAAGAAGGATCATCATTCACGTCGTGGTCTATTAAAGATGGTTGGTAAACGTCGTAACTTACTTACTTACCTTCGTAATAGCGATATCACACGTTACCGTGAATTAATCACAAAGCTTGGCTTACGTCGATAGTCAAAGAAGCGGGAATATTCCCGCTTTTTTGTTAGGTAAAAATATATCTTCTACTCTTTATAGCTTACTTAATTTTCGGCAATACTAGAGGAAAGAATATTGTGATATACTACCCATTTACATAGAAGAATTGAATATTTTAAATTGAGAGGGGTACTTAAATGAGTCAGGAAAAGCAAGTCTTCTCGATAGATTTAGCTGGTCGTCAGCTAACAATTGAAACAAGTCAGCTTGCAAAACAAGCAAACGGAGCAGTATTAGTAAGATATGGCGACACAGCAGTTCTATCTACAGCAACTGCATCAAAAGAGCCAAAAAATGTAGATTTCTTCCCGCTTACAGTAAACTATGAAGAGCGTTTATATGCAGTTGGAAAAATCCCAGGCGGTTTTATTAAGCGCGAAGGCCGTCCAAGTGAAAAAGCAATTTTAGCAAGTCGTTTAATTGACCGTCCAATCCGTCCACTTTTCGCAGATGGTTTCCGTAATGAAGTACAAGTTGTCAGCATCGTAATGAGTGTTGATCAAGACTGTTCTTCTGAGATGGCAGCTATGCTTGGTTCTTCATTAGCATTATCTATTTCAGATATTCCATTTGAAGGTCCAATCGCAGGTGCGACAGTTGGTCGTATTAATGGCGAGTTCGTTATTAATCCAACAGTAGAACAGCAAGAACAAAGTGATATGCACCTTGTTGTAGCTGGTACGAAAGATGCAATTAACATGGTTGAAGCAGGAGCGGATCAAGTACCTGAAGAAACAATGTTAGAAGCAATTATGTTTGGACACGATGAAATTAAACGTCTAATTGCATTCCAAGAAGAGATTGTACAAGCTGTCGGTAAAGAGAAAACAGCAGTGAAACTTTATGAAGTGGATGCTGATTTGAATCAAGCTGTACGTGAAATGGCTGAGACAGATATGCATTCTGCAATTCAAGTGCACGAAAAACATGCACGTGAAGATGCAATTAGCGTAGTGAAAAAGCGTGTAATTGAGCATTACGAAGCTCAGGAAGCTGATGCTGATACATTAGGACAAGTAAGTGAGATTTTATATAAAATTGTAAAAGAAGAAGTACGTCGTCTTATTACAGTTGAAAAAATCCGCCCAGATGGTCGTAAAGGTGACGAAATTCGTCCTTTAGCATCAGAGGTTGGCATTTTATCTCGTACACATGGTTCTGGTCTATTCACACGTGGACAAACGCAAGCATTAAGTATTTGTACATTAGGTGCATTAGGCGATGTGCAAATTTTAGATGGTCTAGGTGTAGAAGAGTCAAAACGCTTTATGCACCATTATAATTTCCCTTCATTTAGTGTTGGTGAAACAAGACCAATGCGTGGACCAGGTCGTCGTGAAATTGGTCACGGTGCACTAGGAGAACGTGCTCTTGAACCTGTACTTCCATCTGAAAAGGATTTCCCATATACAGTTCGTCTTGTATCTGAAGTATTAGAATCAAATGGTTCAACTTCACAAGCGAGTATTTGCGGTAGTACATTAGCGATGATGGATGCGGGTGTACCACTTAAAGCACCAGTTGCTGGTATTGCAATGGGTCTAGTGAAATCTGGTGAGCATTACACAATTTTAACAGATATTCAAGGAATGGAAGACCATTTAGGTGATATGGACTTTAAAGTAGCAGGTACTGCAAAAGGTGTAACTGCACTACAAATGGACATTAAAATCGATGGTTTATCTCGTGAGATTTTAGAAGAAGCATTACAACAAGCGAAAGTTGGTCGTATGCACATTTTAAATCACATGTTATCTGTTATCGCGGAACCTCGCATTGAGTTATCTGCGTATGCTCCGAAGATTATTACAATGGCAATTAACCCAGATAAAATTCGTGATGTTATTGGACCAAGTGGTAAACAGATCAATAAAATCATTGAAGAAACTGGCGTTAAAATTGACATCGAGCAAGATGGCACAGTATTCATTTCATCAATTAATCAAGAGATGAATGAAAAAGCGAAGAAAATTATCGAAGATATCGTTCGCGAAGTACAAGTAGGCGAAATCTACTTAGGAAAAGTTAAACGCGTTGAAAAATTCGGTGCGTTCGTTGAATTATTTAGCGGTAAAGATGGACTTGTTCACATTTCTGAACTTGCACTTGAGCGTGTAGGTAAGGTAGAAGACGTTGTGAAAATCGGTGATGAGATTTCAGTTAAAGTTATCGAGATTGACAAACAAGGTCGTGTAAACTTATCTAGAAAAGTATTGCTAAAAGAAGAGCAAGAAAAAGAAGCAGCTAAAGAAGAAGCAGCTAAAGAAGAAAACGCACAAGAGCAACAATAAGTGAAAGCCAGTTTAGCTGGCTTTTTTTGTTATGTAAAAAATGTGATTCATTTAGATTTTTATGTGAGTATAGGTATAGTTTTCATCATAACGCTCAAATTAACAAAGATAAGAAGAAAATGGTTTCTTTTTTATAGTTAATGGGAGGGTTTATATGAAAGCTCGTATATTAGCGTACATATTTATATTTTCTTTATATATGGGTTGTGGCTCTTATTCCGTTTTTGCGCAGGATAACTTGCATGAAGAGATTCAAAAGCATGTAAAACAGTATGAGATTATGCCGCAAAATGCGATGATTGATAAGATTTGGAAGGCGACGCCTGGGTATAATGGAAAACAAGTGGATATAGAAGCGTCCTATAATAATATGAAGAAAATCAAGAAATTTGATCAAAAACAACTTGAATTTAAGGAAGTATCACCGAGTGTTCACTTAGAAGATTTACCACCGGCTCCCATTTATCGAGGACATCCACATAAAAGGATGGTGGGATTAACAATTAATGTGGCCTGGGGTAATGAGTATTTGCCACGTATATTAGAGATATTGAAAAAACATGATGTGAAGGCGACTTTCTTTTTAGAAGGACGCTGGGTGAAAGAAAACTTACGATTTGCCAAAATGATTGTCGATGCAAATCAAGAAGTAGGAAATCATTCTTACACACACCCTAATATGAAAACGCTGTCTACAGATGAAATACGAGATCAATTACAAAAAACGAATCGAATGATAGAAGCAGCTACAAATCAGAAAGTGAGATGGTTTGCTCCGCCAAGTGGAAGCTTTCGGGATGAGGTAGTAAAAATAGCGGATGATTTCCAAATGGGGACGATTATGTGGACTGTAGATACAATTGATTGGAAGCGGCCAGAACCGGGTGTGCTATTGCAGAGAGTAATGCGAAAAATACATCCAGGTGCTATTGTGCTAATGCATCCTACTTCATCTACAACAGAAGCGCTAGATACTATGATTAAAAATTTAAAGGAACAAGGATATAAAGTGGGGAATATTACAGAATTACTAGATGAAAAACGTGTGGATTAAATACATTTGCATGACATTCATCTCTAAACTTGTTATCATTAAATAATAGCAATTATTTAGAGAAACTGGCATTAGGAGGAAAGTTTTTGATTAAAAAATATACGTGTAAAAATGGTGTAAGAATTGTTATGGAGAATATACCAACTGTACGCTCGGTTGCGATTGGTATATGGATCCACGCAGGTTCAAGAAATGAAAATGAAAAAAATAATGGGGTTTCGCACTTTTTGGAACATATGTTCTTTAAAGGGACAGAAACGCGAAGTGCAAGAGAGATTGCAGAATCATTTGATAGCATTGGTGGACAAGTAAATGCTTTTACTTCAAAAGAATATACATGTTACTATGCGAAAGTGCTAGATGAGCATGCTAAATATGCATTAGATGTTTTAGCAGATATGTTCTTTAATTCAACATTTGATGAGGAAGAACTGAAAAAAGAGAAGAATGTTGTATTTGAAGAAATAAAAATGTACGAAGATGCGCCAGATGATATTGTGCATGATATGTTAACGAAAGCGACATATGAAACGCATCCGCTTGGATATCCTATTTTAGGAACAGAAGAAACGCTTGAAACATTTACAGGTGATACGTTACGTCAATATATGAAAGATCATTACACACCTGAAAATGTTGTTGTATCAATTGCAGGGAATATTGATGAAGCATTTTTACAAACTGTAGAGCAATATTTCGGTAGTTACGAAGGGACAACAAATCGTGAACAAGTACATAGCCCAATTTTCCATTTCAATAAAGTAGCACGTAAGAAGGAAACAGAACAAGCTCATTTATGTTTAGGATATAAAGGCTTGCAAATGGGACACGAAGATATTTATAACTTAATTGTATTAAATAATGTTTTAGGCGGTAGTATGAGTAGCCGTTTATTCCAAGAAGTACGTGAGCAACGTGGGTTAGCGTACTCAGTATTTTCTTACCATTCTTCTTATGAAGATACAGGTATGTTAACACTTTACGGTGGAACAGGTAGTAAACAATTAGATACACTGTATGAAACAATGCAAGAAACGTTAAATACGTTGAAAAATACAGGTATTACAGAAAAAGAGCTTGTTAACAGTAAAGAACAATTAAAAGGAAACTTAATGTTAAGTTTAGAAAGTACGAATAGTCGTATGAGCCGTAATGGTAAAAACGAATTGCTTCTTCGTAAACATCGTTCTCTTGATGAGATTATTGAAAGTGTAAACACTGTAACAAAGCAAAATGTAGACGAGTTAATTCGCAATATGTTTACCGATGAATTCTCTGCGGCACTTATTAGTCCGGATGGAAAACTGCCAAAAGGAATGAAACTTTAATCGATCTTGTAATTCATTCGCTTTCGGAAATAACCGTATCTCTTTTATATGAGATACGGTTATTTTTTTTATATATGCAGAATAGGTACTTATTATAGGATAACCTTCATAAAAAGTAGGATAGGGGGAGATTTAATGCGTTTAAGTGAATTAAGTGGCAAAGAGATTGTGGATTTAGAAAGAGCAGAAAAAATGGGAGTTTTAGGTCATGCAGATTTAGAAATTGATGAGAGAGATGGAAAAATACAAGCGCTTATTATACCTGCTGGGAAATGGGGAGGTTTTAAAAGAGAACAGCAAGAAGCGAGAGTAGAATGGAGCAAAATAAAGAAGGTTGGAAATGATATGATACTTTGCGATCTTACGAACCATTCAAGATCATAGTGAAAGATGACCATTTTGGTTGTCTTTTTTTTATCTTTATATAAAGAAAATAAATCACGTGTGCTTTTTGTTTTTCAATCACCTCAAACGCGTACATTACATATGATGTGGAGGAAAAAGAAAAAGTAGGCATTTTTCTTATAAATGAAAGAAAAAGAAGGTGAATTAGGGAATGTTGACTGAGATGCATATTGCTGTCATAGGAGGAGATGCACGGCAGCTAGAAGTAATTCGCAAGCTAGTCGAACTGGACGCGAAACTTTCATTAATAGGGTTTGAACAGTTAGATCATGGCTTCACAGGGGCAGCAAAGGAAAGTATACAAGATTTAAATTTCACTTCTTTAGATGCGATTATTTTGCCGGTTGCAGGGACGAATGCCAGAGGAGAAGTAGATACTATTTTTTCAAATGAAAAAGTTTCCATAACGAAAGAACAAATTGAAAAGACGCCAGAAAACTTCACTATATATTCAGGTATTGGTACACCTTACTTGGAAAATCTCGTAGCTACTACAAATCGCAAACTTGTAAAATTATTTGATCGTGATGATGTTGCAATCTATAACTCTATTCCGACCGTAGAAGGTACACTAATGATGGTTATTCAACATACTGATTACACAATTCATGGATCGAATGTAATGGTTTTAGGATTTGGTAGAACTGGTATGAGTGTTGCAAGAGCCTTTCAATCATTAGGAGCACATGTCAAAGTTGGAGCGAGACGTTCGGAACATATTGCTCGTATTACAGAAATGATGTTTTCTCCTTTTCATATGCAAGACATAGAGAAAGAAGTAGGTAATATCGATATTGTTATTAATACAATTCCACATCTCGTTGTGACAGCGAATGTTATTTCAAAAATGCCAGCTCATACGCTAGTTATTGATTTAGCTTCTAAGCCAGGTGGCACGGACTTTCGCTATGCGGAGAAGCGTGGAGTGAAGGCACTATTAGCACCTGGTCTTCCTGGGATTGTTGCACCGAAAACAGCAGGACAAATATTAGCGAATGTTCTTTCTCAGTTATTAATAGCAGATGCAATCGCAAAGGAGGATGATGAGAAATGAGTTTGAAGGGAAAACGAATTGGTTTCGGATTTACAGGCTCACATTGTACGTATGAAGAAGTTATGCCACATTTAGAGAAGTTAATTGCAGAAGGTGCAGAAGTACGTCCCGTTGTTTCTTATACTGTCCAATCAACAAATACTAGATTTGGCGAAGGGGAAGAATGGATTAAAAAGATCGAAGAAATAACCGGTTTTAAGGCAATTAATTCAATCGTTGGCGCAGAGCCACTAGGACCGAAAATTCCACTAGATTGCATGGTGATTGCACCACTAACAGGGAATTCGATGAGTAAATTTGCAAATGCAATGACAGACTCTCCAGTATTAATGGCAGCAAAAGCGACGCTTAGAAATGGGAAGCCTGTCGTGTTAGCTGTTTCGACGAATGATGCTTTAGGGCTTAATGGAGTAAATCTAATGCGCCTAATGGCTACAAAAGACATCTACTTTGTACCATTTGGCCAAGATGCACCAGAGAAAAAACCGAACTCAATGGTAGCTCGTATGGAGTTACTTGAAGATACAGTATTGGAAGCGCTACAAGGAAAACAATTACAACCTGTTGTTGTAGAAAAATTCAGATATATGAATTAAAAAACGAAAAAAACGTACAATTTTTGTTGAAACCATCATTCTTACTGTAGAATATGATAAAATTAACGTTATTAAGATTAGAGGGGGCATTGTAAGCTCCTTCTAATTCTAAGTTATAGAAGGATTGGTATCTAGAAAGGGGCATAGTGATGGAAAAGCAAAAAACTTTTCATGTCGCTGTAGTTGGAGCAACCGGCGCAGTTGGTGAACAAATGTTAAATACTTTAGAGAAACGAGAATTTCCAATTGGGAAGTTAACGTTACTTTCATCTAAACGATCTGCAGGTAAGAAACTTGTATTTAAAGGCGAAGAATTTACAGTTCAAGAGGCAACTCCTGAAAGTTTTGAAGGAGTAGATATTGCACTATTTAGTGCAGGTGGATCTGTATCGAAACAATTAGCGCCAGAAGCAGCAAAGCGCGGTGCAATTGTTGTTGATAATACAAGTGCATTCCGTATGACAGAAAACGTGCCACTTGTTGTACCTGAAGTAAATGAAAATGATTTAAAAGAACATAATGGTATTATTGCAAATCCAAACTGTTCTACAATTCAAATGGTAGTAGCTCTTGAACCAGTTCGCCAGCAATATGGTTTAAAACGAGTAATCGTTTCCACATATCAAGCTGTATCAGGTGCTGGTGCGGCAGCTATTGAAGAACTTCATGAACAATCACAAGCAATCTTAAATGGCGAAGAAGTAAAGGCGAATGTTTTACCTGTATCAGGTGACGAAAAGCATTTCCAAATCGCTTTTAATGCTATTCCACAGATTGATAAATTCCAAGATAATGGATTTACATTCGAAGAAATGAAAATGATTAATGAAACGAAAAAAATTATGCATATGCCTGAATTAGAAGTAGCTGCGACATGTGTACGTTTACCAGTTGTATCGGGTCATTCCGAGTCTGTGTACATTGAAGTAGATAAAGAAGGCGTAACAGTAGAAGAAATGAAAAACTTACTTGCAAATGCAGAAGGTATTGTACTGCAAGATAATCCAGCAGAGCAGTTATATCCAATGCCAGCTACTGCAGTAGGTAAAAATGAAGTATTCGTTGGAAGAATCCGTAAAGATTTAAATAATGATAAAGGATTCCACCTTTGGGTCGTATCTGATAACTTATTAAAAGGCGCTGCATGGAATTCTGTTCAAATTGCAGAGCGCTTAGTAAAATTACAATTAGTGTAAACGGCTAAGAGAAGGTGCAAAATATGAAAATTATTGTTCAAAAATTTGGTGGTACATCAGTACGTGATGACAATGGGCGCAAGCATGCGCTTCACCATATAAAAAAATCGTTAGCTGCTGGTTATAAAGTAGTTACTGTCGTATCAGCAATGGGCCGTAAAGGTGAACCGTATGCAACTGATACGTTATTAAGTCTTGTAAATCAAGAGGAATCTAATATTTCTAAACGTGAGCAAGATTTATTATTATCATGCGGAGAATTAATCTCAGCAATTGTTTTCTCTAACATGTTGAATGAGAATGGTATAAAAGCAGCAGCATTAAATGGTGCGCAAGCTGGTTTTGTAACGAATAATGACTTTACGAATGCTAAGATTATTGAAATGAATTGCGATCGTATACATGAAGAGTTACAAAATGTAGATGTTATCGTCGTGACTGGATTCCAAGGTCAAACGAAAAATGGAGATACGACAACACTTGGACGCGGAGGTAGTGATACCTCAGCTTCAGCATTAGGTGTTGCGCTTCATGCTGAATATATCGATATCTTCACAGATGTTGAAGGTGTTATGACTGCGGATCCTCGTATCGTAAAAGATGCACGTCATCTTCAAACTGTAACATATAACGAGATTTGTAACATGGCTTATCAGGGTGCGAAGGTTGTTCATCCGCGTGCGGTTGAAATTGCGATGCATGCAAAAGTACCACTTCGTGTACGTTCTACGTATTCGGATAGTGAAGGTACGCTTATTGCGGCATATGATGGTGCTACAAAAGGGCAGGATGTAGAAGAACGTCCTGTTACAGGGATTGCCCATGTGTCAAACGTAACGCAAATTAAAGTGCTTGCAAAAGAAACTGCATATGATTTACAACAACACGTGTTTAAAGAAATGGCTAATGAAGGAATTAGTGTGGACTTAATTAACATTTCTCCTACCGGTGTAGCTTACACAGTAAAGGATAGTGTATCAGCGCGTGCAGTTGAGGTTTTAAAGCAACTTGGATATGATCCAGTTGTGACAGAGCATTGTGCGAAGGTTTCTATCGTTGGTGCTGGAATGGCAGGTATTCCAGGGGTTACAGCGAAAATTGTCACAGCTTTAGCGGAAAAAGGTATTCAAATTCTGCAATCAGCAGATAGTCATACGACAATTTGGGTTCTTGTAAAAGAAGCCGATTTAGTGGAGGCTGTGAATGCATTACATAGTGCATTTGAGCTTTCAAAAGAAAAGCAACTGGAACAATAAGGAGTGAGATCATGATAGATTTTGGGACAATTGCAACCGCGATGGTAACACCGTTTGATAAAAATGGTAATATCGATTTTGCAAAGACAACGAAATTGGTAAATTATTTAATTGATAACGGTACAACAGCAATCGTGGTAGGAGGGACGACTGGAGAATCTCCTACATTAACATCAGAAGAAAAAGTAGCGTTATATCGCCATGTCGTATCTGTTGTCGATAAAAGGGTGCCCGTCATCGCTGGAACAGGTAGCAATAATACGCATGCTTCTGTTGATTTAACAAAAAAGGCAACTGAAGTTGGTGTTGATGCAGTTATGCTAGTGGCACCGTATTATAATAAACCGAGTCAAGAAGGGATGTACCAGCACTTTAAAACAATCGCTGAAAGCACTCCGCTTCCGGTAATGCTATATAATGTTCCAGGACGATCTATTGTACAAATCTCCGTTGATACAGTTGTTCGTTTATCAGAAATCGAAAACATTGTTGCGATTAAAGATGCAGGCGGCGATGTATTAACAATGACAGAAATCATTGAAAAAACAGCGGACGACTTTGCAGTATACAGCGGTGATGATGGTTTAACATTACCAGCTATGGCAATTGGAGCAAAAGGTATTGTTTCTGTAGCATCTCATGTTATCGGGAATGAAATGCAAGAAATGATTGCTGCATTCCAAGCTGGAGAGTTCAAAAAAGCGCAGAAATTACATCAATTACTAGTAAAAGTAACGGATGCACTATTTATGGCGCCGAGCCCAACACCAGTAAAAACAGCATTACAAATGGTGGGATTAGATGTAGGTTCTGTACGTTTGCCACTTCTTCCATTAACGGAAGAAGAAAGAATAACGTTACAATCCGTAATGCAATCTATTCCTCGTTAATAAAAATGACCTAGTGTGAAACTAGGTCATTTTTATTTTGACTAACTATATGTAAGTGATGAAAATTAGCTATAGTTAATAGGCTGTAATAAGAAGGGGATGGCAGGGGGGAGAATTAGTAAGAAACTGATTACAGAGATAAGGTTTTTTTAGTGAATATCGTTTCATGTTTATGTAAAGAATTTACATGAATATTTTTCCATCAAACTCTTATTACGTAGGGAAAATAGTAAAACCGATATGAATTTTGCCCTCTTAAATTATAATCTCATTTTAGTGTCTTCTCTTGTCTTTCGCATAATTTAACTTGTGTTCTATTTCTTGTATCAGTTATAATATGGCTAAGTAGCTTAGTACGGGTATGCTTAGCAAAATTGGTAAAAATTACGATTTAATGAAATTTTCATATCATATCGAATAAGATATTTGATTTATATAATGAAAGAGAGGTGAAACCTGGTTTAAAAAATTAACAAGGACATGATATCGCATAACGGTAAGGACATTCGTCTTGGACGGTGAATATATGGTGGTTGTAGAGTTTCCCCTGGTGTCTCTGCAATTTTAGTGAAATCAGTGTTTGCAAGATTTTTAAACCAGGCAACAACATGAAGAGAAAAGAGAATGAGTCTGTTAAAGTATTTGCTCTTGGCGGAGTAGGTGAAATCGGTAAAAACATGTACTGTGTTGAAATTGATTCTGAAATCTTTATTGTAGATGCAGGATTGATGTTCCCGGGAGATGAAATGTTTGGGATTGATATTGTTATTCCTGACATTACATATTTAGTAGAAAATCAAGAGCGAGTAAAAGGACTATTTATTACCCATGGTCATGAAGATCATATTGGTGGAATTGTTTATGTGCTTCGTAAATTATCTATTCCAGTATATGCGACGAAATTAACGGTAGGACTTATACAAGAAAAGCTTGGCGAAGCAGGAATGTTAGGCCGTGTAGACTTAAAAACAATTGACTCGAATTCAACAGTAGAGTTTAATTCAACAAATGTGTCATTCTTCGGAACGACACATAGTATTCCGGATTCTGTGGGTGTTTGTTTCCATACATCAAAAGGTGCTGTAGTATATACAGGAGACTTTAAATTTGATCAAACTCCAATCGGAAATAGTGGAGCAGATCTTGGGAAAATGGCGCAAATTGGAAATGAAGGCGTACTTTGCTTGTTATCTGATAGTACAAACGCTGAACGTCCTGGTTATACAGGTTCGGAAAAAGAAGTTGGTATAGAGATTTCTAAAGTATTCTATAGTTCAGAAGGGCGTATTATTGTTGCTTCATTTGCCTCCAATGTACATCGTATTCAACAAGTGTTTGATGCAGCTGCTGAAACTGGAAGGAAAGTAGCGGTAGTAGGACGTAGCATGGTGAAAGTGGTAGATATTGCAAGACGTCTTGGTTATTTAGATGTTCCAGAAGGTATGGTTATTTCATTACAAGAAATAGACAATTTCCCGGAAAAAAAGGTAGCTATCTTAACGACTGGTAGTCAAGGGGAACCGATGGCAGCCCTTTCTAGAATGGCGAAGCAAGCTCATAAACAAATTTCAATTCGTAAAGGTGATACTGTTATTATTGCAGCTTCTCCAATTCCAGGGAATGAAGTATCTGTATCAAAAATTATTGACTTGTTATTTAGATCTGGTGCTGAGGTTATTTATTACGGTGAAAGAAAAGTTCACGTTTCAGGTCATGGTAGCCAAGAAGAATTAAAGCTGATGATAAATTTAATGAAGCCGAAGTATTTTGTACCCGTACATGGTGAGTTCCGTATGCAAAAAGCACATGCGTATTTAGCGGAAGATGTAGGTATTGCGAGAGAGAATATCTTTATCGTAGAAAAAGGCGATGTAATTGCTTTTGGTGACGATGAAGCAAAATTAGCTGGTAAAGTGCAAGCTGGTAATGTTTTAATTGATGGATTAGGTGTAGGTGACGTCGGTAACATCGTTCTTCGAGATAGAAAGATGTTATCTCAAGATGGAATTTTAGTTGTTGTTGTAACACTAGGTAAGGATGAAAAGAAAATAATCTCTGGTCCAGAAATTATTTCACGCGGCTTTGTATATGTTCGTGAATCAGAAGCATTAATCGAACGATCCACAGATATTGTACGTATGATTGTTGAACAATCAATTAAAGAATATACAATTGAATGGTCTATGTTGAAACAAAATATTCGTGAATTATTAGGGCAGTTCTTGTACGAAGAAACGAAGAGAAAGCCAATGATTTTACCGATTATTATGGAAGTATAAAGAAGGTCACCTTTACAGGTGATCTTTTTCTTTTTTAACCCTATCGAATGAAATTCATAACTTAAGAAATAATAGTTATATACGAGTGAAAGGGGATGCGATATGACAGAACGTGATCGTTATACAAATGAAGAAAAAGAAGCTGAGCCGAAAGAAGTTCCAAAAGAGGCTTCTATAGTGGAGAAAATTCAGCAACTTGGACAGACAAATGTACCACAAATGAATGAATCGCGTATTCATTGCTTAACAATTGTTGGGCAGGTGGAAGGTCATATTCAGTTGCCACCACAAAATAAAACAACAAAATATGAACACATCATTCCGCAAATTGTCGCGATTGAACAAAATCCAAAAATTGAAGGCTTACTGTTAATATTAAATACAGTTGGGGGTGACGTTGAAGCTGGATTAGCGATTTCTGAAATGGTGGCTTCGCTTTCAAAGCCAACTGTATCTCTTGTTTTAGGAGGAGGGCATTCAATCGGTGTACCGATTGCGGTCTCAACTGATTATTCATTTATTGCCGAAACAGCGACGATGACAATTCATCCGATTCGTTTAACAGGTCTTGTTATAGGTGTGCCACAAACATTTGAGTATTTGGATAAAATGCAAGAAAGAGTCATTCGATTTGTGACAAAGCATTCGAAAGTAACGGAAGATCGTTTTAAAGAGCTTATGTTTGCAAAAGGGAATTTGACGCGAGATATTGGGACGAATGTAATAGGTGGAGATGCAGTGAAGTATGGTCTTATAGATGGTGTCGGTGGTATTGGTAGCGCACTTCGAAAATTAAACGAATTAATTGATGAACACAAGGATAATAGTACAGAAGGGACAATGCTACAATGATTTTATATACAATTATGCCAGAGCAACTTGTGTATCCGGCCGATTATTCACAATGCGAAAGCCAAAAAGTTGTGAATATAAATGGCGTGGAATTAGTGGTTTCTGAGGAGGATAATCAATGTTACTCTATTGTACGTGTATTAAGTACGAATCCGTCTCACTACCTAGAGTTTGAGCCTGGACAGAAAATTACCTTTTAGCAAAAAGAAGGATTTTGTTTAGGAGCTATGGTATAATATAAAAAACAAGACGGTTGAGCAGCCATGAGTAGGCTGCTTTCTTCTGTTTATTTAACATTTTACAAGAAGTGTAAAAATAGAAGATATAAAGACCTGAAAAATAGAGAGAAAGACATGTAAGTGGAGCTTTTTTATAAGAAAGTTGTACTTAATTTTTAGAACACGAGGTGAAGAAATGGCAAAACAAAAGCAAAGAGGGACGAAGGCTAAGGCAAGACGTACGATAAAGCCAACTTTGTATTATGAAATCGTCGGGTTGACTCTTTTTGCACTTTCGATTATTACGATTTTACAGCTAGGTGTTGTAGGGAAATCGTTTGTGTTATTTTTTCGCTTCTTCTTTGGTGAGTGGTACATAATTGGTGTATTAGGTGTAATAGCTTTATCTGTTGCGTTTGTAATAAAGCGGGGATGGCCCAACCTTTTAAATAAACGGCTAATAGGTGTTTATTTAATTGTACTAGCAATATTAATGTTTAGTCATATTACATTATTTAACCTGCTTACGAAAGATGGAGCTGTGCAAAATACTTCTGTAATTGTTAGTACAAAAGATTACTTCTTCCTTGAAATGAAAAAGGGCCCGGATAGTGTTCATTTAGGTGGTGGTATGTTCGGTGCACTGATGTTCGCAACGTGCTACTTCTTATTTGACGAAGTAGGGGCATATATCATTGGAATTATTTTAGTTATTCTTGGAATACTTTGTATAACAAATAAACATATTGGAGAAGTACTTGCTCCGGTAGGGAGAATTCTTAGAAGTCAGTTTCAAGTCATGCAAGGGGATTATAAAGATTGGAAATCTCAAAGGGTCGCCGAGCAAACTGAAAAGAAAAAAACAACAAGAAGCAAGAGGCGTGAACGTGTTGCTGAACAAGAAGAAGCTATTGAGCCAGTAGAAGAAATAGAAATTGGTCCACCAATTATTTCGAATTTTACTGAGAATTATCCAGTACGTGAAGAGACGGAAAAGCAGATAGAAGAAAATGATTTAATCACTCCTCCGTTTATTGAAGAGGCAGTTCCGCCTGCGCCAGAAGAACAACCTCACAAGAAACGAGGAGAAAAAATCGTTGAATCGCTAGAAGGTGAAACGAAAGCACCTCCTATGCAATTTTCTAATGTGGAAAATAAAGATTATAAGCTTCCTTCGCTTGATATATTAAAGTTTCCCCAAAATAAGCAAGTTACAAATGAAAATGCGGAAATTTATGAAAATGCTCGTAAATTGGAACGTACATTCCAAAGTTTTGGTGTGAAAGCGAAAGTAACAAAAGTACATAGAGGTCCTGCAGTTACGAAATATGAAGTGTATCCTGATATGGGAGTAAAGGTAAGTAAAATTGTTAGTTTAAGTGATGATTTAGCGCTTGCTTTAGCAGCGAAAGACATTCGTATTGAAGCACCTATTCCCGGGAAATCAGCTGTAGGGATTGAGGTTCCGAATTCAGAAGTTTCTATGGTAACGCTGAGAGAAGTTCTTGATTCAAAGGCGAATAACCACCCAGAAGAGAAGTTATTAATCGGTCTTGGACGTGATGTTACAGGAGAGGCTGTATTGGCACGTTTAAATAAAATGCCCCATTTATTAGTAGCTGGTGCGACTGGTAGTGGAAAGAGTGTATGTATTAATGGAATTATTGTAAGTATTTTAATGCGTGCAAAACCGCATGAAGTAAAATTAATGATGATTGATCCGAAAATGGTAGAGTTAAATGTATATAACGGTGTTCCGCACTTATTAACACCAGTCGTAACAGATCCGAAAAAAGCATCACAGGCTTTGAAGAAAGTTGTGAGTGAAATGGAGCGTCGTTATGAATTATTCGCGCATAGCGGTACGCGTAACATTGAAGGATATAATGATTATATTAAAGAACATAATAGCCAATCGGAAGCGAAACAACCTGAATTACCATATATTGTAGTAATTGTGGACGAGTTAGCTGATTTAATGATGGTTGCTTCTTCGGATGTAGAAGATGCGATTATGCGTTTAGCACAAATGGCACGTGCTGCTGGTATTCATTTAATTATTGCGACTCAGCGTCCGTCAGTTGATGTTATCACAGGTGTTATTAAAGCGAATATTCCATCGCGTATTGCATTTGCTGTATCTTCCCAAATAGATTCTCGAACGATTCTTGACGGTGGTGGTGCAGAAAAGTTGCTAGGTCGTGGAGATATGTTATTCATACCAATTGGTGCATCGAAACCTGTTCGTGTACAAGGGGCGTTTTTATCAGATGATGAAGTTGAGAGAGTCGTAGAATCTGTTATTGCGCAGCAAAAAGCGCAATATCAAGAGGATATGATTCCACAAGATGTTCCTGAAACAAAGCAGGAAGTAGAAGATGAATTATATGATGAAGCGGTTCAGCTTGTAGTAGAAATGCAAACAGCATCTGTTTCTATGTTACAACGTAGATTTAGAGTAGGATATACGCGAGCAGCTCGTTTAATTGATGCCATGGAAATGAATGGTGTAGTAGGTCCTTATGAAGGTAGTAAACCAAGGGGAGTACTCATTAAAGATGTACAAGAAAAAAGTTCTTAAAAAAAGCCTAATTGTTTTACAATTAGGCTTTTTTATATGCTGTTTTTGTTATATACTATATTCAACAGAAAAGAAAGTGCTTACATAACAGGGAGCTCTTTAGAATACGAATGCTTATCGTTTTGGTTTTCAAAACGTTCGATATTTAATGTAGAAAAATGTTGAATTCTGTTGACACATATGGGAGCAAGTGGTAAGATTACTTCGAAAAGAATCACTGCCTCATATAATCTTGGAGATAAGGTCCATAAGTTTCTACCTGGCAACCATGAATTGCTAGACTATGAGGGGAAAAGTGTGTAACAAAGGATGTAAGGAATCTTTGTGCCGAACTTTTTCTCTATATGAGAAATGTTTATGGTACAAAGTTTTTTTTATGGGATAAAGTGTGAAAATTTCATCTTGAAAAATTATTAATATTTATTCGATAATTACGCTTATTTTTAGTATTTAGTAATTTATACTATGTTGTAAGTTGAAAAAAGAGAAAAGAAGTCTTACATCAGAGGTCGAATAATTGAAATGCGGGGGAGTCTTATGTCAGTAAAATCCGATAGTCGTCACCTATATTTGCGGGTGATTGATCACATCAAAGGAAAAATTAAAGATGGGGCTTACAAAGAAAAACAAAAGTTACCTTCAGAGTTTGATCTAGCGAAAGAACTTGGTGTAAGTAGGGCAACTTTAAGGGAAGCACTACGTATTTTAGAAGAAGAAAATGTTGTTATTCGTAGACATGGTGTAGGGACATTTGTAAATGCGAAGCCGTTATTTTCTTCTGGAATAGAGCAACTTTCTAGTATTACAGATATGATTTCTAGTGTGGGGAAAACACCAGGAACAATCTTTTTATCATCATCTACAACAACTTTAACAGAAGAAGAAAAAGAGAAATTTAATTGTGAAGATGCTTTTAGCGCAGTAATGATTGAACGTGTTCGTACAGCGGATGGGGAACCAGTTGTATATTGCATTGATAAACTGGCAAAAGAGATATTACCAGATTTATCGGGATACAATGAGGAATCGCTGCTTACAGTAATACATAATAATACGCACAAGCGTATCACATACGCAGTTGCTCACATTGAACCGATTGGTTATCACCCGAAAATTTCACCGATTTTAGAATGTGAACCTGAAACGGCACTGCTAGTTTTAAAACAAATGCACTATGATCAAAATGATGAGCCAATCTTATATTCTATTAATTACTTTAGAGCTGATAAGTTTAGCTTCCACGTATTAAGAAAACGTATGTAGGGAAGTTCCTTTTTAGGGAGGTGACAGCAAGAAGTAAGGGACAGCAGCGTATGAATCATTAGACAAAACATTTCAGGAGGGGTTTCTAGTATGAAGAAAAAAACAGGTCTTTTATTATCGTTAACGTTAGCAGCAAGTACAGTGTTAGGTGCATGTGGTAACTCGGATAAAGCGGATAGTGACAAAAAAGGGGATAAAGAGTTTAAGGTTGGTATGGTTACAGATGTTGGGGGCGTTGATGACAAATCATTTAACCAATCAGCTTGGGAAGGTTTAACGAAATTTGGTAAAGACAACGATTTAAAGAAAAATGAAGGATATCGTTACCTTCAATCAAGTAAAGATGCTGATTACATTCCAAATTTAACGAAATTTGCGAAAGATAATTATAACACAACATTTGGTATTGGATACTTAATGGAGAAATCAATTGAAAAGGTGGCTGAACAGTATCCAAAAGAGCAATTTGCGATTGTAGATACAGTTGTAAAGAAGCCGAACGTAACAAGTATTACATTTAAAGACCATGAAGGTTCATTCCTAGTTGGAGCTGTAGCAGCGATGACAACAAAATCAAATAAAGTTGGTTTTGTTGGTGGTGTGAAGAGCCCGTTAATTACAAAATTCGAATCAGGTTTTAAAGCTGGTGCAAAAGCAGTAAATCCAAATATCGAAATTGTATCACAATATGCTGATGCATTTGATAAGCCAGAAAAAGGATCTGTATTAGCTTCAGCAATGTACGGTCAAGGCGTTGACGTAATTTACCATGCTTCAGGTGCAACTGGTAACGGTGTATTCACAGAAGCGAAAAACCGTAAGAAAAAAGGTGAAAATGTTTGGGTAATCGGTGTTGACCGTGACCAAAATCAAGAAGGCATGCCTGAAAACGTAACTTTAACTTCAATGGTAAAACGTGTTGATGTTGCAGTAGCAAAAGTAGCGCAAGAAGCGAAAGACGGTAAGTTAAAAGGCGGTAAAGTAGAAGAGTTCGGCTTAAAAGATGATGGCGTTGGTATTGCGAAAACAACTGATAATGTGAAAAAAGTAAACCCAGAAATTTTAACAAAAATAGAAGAGTTTGAGAAGAAAATCACTGCTGGTGAAATTAAAGTACCTGCGACTGATGATGAATATAAAGCATACGAAGCTGCTCTAAAGAAATAATGATAGAGCAATAGCAAAGGTTAGTTCTTAGAACTAACCTTTGCATATATAAAAATACTTTTAATAGAGTGTAATTAGGGAGTGTTCCCTGCTAGAAGGAGGAATAAAATGGAATACGTAATTGAGATGAACAATATTACAAAAGTATTCCCAGGCATTGTAGCGAATGATGATATTACGCTGCAAGTAAAACAGGGAGAGATACACGCTTTACTTGGAGAAAATGGTGCAGGGAAATCAACGTTGATGAATGTACTGTTCGGTTTGTATCAACCAGAACAGGGCGAAATTAAAATTAAAGGAAACCCTGTAAAAATTACAAATCCGAATATTGCAAATGACCTTGGAATTGGGATGGTCCATCAGCACTTTATGCTTGTTCATAATTTTACAGTTACAGAGAATATCATTCTTGGAAATGAGCCGAAGAGAAAAGGGAAAATAGCTGTTGAAGAGGCTGCAAAAGAAATTAAACAATTATCTGAACAGTACGGTTTAGCTGTTGATCCAAATGCAAAGATTGAAGATATTTCGGTTGGGATGCAGCAAAGGGTTGAAATATTAAAGACGCTTTATCGTGGTGCGGAGATTTTAATATTCGATGAACCGACTGCAGTGTTAACTCCTCAAGAAATTCATGAGTTGATTCAAATTATGAAAAAGCTTGTGCAAGAAGGGAAATCTATCATTCTTATTACACATAAATTAAAAGAAATTATGGAAGTTTGCGATCGTTGCACAATTATTCGTAAAGGTAAAGGAATTGGTACAGTTGACGTTGCGGAAATGGATGAACATAAACTTGCAGAATTAATGGTCGGACGTCAAGTGAATTTTAAAACAGAAAAAATAGGGGCCAAACCGAAAGAGGAGGTTCTGTCTGTTGCGAATCTTGTCGTTCATGATGCACGCCAATTACCTGCTGTAAAAGGCCTTGACTTAACTGTTCGTGCAGGAGAAATCGTTGGTATTGCAGGGATTGATGGAAATGGTCAAAGTGAATTAATAGAGGCGATTACTGGTTTACGAAAAGTTGAGTCAGGTTCTATTGCAATTAAAGGAAAAGAAATAACGAATTGGCCTGTTCGAAGAATTACAGAGGAAGGAATAGGTCATATTCCAGAAGACCGTCATAAACACGGGCTAGTTCTTGATTTTTCTGTTAAAGACAATATAGTTTTGCAAACATACTATAAAAATCCATTTTCAAAGAAGGGGATTTTAAACTTTAGCAAAATCACAGAGAAAGCAAAGGCGCTTATTGAACAGTTTGATGTACGTACACCTAGTGAACAAACATTAGCGCGTGCTCTATCAGGTGGAAATCAGCAGAAAGCTATCATTGCACGTGAAGTAGATCGTAATCCAGATTTATTAATTGCAGCACAACCAACACGTGGTTTAGATGTAGGTGCAATTGAATTTATTCATAAAAAATTAATCGAGCAGAGAGATAACGGGAAAGCGGTATTACTTCTATCGTTAGAACTGGATGAAATTTTAAATGTAAGTGATCGAGTTGCTGTTATATATGAAGGGAAAATTGTAGCAATTGTCGATGCGAAAGAAACAAATGAACAACAGCTTGGTTTGTTGATGGCTGGCGGAACGGAGAAAGAGAAGGTGAATACAAATGGCTAAAAAATTTTTAACGGAGCGAACAATTAACATTTTAGTTCCTGTATTATCCGTTATTTTTGGTTTACTTGTTGGTGCCATTGTAATGTTAGTTAGTGGATATGATCCAATTGTTGGGTATGCAGCGCTTTGGGAAGGAATGGTTGGAAATCCGCAGGCTATCGGTGAGACGCTACGTACGATGATCCCACTCGTGTTAGCTGGTCTGTCTGTTGCATTTGCGTTTCGTACAGGTCTCTTTAACATTGGGGTAGAAGGACAATTATTAGTTGGATGGCTTGCCGCTGTCTGGTTTGGATATGCAGTATCGTTACCAGCATTTTTGCATATTCCGTTATCTATTTTAGTAGCCGCGATTGCCGGTGGTTTATGGGGATTTATACCTGGATATTTAAAAGGAAAGCTTAAAGTAAATGAAGTAATTGTCACAATTATGATGAACTACATTGCACTTTATGTTACGTATGATCTTATTAAACGTTTTATACATGAAGGTAATGAGAAATCTTATGATGTACAAGCGAGTGCTTCATTAGCTTCTGATTGGCTATCTTCATTGACAGATGGATCTCGTTTGCACTGGGGAATTGTTGTAGCTATTTTAATTGCTATTGTAATGTGGTTCGTATTAGATAGAACTACGTTAGGATATGAGTTAAAATCGGTTGGTTTTAACCAAAATGCATCGCAATATGCAGGGATGAAAGTCTCTCGTAATGTTGTATTATCAATGACAATTGCTGGCGCTTTTGCTGGAATTGGTGGGGCAATGGAAGGTCTAGGAACATTCCAAAGTATGACGGCAATGACATCGTTTACTGGTATTGGATTCGATGGGATTGCGGTAGCTCTTCTTGGAGGAAATAATCCGTTTGGTATATTATTATCGGCTTTACTGTTCGGTGGTTTGAAAAGTGCAGCCCCGCAAATGAATTTTGAAGCAGATGTACCTTCTGAGTTAATTAATGTTATTATCGCATGTATTATTTTCTTTGTTGCTTGCAGTTATGTTTTACGCTGGGCACTTACACGCATGAGCAAGGAGGGGAAATAAATGAGCTTTATAGATATTTTAGCCATTCTTGTGACTGGTACGTTATATACGGCAGCGCCACTTATTTTTACGGCGTTAGGTGGAGTGTTCAGTGAACGTTCTGGGGTTGTAAATATAGCCTTAGAAGGTTTAATGTTATTTGGTGCATTTACTGGTATCGTTACAACGTTATTAATGGGTGATACGTGGGGATCAATGACTCCTTGGATTGCACTATTATTTGCAGCTATTGGTAGTGGATTATTTGCACTTCTTCACGCAGTAGCGTCCATTACATTCCGCGCGGATCAAGTAGTAAGCGGGGTAGCGATTAACTTTTTAGCGCTCGGTTTAACAGTATTTGCGATTAAGAAAATCTTTGGTAAAGGACAGACTGATTTTATTCAATACCGAATTGAAAAAATCGATGTTCCAGGACTTTCGGATATTCCGGTAATCGGGAAAATCTTTTTCTCAAATGTACCGTTAACATCGTATATTGCCATTATTTTAGCATTTGTTGTTTGGTACATTATTTATAAAACACCGTTCGGTCTTCGTCTTCGTGCTGTTGGTGAACATCCAATGGCAGCAGATACGATGGGAATTAATGTATATAAAATGCGTTATATTGCAGTTTGTATATCTGGAATGTTTGCAGGAGTGGGTGGTGCGGTCTTCGCAATGTCGATTTCTGGTAACTTCTCAGGTGCTACAATTACTGGACAAGGTTTCTTGGCACTAGCAGCTATGATCTTTGGTAAATGGAATCCACTTGGTGCTCTTGGAGCAGCGCTGTTCTTCGGATTTGCTCAATCACTTGGGATAACAGGTGGTACAATTCCTATATTAAAAGAAATTCCAAGTGTATTCTTAACGATATTACCGTATGTATTTACAATATTAGCACTCGTTGGTTTTGTAGGCCGATCTGAAGCTCCGAAAGCATTAGGAACGCCTTATGAAAAAGGAAAACGATGAGTATTTAGAAAGTATAAAAAAAGCTCGCACATTAGTGCGGGCTTTTTTACATAGAATATATTTAATACGGAATTTTACTATGTTCCTTACATATTAAAGTTTTTAGAAAGACTCAAATGTAAGCATAATAAGGAAGAAAAGTTGATTTTTTATTTCTAAAAACTGTATATTGAAGAGGAATATTCCTACATACGTAAAGGAGGGCTATTAATGAAACTAATGGAACAGCAACTGCATGAATTAGGTGGCTTGCGAGTACATATTATTCCGACTGATAAATTTAAAACAAATACCTTTGTATTTCGTTTTAAAGCACCTTTAAATGAGGAGACGGTGACAGAGCGTGCCCTATTGCCGTACGTATTGCAAAGTGCGACAGAAAAACTGCCTTCTGTAATTCGTCTTCGTCAATATTTAGAAGAATTATATGGATCTTCTTTAGCGGTAGATGTAAGTAAAAAAGGGGAAGACCATATCATCTCTATTTATGTAGACATTGCAAATGAAACATATTTACGCGATGCACCACCGTTATTTGAAAAAGCGCTTTCTATGTTATCTGATATTGTTTTACATCCAGCAACAGAAGGGGACGGTTTTCTATCTTCTATTGTAGAAAGTGAGAAACGAGCACTCTTGCAACGAATTGAAGCTACTTATGATGATAAAATGCGTTATGCAAACGAGCGTTTAATTGCAGAAATGTGCAAAGTAGAACCATATCGCTTAAGTGCAAATGGAAAAAAAGAAAGTGTTGCTTCTATTACAAATGAAAGTTTGTATCAATATTATCAAAAAGTGTTAGCTGAGGATGAAATGGATTTATATATCATTGGTGACATTTCAGAAGATGCTGTGGAGCTTGTAAATAAGTATTTTTCGATTTCACCTCGCGCTATGAAAGAGAGAAATGTACTTCTTCATAAACGAAATAATGAAGAAAAAGAAATTGTTGAAAAACAAGAACTAAAGCAAAGTAAATTAAATATCGGCTATCGCACATTCATTACGTATAAAGATGAAGATTATTTTGCATTACAATTGTTTAACGGATTATTTGGAGGGTTTTCTCATTCGAAGTTATTCGTAAATGTCCGTGAAAAAAATAGTTTAGCGTACTATGCAGCATCGAGATTTGAAAGTCATAAAGGTTTGCTCTTCGTTATGTCTGGAATTGAAGCGAAGAACTTTGAAAAAGCTGTTGAAATTATTAAAGAACAAATGAAAGCAATGCAAAACGGTGATTTTTCAGAGGAAGAGATTAAGCAAACGAAAAGTGTAATTCAAAATCAAATCTTAGAGGCAATTGATACACCACGTGGTTTTGTTGAAATGCTTTATCACGGGGTGATTTCAGAGCGTACGCGTCCAGTTGAAGAATGGCTAACGGGAATAGAAAGCGTGACGAAAGAAGAGATTGTGAAAGTTGCTAATAATATTGAACTAGATACAATTTACTTTTTACATGGAACGGAGGGAGAATAAATGGAGAAAATTGTGTATGAGCAATTAAAAGAGACGCTATATTATGAAAAACTTCCGAATGGATTAGACGTATATATCTTACCGAAACAAGGCTTCAACAAAACATTTGCAACATTTACGACGAAGTACGGTTCTGTTGATAATACATTTGTACCGCTTGGAAAAGAAGACATGACTCGTGTACCAGATGGAATTGCTCATTTCCTTGAGCATAAATTGTTTGAAAAAGAGGACCATGACGCGTTTCAATTGTTTAGTAAACAAGGTGCTTCAGCGAACGCTTTTACATCTTTTACAAGAACCGCTTATCTCTTTTCCTGTACATCAAATGTAGAGAGAAATTTAAATACGTTGTTAGACTTTGTACAAGAACCGTATTTCTCTGAAAAAACGGTTGAAAAAGAAAAAGGTATTATCGGTCAAGAAATTCAAATGTACCAAGATAACCCAGACTGGCGTTTATACTTTGGGTTAATCGATAGTTTGTTTGTGAAACATCCAATTAAAATTGATATTGCAGGGACGATTGAGTCTATTAGTAAAATTACAAAAGACCTACTGTATGAATGTTATGAGACTTTTTACCATCCGAGCAACATGTTATTATTTGTTGTTGGAGCGATTGATCCTGAAAAAACAATGGATTTAGTTCGTGAAAATCAAGCGAAAAAAGATTACGAAAATCAACCAGAAATCGTTCGCTCTTTTGAAGAGGAACCAGAAGAAGTAAATGAAAAGAAAAGGATTATTTCAATGCCTGTTCAAACTCCAAAATGTTTAGTTGGTATTAAGGCAACGAATTTAAAAGAAAAAGGGCAAGCTCTGTTAAAACAAGAAATTGCACTTACATTACTTTTAGATTATTTATTTGGAAAAGGGTCAGTTCATTACGAATCTTTATATAATGAAGGTCTTATTGATGATTCGTTCTCGTATGACTATACAGAAGAAAATAACTTTGGTTTTGCAATGGTTGGTGGAGATACGAAGCACCCTGATGAATTGGCAGAGCGATTAAAAGGTATTTTACTACAAACGAATTATGATCAGTTAGATGAGACTGCACTGGAACGGGTGAAGAAAAAGAAAATTGGCGGATTTTTACGATCGTTGAATTCACCTGAATATATTGCAAATCAGTTTACACGATATGCGTTTAATGAATCTAGTTTATTTGATGCTCTTACAGTGTTAGAAGGATTAACTGTTCAAGACTTACAACAAGCAGCAAAAACATTATTGATTGAAGAGAAAATGAGTGTCTGCCAAGTGTTACCAAAAAAATGAAGTGATATGTGAATAAAAAACGCAGTATCTATATCCCTCATCTAACGTTTGGTTATTGCCAAATGGTAAGATGAGGGTATTATTTATTTATACATAAAAAGATAAGAGAGGGAATTTATGAAAAAGTATGCATTAGTAACTGGAGGAAGCGGAGGGATTGGCTCTGCTATTTCGAAGCAGTTAATCGAGGATGGTTATACAGTCTATATTCATTACAATAAAAGCGAAGAGAAGATAAGGGGGTTACAAAAGGAGTTTGATGCAGTGATTCCTGTGCAAGCAAATTTAGCTTCTATCGATGGAGCAGAGAAATTGTGGGGACAAATCGAACATCCTATTGATGTTATTGTATACGCAGCTGGAAAGAGTATATTTGGATTAGTAACAGATGTTACTAATGAAGAATTAGATTATATGGTGGAGCTTCAAGTGAAGAGTGTATATAGACTTTTATCGATGGCGCTTCCACCGATGATCGGGCGGAGAAGGGGTAATGTTGTTGTTATTTCATCCATTTGGGGGCAAATAGGAGCGTCTTGTGAGGTGCTGTACTCAATGGTGAAAGGTGCACAAAATTCATATGTGAAGGCTTTAGCGAAAGAAGTTTCTCTAAGTGGATTGCGCGTTAATGCGGTAGCGCCAGGTGCAATCGAAACAGAAATGTTAAATGTATTTTCAGAAGATGATAAAAATGAAATTGCTGAAGATATTCCATTAGGTAGAATAGGACTACCCGAAGAGGTAGCAAAAACAGTCTCCTTCCTCGTTTCGCCAGGAGCTTCTTATATTACGGGGCAAATTATCGGAGTGAATGGCGGTTGGCATTGCTAAAAAATTCTTACATAAAAAACAAGAAATTGTACAAATTAAGCATGATTCTATTACTAAAATAGTGAGGTGCTTAAACATGTCAGTGTTAGATAATTTTGATCAGTGGAAGAGCTTTTTAGGAGAACGTTTAGAACAAGCGGGGGGAAAAGGGCTTGATGGTGGTGCCGTATCAGATATGGCATTTCGTGTTGGTGATTATTTAGCAAATGAAGTAGAAGCGCGCAACGATCAAGAAAAATTATTGTCTGAGCTTTGGAAAGTTGCTGATGAACAAGAGCAACATACAATTGCAAATTTAATGGTGAAGTTTGTACAACATAAGTAAAAGTAGAGAGGAGAAGCTCCTCTCTACTTTTTTTGTATAGTAATTAGGAGGAATAGATTATACATTTAGCTTCCCTATTAAGATGAAATCATATAATATAGTACGTAGGTGTAAAGTAAGCGTAGGGGAGTGATCTTGGATGATTGAATGGTATTTTGAATATGAAATACATAAAAACCGACCTGGCTTACTTGGTGACGTTTCTTCGTTAATCGGTATGCTTGGCATCAATATTGTCACAATTAATGGTGTAGATAATGCACGACGTGGACTTTTGCTTATGTGTGATAATCAAGAACAAATCTCTAGACTTGAATCAATTTTAAATACGATGGATAATATAACGGTAACGAAATATCGTCCGCCAAAGCTTAGAGATAAGCTAGCAGTTAGACATGGTAGGTACATACAACGAGATGCAGATGATAAGAAAACATTTCGATTTGTGCGTGATGAATTAGGATTGCTTGTAGACTTTATGGCGGAGATAATGAAAAAAGAAGGTCATAAATTAATTGGGATACGAGGAATGCCCCGTGTCGGAAAAACAGAATCTATTGTTGCCGCAAGTGTTTGTGCAAATAAGAGATGGTTATTCGTATCATCTACTCTCATTAAGCAAACTGTTCGTAGCCAATTGATTGAAGATGAGTATAGCGACGATAATATTTTCATACTAGATGGAATTGTGTCGACAAAGCGTGCAAATGAAAGACACTGGCAGCTCGTTCGTGAAATCATGAGATTGCCTGCAACGAAAGTTGTGGAACATCCGGATGTGTTTGTGAGTCAGTCAGAATACACATTGGATGATTTTGATTATATTATCGAATTGCGTAACGATTATGATGAAGAAATTCAATATAATTTAGTAGATGAAATTGAGCAAGGTACGCAAAACAATTTCTCTATGTTCGACTTTTAAAGAAATATTGAGGTGTTAGTAGTGACGGAATTAGGACAAAAGCTGACAGAAGCAAGAGAAGCGAAAGGCTTATCTATTGATCAGCTGCATGAGATTACAAAAATTCAAAAACGCCATTTAGTAGCGATTGAAGAAGGCAATTATGATGTGTTGCCAGGAGCTTTTTATGCGCGTGCATTCATTAAACAATATGCAGATGCTGTTGGATTAAGTGGAGAGGAACTGCTTGTAGAATATCAGAGTACGATACCACAGTCTGAAAAACGTGAAGTTCCACAAGTATCAACTGGACAAAAAACACAAGAAACAATGCAAAAATCTTCATCATGGCCAATTGCGGATCATATGCCCAAAATTTTGATTGCGTTGTTAGTAATCGCATTTGGAGTGGTAGTCTGGTTTGTTATTCAAGCGTTAACTGGAAAAGATGATAGGCAAGTTCCAAATGCTCAAAGTGAGAAAATTGAGGTTCAAAAAGCAAAAAATTCTCCGCTAGATACAAAGAAAGATGAAGCGAAAGCGGAAGAACCAAAGAAAGAAGAACCAAAAAAAGAAGAGCCAAAGAAAGAGGAACAACCAGCACAACCAACTGGACAGCAAGAGATAAAAGTAGTTGGAACAACTGGTAAGGTATCTACTTTGGAAATTCATAATAATAAAACATTAGAACTGGAAATATCGGGTAAAGGTGCGAGTTATGTAGATGTTAAAGATGATGCTGGGAACGAAATTCTAAACACTACAGTACAAGGTGGCCAAATAGAAAAACGTGATTTATCAACAGTAAAAGAAGTGCGACTTAATATTGGAAATGCAACGAATGTTGAAGTTAAACTGAATGGTCAAGTGGTTGCTTTCCCATTGGATCCAGCAAAAGAACTTCACCAAAGATTGGTGATAAAAAACCAAGGGATAGGGCAAGCTGCGCAATAACAGTCATCGCTTCGATGACTTTTTTCAATGAACAAATGTTTTTGACATGATGGAGGAATAGCTGTGAATTTACCAAATAAAATTACAATATCTAGAATCTTCTTAATTCCAATTTTTATGGTAATTATGTTAGCGCCCTTTGAGTGGGGCTCATTTATAATTGGTGATGTAGAGTTACCAATTCAACATTTAGTAGGGGCACTTATCTTTATTATTGCTTCGGCTACAGATTGGATTGATGGACATTATGCAAGAAAGTATAATCTTGTAACGAATTTAGGGAAATTCCTTGACCCGTTAGCAGATAAATTACTTGTTTCGGCAGCGCTTATCACATTGGTAGAAATGCAATATGTACCTGCTTGGATCGTTATTGTAATTATAAGCCGTGAGTTTGCAGTAACAGGTTTACGCCTTGTACTTGCTGGGACAGGGGAAGTAGTTGCAGCAAATCAGCTAGGGAAAATTAAGACATGGACACAAATTATTGCGATTGCAGCATACTTATTACATGATGTACCGTTAAATCTACTTCATATTCCAGTTGCAGATATTTTCATATGGATTGCATTATTCTTTACCGTTATTTCAGGATGGGATTATTTCTGGAAAAATAAAGATGCTTTTGTAAACTCAAAATAGAAGTTTATGGGGGAATTGGGATGAATGCTGAAATTATTGCGGTTGGAACGGAATTATTACTTGGACAAATTGCAAATACAAATGCCCAGTTTTTATCTGAAAAGTTAGCTTCAATCGGAATTAACGTGTACTACCATACTGTTGTTGGGGATAATAACAAGCGATTACAGAAGGCAATTGAATTGGCTGAAGAACGAGCTGATATGCTCATTTTTACAGGTGGATTAGGACCGACAAAAGATGATTTAACGAAAGAAGCAATAGCGTCTAGTTTAGATGAAGAGCTTGTGTATGATGAAAAGGCATTAACATCGATAAGCGATTATTTTAAGCGTACAGGCCGTGAATTTACGGAGAATAATAAAAAGCAGGCGCTCGTTTTAAATGGATCGACTGTATTTGCGAATGATCACGGTATGGCGCCTGGTATGGGGTTAAATAAGAACGGAAAAGTTTATATTTTATTACCAGGACCACCAAAAGAAATGAAGCCGATGTATATAAGTTACGTAGAGCCTTTTTTATGTAAGTTTACAACGGGGGAAAATATTTATTCTCGTGTTCTTCGTTTTTTTGGTATTGGGGAATCTCAATTAGAGGTGAAAGTTCAAGATTTAATTGATGGACAAACGAACCCAACCATTGCACCACTTGCAAATGATGGAGAAGTGACATTACGTTTAACTGCCAAACATCATGATGCTGATGAGGCGGAGAAACTGATTCAGCATGTGGAAGATTTGATTTTAGAAAGAGTAGGAGAATTTTTCTACGGATATGACCAAGATTTCCTTCATTACAAGGCAATAAGGCTATTGAAGGAAAAAGGGTTAACTTTAGCGTGTGCAGAAAGTTTAACAGGTGGTCTTTTTGGAAATCAAGTAACAGAAAATGCTGGTGTTTCGTCTGTATTTAAAGGCGGTGTCATTTGTTATCAAAATGATGTGAAGCAACAAATTTTACATGTACCTGAAGAAGTGTTGCGTACTGATGGCGCGGTTAGTAAACAGTGTGCTCGCTATCTTGCTGAAAATGTAAAGGAACTGTTAAAAGCAGATATCGGAATTAGTTTCACTGGGGTGGCAGGACCGGATGCTTCAGAGCATAAAGAACCAGGAACAGTATTTATTGGATTGGTGATTAAAGATGAACCAGCTGTAGTCTTCTCGCTTAATTTAAGTGGAAGTCGTCAACAAATTAGAGAACGCTCTACAAAATATGGATTTTATCATTTATTTAAAAAGCTAGAAGAGATATAAATTTCTTCTAGTTTTTTTTGTTGGAAAACCTAGTTTTATTCGATATAAAATAAAAAATCGAATAAATGTTCGATTTTTGTTGGCAAATTGAATTGAAAATAGGTATAATAAGATTAGCAAGTTAGTTAAGGAGGAATTTTGAATGAGCGATCGTCAAGCGGCATTAGATATGGCGTTAAAACAAATAGAGAAGCAATTCGGTAAAGGCTCAATTATGAAATTAGGAGAACAAGCGGAGCGTAGAATTTCTACATTTTCAAGTGGTTCTTTAGCACTTGATGTGGCACTAGGGGTAGGCGGATACCCACGTGGCCGTGTTATTGAAATTTATGGACCTGAAAGTTCAGGTAAAACAACAGTTTCATTACACGCAATCGCGGAAGTACAGCGTCAAGGTGGACAAGCAGCGTTCATTGATGCCGAGCATGCAATGGATCCTGTATATGCACAAAAATTAGGTGTTAACATAGATGAATTACTATTATCACAGCCTGATACAGGGGAGCAAGGACTAGAAATCGCAGAAGCACTTGTACGAAGTGGAGCGGTTGATATTATCGTAATTGACTCTGTGGCAGCTCTTGTACCGAAAGCTGAGATCGAAGGGGACATGGGTGACTCTCACGTTGGTTTACAAGCACGTTTAATGTCACAAGCACTTCGTAAACTTTCAGGTGCAATCAACAAATCAAAAACAATCGCAATCTTTATCAACCAAATTCGTGAAAAAGTTGGGGTTATGTTCGGAAATCAACTACAAGTTGCTTAATCAGAGTGTAGTACTTGAATCTTTATTTGTTTTCTTCATTTAAGTCTTTATAAGGGATTTCTTATAAGGAGAGATTAAAATGGCAGTGACAATTGGAAATAGAACTTATCGAAACATAGAACAATGGCAAGTGGATTTTATTGCGACACATGCGGATAGAAAATTAAAAGATATAGGTAAAGAAATTAATCTTGATGAAAGGCGAGTAGGTGAAATATTAAAGTTACTCGGAATTAAAAGAACCAGACATTGGAAGATTTACTTACCTAAAACCGCAGAAGTTGAACAAGAGTTGAAAAATCCATATTTATCACATGTTGAAATTGCCGTTAAGTATGGCGTATCCGATACATGTGTTGCTAAAAGGAGAAAAGAGCTTAATGTAAAGGTCAGAAAGAAAAATTATGATACTTTACTGGAACAACAGGTTGAACAGATATTGTTAAGCTTAGATTTGGTGTTCATTAAGCAAAAAAGAATCGATAAGTGGTCTATTGATTTCTACTTAGGTAGAAAATATTGTTTAGATGTCCATGGGAAATGGGCACACTCACTCAAAAAAATAAAAGAACGAGATAAAAGAAAACTTTTATTTATGGAAGAGAGCTGCTATAAATATCTTGTTATACATGAAGAAGAACTAGCAAATAAAGAAAAAGTCGCGCAAAAGATTAAGGAGTTTACCATGGGTTTCCCTTGCTAGTGATAGCATGTTAAAAAACCTTGTGAACCTTATTGCCTAAGGGTGTAACTATTTATATAGTTGCTAACGGTGAAGCCCACCATTAATTAGGGTAATACCGTGCCAAGCTCCATAGTGATATGGGGAAGGTGTAGAGACTACCGAAAAGGACTTTTAGTTAACTGAGTAGGGTACGGCAGATGATAGGCTACTGCTGGAAGTGCAAGGCTCTCTGCAAAGAGATGAAGAGATAGTCCGGACTATAGAGATGGAAAATCTATAGATAGTGCCAGAAACAACTCCAGGTGGTCGTGCGTTGAAATTCTATTCAACTGTCCGTCTTGAAGTACGTCGTGCTGAGCAGTTAAAGCAAGGTAACGATATTGTTGGTAATAAAACGAAAATAAAAGTAGTTAAAAATAAAGTAGCACCGCCATTCCGTGTTGCTGAAGTTGATATTATGTACGGAGAAGGTATTTCAAGAGAAGGTGAAATCTTAGATATGGCTTCTGAACTTGATATCGTTCAAAAGAGCGGTGCTTGGTACTCTTATAATGAAGAACGCTTAGGACAAGGTCGTGAAAATTCGAAGCAATTCTTAAAAGAGAATACGGATTTAAGAGAAGAAATTGCCTTCTTTGTTCGTGAACATCACGGAATTGGTGAAAACTCTGGTGTTGAAGACACGGAAGATTCAACTCGTCAAGATTAAAAAATAAAAGACACGGTCCCGTGTCTTTTATTTTTTAATCCACTATGAAAGCGTTGTATATAGCTGGAGATAAAATATTTATTCTATCCAAAAGGCTATGTATAAAGGGGAATATTCATATATTTTAAGTGAATGAATTGGGATTTTCTAAGGTTTTCCAGGATAATATGCCGTCTGTTTTTTTAATCCATATAAGATTCAGGGCTGAAGGTAAAGAAAGTAAAAGTAGACAACGCTTGACAATGAAAATTGCGATAGATACAATGAGAATGTATATTTTTTCTTATATACGATATACTCTTCTCAAGAAGAGAAGTAATATTCGGAGTAAGACTTAAATCTTGCCGAAATAATAATATGACATTTTAATTGTGAAATGAAGAAAGTCCCTTAAAAAAGCGGGACGACGGTCTTTGCTGTACGTTGTAATTCAATGTACATGCCGACAGTCTTTTTTCATTCATAGCAAGGGGAGGTGAAATCATGAGTAGTAGTACAGTTTGGATACTCATCTCCATTTTGCTTGCAACAGTCGGTGCAGTTGTTGGCTTTTTTGTTCGAAAGTCTATTGCTGAAGCGAAGATTAATGGTGCAGCTAATGAAGCAAAACGTATTCTAGACGAAGCGAATCGTGATGCTGAAGCACTTAAGAAAGAAGCGCTTTTAGAAGCAAAGGATGAAATTCATACACTTCGTACAGAAGCTGAATTAGAAATTCGTGACCGTAGAAGCGAATTACAAAAACAAGAAAATCGTTTGATGCAAAAAGAAGAGAACCTTGATCGTAAAGACGAAACGCTCGATAACCGCGAGCGACAGTTAGAAAAGAAAGAGGAATCTCTTGTAGCGAAACAACAACAGATTGAAGAGTTGGAAAGCAAAGTGGGAGAGTTAGTTCAAAAGCAACAAACAGAATTAGAGCGCATTTCCAATCTGACCCGCGAACAAGCGAAAGCAATTATTCTTGGTAAAGTGGAAAGTGAAGTTTCTCATGAAATTGCCGTTATGGTAAAAGAAAGTGAAGTTCGCGCGAAAGAAGAAGCGGATAAGAAGGCAAAAGAGATTTTATCTCTTGCAATGCAAAGATGTGCAGCTGATCATGTTGCTGAAACAACCGTTTCGGTTGTAAATCTTCCAAATGACGAAATGAAGGGACGTATTATCGGACGTGAAGGTCGTAACATTCGTACGTTAGAAACGTTAACAGGTATTGACCTTATTATCGATGATACACCAGAAGCGGTAATTCTATCTGGATTTGACCCGATTCGTCGTGAAACAGCTCGTATCGCTCTTGATAAACTAGTACAGGACGGACGTATTCACCCAGCGCGTATTGAAGAGATGGTCGAAAAATCAAGACGTGAAGTGGACGAGTATATTCGTGAAGTCGGAGAGCAAACAACGTTTGAAGTGGGTGTTCATGGCTTACATCCAGATTTAATTAAAATTTTAGGTCGTTTAAAATACCGTACAAGTTACGGGCAAAACGTCTTAAAACACTCTATGGAAGTTGCATACTTAACTGGACTTATGGCAGCGGAGCTTGGTGAGGATGAAAAACTAGCAAGACGTGCTGGTCTATTACATGATATCGGAAAAGCAATCGATCATGAAGTAGAAGGTAGCCACGTTGAAATTGGTGTTGAACTCGCAACGAAATATAAAGAGCATCCTGTTGTAATAAACAGTATCGCATCTCACCATGGTGACACAGAGCCAACTTCTATCATTGCAGTTCTAGTTGCTGCAGCAGATGCATTATCAGCTGCAAGACCGGGAGCTCGTAGTGAAACGCTTGAGAATTACATTCGTCGTCTTGAAAAGTTAGAAGAAATTTCAGAGTCTTATGAAGGCGTAGAAAAATCTTTCGCAATTCAAGCAGGACGTGAAGTTCGTATTCTGGTAAAACCAGATACAATTGATGATTTAGAAGCTCATCGTTTAGCTCGTGATATTCGAAAACGTATTGAAAATGAACTGGATTATCCAGGACATATTAAAGTAACTGTTATTCGTGAAACACGTGCAGTGGAATACGCAAAATAAAGTGGTGAAACACCACTTTATTTTTTTGTGTTGGAATTGGGTAAAATAAAGAAAATTATTTATCCCGCGTTAACGGGCAGTAAAACTCCCACCTCAAAATTCGGCTTGAGAGAAGAAATTAGGTGGGGGATAAACTGCCCGTAAACGCCCGATTGGTGAAGGCTAATAATCAATGGGGGATGAACAAAACCCCCACTGATTATAGTTTCACTTTATGAGCAGTATGCAAGTGAAAGAAACTTATAATAGATAAATTGTAACTGTTGTAAGGAAATAGCTTTAAGTTATAGTATGGTAATAAAAAATGTAGTACATAGAAAGGGTAAGACATATGAGAATATTATTTGTTGGGGATGTAGTAGGATCTCCTGGTAGAGACATGATTCAACAGTACGTACCGGCATTAAAGAAGAAATATACACCGACAGTAACAATTATTAATGGAGAAAATGCTGCGGGTGGACGTGGAATTACGGAAAAAATATATCGAAACTTTTTAGAGTGCGGGGCACAAGCGGTTACGCTTGGAAACCACGCTTGGGATAACCGTGAAGTATTTGAATTTATCGATGATGCAAAATATCTTGCAAGACCAGCTAACTTCCCAGAAGGAACGCCGGGTAAAGGGCTTATCTTTGTAAATTGTAATGGAACAGAAGTTGCAGTTATTAACTTACAAGGACGTACTTTCCTTCCTCCAATTGATTGTCCATTCCGTAAAGTGGATGAGTTAATCAGTATTGCAAAAAAACGTACAAACATTATCTTTGTTGATTTTCATGCTGAAACAACAAGTGAGAAGCAGGCGTTAGGTTGGTATGTAGACGGTCGTGCTACAGCGGTAGTAGGTACACATACACACGTTCCTACAGCTGATAATCGTATTTTACCAAGCGGAACAGCTTATATTACAGATGTTGGTATGACAGGCCCATATGATGGGATTTTAGGTATGGATCGCGAAGCGGTATTGAAGAAGTTTTTAACGAACTTACCAGTGCGTTTTGAAGTGACGAATGGTAGAACACAATTAAGTGCAGTGTTAATTGATGTGGATCCTAATACAGGGAAAGCGAAGAAAATTGAGCGCATTTTAATTAATGATGACCAGCCATTTTTTGACTGATTTTCAACGAAAAGTTAGAGAATTCGTTATATTTTAATTTTTTAGAAAAATTGCAGAAGTTTAGCAGGAATACGTGCCATTCCTCGTGAATATAAGTTAAAGTGAAATAATTGCTATTACTTTTTATAGAAACGAGGAGGAAACGCGGAATGGAAATATTAAAAGTTAAAGCAACGTCGGTCCCTAATTCTGTAGCTGGTGCACTTGCAGGTGTTATTCGCGAACGCGGAACAGCAGAAATTCAAGCTATTGGTGCAGGTGCATTGAACCAAGCGGTAAAGGCAGTAGCAATTGCAAGAGGATTTGTAGCGCCTAGCGGTTTGGACTTGATTTGTATCCCAGCGTTTACAGATATTATGATTGATGGTGAAGAGCGTACAGCGATAAAATTAATTGTAGAACCTCGTTAAGTTGAAACAACCTGTTTGCATGTATGCAAACAGGTTGTTTTTGTAATGGAGGAATGAAAATGAAAATTTTTGATGCGCATTGCGATGTACTCTTTCAGTTATGGAGTGCAAAGGGAAAAAAAGACTTTCAAAACGATTCACAATTACATATTACATTTGAACAATTAATGAAAAGAAAAGGAAGTATACAATGCTTTGCTATATATATACCAGAAACAGTAGCGTATGAAAAGCGTTTTGAAGTTGCGCTGCAAATGATAGATATTTTTCATAATGAAATTCTATCGCTACCAGGAATGAAGTTTATTCAGACAAAAAACGATATTAACATGCTAAAACAGGACGAGATTGGAGCATTATTAACATTAGAAGGATGCGAAGCAATTGGAAAAGAAGCGATGAAATTACGTTTGTTTTATCGCTTAGGTGTACGTTCCTTTGGATTGACATGGAACTATGCCAATCTGTTAGCTGATGGAGCGCTAGAGGCACGTGGAGCAGGTTTAACTACATTTGGTAGACAAGTTGTACAAGAACTTAATACGTTACATTTATGGACCGATGTGTCTCACTTAAATGAAAGAAGCTTTTGGGATGTTATTGAAATTGCTAAAAACCCAATTGCATCTCATTCAAACTGTTATCAACTTTGTGGGCATCCACGCAATTTAACCGATGAACAAATAAGAGCCCTTATAAAGAAAAATAGCATTATTGGTATTACTTTCGTACCGCAGTTTTTAACGAATGAAAGACAAGCGAATATAGCAGATATATTAAGGCATGTGGAATATATTTGTTCATTAGGTGGAGAAAAAAATATAGGGTTTGGTTCTGATTTTGATGGGATTTTAGAAACTGTTGTAGGTGTAGAAGCATATAGGGATTATGAAAATATAATGAATCAACTGTGTAAAAAGTATAATGAATCAACTGTAGAGCGATTTTTGTATAAAAATTTTGTTGACTGTATAACGTTCTAAAAAATATGTTTTAAAAATTCAGAAAAATTAAAATAAATTTACTTGAATTTATTGATTTTTTTAAGACCTAATACTAGAATGGTAAACGAAATAGCATTATACTAAAGATTAAGGGAAATCAGAAGAGGCATAATTTGCGTCCATTGTAGTTTATTTGCATAAAAAATGCTAAACTATTACTGTAAAAAAATACACTACAATGAATGCAGCCAAAAGGGGTGTAGGAGATGATTAGTCAACTTTCATGGAAAGTTGGAGGCCAACAAGGTGAAGGAATTGAAAGTACAGGAGAAATCTTCTGTATTGCATTAAACCGATTAGGATATTACCTATACGGTTACCGCCACTTCTCATCACGTATTAAAGGCGGCCATACAAATAATAAAATTCGCGTAAGTACAACAGAAGTACGTGCGATCTCAGATGATTTAGATATTTTAATTGCTTTTGATCAAGAAACAATTGATTTTAACTTCCACGAACTACGTCCGGGCGGAATTGTAGTTGCAGATGCGAAATTTAATCCGACAATACCTGATAATACAGATGTAAATCTATATGTGATACCATTTACGGATATCGCTTCAGAATTAGGCACATCTTTAATGAAAAACATGGTTGCTGTTGGGGCATCTAGTGCGGTATTAGGATTAGACGAAACAGCTTATTTAGAGGTTGTTGAAGAAATCTTTGGTCGTAAAGGAGAGCAAGTCGTTCAAAAGAATATGGAAGCAATTAAACGCGGCTCTCAATACATGAAAGAATTGCTTGGTGAGAAAGTAAACATGATGCAGCTTGAAAAAGCTGATGGTCAGAAACGCATGTTTATGATTGGAAACGACGCAATCGCATTTGGTGCGGTAGCTGGTGGTGCTCGCTTTATGTCTGCATATCCAATCACACCTGCATCTGAAATTATGGAATATTTAATTAAAAAGTTACCGAAAGTCGGCGGAACAGTAATCCAAACTGAGGATGAAATCGCAGCTTGTACAATGGCGATCGGTGCAAACTACGCTGGTGTTCGTACATTAACAGCATCTGCTGGTCCTGGTCTTTCTTTAATGATGGAAGCAATTGGTTTAGCAGGTATTACTGAAACACCGCTAGTTATCATTGATACACAACGCGGTGGCCCAAGTACGGGCTTACCAACAAAACAAGAGCAGTCTGACTTAATGGCTATGATTTACGGAACGCATGGTGAAATTCCAAAAATCGTAATGGCGCCAAGTACAGTTGAAGAAGCTTTCTATGATATTGTAGAAGCGTTTAACTTAGCAGAAGAATATCAAGTGCCTGTTATTTTCTTAACAGATTTACAGCTTTCTTTAGGAAAGCAAACAGTAGAACCACTTAAGTTAGATAAAGTGGAAATTCGTCGTGGTAAGCTTGATTTAGAAGTAGAATTACCAGAACGTGAAAATAAAGCATACTTCAAGCGTTATGAAGTAACAGAAGATGGGATTTCACCACGTGTTTTACCTGGTATGAAAAATGGTATTCACCATGTTACAGGTGTAGAACATGATGAAACGGGTAAACCATCTGAATCAGCGTTAAATCGTAAAGATCAAATGGACAAACGTTTCCGTAAAATGGCGAATTTACAGTTTAATACCCCTATTTACAAAAATGCTAAGCATGATGACGCAGACGTATTGTTAGTAGGCTTTAACTCAACTCGTGGTGCGATCGAAGAGGCAATGCAGCGTTTAGAACAAGAAGGAATGAAAGTAAACCATGCCCATGTACGTTTAATTCATCCGTTCCCAACAGCTGAAATCGATCCACTTGTGAAAAAAGCGAAGCGTGTTGTAGTAGTAGAAAACAATGCAACTGGTCAGCTTGCTAACATTATGAAAATGAATCTTGGCAATGGTGAGAAAATTTCTAGTCTTTTAAAATACGATGGAAATCCATTCTTGCCGAAAGAGATTTACAACGAATGTAAAAAAGGGGTTGTATTAAATGGCAACATTTAAGGACTTTCGTAACAGTGTAAAACCAAACTGGTGCCCAGGTTGCGGAGACTTCTCGGTGCAGGCTGCGATTCAGCGTGCGGCAGCTAACGTTGGTTTAAATCCAGATGAGCTAGCTGTTATTTCTGGTATCGGCTGTTCCGGTCGTATTTCAGGGTATATTAATTCATATGGTTTGCATAGTATTCACGGACGTGCTCTTCCGATTGCACAAGGTGTGAAAATGGCAAATCGTGATTTAACAGTTATTGCATCCGGTGGTGACGGTGATGGTTTTGCGATTGGTATGGGACATACAATCCATTCTATTCGTCGTAACATTGATATTACGTACATCGTAATGGATAACCAAATTTACGGATTAACAAAAGGTCAAACTTCACCACGTAGTGAAGCTGGATTTAAAACGAAAAGTACACCACAAGGTTCAATTGAACCATCACTAAATGTTATGGAAATGGCTTTAACAGCTGGTGCGACATTTGTGGCGCAAAGCTTTTCAAGTGATTTAAAAGAATTAACGCAAATTATTGAAGCTGGTATTAATCATAAAGGCTTTTCATTAATTAATGTATTTAGTCCATGTGTTACTTACAATAAAGTAAATACTTATGATTGGTTTAAAGAGAATTTAACGAAACTAAGTACAGTAGAAGGATATGATCCATCTAACCGCATGATGGCTATGCAAACATTAATGGAAAAGAACGGGTTAGTAACAGGTTTAATTTATCAAAATACAAAGCAGCCCTCTTACCAAGAGCTTGTAAAAGACTATAGTGAAAAACCTTTAGTGCAAGCTGATTTGAATATGGATCAGAAAATGTTTGATGAGCTTGTTGCTGAATTTATGTAATGATCGGAGAGAAGGTTGCCACTTGGTAACCTTCTTTTTGAGTGAATAAAAATAATTAATAGATTTGTTTACTTAGAAAATTCAGAATGATAAAATAATATATAAATCGTTGTATAAAAATAGCATGTTCATTAACTGTGAAATGAAATATAGGATAAGAAGCCTTCTTCGTTAAAGTTGGCTAAAGGCTCTATACTATGATAATGTGTATAGGGATAAAGCAATATGCTTTTGGGTAGGACAAGATGAAATAATAAAAAGGGAATGTCTATTTGTGTGGGGAAGACTTCATTCTTACGGATGATTAGATCGATTACTCAAGTTTCAAAGGGCAAGTTATCTCTCATGCTATCTAACATCATTGAGATGGGTCTAAGCGCATTAAAATGGACTACAGAGTGTGTGTATAGTTAAGGGTGAAAGGAGATTACCGATGAACGAGCAACAACGATTAGCAAGTCGACAAGCAAATTCCTCTACGAAAAAAGAAGAGAAAGATTATAGTAAATACTTTGAAAGTGTATACCAACCACCTTCCTTGAAATTGGCGAAAAAGCGTGGGAAAGAAGAAGTTAAAATTGAAAGAGATTTTGGCCTACCTGAAGAGTTTCGCAATTTTGGCGCAGGAAGAAAGTTTTACATTCGTACATATGGCTGTCAAATGAATGAGCATGATACAGAAGTAATGGCTGGGATTTTTACAACACTTGGATATGAGCCAACCTTTTCAACTGAAGAGGCAGATGTAATTTTATTAAATACTTGTGCAATTCGTGAAAATGCTGAAAATAAAGTGTTCGGTGAACTTGGTCATTTAAAATCATTAAAGCGAAGAAATCCGGATCTTATAATTGGTGTATGTGGTTGTATGTCTCAAGAGGAATCTGTTGTAAATAAAATTATGCAAAAAAATCAGCATGTAGATATGGTGTTTGGTACACACAATATTCATAGATTACCGTATATCCTAAAGGACGCAATGTTCTCAAAAGAGACGGTGGTTGAAGTTTGGTCAAAAGAAGGGGATGTAATCGAAAACCTTCCGAAAGTACGTCGTGGTGATATTAAAGCTTGGGTAAATATTATGTATGGCTGTGATAAGTTTTGTACATATTGTATTGTACCGTATACACGCGGAAAAGAGCGCAGCAGACGTCCAGAAGATATTATTAAAGAAATTCGCCATTTAGCTGCGAACGGTTATAAAGAAATTACGTTACTTGGACAAAACGTAAACGCATACGGTAAAGACTTTGAAGATATACAATATGGTCTTGGCGATTTAATGGATGAACTTCGTAAAATCGATATCGCGCGTATTCGTTTTACAACAAGCCATCCACGTGATTTTGACAATCATTTAATTGATGTTCTTGGAAAAGGTGGTAACCTAGTAGAACATATCCACTTACCGGTTCAATCTGGTAGTACAGATATGCTTAAAATTATGGCGCGTAAATATTCGCGAGAACACTATTTAGAGCTTGTACGAAAAATTAAAGAAACAATTCCGAATGCAGTGCTAACGACTGATATTATCGTTGGTTTCCCAAATGAAACGGATGAGCAGTTTGAAGAGACGATGTCGTTATATCGTGAAGTAGGATTTGATACGGCATTTACATTTATTTATTCTCCGCGTGAAGGTACACCAGCTGCAAAAATGCAAGATAATGTTCCGATGGAAGTGAAGAAAGAGCGATTACAACGCTTAAATACACTAGTGAATGAATATGCAGTTAATAAGAATAAGCGTTATATAGGTCAAATTGTAGAAGTATTAGTTGAGGGAGAAAGTAAGAATAATCCTGAAGTACTTGCGGGATATACACGTACGAATAAACTTGTAAACTTTGTTGCTTCAAAATCTTTAATTGGTCAGCTTGTGAAAGTAAAAATAACGGAAGCAAAAACTTGGTCTCTTAACGGGGAATTGGTTAAGGAGCCGATTGAGGTGAAATAATAGATGAAAGTATATACGAAAGATGAAATTGTTGAGCAAGCGAAAGAATTAGCGAAAATGATCTCTGAAACAGAAGAAGTCGATTTCTTTAAGCGAGCAGAAGCACAAATTCATAAAAATGAAAATGTAAAGCGAGCAATTGATGAAATAAAAGCTTTGCAAAAACAAGCAGTAAACTTGCAACATTATGGGAAATGGGAAGCTTTGAAAAAAGTAGAAGCTGAAATTGATGCACTTCAAGATAAGTTAGATAATATCCCAGTTGTACAGGAGTTTAAATCTTCACAAACGTATGTAAATGACTTACTACAGCTAGTTGCTAGTACCATTTCTAACAATGTAACAGATGAAATATTAGTTTCAACTGGCGGCGATGTGTTGAAGGGTGAAACTGGTGCAGCAGTAGAAAGTAAAAAAGGAAATTGTGGTTGTTAAAGAGATGTCTTATTGACATCTCTTTTTTTTAGTGGGTTATATCGGAAATTCTTCTCAAAAAAAAGAATGACACATTCCGCTATTGTCACGCATATGATTAAGTGAATAGTGATTGAGGAGGGTTACGAATGTCCGAATTTAGAGAGATTATTACAAAAGCAGTGGTTGGAAAAGGACGTAAGTATACAAAGTCAACGCATACATGTGAATCGAATAATGAGCCAACAAGTATTTTAGGGTGCTGGGTAATTAACCATTCGTACGAAGCGAGAAAGAATGGAAAACATGTGGAAATTGAAGGTTTCTATGATGTAAACACTTGGTATTCATTTGATGGAAACACAAAGACTGAAGTTGTAACAGAACGTGTTAACTACAATGATGAAGTAAGTATTGGGTATCGTGATAAAAACTTCTCTGGTGACGATTTAGAAATTATCGCTCGTGTAATTCAGCCGCCAAATTGTTTAGAAGCTCTTGTATCGCCAAATGGTAATAAAATTGTTGTGACGGTAGAACGTGAATTTGTAACAGAAGTAGTTGGGGAAACGAAAATTTGTGTAAGTGTAAATCCTGAAGGTTGCGTAGAATCAGACGAGGATTTCCAAGTCGATGATGATGAGTTTGAAGAATTAGATCCGAACTTTATCGTCGATGCAGAAGAAGAGTAAGAGAAAGCTAGGGAGAAGTTCTTCCTAGCTTTTTACAGTACATAAGTGGTTCTGCATGAACATGATTCCTTATGAAATGTGCTATAATGAGGAAAGACTCCTGGAATAGGAGATATGGATGTCCGTGAAGTGTGACATATATGAATATAGATTATTATGTAAGAATTATGGAGGAAAGACATGACGCAATATACGCCTATGATACAGCAATACTTAAAGGTTAAGGCAGACTATCAAGATGCCTTTTTATTTTTCCGATTAGGTGATTTTTATGAAATGTTCTTTGAAGATGCGGTTAAAGCAGCTCATGAACTTGAAATTACATTAACGAGCCGAGATGGTGGTAGTAGTGAACGTATACCGATGTGTGGTGTACCGCATCATGCAGCTAAAAATTATATTGAACAACTTGTTGAAAAAGGATATAAAGTAGCTGTTTGTGAGCAAGTGGAAGACCCAAAAACAGCTAAAGGTGTAGTACGTCGTGAAGTAGTACAACTAATTACGCCAGGAACGATGATGGAAGGGCGTACAATAGACGAGAAGGAGAATAACTTCTTAGCAGCATTAACACATTTCGAAGATGGATCTTATGCGCTAGCTTGTAATGACTTAACGACTGGACAAAATACAGTGACGTTATTAACTGGTTCAGTAGAAGATATTTTATTAGAAGTGTATGCGACTGGTTCAAAAGAAATTGTTGTAGATTCTACATTTTCAAAAGATGAATTAAATAAGTTAACTGAAACATTAAAAATGACGATTTCGTATGAAGATACAACAACTATTCCAGAAGGATTAGAGCATCTTGTGAAAAGTGTTTCCCAAGCAAAATTAATTAAAGCAATTGGACGCTTATTTAACTATGTGATAAGAACACAAAAACGTTCGTTAGATCACTTGCAACCAGTAGAAATTTATTACACGAATCAATTTATGAAAATTGATGTGCATTCAAAACGTAATTTAGAGTTAACAGAGACTCTTCGCACGAAGGAAAAGACAGGCTCATTATTATGGCTATTAGACAAAACAAAAACGGCTATGGGTGGGCGTATGTTAAAACAGTGGATGGAACGTCCACTTATCCAGAAAGAAAAAGTTGAAGAGCGTTTAGAAATGGTTGAAATGTTTGTAAATGATTACTTCTTACGTGAAGATTTAAAAGAAAAGTTAAAAGAAGTATATGATTTAGAGCGTTTAGCAGGGAAAGTTGCATTTGGTAATGTAAATGCACGGGACTTATTACAATTAAGACGTTCTTTACTTCAAGTACCAGCTATTTTAGAAGCGATTAGTCTTTTGGATAATGCTTATGCAGCAAGGTTAATTCAAGGTGCGGATCCATGTGAGAGCTTAACTGAATTACTAGGAAGAAGTATTCAAGAAAACCCACCGCTTTCTATTAAAGATGGAGATATTATTAAAGACGGTTATAATGACAAGCTTGATCAATATCGTTACGTTAGTAAAAACGGAAAAACGTGGATTGCTGAGCTTGAAAAACGAGAGCGTGATATTACAGGGGTTAAATCATTAAAAATTGGGTACAACCGTATTTTCGGCTACTATATTGAAGTGACGAAGGCTAATCTTGCAGCACTTCCAGAAGGGCGCTATGAGCGTAAACAAACACTTGCAAATGCAGAGCGTTTCATAACAGATGAGCTAAAAGAAAAAGAAACATTAATCTTAGAAGCAGAAGAGAAAATTGTACAATTAGAATACGATTTATTTACAACACTTCGCGAAGAAGTAAAAGTATTCATTCCGAAATTACAGCATTTAGCGAAAGTAATTAGTGAACTAGACGTACTGCAAAGCTTTGCGACAGTTAGTGAAGAAGAGCAGTTTGTAAAACCTATTTTAACAAATAAGCGCGAAATCTTTATTAAAGATGGTCGTCATCCTGTCGTTGAAAAAGTATTGAACGGGAAATTGTATGTACCGAATGATTGTATTATGCCGGAGAAGATGGATGTCTTTTTAATTACAGGACCGAACATGTCTGGTAAAAGTACGTATATGAGACAATTAGCACTTGTTACTGTTATGTCACAAATTGGTTGTTTTGTACCAGCGACAGAAGCAGTATTACCTGTCTTCGATCAAATCTTTACGAGAATTGGTGCAGCGGATGATTTAATCTCAGGTCAAAGTACATTTATGGTTGAAATGTTAGAAGCGAAAAATGCAATTGCAAATGCATCAGAGAGAAGTTTAATTTTATTCGATGAAATTGGACGCGGTACATCTACGTATGATGGTATGGCACTTGCGCAAGCAATCATTGAACATATTCATGACCAAATTGGTGCGAAAACATTATTCTCTACACATTATCATGAATTAACAGTGTTAGAAGAAAGTTTAGACCAACTAAAGAATGTACATGTTTCAGCAATTGAAGAGAATGGAAAAGTAGTTTTCCTTCATAAAATTCAAGATGGAGCGGCTGATAAAAGTTACGGAATTCACGTTGCTCAACTTGCCGAGCTTCCAGAGAGCTTAATCGCTCGCGCGAAAGAAGTGTTAGCACAACTAGAAGGACAGGAAGAAATTGTTATTCCGAAACGAGTAGAAGTGAAAGTGCCAGAAGTCGCTCCAGAACCAGTTGTTGTAAAAGAAGAACCAGCAGAAATACAAGAGACGAAAGTAGAGACTGAGGAAGAATCGCAATTATCATTCTTTGGTGGAGAACAGTCTTCGAAAAAACAAGACAAGTCAGTTCTAGATGCAAAAGAAACGGCAGTACTTGCACAAATTAAAAAGATTGATTTACTCGATATGACGCCTTTAGAAGCGATGAATGAACTGTATCGTTTACAGAAAAAGTTAAAGAAAGGATGAGTAAGTAGATGGGGAAAATTCGCAAACTCGATGATCAACTCTCTAACTTAATTGCGGCAGGGGAAGTAGTAGAACGCCCTGCCTCAGTTGTAAAAGAACTCGTGGAAAATTCCATCGATGCGAATAGTACATCTATTGAAATCCACTTAGAAGAAGCTGGATTATCGAAGATTCGCATCATCGATAATGGAGATGGTATTGCTGAAGAAGATTGTATCGTTGCATTTGAACGACACGCGACGAGTAAAATTAAAGATGAAAATGATTTATTTCGTATAAGAACGCTCGGTTTCCGCGGAGAGGCCCTGCCGAGTATTGCCTCAGTGAGTGAATTAGAGTTAATTACGAGCACAGGTGATGCGCCTGGTACACACCTTATTATTAAAGGTGGAGACATTATAAAACAAGAGAAAACGGCAAGCCGAAAAGGAACAGATATTACTGTACAAAACTTATTTTTTAATACACCAGCGCGCCTTAAATATATGAAAACGATTCATACAGAGCTTGGGAACATTACAGATATCGTGTATCGTATTGCAATGTCACATCCAGAAGTATCGTTAAAACTGTTTCATAATGAAAAGAAATTGCTTCATACATCAGGAAACGGTGATGTAAGACAAGTACTTGCATCGATTTACAGCATTCAAGTTGCGAAGAAGCTTATTCCGATTGAAGCTGAGTCTCTAGACTTTACAATTAAAGGATATGTAACATTACCAGAAGTAACGAGAGCGTCGCGTAACTATATGTCAACGATTGTAAATGGCCGTTACGTTCGAAATTTCGTATTAATGAAAGCAATTCAGCAAGGATATCATACGTTATTGCCAATCGGAAGATACCCAATCGGCTTCTTATCAATTGAAATGGATCCAATGCTTGTTGATGTCAACGTACATCCAGCAAAATTAGAAGTACGCTTTAGTAAAGAACAAGAATTGCTAAAGCTTATCGAAGAAACATTGCAAGCTGCATTCAAAAAAATACAACTCATTCCAGATGCTGGTGTAACAACGAAGAAAAAAGAAAAAGATGAAAGTGTGCAAGAACAGTTCAAGTTTGAGCATACAAAACCGAGAGAATCATCTATGCCTAACATCGTGTTACCAACAGGAATGGATGAAAAACAAGAAGAAACAACGACTGTAAAACAACCAGCACAACTGTGGCAACCGCCGAAGCAAGAATGGCAACCACCACAGTCACTCGTAAGAGAAGAGCAAAGCTGGCAGCCATCCTCTAAGCCGGTAATAGAAAAAACGGTTCGAGAGGAAAAGGAATGGACTAGCAACGATGACGATTTTGAATTAGAGGAATTGGAAGAAGAAGTTCACGAAATAAAAGAGATTGAAATGAACCGTAATGATTTACCACCGCTTTATCCAATTGGACAAATGCACGGAACATATATTTTCGCTCAAAATGATAACGGGCTATATATGATTGATCAGCATGCTGCGCAGGAGCGCATCAATTATGAATATTTCCGTGATAAAGTGGGACGAGTTACGCAAGAAGTACAAGAATTACTTGTACCGTACCGCATCGATTTATCTCTTACCGAATTTTTACGTGTCGAAGAGCAGCTGGAAGAACTAAAAAAAGTCGGACTATTTTTAGAGCAATTCGGCCATCAATCCTTTATTGTCCGCTCGCACCCAACGTGGTTCCCGAAAGGACAAGAAACAGAAATCATTGATGAAATGATGGAGCAAGTCGTAAAACTGAAAAAAGTAGACATAAAAAAACTACGCGAAGAAGCAGCGATTATGATGAGCTGTAAAGCTTCAATTAAAGCAAATCAATATTTAACGAACGATCAAATATTTGCTTTACTTGAAGAACTTCGTACAACAACAAACCCATATACATGTCCGCACGGAAGACCGATTCTGGTGCATCATTCTACTTATGAGTTGGAGAAGATGTTTAAGAGGGTTATGTAGGGATTAATGTCCAAAGAGAAAAAGTTCGTTCCCAGTTATTTGAAACGGTTTGAAAGTGCCTAGTATTATTTATATGTGTTGAAAGAAAATAAAATAAATATGTAATAGCAATGTTCTCTACAGTTATTTTAATAAAATATTGAGAGAAATAAAAAGGAGCGATAGTAACAAGTCGCTCCTTTTTAATATAATTCTTTTGCAACTATATTTTAAAAATTCATTTATAAACTAGAAATAACCTACTTGTAATGTATATGTGCTTTCTCATTTTTTTGTAAGGAAAGGGGTTTTTAATTTACAGATTTATCAGAATTATGTAAAGTGTAGATAAAACCATAAAATGGGGTGTTCTTTATGTGTACTAGTTTGACATTACAGACAAAAAACGGTCAGCATCTTTTTGCAAGAACGATGGATTTTACATTAGATATGAATCAAGAAGTAATAATCATTCCTCGGCATTACCAGTGGAATAATATAACTGGTGAAATCATTAATACGAAACATGCTACGGTCGGAATGGGAATTAATCATCAAGGAAGGATCATTATGGCGGACGGAGTAAATGAAGCAGGTATGACATGTGCAACACTCTATTTTCCAGGATTCGCAACTTATAGTCAAAGCATAGATGACAACAAAACGAATTTGGCTCCATTTGATTTTGTGACTTGGAGTCTCACACAATTCAATTCTGTCAAAGAGTTAAAGAAATCTGTAGATAGCCTTACCTTTTTGGATATACCATTACCGGATTTAGGAATTACGCCACCACTACATTGGATTTTAGCGGATAAATGGGGAGATTGCATTGTACTGGAGCCGACAAATGAAGGATTAAAAATGTATGACAACCCACTAGGAGTGATGACGAATAGTCCAGAGTTTAATTGGCATTTGCAAAATTTAAGACAATATATAGGCCTTAAATCGCAGCCATTCGCGCCAACTGAGTGGAGTAATGTACCATTAAGTGCTTTTGGTCAGGGCTCAGGTTCAATGGGACTTCCAGGGGATTTCACCCCGCCATCAAGGTTTGTGCGGGCAGCATATGGCAAACAAAACATTCAAGGTATAGATAGTGAAGAAGAGGGAGTATCGGCCCTTTTTCATATCTTATCAAATTGCGAGGTTCCTAAAGGCGGAGTAATAACAGAAGACGGTGCATTAGATAATACCATTTATACAAGCGTAATGTGTATGGAGTCCGGAACATATTATTATCATACTTACGATTGTAGACAAATTATAGCCATTCATTTATTTCATGAAAATTTAGATACAGATGAGATTAAAGCCTATCCGTTCCAACGGAAACAAAAAATATTTTATGAAAACTAAGTAGCTTTGAAACAACGTTTGGTAAATTTTTAAATATATATAATAGAGCAATAATGCCTATAAAAAGTAGGGGTCGGAAGGGATATAATTGATAATCTAATAAGTAACCTGAATAAATATCCCTTAAGAAAAAATAGACGTAAAATATTCAAGGTATTATATAAATTCAATCCAACGACTTCTAGAAGGGCCATTAAAGTGCTATTATGCAAAGTAAACATGAGCGTACTCCATTTATAAATAGCAAAGAACAAAAAAGGTATGGAAAAAAATCCATACCTTATATTTATAATTCAAGTTCTTCCATTATCTATGTATAAAAAAGCGCTGTATATCAGCACTTTTTAAAAGGTACGTGGATTTTAAAATAAAGGTTGTACATTATTAAAAGCGTAACTATGCACGGCTAAAAATAGATTCTTACTTTGTTAATTGTTATAAGGATCTATATGATTATTTATTTTTATTATTATTATTATTAATTTTTTCAGTGTATAGAACTTGTTCTTTGTAGTGTTTTTTTATTGGGAAAGTATGTGTACCAGAGCCGTTTTTGTATGTTTTATTGATGGGGTTTTTTAGAGGGATTGTTGTAGTTTCAGTAAATTCATATGGGTAGTTTATTTTAGATTTATCTTCAAACATGAAAATGCCTCCTTTTAGGATTTCCTGAATTCTTTACTATAACATGATATGCATATAGATTTTTTTTGGACTAGTTATTTATATAGGTTAATGGAATTTAATTACGTAACTACTGAAATATTTCAAAGGAAAACAATGTGAGAAATATATTATAATGATTTGTTTTATTTATTAGCGAAGGGAGTCTTGCATATATATTCGTTATAGATTGTTTTTATAATGTAATATATATAGAGTTTTCCTGATAATATAATGTGAAATATTATATTATTATTAGGTTATTAGGAACATTTAATGTTGTTTCACAACTGAAAGGGAATTGAAAAAGAACTGAAACTTTTCTCATAAAAATTCAATCTTACTTGAAAAATGAAAGGAAAATGAAATTTTCTAAAAGGAATTCTTTGTTAAGATAAAAAGCATACATACAAAAAAGTATTGACATATCTCAAAAAATGTATTTTCGAGATATAGTGGGGGAAAAGATGAGATTAGAAAAACAATTAATAAAAAAGATGTATTATGAAACATTCCTAATAGAGAATGAAACACACCCACCTCTTCAAGTACTTGGAGAAGCTTATGTAAACGAAGAAAAAAATGAGATTTCTGATGGATCTTATATTCGTTTTGCACAAGGTGAATTTTATTATCACCATCAAGATTTTGAAGCAGCTATTTTTAAATGGGAGAAAGTTAGTAATGAATTAGCGCCATGGGCACAAAAAAATATTGCGGATGCTTACTTCGAACTTAACCAATTATCAGTTGCTGAAAACGTGTATACTTCTGTTAATACTGATAATAAAATACTGATGACCGAAATTGTACTGCAATTACTGTCTCTTTATATCGAGCAAAATAATTTTGATTCAGCTTTCGCTGCTATTAAAGAAGCAGTTTCTTTAAATCCCGATTATCCAAACGTCACAATAATTGCCCGTTCCTTTTATGAAGAACAGCAAGATTTTGATAGTGCAGTAGAGCTTGCTGTGAACGAGTTAATTCGAACAGAATCTTATCCGTGGTTTGAAGTTCTAAAAGAATATATCGATAAAGGATTTACTAAAAATATTTCACCAGATTATTTTTATAAAGCATTAATAACATTAAATAATGTAGATCAAGTACAATTTACGCAAATAGTTTCATCACTTTGGCGCAGCTATAAAGATGAACAAAATTACTTATTATGGCTTAACACAATAAATGAATTTTTCATACATATCGAAATACATTCGTCCGATATATGGGACGAAATTTCTTCTCTTTACGAAGAAACATACTTTGAATTAATTCAAGGTCAATATATGCTTAGACAATTACACGATATCATTCCAAATCTGTTAACAAATTGGTTAAAGGTAGTCAATCCCTCTCATGCTGTATTTCCATCTGCAGCAGTATTGGCATGGGATGAGATTTTTCCTTCTAAAATAGATTCAGCGGATATAAAAGATGCGGAAAAACTACTTTCATATTCTATTAATCATGTGAATGGCTTAGAGTATAGTTTACATCTTTTTGAATCCATTACACACTGGGCACAAGAACATGATTTAGAAATGGGTCACCGATTTAGCTGGTTAGTTGGTGAACTTGCAGATTTAAGAACAAATCGCCTATTAGTAACTGGAACTTCAGGGAACGGAAAAGCTTCATTTATTAACTCTATTTTAGGAGAAAATATATTAGAAAACTCAATCTCAAATGTAGTTGTTTTTAAAAATGACGCTTATACAAAAATTAACGCTATAACAGATTCGGAAATTACAACAACTGAGAATTTCTCTGATTTCCATAACATGATGGCAGTGCACCGTCAAACATATAGAGATAGAGCATGTGTTGAATTTAAGTTACCGTGCAGATTTTTAAGTAAAAACAAACTTACATGCGTTGTTACACCTAGCTTTAATAGGAACAATGATGCGAGAGATGAGGTGTTTGAATATTTAAATTCTGTAGATGAATTATTATTCGTATTGAATGCGGATTCACCTTTTACTGACAAAGAACGTGACATTCTATTGAGTATCCAAGAACATACACCAAATCTACAAGTTCATTTTTTATTAAATAAAATTGATAACATTTACAATGAAGCAGAAGCAAAAAGAGTTATACAAGATACGCAAGTGAGAATTAACACATATTTCCCTAATGCAAGAGTTTTCCCTTATTCTTCGTTATATATAAATAGTAAACAACTAAACGATTTAACTGAGTTTATTCATTTTAACTTTAACCATAAAAATATTGATGCAGAACGTACTGAAAAGCTATTGTTTTTCATTCGAAAAACAATTACATATCTTTTGGATAAACGCGTTGAGAGTGAAAAAGATTTAGTGGATTCTATTAATTGGAATGAAGATATGTTAGTTAAACTTAATGGTTGTATTAATAACCTTACTGCTTTTGAGAAGGAAAAAATTCATTTAATTACAGAATCATATCGTACGATGAAAAGCGAAATTACTAATGATCTTAAAGAACATATTCCGAAACTATTGCAGAGTTGTTCCGATTTAATTAGTGAAGAAAGCGATTTTAGTCACATTGATATTGAACTAAACACAGCGATGAATGGAAGAGTGCAACAATATCTAGAACAAACTGTATTACCTAATCTTGCTCGCTCTATGCAGAATTGGATTGCGACTTCTAATAACGAGCTCCTTCAAAGTCAATTGTACTTAGCAGAAACCAGTGAAGGACTTAATTCTTTATTTGGAGAAAATCGAATACAGTTAGAATGTGACTTTAAAGTAATTGATGATTGGCGCAGAGATACTGATAGAATGACAACTAGAATACAAATGGAAGAAGTAAATATTTTACGCCGATTTACACCAGCGCAATTTTTACTGAAAAGTGCCGGTAAATTATTTGGAGTTCTTCCTAAAAATAAAGCTATGCTATATAACAAATACAAACAGTATTTAGAAAATGAAGATTATACCGATGTAACGACTTCTATTATGAAGAAGTTTTTCTTGCAATTTGAGCTGTTTGAAAACACACAAGAGCGGGATATTAATATGTTCTTTAGAAATCCATTTGGTGCGTTGGAACAAGCTATAGAAAACACTCATTTAGAAATAAAAGAAAAACAAGATAAATTGCATAAAATGAAATCAAACCCTGAAGTTTACCATGATCCTATAAAGCTCTTTGAATTGAGATTACGTCAATGTGAAGTAATCTTGAATATAGGTGAGGGTAATTCCTATACAGATGTAACTTTAGAAACAAGCGTAGAATAAAAGTAAAATATATCAGGTTTTTATATAAAATTGCACCATGTGTTATAAGAAAGTAAAAAGGGAGCAACCTTTAATAAGTTGCTCCTTTTCCATATAGATTATTTTTCAGTTTCTTTAATTTTAGTTTTTACTTCTCCAGTTTTAATTTTATTACTTTCTGAGAAACGTAATAAATCGCCTTCAATAATTTTGTCAGACATTCGTAATTCATTTTGTGCACGGTTAATCATTTCTTGAGCTTCTTTTTTTGGTAAATCTACAACCTCACCTGTTTCTCGATTATAAAAAGTATGATTTGTATATGCATACTTGTCTGTAATAAAGCTACCATCACGTAAAACAACAAAACCGGTATATTCATCTGAAAACATATCATGGCCAAAACGGATATCGTTAGTAGTATCAATCCCTAATAAATTTAGAATAGTAGGTTTCATATCGATTTGTCCCGTAGGCTTTGAAATAGTTTGACCTTCTGTTTGGCCAGGGATATGAATATATAAAGGTGTGCGTTGTAAATTTAAAGTATCAAATTCTGTTATTTGATCTTTTTCTAAAAACTGTGCCATTGCGCGATTATGTTTTTCAGAAATGCCGTAATGATCACCGTATAACACAATAATAGAATCACCATACATTCCCTCGGCTTTCAAACGCTCAATAAATTTTTTAATTGATTCGTCTAAGTAACGTGCTGTTACGATGTAACGATCAAATACGCCATTACCAGAGTTGTATGGTTCAATGAATTTTGTATCTTCATCATACGTAAATGGATAATGGTTTGTTAAAGTAAGGAAACGAGCGTAAAATGGTTGATCAACAGTTTTTAATATATCTACTGATTGATCAAAGTATTCGATATCTTTTAATCCCCAATTTAAATTTGTTTCGGGTGTAATTTTGTAATCAAGTTCATTATAGTAACGATCATAACCAAGAGCGGAGTACATAATATTACGATTCCAGAATGTTGCGTTATTCGCATGGAATACAGAAGTGAAATAGCCTTGCTGACGTAAAATTTCTGGAGTCGCAGTATAATCGTTGTTACCGTGCGTGAAGAATACAGCACCTCGATTTAATGGATACAACGATGTATCTATTAGAAATTCAGAATCCGATGTTTTTCCTTGACCAGTTTGGTGGAAAAAGTTATCGAAATAATAGCTTTCATTTATGAATTCATTTAAGAATGGCGTAACTTCTTGACCGTTAACTGATGCACCTATTAAAAAGGTTTGCAAAGATTCAAGAGTAACGACAATTACGTTTTTTCCTTTCGCTGCACCAAACATATTAGGATTTGGTTCACTTTGGTTTGATTTTACGTAGTTTTCAGTTTCTTGTAATTTACTACTATCTGCAAGTGCCTTTTGGGATCCAGCCTTTACTTGTAGTGTTAAATCATATACTTGATGAGTGTATAGTCCTAAATTTTTCACAAGCATTACGCGGTCGAAGGATCTCGTTAATAATTCAGGTCGTTCTTTTTCTGCAAGCTGTAGATTTGCAAAAAATACACCAATTGTTAAAAGAAAATATAATAAGCGTGAAGAATGAGTTACACGTTCTGTTTTAAAGACTATTGCTTTCTTTTTTAATAAAATAAAGAAGAAAATAATGTCTACGAATGCGAGTATAGTTTTGTAGTTCAATATTTCTATAATACTGCCGCCTAATTGGCCGAAGTTTGATGTTTGTCCAAGTACTGGTAACGTAACGAAATCATTATAAAAATCATAGAACATTACATTCCCAACAAGTACGATTGTTAATAAGAGATTAATACATAGCGCTATATAATTTCTCTTTTCACCGGTTGCAAATAATGCTAATCCAACAAATGCTAACGATGCAGCGAGAGGGCTAATAAACAAAATAAGTTCTTGTGTAGAAGACTCAATTTTTAAATCAAAACTGAATCGCGTAATAAGGTATGTTTTTAACCATACTGCTAAAGCAATTATTATAACAAAGCTTATATTTTGCATTTGTAAATTTATTTTATTCTTCATTTTTACACCTTCTTTATATGGATTATTTAACCAATGTTATATATTATATTTTTATAACTATTAGAGTGTGGTGAACCATTTAGATTATATTTTCCTAAAGGTAATAATTTGAAGTATTCATATACATATAATGGAGAATTTTAAAGCGAAGTAACATAAATCCAATTTTTTTAGAAACGGAGCAGAAAAAGTCATAGTTGTAGTAAAAAATACTTATAGACATCCTAACATATTAAACACTACGGCGATGTTACAAAATATCGAACAAATAAAAGTGAAAATGAATAGAGACTTGTAAAACTATTGACATTCAATTTGTTAGAATTGAATGTCAATAGTTTTACATACATGGTTATATTAAATATGTATCTTGTAAAATCCCGATTCTTTGTGGGTTAATCAGTAGCACGGGAAGGATTTCATTCATGCTATTACTACATAATAAAGTACTGGTGAAACTCAAAATGTTTGATTGGTATCTAAATTATAGCAATTAAATGTCAGACAAGTATTTTCCAACATACAGGCCACTTGCAGCTGCTTGAGATAATGAATGAGTGACGCCTGAACAATCTCCAATTAAAAATAGCCCATTCATACTTGTTTCAAAATGGTTATTGATTTTTATTGTAGGAGCGTAGAACTTGCCATCAATTCCATATAATAAAGTATCTTGATCGATAGGTTCTTGGATAAATTGTTCTAAACGTAATAAAAATTTTTTGAGTCCTTCAATATATAGTGAAGGAATTTCTTTATTCAAGTCTCCATAATCTCCGTGTAGTGTAGGCTGTATACGATTATGTTTCATGTTGTTCTCCGCTGTAGGTTGTTTCTTTATTAAGTCCTCTAAACGCTGTATAACAATCCGATCTCGTCCTTGGTTAATGTTTTTAATAATTGAACTTGCGTATACATTTGCTTCTTTGAGAGTTGGAAAATAGCGCGGGATAAATAAAGTGAAATTTAAGTTAGAAGTGCCAGTTTCTTGCTCTCGGAAATTTTGACCGTCAGGCATAATCAAGCCGTCTTCGTACTTTCGAATAATGCGTCCTTTTGGATTCATACAGTAAGTAGTAGCCGTGAAAAGTTCATGCTCATAAGAAAGTTTCGTCTCAAATGTATTTTTTAATATAGAACGTAATTGGTGTTCTTTCATCTCTACTCTAATACCTAAATCTACACGAGTTTGCTCTTGAGAAATATTTAGAGAAGTGCACATTTCTTTTAACCAATCCGCCCCGGAACGTCCTGTTGCAAATACGAGTTGCTTAGATTGAACTATTCCTTGATTGGTATCTATTTTAAAATGATCTTTCTGCCTTATGATATGTTCTACATCTATATGGAATCGGATATTTATTTTCGTAAGTAAAAATTCGTAGAGCTGCTGAAAAATATTACTTGAAAGTGTAGTGCCAAGATGCCTTACTTCTGTTGTGAGCATTTGTAAACCACACGTTTCAGCTCTCTTATTAAGGGTTGGATTTTCTGTAGAATATTTTGAAACAGAATTTCCTCCGAACTGACATAGAATCTCATCTACTTCAGCCATAAGTTGTAAAAAGCCTTCTTTACCGACTTTTTGCTCAAGTTCTCCGCCAAATCCGTTTGTATAATTAAATTTTCCTTCAGATTTTCCTAAACCACCAAACCCGAAATATTTATCACATGTAGTACAATTACACACTTTTCCTTGGTCTAAAGGACAATGGCGATCTTCTAGCGCTTTACCTTTATCAAGAATTAAAACCTTTTTATTACTTTTAGCTAGTGAATAAGCCATAAAAATGCTACTCACTCCAGCTCCGATAATTGTAACATCATACATATTCTTTCACCTGCTAACGAATAGTTTGTTTTTTATTTTCTTAGTGTATAACACTTTTATGAAGTTAAGAAATAGCTTGTATTAATAAAGTCATAGTTGTGGATTTGATACTTTCTCAATTACTCTAAATGATGAATGAGATACAACAGTTTTTTATTTGAAAAGAGAGATACTTTTAAACAATCATTTTATCATATGGTTAATAAAAAGCTTAAATATAAAAAGAACAGACCTTTTAAGTAAAGAGGTCTGTTAATCATTTGAAATAGTTGTTAAGTGTATAAATTTGAAGGGAATTATAGTTTTATTTAGCGAAGACGTGGTTACCGATTACTGCTACTGTTTGACGTGTCGTAATCCATTTGTCTGTTGATGTTTTTGGGTTGTAGAAATAAAGCCAATCAGAATGTATTCCACTTGTGGAGATAGCCTCTTCTACAGCCATTTTTGCTTCAGCGCTTGCAGGCTGATTAATTCTACCATCGGTAACAGGAGTAAATGCATATCCGCGTTTAATAGGTTCATAAATAACACCTGTTATTGTATTTGGAAATCCTTTTGCATTTACTCGATTTAGGATAACTTTTGCTACAGCTACTTTTCCTTTATATGATTCGCCACCTGCCTCCGCGGTAACTAAGCGTGCCATTAAGTCTTTTTCTTTTTCGGAAATACTGGAATTAATTTTCAAATGTTGTCCTGTATAAAGCTTGTTACCGACTGTGTTGTTAATTTGTTTTATAGATTGAACGGTTACGTTATAGCGCTTTGCTATCGTTTCTAATGAATCTCCCGGTTGTACTTGGTAAATAATTTGTCCAGAAGTGTTCGTAGTTTTTTCGTTTTGATGAACTGTAACCTCATTTGATTTCATAGATTCTGGAATATGTAACTGTTCTCCAATAAAAGCTTGATCGTTTCCTTTATTATTCGCTTGTTTAATGGCCTGTATGGAAACGCCATATTGCTTACTGATGCCCCAAAGTGTATCATTCTTTTTTACTGTATGTATGGTGGAAGCTTCAGCTGTACTTTGATTACATACGAATGTAAGTGCTACTGCAGATAAAGGAATTATATGTTTTATTTTTAATAATTTCATTGTAAATCCTCCTAATAAAAAATTAAGTTTTAGCTGTTGAATAATGTAGTTCAGAGTATATAAGGTACGTATTTATATTTTAATATAAGTATATTAGCACGTATGGAATAAATAATCATCATAAGTTTTTTATTTATATCATGTAGGACCCAAATATGAAATATTGCATATGAAAGCCCATTGAAGTTTATGTTGTTGATTACTATAATTTATCTAGTAGAAAGGGACTTTAAATTTTCCTAATGCATTGAGAATATGTGAATGTTTTTTTATTAACTACCCTATATTGCATTCAATAAATTTGATATAAAAACAGAAAAAGAGAGGAATAATAATGAGCAATAAGAAATTTTTTTTGAAATTATTCATATGTAGTACTATATTTAGTACATTTGTATTTGCTTTAAATGATAAGCAAGTAGTTGCAGCTAGCTCTATTAATGAACTTGAAAATTGGTCAAAATGGATGCAACCTATACCCGATAACGTACCGTTAGCACGAATTTCAATTCCAGGAACACATGATAGTGGAACGTTCAAGTTGCAAAATCCGATAAAGCAAGTATGGGGAATGACGCAAGAATATAATTTTCGTTACCAAATGGATCACGGAGCTAGAATTTTTGATATTAGAGGGCGTTTAACAGATGATAATACGATAGTTCTTCATCATGGGCCATTATATCTTTATGTAACATTGCATGAATTTATAAATGAAGCGAAACAATTTTTAAAAGATAATCCAAGTGAAACGATTATTATGTCTTTAAAAAAAGAGTATGAGGATATGAAAGGGGCGGAAAACTCATTTAGTAGTACATTTGAGAAAAATTATTTTCGTGATCCAATCTTTTTAAAAACAGAAGGGAATATAAAGCTTGGAGATGCTCGTGGGAAAATTGTATTACTAAAAAGATATAGTGGTAGTAATGAATCTGGGGGATATAATAATTTCTATTGGCCAGACAATGAGACGTTTACCTCAACTATAAATCAAAATGTAAATGTAACAGTACAAGATCAATATAAAGTGAGTTATGATGAGAAAGTAAACGCTATTAAAGATACAATAAATGAGACGATTAACAATAGTGAAGATGTTAATCATCTATATATTAATTTTACAAGCTTGTCTTCTGGTGGTACAGCATGGAATAGTCCATATTATTATGCCTCTTATATAAATCCCGAAATTGCGGCATATATTAAACAAGAGGATCCAAAAAGAGTTGGTTGGGTTATCCAAGATTATGTTAGTGATAAGTGGTCCCCGATTCTCTATCAAGAAGTTATAAGAACTAATAAGTCACTTTAATTTTTACCATAATTTCATAAAAACAATGTAACTCTATTAAAAGTCTTGTGGAATTCCTATAAGACTTTTTAGTATTTGATACTATGAGAATCAAAGTTCTTTGAATAGATTTATATAGTTTATATAATAATTTAATGTATTTATAAGATTGATTTGAAATAAATGTCGATAATTATTGTAATATAAAACATATAAACGTAATATATAGATGAAGTGAATTTATTGTCTTTTATTAAAAATAGTAAAATTGGAACGAAATTAAATGTGTTAGTCATTATATCGAGTTTGGCTTGTATCATGTTATCTTCACTGGGATTTTTAGGGCTTCAAAAAGGTGAAAATACATCTTCTAGTATGTATGACGAAAGGCTATTACCAATTCAATGGATAGGAATTGTAGAATCAAATTTTTACCATGCTAATATGAATTTTATGGAGATTATGATATCGAAAGATGAAAAAAGAATGAAAGAACTAATATCTGAAATAGATAAGACTAGGAAAGAAAGTGATGAGTTATTAAAACAATTTGAAACTAGAATTAGTTCTCATAAAGAAAAGGACTTGTATAATGCATTTCAAAGTCAATTCAAAGATTTAAGAATACAAATGAAGAAAGCACAGGACTTGGGATTGACTAATAATGAAGAAGCGTATAGCTATTATTTAAAAGAAATTGAACCTAATATGAGAAAAACAATTCAGTCTATTCGTGAACTTATTTTATATAATAATACCGCGGCTGAACAACTACAAAAAGAGAATGTTAATAGTGTGAAAAATACAATAATAACATTTGTAATTATTTCATTTGTTGGAATCATAATAATCATTTTTATTGGTTTTATAATAAAAAATGTTATAAAAAAACCAATTGTATTATTACAAAAAGATATGGAACGAGTATCTGCTGGAGATTTAACAATTCGAACTTCTTATAAATCAGAGAACGAATTAGGCCGTATTGTACAATCCTTTAATAGTATGTTAGATAACTTGCAACAATTAGTCGGTCAGGTGAAGGTTACAGCGAAAGAAGTGATTATTTCAACTGAAAATATGCTACAAGAGACAAAAACGGCAGCACATATATCAAACGAGGTTGTTCGAACTACTTCTGAAGTAAATAAAGAAATAGAGGGACAAGTGACTAGTATTCAAGAAAGTTCAACTTCGATGGAAGAAATTGCAACTGGAGTTCAAACAGTAGCTGAATCTTCAGCGATGGTTGCGGAAGTTGCTGTTGCAACAATAGATCAAGCAAATTCTGGTAGTGAAGTTATAAAACAATCTATTCGTCAAATGAATAGTGTGAATGAAGTTGTCGAAGAAACTTCTAAGGTCATTGATAGACTTGTTACGCGTACACAACAAATTGAAGAAGCACTAGATATTATTACTAATATTGCGGAACAAACGAATTTACTTGCCTTAAATGCAGCAATTGAGGCAGCACGCGCCGGAGAAAATGGAAAAGGATTTGCAGTAGTTGCAGCTGAAGTAAGAGGTCTGGCTGAGAAATCTAAAACATCTGCAAATGATATAAACAATTTATTACGTTTTATACATCAAGATACACAGGATACAGTTCATGTAATAAAAAAAGGTCAACAACAGGCTAGCGGTGGTAAAGAAGCAGCACATAAGGCAGAACTCGCATTTTCATCTATTATGCAAGATATTAATAGAATAACGTCCCAAATTCAAGAAGTGTCTGCTGCCACAGAAGAAATGTCTGCTGGGACAGAAGAAGTGAATGCCTCTTTATCAATAGTTTCTGAAACTGCAACACAAGTCGCACAAGAAACGAATCGAACGGTACAATCAATTCAAGCACAAGCCACATTGATTCAAGAAATAACGACGAAATCTAATGAAATGAAAAAGAAAGTCGAAAATTTAGAAATGCTAATTTCACAATTCATTATTGAAGAATAAGTCTGTTAACATTTATCATTAGTATAAACTTTAAGATACTTAATATAGTGCTGCGTTGCACAATGTGAAAAAGGACCTTCATAGGTTCTTTTTTTTAATGGTGTGAATGCTATGTTTAATTATAGTGAAAAGCAGAAACTTATTATATGATAAATTTTTAGATTTGTACCTATAAATTTTATATGTGATAATGAATTTGATTTATTCTAATGAAATGGAGGTATATACTATGAAGTTTCCACATGATTTTTTATTCGGAGCTGCTTCAGCTTCTTATCAAGTAGAAGGTGCATGGAATGAGGATGGAAAAGGTGTTACGAATTGGGATGAGTTTTCAAAAATTCCTGGCAAAACATACGATGGAACAAATGGTGATGTAGCGGTTGATCATTATCATCGATATAAGGAAGATGTTCGTTTAATGGCTGAGATGGGATTGGAATCGTATCGTTTTTCGATTTCTTGGGCGAGAATATTGCCGACTGGAGATGGAGAGGTAAATGAAAAAGGAATTGAATTTTATAACAATTTAATTGATGAATGTTTAAAGTACGGGATTGTACCGTTTGCCACTTTATATCATTGGGATCTACCATTACCGTTAGAAAAAGATGGTGGGTGGACGAATAAACGAACAGCAGAGGCTTTTGTAAAGTATGCAGAAATTTGCTTTAAGGCATTTGGTGATAGAGTGAAACATTGGATTACTTTCAATGAAACAGTAATGTTTTGTGGATTAGGCTATTTAAAAGGTGCACATCCACCAGGAATACAAAATGATGTTCCAAAGTATTTTCAAGCGACTCATTATGTATTTTATGCGCATGCGAAAACAGTTGCGGTGTACAAGCAGCTGAAACAGTATGGGGAGATTGGGATTACACATGTTTTCTTACCTGCTTATAGCGTGGATGATCAAAAAGAAAATATACTAGCAGCAACTCATGCGAATGAATATGAAACGTATTGGTACTACGATCCAGTTTTAAAAGGTGAGTATCCGTCTTATGTTGTACAACAATTAAAGGAAAATGGGTGGACTCCTAATTGGACGGTTGAAGAATTAGAAATCATTAAACAAAATGCCGAAAAAAATGATTTTATCGGCTTGAATTATTATCAGCCAATACGAGTAGAAAGATATGATATGGATATAAAGAGCGAGGAGCATTCTCGAGAAAACTCAACACTTGCTCCAGGTAATCCTTCTTTTGATGGTTTTTATCGAACAGTAAAAATGGATGATAAAACATATACCAAATGGGGTTGGGAAATATCTCCCGAAGGTTTCTTAGATGGATTGCATATGTTGAAAGCGCGTTACGGTGACATAAAGATGTATGTAACGGAAAATGGACTTGGTGATGAAGATCCAATCATTGACGGAGAAATTGTAGATGTTCCGCGAATTAAATTTATTGAAGAGCATTTAAAAGTAATGAAGCGTGCAATTCAAGAGGGAATTAATTTAAAAGGTTATTATGCATGGTCAGTTATTGATTTGTTAAGTTGGTTAAATGGATATAAAAAGCAATATGGCTTTATTTTTGTCGATCATAATGATAACTTAAAACGTAAGAAGAAACTTTCGTTTCATTGGTATAAACATGTGATCGAAACGAGAGGAGAAGAGTTATAACAGATAAAAGAGTATTTTAGGAGAAAGTGTATGAGTGCAAAGTATAAACAAATTGCAGATGTGTTAGAGCAAAACATTCGAGATGGGCTTTTTAATGAAACGAAAAAATTACCTACAGAAGAAGCGTTGATGAATCGATTTGAAGTAAGCCGTAATACGATACGTAAAGTAATTAGTCAACTTGTGAATAGAGGTTATATTTTTCAAGTGCAAGGTAGTGGTATGTTTTTACGTGAAACTTCTGTAACAGATTACATTAATTTAGGAAGTTTACGTGGATTAACGAAAAATCTCGTTTCACAAAATATTGAAACGAAAGTGCTAGAGATTGAAGTAATAGAGGCAAATGAAGAGATAGTAGAACGGATGCAATGTGAGATTGGAACTAGGCTATATTTTTTGAAGCGCTTAAGAATTGTAGATGGTAAGCCATTCTCTATTGAAGTAAGTTATTTCAAAAAAGATATCATCCCATATTTGAATGAAGAAATAGCATTAAGTTCTGTATACAGTTATTTCATTGAGGATTTACGATTAAATATTGGCTTTGCCGATAAAGTTATTAGTTGTGAAAAAATAAATAAAGAAAATGCAAAGCTTTTAGAACTAAATGAAGGTGATCCAGCGCTTCTTATTGAAAATACAGTTTATCTTGTAAATGGAACAATTTTCGAGCTATCTCAATCAATGTTTCATTATGAAAAGACTAAACTTTTAAATCGGATTAATTTTAATTGAAAATGAATATAAGTAGCCTTGTAAAAAAGCAACTGGTCCTAAGTGAGCAGTTGCTTTTTATTTTTAAAGTGGATGAGCAAAAAAACACAAAAGTGGTTGGTCCGTTTTTTATAAACTTCTATTATGATAAGAGAAGAAAGGTAGTATTTTATTCATGCTTTAAAATAGACTGGCCTTAGAGAGGTGGAAGACAATGAGTTTTGCGATTTCACTAGTTGTTATTATTGTAGTTGTATCACTGTTTGGGACCGTACTAGTCGCACGAAATGTAGAGGAGAATTACGGTAAGTCTACAAAGAGGAATGTGAAAAACTTATCCGCTATCTATATCATTCTTCTTTTAGTGCTTCTTGTAGGAGTTACTTGGTATGCGGTCGTTATTTTATAAAGTTTGTATATGATGAAGGAGTTAATATATTGATGAAAAATGAGCGCCACGTTTTAGTTGTTTTCCCGCATCCGGATGATGAGTCGTATTGCGTGGCTGGAACAATTTTGGCTTATACTGAGCAGAAAGTCCCTCTTACTTATGTTTGCTTAACGTTAGGTGAAATGGGGAGAGCGATGGGAAATCCTCCTTTTGCAACACGTGAATCCTTATATGCTATAAGAGAGAAAGAACTAAAGAGCGCTACTAATATTTTAGGGATTAAAGATTTACGTATGATGGGATATCGTGATAAAACGCTTGAATTTGAAACTCCTGGAGAATTAAGAAGTGTAATACAAAAATATGTGGAAGAATTGAATCCTTCGTTAGTCATTTCTTTTTATCCGGGATATGCAGTGCATCCAGATCATGATGCAACAGGAGAAGCGGTAGCCGGGGCGTTAGCTAATATTCCAGAAAATAAAAGGCCAACATTTTATGCTGTAGCTTTTTCAAATAATCATGAAGCAGAAATAGGACCTCCAAGTTTTAAAAATGAAGTAAAAGAATATGTTCCAAAAAAGCTCGAGGCATTGCAAGCACATGCATCACAATTTGCGACTAAGGTAACGGAACTGAAAAGAGAGTATGAAGATGGTGTTCCAGAAACAGTTGAGTGGTTAGAAAGAGAACCGTTTTGGATATATTCATTCAAAGATAAAAATATGTGATGCTACATCTGAAGGTGATGAATATGTATTTTGAATATAAGAATCGAAAGATTTTTTACAATATAGAAGGATCGGGTCCTGTCATATTGTTTTTACACGGTCTTGGAGGAAATTCGAATAATTGGTTATATCAAAGAAAATACTTCAAGAAGACATGGACCGTAATCTCACTCGATTTACCTGGACATGGGAAATCCGAAGGGATGGAAATTAGTTTTAAAGAATATTCAAATGTTTTATATGAGTTATGTAATCATTTAAAGCTAAAATCAGTAACAATTTGTGGTCTTTCAAAAGGAGCTAGAGTGGGTATCGATTTTGCTATTCAATATCCACGTTTTGTTTCTAGCTTAATTGTTGTAAATGCATTTCCCTATTTAGAACCGGCAGATCGTAAAGAACGACTTGAAGTATATGATTTACTTAGCTTGCAGGATAAAGGGAAAACTTGGGCTGATACGTTATTGAGAGCAATGGGAGTAGAAGATAATGATGCAATTGTCCGAGGATTTCATCAATCCCTACAAACGATTCATCCGATTCATATTCAAAGGTTATTTGCTGAATTAGTTGATTACGATCAAAGACCATACCTCTCTAACATTGCATGTCCTGTATTAATAATACGAGGAGAGAATGATTATTTTGTTCCGGAAAAGTATGTGAGAGCATTTGAAAAACACCTGAGAAACGTGACTTTCGTTGAGTTGAAAAATAGTGGACACTTGCCTTATTTAGAACAGCCTACTAGCTTTAATGTGACGGTAGAGGCATTTTTAAATCATGCGCTTGATTAATACCATTTATGCAGTGAATACTGTTATTAATGAGTTCAGGACACCAGCTTGGAGAGGAGGGAACTAAATGGAATGGCAACCGAATCGTGAAGATAAGATACCAGTTTATAAACAAATTGCTGATTACATTGAAAGAGGCATTTCTACCGGTGAATTCCCTTCTGATAGAAAATTACCTTCCGAGCGTATGTTAGCACAGAATTTACAAGTGAACCGGAGTACGGTCGTAGCTGCTTATGAGGAATTGAAATCACTTGGGGTAGTAGAACGGAAAAAAGGAAGCGGCACTCGGGTGAATACAGATATATGGGGTGTGTCACATAAACGAATACCGAACTGGGGTAGGTACGTTGAGGATGGATCGTTCTTACCTAATGTACCACTTGTTCAACAAATTCGAACGGAAACACAAAAAGATGATTTAATCAATTTAGCGAGTGGTGAATTGTCATCAGATTTAATTCCGAGTGATAGATTTCGAACAATTTTGTCGGAGAAAACATTTATGGGAAATCTCGGTTATGACCATCCGCTTGGAAATGAAATGTTGCGAAAAACCATTGCGGCACATGTCGAGCAATATAAACAAATAGAAGCAGATTCAAGCTCTATTCTTATTACATCTGGAGCTCAGCAAGCACTTAATCTTATCGTTCAATGTTTGTTAAAGCCTGGAGATGCGATTGCAATTGAGGATCCCTCCTATTGTTATTCACTTCCAATGTTTAAATCAGCAGGTTTAAAAATATTCCGTTTACCAGTTGATCAGCATGGTATGAATCCAGATGACTTAATCGATTTGCACAAAAAGCATCGCATTCGTATGGTGTTTTTAAATCCGGATTATCAAAATCCAACTGGAACGGTACTTTCATTGGCAAGACGTAAAAAGGTTTTAGAACTATCTTCTGAATTTGGTATACCGATTGTAGAAGATGATCCGTATAGTTTGACTTCTTTTAATGGAGAAGTGAATCCAACATTGAAATCGATGGATCAAAATGGGAATGTTCTTTATGTGAGCTCATTATCAAAAATTGTTGCATCAGGATTACGTATTGGTTGGGTAATTGGCCCCACGCGCGTAATTGAGAGATTGGCAGATGCGAAGCAGCAAGTTGATTTCGGTCATAGTGTATTTACACAGTGGGTAGCGAACCAATTTTTAGAATCTGAGGATTTTCATACGCATATTACGATGCTTCGTGGACAACTGAAACAAAGAAGAGATGAGTTAATTAGAAAGCTTGAAGAAATATTAGGGGACCAGATTGAATTTTTTGTTCCTGAGGGCGGAATACATTTATGGTGCAAAGTGCAAGGAACGTTTGATGAATATCATTTACTAGGTGAATCTATACAAAATGGTGTAGCATTTGTCCCAGGAAGCGTCCTAGGTTCGAAAAGTGAATATATCCGATTTACTTTTGGCAGAGCGAATGTAGAACAAATTCAGCTTGGAGTTACAAGGTTTGGGGAAACATTAAATGAGATTTCATAATAGTGAAGCGTAATATGGAAATGAGGGAAAGAAATGAAGTACGTGACGCTTTTACTTCAAGTAGGCGTGCTATATGTGTTTAGCTTAGCTGGTACGTGGATTCAAGGAGTATTCCATCTGTCGATGCCAGGAAGTTTGATAGGGATGTTAATATTGTTTCTACTCCTTTCTACTCGTGTTTTTCCATTAAAGTGGTTTGAGGTAGGGGCAGAAAAGTTAATAGTATTTTTACCGTTATTTCTAATTCCTTCGACAACAGGATTAATGGAATATGGATCTTTTCTTTTAAGTAAGGGGAGTGTTATATTCCTTTTAGTAGTTGCAAGTACGGTAGTAACATTGATTGTTTCAGGGTATGTAAGTCAATTATTAGTAACATCAAAAAAATAAAATCGACAAGGTGCACGATTCAAATGGTCTTAATTATTATTACTGTAGTAATTTATTTATTGGCGACAAAGTTATATAAAAAATTTACGTTTCCATTTACGTTACCGGTATTAACAGTTACAGCAATTATGATTTGCTTATTTTTGATATTTGGTATTTCTCATCATGAGTATAAGGAAAATGGGGGAGACATTCTTTCAGGTTTTTTGAGTCCTGCAATTGTAGCGTTAGCCATACCTCTATTTAAAGAGCGAAAGATACTTATGAAAAACTTTTTAGCGATACTAATCGGCGTAGTGATAGGTATAGTGGCTTTAACGAGTATGAATGTAGTGATTGGTGAAATTTTAAATATAGATAAGGAACTTATATTAACAACTTTACCACAATTAGCGACAATGCCTATTGCCATTTCATTAGCGGATCAAATTGGTGGCATTCCATCTATGACTTCTAGTTTTGTAGTTGTTGCAGGAATAACAGGTGCTATTATCGGACCGACAGTACTTAAGTTTTTCCGTATAACAAGTACGATTGGAAAAGGAGTGGGGATGGGCTGCGCATCACATATTATTGGTGTGAGCCGTCTAGTGAAAGAAGGAGAGAAAGAGGCAACTATCGGTTCGGTAACGATGATTGTAACAGGGATACTTATTAGTATATTAGTACCTTATGGAGTGAAATTTTTATTTTGAAAATTAATGAATCGTAATAAGGAGTATAACACTACTCATTTTAGAGCGTAATGGAGATGATGAAAATGACAACATGGTTTATAGTTACATTATGTATTTTTGGTGCTCTTAAAGTACTAGTTTCTAGTATGCCAACTTCTGTTGTAGAATCAATTATTAGTAGATTTGAGTTACACCAAAAACTTGATGAGGAAAATACTACTGTAACGGTAGATGGGGAAAGTATAGAAGGAGAAATGAAACTTCAAGTTATTCATGAATTTAACGAGGCTTTATTTTTAGATAAACATTATTTTCCGCCGCAAGGGAATGGTACACCGATAGTCATGGAGACGAAGAAAGGAAAAAGAGAGATTAGATTTTCTATATATAGCTACGAGGAACACGTTGATGTGGTAAAGCAATATAAGAAGAAAGTAGTTGCATATCGTTTGCGATCAAAAAGCCTTCAAAGTCGTTCAGTAGCAGTAACTGAAGATTATGCTTAAGGAGAGACCGTTATTATAACGGTCTCTTTATTTTTGCATCCAAGTATATAATTTCCAAATAAGAGAAAAGAAAATGATATATCCAAACAAAGAATAACTATGCTGCCAATCCGTACTATGTACAAATAAGCCTAACCTCTCAGCAACTTGTTCAAAAATACTAGCACAAAGCCCTATTAAAATAATAAATAGAGTTCTAGAAACTGCAGATAATGTTTTTGAAATTTGTATGAAAATGATTGTTAAAATTGGTAGCACAAACAACGTAAAGCCTATGTTAACTGAAAATATAGATGAGAAAGGTCTAACTGGAAAGGAATATATTTGTGTATGCACAAAGAAAGCATCTAAGCAAGTTCCAATAATAGAAGAAAGTAAGACTGTAACTAATAATGCTAAAAAATCATTCTTCTTCTCGAAGGAGGACATTTTTCTTCGCGAGAATTGCGAGTTCAATTTTTTCGAGTGTTTTGCAGTAGTCTTCTGTAATTTGTCCATTTATATTTTCCTCCTTATCAACTAAATAATTTACAACTTGCCAATCGTTAAACCAATCTTCATTTTCAACTTCTTCATGTTTCATATCCCGCCATGCATAGATGAGTGCAGGGCTGTATATACGATACGCGTCACTACGTAACTGGCATTTCTTTATTCGGCGTTTATAAAACTCACGCGAAAAAGATTCATTTACACTAGAAAATAAATGAGGCCAGTAATCTTTTCTTGAGCCTGTATGTGGATGGTGATCGACCCAGTTTATTATTTGAGATAAAATATGTGTATCCCGAAATAACAATGAATACAAACGTTTTCCAAGTGAAATTCGTTCATGCAAAGAAGTGAAATGTTTCATTGTATCACCAAATAGTAATACTTTTTGCTTTTTATCATTTTCGTAAAATGGGAAAAGGATATGATTGAACTGAAAAAAATCAAAGAGTTTAAATCCAATACTATTTAATACAGTCTTTTTAAAGTGTGCATTTTGAATAACTCTTTTTTCTAAGTAGTTTTGTTCATTAACAATAGTTGCGATCGCTAATGTTTTTTTGTTACCTGTTTTCCAAAAATCGTTCCACATTGTTTCCATAAATGTAGAAACATTTAAGTGAGTGAGAAGGTGAAATAGCTTTTTTGATTTTTTTACACTTTGCTCATATAGTAAAAATTGAGGATATACATCTTGGAAAATGAGCCAATTCCCTCTTTCTAAAAAAGAGAAAAATGTAATTTGATCTTTCTCGGATAAAAGCCTCGTATATAAATCTCCCTTTAAATCTGTCATATTCCAGCCACCGTTACGTGATACGATATGCCCAAGTAGTGCCCAATGTATTTCTGGATATTGAATGTAAAATTGGTAGTATGCACGTGTTCTTGTGACGTTATTTTTATTTAGTTCTTTTGTCTGAGCTTTAATTTTATCGATGATAAGTTGCTCTTCTTTCGTTAATTTATATATGGTAACAGAAGAGATGAGATCGCTTTTTTGTTGTAACTCGTTTTTCACGTCGAATAGGGAGAGAGGGAGTGCTTTTGAGAATTCCTTAGATGTATTGTTTGAATTGCTTTGGTACATTCCATTACCTCCCTTTGCTATGAGTTTAAATGTGGTATTGGTTATGAATCATTCCATTTATCCCGCTATTAACGAGCAGTAAGACTCCCATCTCAAAAGTCGGCTAAAGCAAAGAAGTTAGGTGAGGGTGGGGCTGCTCGTAAAAGCCCGATTGATTCAACTAATAATCAGTGGGGGATGGACAAAATCCCCACTAATTAAAGTTTCACTTTATTTTATTACGAGTATAAGAAATAAATGAGCGGTGTTTTTTAAATCAGTAATATAGTGATCATTCAAACAGTATAAAGAAAATCTAATTGCTAAGAAGTGAAATGAAAAACAGAAACTATTAAAAAATAGTTTCTGTTTTTTTATTTTGTCAATTAAATGTAACAAACGACGATTATGATTTGAATCAATTGAAAATAATTCAATAACCTTAATAAATACAATTTGAATTGAAATGTATGGTAGGAGGAAAAGGAATGCTTAATAAAATAATTTTAATTACTGGTGGTACAGGTTCGTGGGGACATGAACTTATAAAACAACTATTAGAAAAATCACCGAAAGAAATTAGAGTTTTTTCAAGGAATGAAACGGTTCAGTTTGAAATGCAGCAACAGTTTATAAATGAAGAGAGATTAAAATTTATTATTGGAGATATTCGTGATAAAGAGCAACTAGTATATGCTTGCCAAGGTGTACATTATGTATTTCATCTTGCAGCTTTAAAGCATGTTCCAGTATGTGAATATTATCCTTATGAAGCTATAAAAACAAATATACATGGTACGCAAAATGTAATTGAAGCATCTATCCAGAATCAAGTTGAGAAAGTTATATATGTTTCAACTGATAAAGCGGCCGATCCATCAAATACGTATGGGATGACAAAAGCAATTGGTGAAAAATTAATGGTTCATGCGAATGTGCAAACGAAGAAAACAAAATTCATTTGTGTTCGTGGCGGAAATGTTTTAGGAACGAGTGGAAGTGTGGTACCGCTTTTTAAAAAGCAAATTAAGCAATCTTCAAAAGTAGGGATTACCGATGCAAATATGACTAGATTTTTCTTAACCATTGAAGATGCTGTTGGATTGTTATTTAAAGCAGCATCTGAAGGAAGAGGAGGAGAAATCTTTGTTATGAAAATGCCAGCATGTAAAATAACGGATTTAGCGAAAGTATTGATTGAAGATTCAAAAAAAGAAAACGTGAAGATAAAAGAGGTAGGAATAAGACCTGGTGAAAAATTAAGTGAAATGCTTTTATCTGAGGTAGAGAGTAAAACAAGTATTAGTTTTGATCAAAATTATTTTGTGGTACTACCGACTATTCCTATAGAAGGACTCCAAGAATATTATGCTAGTTATCCGCTTGTGGATGTGAATAGTTTTAGTTCTCAACAAGACTTACTTACAAAATACGAGGTGAAACAAATGTTAGAAAAAGGAGGGTTTTTACGATGAAAAAAAATGCGAGCCTTTTAATAACTGGTGCAAATGGCTTCACAGGACGTCATGCTTACCAATATTTTTTAGAGCAGGGCTTTCATGTAATTCCTATGTTTCAAAATCGTTCACATAGAGAAAAAATCGAAAATGGTATTACTTGTGATTTAACAAATAAGAGTGAAGTAATGAAGGTAATTAAACAAATAAAACCAGACTATGTATTGCATTTAGCAGGAAGAAACTCAGTTAATGAGTCTTGGACAGCTTCTCTGGAATATATAGAGATTAACGTAATAGGGACTTTATATTTATTAGAAGCCATTAAGCAGGAAGCCTCGCATTGTAAAACATTAGTTATAGGATCTGCATTGCAAGCAGATAGTATGAAAAACATAAAAGTTTCAAATCCATATAGTTTAAGTAAAACTATGCAAGTCATTATTGCAGAGGCTTGGGGCGGATTAATGGATTCAAATATTATCATTGCAAAGCCCTCAAATTTAATTGGCCCAGGAGTATCGAATGGCATTTGTTCTATTCTTGCAAAAAAAATGATAGATATACAGTTGGGGAAAAGTGAACCAATTATTGAAATAAACAGTTTGAAAGATAGTAGGGACTTTCTGGATGTACGTGATGCAGTTAAAGCGTATCATGTGTTATTACGTGATGGTATAAATGGAAAACAATATAATATTGGATCAGGAGTAAAACGCTCTTTATTAGATGTATTGGAGCAATTTAAAGGATTAACACAGCTGAATTTTACTATAAAAGAAAAAGAGAATAGTGGGAGCAGCTCAAATGAAAATTTATTATTAGAGGATATAAAAAAATTAGGATGGATCCCAGAAATTCAATTTCAGCAATCATTAAAAGATGTACTTGAATATGCGAAGTGTAGTGAAATCTGCATTCAATAAAAATATAAAAGGATGTAACAAATATATGAATTGTTATGAAGCGATAGATAATCAAAGTACGCTATTTCTTTCGATTGTGGATACGTTGGATTGGAAAGATGAAGAAGAACATGTTTTGCGCATCTATGAGGCGATAAATACATGTCGAGCATATGTGGAAAAGGTTAATCGAAACCCCAAAACAATATATACAGGAACTAGGCCTGTAATCCAAGTCTTTACTCAGTATGAATGTAGTGAGTATGGAAATGATTTTTATGAACTCATTAAAGATCTTTTGCAAGACATAGGTCTGGAGTTAAAGATTTATATAAATCATAGTAAGTTAATGTACATTTGAAAGATTACTATAAAGCTAGACTTTTAATGATAAAGGTGGATATAAGTTATGAATAAAAAGATTCTCTTTACTGGGGGCGGTACAGCCGGACACGTAATGATTAATATGGTATTGATTCCTAAATTTATAGAAAAAGGATGGGGAGTTGAGTATATTGGATCTCAAAATGGAATTGAAAAATTATTAGTTCAGAATGTTAAGTATAATAGTATTTCAACAGGAAAACTTAGGAGATATTGGGATTGGGAGAACTTTAAAGATCCTTTTAAAATTATAAACGGTTGTTTACAAAGTTATAAATTAATTAAGAAAATGAAGCCTGACGTTATCTTTTCGGCAGGAGGATTTGTTTCAGTTCCTGTAGTTATAGGGGCATGGTTAAATCGTGTACCTATAATAATACGTGAACCAGATAGTACGTTAGGGTTGGCAAATAAAATAGCATTACCTTTTTCTAAAAAACTATGCACAACATTTCCTCAAACAGGGGGTAATGTAAGTACTGAGAAGAAGGTTTATGTAGGGCCAATTGTAAGGGAAGAAATTGAGAGAGGCAACGTATTACGAGGAAGAAGCTATTGTAAATTTCAGCAAGATAAACCGGTATTGTTAATAATGGGTGGGAGTCAAGGTGCTAAGTGGATAAATGATATGGTAAGGAAAAGTTTAGATACATTATTATTAAATTTTAATATTGTTCATATGTGTGGTAAAGGGAAGGTGGATCCTTCTATCGGAATGGAAGGTTATATACAATTTGAATATATAGGGGAAGAGTTGCCACATATACTGAATATGGCAAGTGTTGTAGTTTCCAGGGCTGGTTCTACTGCTATTTCTGAATTGTTATTTTTGAAGAAACCGATGTTGCTTATTCCGTTAACTAATGGTTCCAGTAGAGGGGATCAAGTTTTAAATGCTGACCATTTTGCACGACAAGGATATGCGGAAGTTTTACTTCAAGATAGAGTAAACAGTAGTACATTTACACATGCAGTAAATAAGTTGTATACAAATAAGGAGAGATATATTCAAAACATGAATGGATATAAGAAAACAAATGATGAGGGGATTAATCAATTAATAGATATAATAAATGAAGTGGTGAAGTAATAGAAATTTAAATAGAAATACAAAAGGAAAGAAGGTATCTTCTTTCCTTTTTACTATAGTTGCTCAAATTCATTATTACTTATACCGATTAGCTATGTACTATTGGTGAATACCGATTTCTAATAGCTCAGTAAATGCATTAGTATGAATAGGTTTACTGTAATAGTAACCTTGAATAAACTGACATTTATTTTTTTGAAGGAAATTTACGTGTTCTTTCGTTTCTACGCCTTCAGCAATGACAGACATTCCTAATGTATTTGCTAATGTGATGATTGTTTTAATGATTTCCATTCCATCTTCACACGTTTCAGACATTGTAATAAATTCTCTTGGGATTTTTAACGTATCGATTGGATATAAAGGTAAGTAGGCTAGGGAAGAATAGCCTGTACCAAAGTCGTCGATTGAAATGTGAATCCCTAAACTTTTTAGTGTACGCAGTTTTATCAATGTTTCTCTCTCATCCATCATTGCAATTCGTTCTGTTAATTCTAGATCAAGGGAACTTGCTGGTAAGCCTGTAGTTGCTAAAGTAGAAGAAATAGATTTTACAAAGCCGTCTTGTTCAAATTCTTTAGCAGATAAATTTACCCCTATTTTTAAATGCGAATATCCGAGTTCGTGCCAACGTTTCATTTGCTCACAAGCCTGCTGTAATGTCCATTTTCCTATTGGAATAATTTGTAGTGTTTCTTCTGCAATCGGAATAAACTCGTATGGAGAAATAACACCTAATTCAGGATGATTCCACCTGATTAAAGCTTCTGCACCGATAATTTTATTAGATTCACTATCAACTTGAGGTTGATACAAAAGGAACAATTCTTCATTTTGTATTGCGTTTGGTAAATCTTTTTCTAATCGTAATCGTCTTTCGATTTTTTTAGCGATTACATCGTCATAAATAGAGACAGAGTTGAGCTCTTTTGCCTTTGCATCATACATTGCAACATTAGCGTTTTTCAGAAGTGTAGCGGTATCGATTCCGGAATGTGGATAAATGGAGATACCGATACTCAGTGATAAAGTTAATTTATGCTCATGTATGACAAACGGCTTTTCCATGCTTTCAAATAATTGGTTACATAACTCGAATAAGGAATCTTCGTCAGTATAGTTTTCAATTAAGATTGTAAACTCATCACCACCGATTCTTGACAGATGAGTATGTGATGGAAGACATGATTGGAAACGTTTTGCTACTTCTTCTAATATGTAATCACCTGACGAATGTCCAAGTGTATCGTTAATTACTTTAAAGCGATCTAAATCTAAATATAATAATGCAAACTCACTTTGTGTTGTTTGAGCATTTTTTATAAATTTTCTTAGCTTCCTATGGAAAAAGGATCGATTCCCAATTTTCGTTACAGTATCGTGGAATGCTAAATATTTTATTTCTTCTTGTTGTTTTTTTAGTGCGGTAATATCCTTTACCATAATATAGCTTCCTGAAATTTGTCCATCTATCATAATAGGAACGATGGTAACGTATAAAAAATAAGTAAAGCCATCTTTATATTGAGAACTAAGTTGTAAGGATGCTGATTCTTGTTGTTTAACTTTTTCTAATGCAGATATCAGTTTATGTTTATCTGCATCTAAAATAATAGAAAAACATGTCTCACCAAGTAACTCGTTCGTTGGTGCTCCAAGTAGTATACTTCCTGCTTTATTTACATTTAAGAATATTCCATTTAAATCAATCGTAAAAATGGGATCAGGATGATATTCATATAATGATTTGAATTTTTGTTGTTTCTGAGATAGGGCCTCTGATTTATGGACTAAATCAGAAGTTCTTAAAGTAACTTTTTCTTCTAGTTGAGCATTAAATACTTGTAAACGTTTTGTTAGGGTGTCGTTTTGCATACGCACAATAGAATGGCGAATAAGTACGAAAACAAAAGCGATACAATTTCCTGTAATGAGAGTTGAAGATGATGTTTGTTCTTTTAACGTAAACCCGATTAGTATTGCAACAGCAAGATAGGGAAATACGACTAAAACTTTCTTTCCTAGTATAGGGTTTACAATGAAATAATTTTTATGGCTATTATCATCTTCTGAAATAGACCCAGCTATTGCGATAAGCAATATAGGTATTCTATATAAAAGACGTAAAAATGTTATAGTGTCAGTTGATAAATGGGTATTTAAGTAAAAATAAATATAGTTAAAAGTTGCAGAACTAATTAATACAAAAATAAAGATATAAATTTTCCGCTTGGACTTAAAAATTGTTGGGCGGAAAAAGAGACTAACACCTAGTAGAAGAAATAATAGATCTGCAATTGGATATAGAAATGAAAGGAAAATATCTGCGAGTGAAAGTGAGAATATATTTAAATTTGGCTGATTAAATAAATACCATTCTAATGTGAATATGGAAGTAAGTACTATACATATATCACAAATAAAGAAAGCTTTTTCCCATTTATTGCATTCTTTTAAAATCTTATAGCAAAAAGCGATAAGGCAGAAGAATAGAAAAAACATGTAAAATACATCAGAAATAGTAAAATGATGTATTGGAAGTTCGAAAAAGGTATCTTGATACGTATATACTACTTTTCCTAATAAAAAACTACCAATTGCAATTGTAATACATATCCAAAAAGGATTTGAACTAACTTTTTTAGAGTATATAGAGTAAATTAGCGATATAAATGTAATGACTTCAACGATGAGTGAAGCGAAGCGTACATTGAAATTTGAAAAATTAGTAGGGAATAGAAAGAAAAACATAAAATAGATTGAATAGCATATTAATGTTGTGATTAATATACATAGCTGTAAATTTTTATTTAATTTCAAAAAAATCACCTTCTTTAAGTATGTACTATATTCGTAATATCTATACATAATAATATTACTTAAGGATTGTATCAGATTTCCTTATAAAAAGCATGCTTATAAGGAAAAAATGAAGAATGTAATACTTCTTAAAATTGAAAAAGTATTGAGTTCAATGATTTTTCAATTTATAAGGAATGCAGATAGAATTTGTATATTTAGTCATCCTTTAGATTTTAAAGGTTTTTTAGTGATTTGCAAGCGGAGATGTAAAATTGCATATAAAGTGATGGGAACTTCTCTCTAGATGAGGGGAGTTTTTCGTTATTAAAGTGTATTAAGTAAGACCTTTGTATGTACCTATTCTCATACTAATGAGGGATTAAAGAAACGTGTTGATTATATACAATAATATGTAATACAGTAATTGATTTTTAATATGGAGGGAAAATCACGATGAAATGGGTGAAGTTTAGAATAGCACGTCCAACTGATAAATTTGAAGAGGTTATTGCATTCTATGAAGAAGGATTAGGTTTAAAACGTATAGGTGAGTTTTATGATCATGATGGTTATGATGGAGTCATGTTTGGTCTACCGGATGAAGAATATCATTTAGAATTTACAAGACATATAGATGGAAGCCCATGTCCAGCCCCAACAAAAGATAATTTACTTGTGTTTTATATAAGAGAATATAATGAAATAGAAAAAGTGAGTAAAAGGCTGCATGCAATGGGATACGATGAAGTAGAACCAGAAAATCCATATTGGAAAGAAAAGGGGATTACTATAGAGGACCCAGATGGTTGGAGAATTGTATTGATGCAAATAGAAGAATGAGGCTAGAGAAGTTTCGAATTTTGATAGAGTATAAGAAAATATAAAAAAGTTTCCTTGGAGGAGATACACTCATAGGGAAGCTTTTTGTATTTGTAATCTGAAAATTAAGATTTGAAATTAACTTCTGAAAAGATGTAAAATGAGAACGTGTATTCTTTTGAGTTTGAGCGGGTTGTTTTTAAAGGTGAATATAAAAATAGGGAGGTTTTTTTATGATATGCCGGATTAGGGATGCAGAAGTATACTATGAAATCATTGGAGAAGGAAAGCCAGTACTTATCATACATGGGTGTTCTCCTGACCATAGATTAATGAAGAAATGTATGGAAACAGTGTTTCAGAAGTCTGTAGGATATCAACGAATTTATATTGATTTACCTGGAATGGGGAAATCGAATGCCCCAGATTGGATAAATAGTTCAGATTGTATATTAGAACTGTTAACTGCATTTATTGAGAAAATCATCCCAACTAAAGATTTTTTACTAGTAGGAGAGTCTTACGGGGGATATTTAGCTAGCGGGATACTTTCAAAGATGTTTGATAGAGTTAATGGATTATTGTTAGTATGTCCTGTTGTTGTAGCGCAACGAGAAAAAAGGCTTCTCCCAGATAAACAGGTAATTGTAAGAGAGGAAGAATTTTTAAATACGCTTACTTCAACCGAAAGGGAAGAATTTTGTGAGTTAGCAGTGGTTGCGAATGAGTATACATATAAGCGTTTCAAAGAAGAAATTAAGCCTGGGCTAGATATTGCTAATGATGGGTTTATTGAAAGATTACAAAAGAATTACTCTCTTACTTTGGACTTCCAGCATAAAAAATATGAGAAACCTGTTCTTTTATTAGCTGGAAGACAAGATATATCGGTAGGTTATCAAGATATTGTAGGAATCATTGAAGATTATCCAAGAGCGACATTAGCGGTATTAGATATGGCGGGACATAATTTACAAATTGAACAGCCTGAATTATTTGAGAATTTAGTTTTGGAGTGGGTTAGACGAACTGCTCAGCAAAGTTCATAAAAAAAGAATAAATTAATATTTTGATTGTATTCAAGTTTTGATACGGAAAAGATTAAAGTAAGTAATTAACTTATAAATATTTTCAAGGAGGAATTATGAATACATATATCTATATGGTTAGGCATGGTGAATCACCAAAATTAGAAGGAGATGAAAGAACACGTGGATTAACTGAGAAGGGAACTTTAGATGCCCATAAAGTAACTGAGATATTAAAAACAGAGGGGATTGATACTTTCATTTCAAGTCCGTATAAGAGGGCAATGTTAACAATAGAAAAGTTAGCTAATTCCCATGAAAAAGAAATAGTAGTATATGAAAATCTCAAAGAGTGTAGATTTTTAAGTGAGGATAAGATTATATCAGATAAGGAAGTGTATCCACTCGTAAAGAAGATGTTCTCTAATCCAGATTTCACACTAACTGGAGGAGAGTCGTATGTGGATTGTCAGAGAAGAGTAGTGAAAATATTAAAAGAAATATTAATAGATTTTCAAGGACATAAAATTGTAGTTGGTACACATGGGCTTGTAATGACATTGATGATGAACTATTTTGATAACCAATATGGGCTTGAATTTTTAATGAATACATCAAAGCCAGACGTATATAAGCTGGAATTTAAAGACGAGCAATTAATAAATGTAGAGAGATTATGGAGAGAAGAATGAAATGGGATATATGGAGTGTGTGTTAAAAGTTACTTTTAACACACACTCTTTTTTTGAAGAGAAAGCATCTTTATCAACTATTTTTAGAATGTTAAATCAATAAATAATTATTCAGTTTTTGAATAGTTTATTGAGAAATTGGTTTAGGGAAACAATTTTAAATGTGACAAAACTCCAAACGCTGGATTTATATTCAATAGGAGAAAAAAATGTAGAATTTTGTCTTACTGTACACGTTTACTTTTCATTTCTTAACATATAGGCTTTGTGGTGTAAGGGGGGACATCGCCTTTACACTAAAATTATAAGGAGGTCATTGTGATGAAAAAAATGAAAAAATTTGCAGGAGTAGCTCTAGCGGGTTCAATTGGATTAAGTGGATTACTTTTTTTAGAACCAAGTGTAAGCGCTGCAGAAACAATGCAAGTGAAAGAGGAGAAGTTCAATACTATTAATGTAGCGATGAATCAAAGTGAATCTTATTTATTGAGTGGTAGAAGTATTGATATTCTTTCAGGAGATAAAGAAGCGGTACAATTAAGTAATTATACAGTTCAGTTCAATAAACCGGGTAAGTATGTTATTAGAGTAAATGGTTGTATTTATAATGATGTATATACTTTTATTGTGAATGAGTAGTATATGCTCTTGATGTTTAATTAAATATATATTATCGGATGAAAAAAGAAACACCCTATTTGCGGTGGGAATCGTAAATAGGGTGAATTATTTGTAAGAAAGTTAATGAAAAGAGTAATTGGTATTAAGTTATGTTTTATATATTTTCATTAATTTGCTCTTTGTTTTTGCTATGTAAAGTATGTAAGAGTGCTTGAAATACCTTAAATGAATGCTGGAATATTGGACTTTGAATAAAAGTGTATAGAAAAGTTACGATAAAAATAGGACCTCCTAGCATGTATCCAATGACTAGTACAAAGCATTCTACAATGATTCGAGCACGACTAATAGATAACCCAGTTTTGTCAGAAATAGTAAGCATGAATCCATCGCGAGGTCCAGCACCAATCCCAGCCGCAACATACATCCCTCCCCCAATTCCTGTAATTGCAATACCAGAAAATAAAATGAGTAAGTTTATCCATAAATAATCACTAGCGTTTGGAAGGATGTTTGATCGTAAGAAAAAGTCCATAATAGGACCGATAAGTAGTGCATTTAAAAATGTACCTACGTTTATATATTTTCGATCTACTAATAAAGAGATAAGAACGAGACATAATCCACATATGACACTCCAAGTACCAAGTGTCCATCCGAATCGTTCATAGAGAGCCATATTTAATACTTCCCAAGGATGTAACCCGAGGAATTTAACTTTGACTGCGAGAGCATTTCCAAGTCCAAAAAAAATTAATCCTAGGAAAAAAAGAAAATAGCGAAAGAGAGTTAGCCTCATCTTTAAAACCTCCCAATATATAATGATGTATATTACATGTTTGAATTTTAATGTACAAATATTATGTCTTTTTATGATTTATTAAAAATGTAAATGGATATATATTTTCACAGTCAAAAAAGTTAAAATATTTCGTTTTAAGGATTATAATGGAGAAAGAAACAGAAAAGGGAGTGAACGAACTTGAAACAAGAACTTATTGAAAGATTTACGAGATATGTAAAAATTGATACCCAATCAAATGAAGAAAGTCATACAGTACCAACAACACCTGGACAAATTGAATTTGGTAAGTTATTAGTGGAAGAGTTAAAAGAGATTGGATTATCAGAAGTGACGATGGATGGTAATGGTTACGTAATGGCAACATTACCTGCAAATACAGATAAAGATGTTCCTGTAATCGGCTTTTTAGCGCATTTAGACACAGCAACAGATTTTACAGGGAAAAACGTAAACCCACAAATTCATGAAAATTTTGATGGTAATGCGATTACGTTAAATGAAGAATTAAATGTTGTGTTAACACCTGAACAGTTCCCGGAATTACCATCATATAAAGGACATACAATTATTACAACTGATGGTACAACACTTCTTGGAGCAGATGATAAAGCTGGTCTTACAGAAATCATGGTAGCAATGAACTATTTAATACATAATCCGCAAATTAAGCATGGGAAAATAAGAGTAGCATTCACACCAGATGAAGAGATTGGTCGTGGACCAGCGCATTTTGATGTAGAAGCGTTTGGTGCATCGTTTGCTTATACGATGGACGGAGGTCCATTAGGTGGTTTAGAATATGAGAGTTTTAACGCTGCAAGCGCTAAATTAACTTTTAAAGGGACAAATACACATCCTGGAACAGCGAAAAACAAAATGCGTAACGCAAGTAAACTCGCTATGGAATTCGATAGACAGTTGCCAGTAGAAGAGGCGCCAGAATATACTGAAGGGTATGAAGGTTTCTATCATTTACTCTCTTTAAATGGTGATGTCGAGCAAAGTAAGGCTTACTATATTATTCGAGATTTTGATCGTACTCATTTTGAAGCGCGTAAAAATAACATTAAAGATATTGTGAAAAACATGCAAGAGAAGTACGGTGAAAATGCGATTGTTTTAGAGATGAATGATCAGTACTATAACATGCTTGAAAAAATTGAACCAGTGCGAGAAATTGTTGATATTGCATATGAAGCGATGAAAAGTTTAAATATCGGACCGAACATCCATCCAATTCGTGGTGGAACAGATGGATCACAATTATCGTATATGGGATTACCAACGCCAAATATTTTCACTGGTGGTGAAAACTATCACGGTAAATTTGAGTATGTTTCGGTAGATACTATGGAAAAAGCTGTTCAAGTAATTGTAGAAATTGCAAGACGATTTGAAGAACAAGCTTAAAAAGAGAACCAAGTAGTAATGAAGTGCTACTTGGTTCTTTTCTATAGTAAAAAATACAAAGTGAAACTTGTTACAAGACGTTTGTAAAAGGGGGAAATGTTATGAGTGAAAATCAGTTTCATGGTTATATAGGGACATATACAAAAGCAGAGAGTAAGGGGATTTATAAATTTATACTTGATACGAACATCGGAGAACTTAAAGGGATTGAATTAGCAGCTCATATAGGAAGTCCGACATATGTAACGATTAGTCATAACAACGAGTACCTTTATTCTGTTGCGAAAGATAATGGGTTAGGTGGAATTGCTAGTTTTTCCATTCATAATAAATCCGGTAATCTAAATTCGATTAACATGCAAGTTTTAGAAGGGGTATCGCCGTGCTATGTAAGTGTGAATCGGGAGAATAGTATAGTAGTAGCAGCTAATTATCATAAAGGAACAGTAGAGTCCTATTTAGTGAAAAAGGATAATGGAAGTTTAAATACTGCTACGGTAATTGTAGAACATAAAGGGTCAGGACCAAATAAGGAAAGGCAAGAAAAGGCACATGCTCATTATATGGATTTTACTCCTGATGAAAAATATGTAGTAGCAGTTGATTTAGGAATAGACAAGGTGATTACATATAAAGAAAGTGACGGAGGATTAATGGAAGCTGCTTGTTTATCTGTTAAACCTGGTAGCGGTCCGAGACATCTTGTATTCCATCCCAATAAACATCTTGCATACGTTATGACAGAATTAAGTTCAGAGATTATTGTACTTCAATATGATGCAAAGAGTGGCAGTTTTAAAGAAAAACAATACATTTCTACATTACCTGAAGATTTTAGAAAAGATAGTTACGGAAGTGCAATTCACATTTCTTCTGATGGCAAGTTTGTTTACACAGCAAATAGGGGACATAATAGTATCGCGGTTTTCCGAGTGAATGAGCACAATGGAGAGCTCGCTTTTATTGAAACAGTATCGACAGAAGGGGATTGGCCACGGGACTTTTCTTTAGATCCGACAGAAAGATTTTTAATTGCTGCGAATGAAAAATCTAATACATTGACTTTATTCTCTAGAAATGAATTAACGGGGAAATTAGTGCTCTTACAGGATGGAATAAGTGCGCCAGAACCGGTATGTGTGAAGTTTTTGCATGTGAAAAAGTAGATAGGAGAACATTTATGAATTTCAAAGATTATAAGGTCTGTCATATATATGGACAACAAATGTGGCATGATCAAGCTATTATTATTGGAAATAAAGAAGGGTTAGAGCAATTAAGGGATATGATTGATTTGGCAATAAATGAAAATCAAAGTGAAGAAGTTTTCTTTCCAGTTGATTTCGAAGGATATACTTTAAAAGTCATGTGTGTAGAAGACGATGAGAAGTTAGAACACTTATCTTTACCATATCATGATGAAAACTATTATACAAAAAGCGATGATGAAATATCGCCTGAAAATATATTAAAAAAAAGCACTTAAAAATGCTTTTTTTTAATATAGAACACGCCACAAATAAAAAGTCGCGTAAGACTCCCAATGTATCCAATTTACTGCAAATTCTTTTATTTCATTTTTAGTCGGTTTCTTTTCGGAACCTGTTATAAATTTAATTGCATTATGCAAACCAACATCATCAATTGGAAAAGCTGAAGGGAATCGTAAACAACGCATCAAAACATAGTGAGCTGTCCATGGCCCTATACCGCGAATGCTAGTTAATTGTTTTTCAGCTTGCTTCACACCTTGTATTTGTAATAGAGATTCTTTTGATAATTTACCTTCTGTAATGAGCTGCGCGACGTCAATTAAGTATTCGCACTTTCTTGTAGTCATTTTTAACATTGCGAGATCTTCTACACGTAGATTTGCTATTACTTCAGGTGAGGGGAATATCCAATGTTTTCTATCGTTCCAATCTACATAATCGCCAAAATTTTCGACTAATCTTCTTTTTAGAGTATAGGCATATGTGAGGTTGATTTGTTGACCTAGAATCCCCCAGCATAGTGCTTCAAATAAATCCGGAATTCCCAAAGTACGAAGACCGTAAAATTCTTTAATGGGTTTTTGAAGGAGTGGGTCGTGTTTAGCTAATTTATAGAAGGGAGCTAAATCAGTAGTTAAATCAAACCACTCTTTTACATAGTTAGATACGGCATCGTGTGCCCATTTTTCAGAGACATATGATTCTCCTAAAAAACGTATTTGAATATTACTATCGGCATTCAAACCAATTTCAACTAATGGATTTATGTTTTGAACAGGAATGACTTTATAGATTTTATTGTTTTCAATATGAAACATACATTCATTTTTAGAACGCGATAGATAGCGTAAGTTTTCTTGAAAACTAAATTCTTTTGGAACGACTAAAGACAATATTTCATTACAGCCCTCTGTCATATTTACTCCTCCCGAAGCGCTTCTAATTTGAGCAATTCTTTTTTCATTTCTAAACCACCTCTAAAACCGGTAAGTTTACCATTTTTCCCAATAACGCGGTGACAAGGAATAGTGATAAGCAGAGGATTTGCCCCAACGGCAGTCCCAACTGCACGTACAGCGTTAGGTTTTTGAATTCTTTCCGCAATCTCTGAATAAGAATGTGCCTCCCCATAAGGAATTTCACGTACTGTATTCCAAACAGCTAATTGAAATGCAGTTCCGTAAACATCGATAGGAATTGTAAAGGTTTCTAGTTTGGTTTCCAAATACTCGATAAGTTCTTTTGTATATGTTTGCAGATGATCTGGATTTTGGATGAATGTATGTTGTGGCAGTTTTTTGCTAGCCCACGTATTTAGTTCTTCAAAAGTTTCATTTTGCGATCCGATGAAGCATAATCCATTTGAAGTAGCTGCAATATGCATACGCCAATGTTTATGAATAAGCAATGTCCAATATATAGTTTTATTTTCATATGGTTTCATTATTTCATACCTCTTTTATTCCGTTCTTTTTTCGATATTCAGTAGGGGTAAATCCTGTCTTCTTTTTAAATAAAGTCGCGAAATACTCCGGATTTTCTATCCCGACATCAGTACTAATTTCCATAATGGATTGATTTGTATGTGAAAGGTATTCTGTCGCTTTTTTAATTCTGAATTGCTGTATATATTCTATTGGACTAATCCCTACAATTTTCTTGAAAGTGCGTTGTAGATGATAAGGGCTACCATGGCATATTTCTGCGAGTAAGTCGAGGGTTAGCACGTCACAATAATGTTTTTGGATATATTCTTTAATTTGCTCTACCCATTCTTCATTAGGTAAAGTTAGCCCGTTTGGTTTACAACGTTTACACGGACGAAAATTTTCATGTAATGCTTGCTCTGCCTTAAGAAAAATACGTACATTGTTTTTATTCGGTATTCTCGATTTACATGATGGTCGGCAAAAAATACCGGTTGATTTTACAGCGTAAAAGAATTTGTCATCATATGTGGAGTCATTATGAATAATTGCTTGCCAATACTCATTTGTTACTGTGAACTCTTCATTATGCACAGAACATCACCTCTGGCATTAGTATAACCTGAATAAAGTACGTATGTACGTATTTACGAATGTAAGAGCAAGATTACAAAGATGAAACTATGATAGGGTATCTATTTTGTGTTAGCATGAAAATTGAAAATGCACATCAAGAGGAGGAACATAGATGAAGTTGATTTCATGGAATATAAATGGTTTGCGAGCAGTTATTGCAAAAGGTGGATTTCTAGAATATCTAGAAGAATCTAATGCAGATATATTTTGTTTACAGGAAATTAAATTACAAAGTGGACAAATTGATTTAAATCCCGAGGGATATTATACATATTGGAATTATGCTGTGAAAAAAGGCTACTCAGGAACGGCTATTTTCACGAAAAAAGAACCGATTTCTGTTACATATGGTTTAGGGATTGAAGAGCATGATCAAGAAGGACGAGTTATTACGTTAGAATTTGATGATTTTTATATGATAACGCTGTATACACCAAATTCTAAACGAGGATTAGAACGTTTAGATTACAGAATGGAATGGGAAGATGATTTCAGGGCGTATATTAAGCGGTTAGATGAGAAGAAACCAGTTGTTTTTTGCGGTGATTTAAACGTTTCTCATAAAGAAATCGATTTAAAAAATCCGAAAAGTAATCGGAAAAATCCTGGTTTTTCGGATGAAGAAAGAGAGAAATTCACATGTGTTTTAGAGGCGGGATTCATTGATACGTATCGCTATCTTTATCCTGATCAAGAAGGAGCGTACTCATGGTGGTCATATCGTATGGGTGCAAGAGCGAAAAATATCGGTTGGCGTTTAGACTACTTTGTGATTTCTGAAAGGCTAAAACATAAAATTACCGATGCGAAAATTAATAGTGAAGTGATGGGATCGGACCATTGTCCAGTTGAATTACATATAGATTTCTAAAAAAAGAAGTATCTTCCTGAAAAAAGGAGATACTTCTTTTTTGTTCAGTTTGTTAAAATTTTTCAAATCATTCTTGAAATAATCTGATATTAAATATATACTTAATAACGATAATCATTATCACTGTTAGTGATTATCGTGGGATGAGGGTTGTAAAGAATTTAATACTAGGGGAAGTGAACGAGAATGGCTCTCCATTTTACGTAGATTTATTAATGATGTGAAATATAGATGAGGATTATGTTTCATATAATTAAGTTTCATTGTTGAAATAATATATTTGAAGATTTCGAGAGGAGATATATAAAGATGAACAAGAAGTTATTTACATTAGGGATGGTTACAGTTTTAAGTGTTGGTTTAGCAGCATGTAATAGTGCAGACAAAACTTCTGGGGAACAAAAACAACAGACAAAGGCTACGGAAACGAAAAAAGACGAAAAGCGAAAGATTACATATTTAGGTAAAGAATATACAGTACCAGCAAAAGTAGATAAAATTGCGACAGCTAGTTTAGAGTCAATGGAAGATGCGGCAGTACTTGGAATTAAACCGGTAGGTGCAATTACGGTTGGTGGGAAATTACCAGGGAACGTTGCAAAAGATTTAGAAGGTGCGAAATCTGTCGGTGAGAAAATGGAACCCAACTTTGAAACATTACTTCAATTAAAACCTGATGTTATTACATCAAGTACGAAATTCCCAGCAGAAGCGGCTGAGAAATTTACGAAGGTAGCTCCAACAATCCCAATATCACATGTTTCTACAGATTGGGAAGAAAACTTAAAATTAATGGGAGAACTATCTGGTAAAAAAGACAAAGCAGAAAAAATTATTAAGGATTATAAAGCAGACGCTGAAAAAGCGAAAGCAAAAATTGGAGATAAGTTAAAAGATAAAAAGGTACTTGTAATAAGATTAAGAGCGAATACATTATTCGTTTATCCAGAAGGAGTATACTTCAACCCTGTAATTTATAAAGACCTTGGATTAACTGCTCCAGAACAACTTAAAAATGTAAAAGCGCAAGAGAAACTCTCTTTAGAACAACTGGCTCAAATAAATCCAGATTACGTATTTTTACAATATGAAGCAAGTGAAAATAATAAACCGAAAGTGCTAGAAGAAATAGAAAGTAATCCAATTTGGCAAAGTGTAAATGCTGTAAAAGAGAAGAAAGTATTTGTAAATACTGTAGATCCTATTGCACAAGGTGGTACTGCTTGGAGTAAAACAGTATTTTTAAAAGAAGCAGTGAAAAATTTGACTAAATAATAAAATTAGTAAGGTGCGTTGAATGATATGCGGAAAATAAATTCACTTCCAATGATAATTTTATGCTTAGCACCCATATGTATTTTACTTACTGTTATTTTATCTATCTTATATGGGACAAAAAATATCGATTTTGAAACGACGTGGAATGCATTGTTTCATTTTGATTCGAGTAATGTAAATCATAATATTATTGTTACATCTCGTTTACCAAGGGTAATTGGAGCTCTTTTAGTTGGAGCTTTTCTAGCCATATCAGGAGCACTTATGCAGGGGATGACAAGGAATTATCTTGCATCCCCTTCTATTATGGGTGTGACGGATGGTTCTGCTTTTGTTATTACAATGTGTATGGTATTCCTTCCAGGAATGTCTTCAGTCAACATGATTTTATGTTCTATGCTGGGTTCAGCATTAGGTGCGGGAATTGTTTTTGGATTTGGTTCACTGCTTAGAAACGGATTGTCACCTGTAAGATTAGCAATTATAGGAACCGTGATAGGGACATTCTTAAGTAGTCTTTCTGCCGCAATTGCTTCTTATTTTCAAGTCTCTCAAAATATTAGTTTTTGGTACAACGCGAAATTAGATCAAGTAGATCCCAATATACTTAAATTAGCAATTCCTTTTGGTATAGTTGGTATTATTTTAGCACTTCTCATTTCAAAATCTATTACAATCCTTTCACTGGGAGAAGAAGTGTCTATTAATTTAGGGCAGCGTACGAAAATTATAAAAGTGACTGCAATTTTATCTGTTGTATTTCTGACTGGTACAGCAGTTGCTTTAGTAGGGAAAATAGGTTTTGTAGGACTAATTATTCCTCATATTACCCGCTTTTTAATCGGTGTAGATTATAAATGGATTGTGCCTTGTGCTGGAGTAATTGGTGGTGTGTTTCTTGCTTTATGTGATGTGTTAAGCAGATTTGTAAACTATCCATTTGAAACACCAATAGGCGTTGTTACGTCTCTAATTGGAATTCCTTTCTTCCTTTATTTAATTCGTACAAGAGGGGGAGAGAGACATGCTTAAAGGCTCAAATCAGCGTTTTGTAATGACTATGGGGACTATTATACTTTTAATTTTATGTACCATTTATATTAGCTTAACGAATGGTACATTTGATATTACAATTATGGACGTCTTTCGAACAATTTTTCGGATTGATCCAGTCCCAGAACATGATTTAGTTATATTTGATTTTAGACTGCCGCGAATCATAATTGCTGGCCTAGTAGGATTAGGTCTAGGGATAGCTGGCGCTGTTATTCAAGGGATTACGAGAAATGGTTTAGCAGATCCGGGTATTTTAGGAGTAAATGCTGGTGCAGGAACTGCAATCGTAATTTTTATGTTCTTTTTCCAAGGACAAATAAAGAGTACGGATTGGATTTCTATAATGATGATGCCGATGTTTGGCTTAGTTGGAGGGTTAGGCGCGGCTATATTAATTTATATATTTTCTTGGCGAAATGGAAAGTTAGATTCACAGCGTCTGTTACTAACAGGGATCGCAATAGGGTCAGGTTTCGGAGCGCTTTCTATGTATTTATCATTGAAAATGAAAGCAACTGACTTTGAAATGGCAGCTGTCTGGGTTTCAGGTAGCATATATAATGCAAACTGGAAATACATTATTGCAATGTTGCCATGGCTTATTATATTAATTCCAATTATAAAAAAGAAAGCTTATTTGCTAGATTTATTTCAATTGGAAGAAACGAGTATTACAAGTCTAGGTGTTTCAGTAGAAAGAGAGAAGTCTATTCTATTATTAAGCAGTATTGGACTTGTAAGTGCATGTGTTGCTGTTTCAGGAAGTATTGGATTTATTGGTCTAATGGCGCCACATATAGCCAAAAGACTTGTTGGCATTCAACATAAATATGTAATTCCTACATGCGGAGTAATTGGGATGCTACTTGTAATTGCTTCAGATTTTATCGCAAAAACAATTTTTATGCCTGCAGAACTGCCTGTAGGGATTGTTATTGCTATTGTCGGTGTACCGTATTTCTTATATTTACTTTATAAGGCGAAAGCGTAAGAGGAGGAAACATAAGTGAATATTTTAAGTGCAAAAAACTTGGAAGCAAATTATGAAAAACTTACAGTGTTTCGCGATTTAAATGTGGAAATACAAAAGGGAAAAGTAACGACAATTATAGGTCCAAATGGATGCGGAAAATCGACATTATTAAAAACGATGGGAAGAATTTTAAAACAAAAAAGCGGTAAAGTATATTTACAAGGACAAGATTTAAATACGATTTCAACGAAAGAAATCGCGAAACAGTTAGCTTTGCTTCCGCAAAATCCGATTGCCCCAGGAGAGATTAAGGTAGAAGAGTTGGTTTCTTATGGGCGTTATCCACATCGTAATAACGTGAATAAGTTAACTTCAAAAGATAAAGAAATGATTGATTGGGCATTAGATATTACCAAAACATCAGCGTTTCGAACGAGACAAATTGCGAATTTATCAGGTGGACAAAGACAAAAAGTATGGCTAGCAATGGCCTTAGCGCAAGAGACGGAAGTTTTATTATTAGATGAGCCAACGACATACCTTGATATGTCACACCAATTAGATGTACTGCAAATCGTTGAGAAACTGAATAAAGAACATAATTGTACGGTCGTAATGGTATTACATGATATTAACCACGCAGCTAGATTTTCAGATAAAATTATCGCAATGAAAGAAGGAAACATTATTACAACTGGTAGTCCTATAGAAATTATTACAAACGAGGTGCTAAAAGAGGTATTTCATATCGATGCGCGTGTCATGATAGATCCATATAACGGAGCTCCCGTTTGCTTCGGTTATGATAGTGTATTTCAAGAGGAAAAAGTAGAGATGTATGTAACGAGTTAAGGGGGGATGTGCATAATGAATACTGCTATTGAAAAACAACAAATTATTGTATCTAATACCGAACAGTGGAAAATGTATTCGACATTAGAGAATCGTGAGTATCAAATTCATATTTCAAAACCGAAGCAGCCAGCACCGGATTCTGGTTATCCTATTATATATGTATTAGATGGGAACGCCTTTTTCCAAACGTTCCATGAAGCTATTAAAATACAATCGGTAAGAGCAGAAAAAACAGGTGTGTCACCAGCAATTATAGTAGGTATTGGTTATCCAATTGAAGGCGCATTTTCAGGAGAAGAAAGATGTTATGATCTTACACCTGTCGTAATTTCAAAAGATGCCCCGTTAAAACCGGACGGTAAACCGTGGCCTAAAACAGGGGGAGCACATAACTTCTTTACTTTTATTGAAGAAGAATTGAAACCACAAATTGAAAAGGAATTTGAGATTGATAAAGGAAAGCAAACGTTATTTGGACATTCTTTAGGTGGTCTATTTGCTTTACATATACTATTCACAAGCGTAAATGCCTTTCAAAATTATTTTATAAGTAGTCCATCTATTTGGTGGAATAACCAATCCGTGCTTGAAAAAGAAAAGAATCTTATAAATGAATTAAACAATGCTAAGGTTGAAACGGGAGTATTCCTTACAGTTGGGTCATTGGAACGAGAGCATATGGTTGTAGGTGCAAACGAATTATCAGAGCGCCTTCTCCAAGTAAAACACGATCAGTTTAGATTTATGTTTTATGAAGCTGAAGGGGAGAATCATGCATCTGTTGTGCCGACTTCTTTAAGTAAAGGATTGAGATTTATTAGTCAAGTGTAGAAGATGTATATGAAAAAAGGTAAGCAATTGCTTACCTTTTTTCATTATTGTTTTATTGCTACGTATCCATCAATTAAAAGGCTTGTGAAAAAGCGATTGATTTGAGTAAATCCACATTCCTCCATGATAGCTAGTAGATTCGTTTCGGAAATAGGAAATATTTCTGTTTCAAAAGAATTTTCAAATCGGTTCCAATCTTCTAATGGAATTTGATTTTGCATCATGTGGTTGCGCCAAGCATTCAATTGTGCAGAAAACATACTTGTATGGGGTACACCATTTATTGTAGAGAGAAAGAATGGAGCACCAGGTTTTAAGCGACTACTGATTTCATTAAGAAGCTCTTTTTTCTCCTTAATAGTTGGTATGAAATGAAGAACAAGCATACAAGTAGCAGAGTCAAATAATGGATTGGTTAATAATGAATGGACAGTTCCATGTACAAAGTGAATTTGATTTTGTATGCCTTCGCTTTCAATTCTTTTTTTAGCTAGCTGTAGCATGCTTTCAGATGGATCAACACCTGTAAAAGATAAGTTGCCATTTTGTTTGCCTATTGAAAGAATTTCTTGTCCGCCACCAGCACCTATAACTAGTAAATTTGGATTCATATTTTCTTTAGGGAGTGTAGTAAACAAGAAATGATTCATCATTTCATATAGGTTGTAGTAGCCTGGGATTTTACATGGAATTCTTTGTTCATATGAATTTACGGTAGTATCATTCCAATTCATTTTTAACCTCCTAAGTATGTGTATTATAGGTTTATTATGGAATGAAATTATGAAGGGAAACAATCCCGTAAATCTGGGGGGAAGAGGATGTATGAAAAAATAACGAAAGAAATTACAATGGTAGCGAATCGTATAAGTTCTATAAGGACATTTCAAGAGTCATTTCTCCACTTAATACGTAAAGTCATTGATTTTGACGCCGCTTGTTTTACAGCTATAGACCCAATTTCTTTTTTATCTACTGGGGCATTTACGGATGAAAGTGTTGAAAAGATTCATCCACAATTGTTTATGAATGAATTTCTAGAAGATGATTTTAATAAATTTAAATATTTATCAGAACACTATCCTCATGTTGCTTCTCTTAGTATGGTGACAAATGGTGAACAAAAGAAAAGCTCTAGATACCGAAATATTTTAAAACCAGTAAGTTTTGGAGATGAATTAAGAGGCGTTTGTATGAGTAAAGGGAACTGTTTTGGGCATCTTAGTTTATTTCGAGGGAGTACAAGTCCCGCTTTTCATATAGATGATTGTAAGTATTTGGAAACGATAGTCCCGATTGCTGGAGAGGCTTTAAAAAAGGCATTTCCTAAACCTTTTTCAGAAGATAAGGTAATAGGGACAGGCACGATTATATTAAATGAGGATTTTAATTTATTATATTGGAATCAAGATGGCAGCGATTGGCTTTCAAATCTTAGAAAGTATGAACAGTTAAATATAAAAGAAATACCAAGGCCAATACGTGCGGTTTGTTCGAAAGTAAAGGCTAACGAATATAATGTAGGTTGTATGAATAGAGAAGAAAAAGTTTGTATACCTTTAGCCTATGGACATTTTTTAATCATTCGGGCCAGTAAGTTAGAACGTACAAGTAGTTTTCAGGGTGGTTATGTTGTTCTATTCGAAAGAGCAAGACCGGAAGAAATCTTTCCGCTTATTACGGAAGTGTATAGTTTTACAACACGTGAGAAGCAAGTAATACGTAAAATTCTTACAGGTATGTCGACAAAGGAATTAGCCCATGAACTTTGTATATCTATATACACGGTACAAGATCATTTAAAATCCATTTTTGAAAAGACTGGGGTAAGTAGTAGAAATGAACTCGTGTGGGAAGTTTTTTCAAGATTTTGTTTTGATGTCGATGAATAAAAATAAAATAACTCTACAAAAATCACATGAAGTACGGTGGATGAGTTGTAGAATAGGGCTGAAAAAAGGTTATGGATGAAACATTCCATAACCTTTTTTTTATAAGTAGAATTGTCCTTTTTGAAAGTTTTGTTTCAACTTTTCGTCTAAATAGACAAAAAGTTGTCACAATTCGGTCACAATTAGCATAAACATAAAATAGACGAAATGAACTTATTTCCAAAAAGGCTTGATTCATTCCATTCATGATTAATAGAGCTGAAAAAGCATGGATTAAAAGTTCACTATATTCTCAAGGAGGTAGATCGTATGAAAACTATTCTTGCTATCGCTGGGCTTATTTGGGTTTTATCACATGGTATTCCAATTTATGAAGGAGAACAAATTCGCAGTGCTCTGAATAAAAATTTTAATGACTATCATATCATTGATCGGCAAGATAATGTTGTGACAGTTCGTGTAAATGACTGTTTTCATACGGTAACCGTTGAAGGAACTTCAGTAGTGAATGATACAAAAGTATGTGATCAGCAATAATTATATATAGGAAGAAAAAAGTCTCAATTTACACGTGTGAAAATTGAGACTTTTATATTTGTGGATGAATAATAAGCGGGGATGGACAATCCCTGCTTATTATTGTTTTTTTGAAAAAAAGAAAGGGTATCATATTAATTGAGACTGAGAAGCTAATGATGTGTTAAGAATAATCATAAAGCGAAAATATACTCATATGGGGTATCCTACATAGATATTTGATGATATAATTGGTATACTCATAAAAGCAATTGTTTTATTGGATGAAGAGAAACTTTAAGAAGGTGATAATATGGATCATAAGGACCATGAATCAGTAACACATAGATCAGAAAAAGAAAAAGAACAAATTATAAATAGATTAAAGAGAATTGAAGGCCAAGTCCGTGGTATTCAAAATATGATTGAAAATGATCGTTATTGCGTGGATATTTTAGTTCAAATTTCTGCGATTAATGCAGCGATGAAAAAAGTAGGAATGGGTGTCTTAAAAAATCATACGAGTCATTGTGTTTCAGGAGCTATTAAAAATGGTAATGGTGACGAAGCAATTGAAGAATTAATGACAGTATTTGAACGTTTTTCAAAAGCATAAAAGCCAAGCTAGTATTTGACTAGCTTGGCTTTTGTTTATATAGGAGAAGGTATATAAATTCATAATTGGAGCAAAAAAATAAAGATTTTAGAAAAGAATTAAAATCATGATACAAAACCATTGATTACCTTAGGGGGGTATGGTAAAATTTAGTTGTGATTAACAAACAATGAAGAAACAAGAGGAGGATTTTAAATGGAACAGTTAACATTACAAGTTGAAGGTATGTCTTGTGGACATTGTGTAAATTCTATCGAAGGCAGCGTGAAAGAACTAAACGGTGTTGAACAAGTGAAAGTTCAATTATCAGAAGGAACTGTTGAAGTTACTATCGACTCATCAGTTGTAACGTTAAAAGATATCGTTGCTGTAATTGAAGATCAAGGATACGATGTTCAATAATTATTTTTAGATACGGAAATAAATCGTACTTTAAACGAAGTACGATTTATTTTGCTAATAATTATACCTTATAAGGGTATATAGAGGTGAGAGACATGAATGAACAAAAAGAGGCCAATCTTCAAATATCAGGAATGACATGTGCAGCATGTGCAAATAGAATTGAAAAAGGCCTGAAAAAAGTAGAAGGTGTTCAAGATGCAAATGTAAATTTTGCACTTGAAAAAACAAAAATTATATACGATCCAACTAAAACTAATCCGCAACAATTTAAAGAAAAAGTTGAATCGTTAGGATATGGAATTGTAAGTGATAAAGCTGAGTTTACTGTTTCGGGAATGACATGTGCAGCATGTGCGAATAGAGTAGAAAAACGTTTGAATAAGCTAGAAGGTGTGAATAAAGCAACAGTAAATTTTGCTTTAGAATCGGCTACAGTTGACTTTAATCCTGATGAAATTAATGTAAATGAAATGAAGAGCGCGATTACAAAGTTAGGATATAAATTAGAAGTAAAATCAGATGAGCAAGATTCATCAACAGATCACCGCTTAAAAGAAATTGAGCGACAAAAGAAGAAGTTTATTTTTTCGTTTATTTTATCATTTCCGTTATTGTGGGCAATGGTGAGTCATTTTTCATTTACATCTTTTATTTATTTACCTGATATGCTTATGAACCCTTGGGTGCAGCTAGCTCTTGCAACTCCAGTTCAGTTTATCATTGGTGGGCAGTTTTATGTTGGAGCTTATAAAGCGTTACGTAATAAAAGCGCCAATATGGATGTTCTCGTGGCACTTGGAACGTCTGCAGCATATTTCTACAGTGTGTATTTAAGTATTAGGTCGATTGGTTCTTCGGAACATATGACAGACTTGTATTTTGAAACGAGCGCAGTACTTATTACATTAATTATTTTAGGTAAATTATTTGAGGCGAAAGCAAAAGGACGCTCGTCAGAAGCAATTAAAAAATTAATGGGACTACAGGCGAAAACCGCTACTGTTGTACGAGATGGAACAAAAATAAAAATTTTAATCGAAGAAGTGGTAGCCGGTGATATCGTTTATGTGAAACCAGGGGAAAAAATCCCGGTAGACGGGGAAATTGTAGAAGGAAAGTCAGCAATAGATGAATCGATGTTAACAGGCGAGAGTATTCCGGTTGATAAAACAATTGGGGATGTAGTAATCGGTTCTACAATAAATAAAAATGGTTTTTTAAAAGTGAAAGCAACTAAGGTAGGAAGAGATACTGCATTAGCTCAAATTATTAAAGTAGTAGAAGAGGCTCAAGGTTCAAAAGCTCCTATTCAAAGGGTAGCAGATCAAATTTCAGGTATTTTCGTACCGGTTGTAGTTGTGATTGCTATTATCACATTTGCAGTGTGGATGCTATTTGTTACACCTGGTGATTTTGGCGGAGCACTTGAGAAAATGATAGCAGTACTTGTTATCGCTTGTCCGTGTGCTTTAGGTCTTGCGACACCTACATCTATTATGGCTGGATCAGGAAGATCAGCTGAATACGGTATTTTATTTAAAGGTGGAGAGCATTTAGAAGCAACGCATCGATTAGATACGATTATTTTAGATAAAACGGGTACAGTGACAAATGGAAAGCCGGTATTAACGGATATAATTGTAGCAGATGGATTTGAAGAGAAGGAAATATTAAAATTAGTCGGTGCAGCAGAAAAAAATTCTGAACACCCACTTGCAGAAGCGATTGTAGAAGGAATTAAAGAAAAGAAAATTGTTATCCCAAGTTCAGAAACATTTGAAGCGATTCCGGGATTCGGCATCGAATCAGTTGTAGAAGGGAAACAATTATTAATTGGTACACGTCGATTAATGAAGAAATTCGATATTGATATTGAAGAAGTTTCTAAATCGATGGAAGCGCTAGAACGAGAAGGAAAAACAGCAATGCTTATTGCGATTAATAAAGAATATGCTGGTATAGTGGCTGTTGCGGATACTGTAAAAGATACTTCAAAAGCAGCTATCGCAAGACTTAAGAAAATGGGTCTAGACGTTGTTATGATTACAGGAGATAATACACAAACTGCTCAGGCAATCGCTAAGCAAGTTGGTATTGATCACGTAATTGCAGAAGTATTACCAGAAGGAAAAGCAGAAGAAGTGAAAAAACTGCAAGCGCAAGGTAAGAAAGTAGCAATGGTTGGAGATGGAATAAATGATGCTCCTGCACTGGCTACGGCGGATATCGGTATGGCAATTGGAACCGGAACGGATGTAGCAATGGAAGCGGCAGATATTACGTTAATCCGTGGCGATTTAAATAGTATTGCAGATGCAATTTTTATGAGTAAAATGACGATTAGAAATATTAAGCAAAATCTATTCTGGGCGTTAGCTTATAACGGCCTAGGAATTCCAATTGCGGCGCTCGGTTTCTTAGCTCCTTGGGTTGCAGGTGCAGCAATGGCATTTAGCTCTGTATCAGTCGTATTAAATGCATTAAGATTACAAAGAGTTAAATTGAAATCTTAAACACTTCCAGCTATAAAGCGAATTTAATATGCTTTTTACAATAAACAATACTTTGTATAAGTATTGTTTATTGTTCGTTTAGAAAGAAAAGTCGATATAATATAGAAAGAGCAGAAGTAGAATCATATATAGTGGTAGAAACTGTTTCGAAAATAAACACGAAATAATTATCGGAATAACCGAAATAAAAGAGTTAGTTTGATAAGGAGTTTTACATATGTTTAAAGATATTAAAATTAGAACATTCCAGAAAGAGGATTTAGAGCAAGTATTACAATTGTTCTATGAAACGGTTCATACGGTGAATGCAAAAGATTATAACGAGTTACAGCTACAGGCGTGGGCCCCAGAGCGATTAGATAGAGAGAGATGGCTACAGTCTTTAGAAAAGAATATTTGTTACGTTGCTGATTATAAAGGTGTGATAGTGGGATTTGGGGATTATAATGATGATCATTACGTAGATCGCTTATTTACGCATAAAGATTATCAAGGAAAAAGGATAGCATCATACATACTACAGAAGTTAGAAAAAGAAGCAGTGAACTTGCAGCATAGGGATATATATACAGAGGCGAGTATTACAGCAAAACCTTTCTTTGAAAGCAAAGGTTTTATTTGCATAAAGGAACAAAATAAGCAGCATAATGGTCAAATTTTTATTAATTATGTCATGAAAAAAATAGCCTTCTCATAAATGAGAAGGCTATTTTTCATTATTTTACAGCTTCTTTTAGTTCTTTACCAGCTTTAAAAGCAGGTACTTTAGAAGCTGCGATTTGCATTTCTTCACCCGTTTGTGGGTTACGGCCTGTACGAGCAGCTCTTTCACGAACTTCGAATGTACCGAATCCGATAAGTTGTACTTTTTCGCCAGCAGCTAAAGAGTTAGTGATTGATTCTACTACAGTTTGTAAAACTACAGTAGCTTCTTTTTGAGAAATCTCAGCGTTTTGTGCTACGTTTTTGATTAATTCTGTTTTATTCATGTTTTCACCTCATATGTAAATAATGCTATTTAAGTTGTTATTATAACGTATAAAACATTCGAGAACAAGTGTACGCACATATATTCGTAAAAAAAATGAAATTTGTAATATTTTTTAGGACCAATTTATAGACATTCAATTTAAGCGGATACAGATTTTTTCTTTAATGCAGTTTGCTCTTTATTGGAAGGTAGTTTCTTATTATAAGATATGAAATAAGGTAATGCTACAAATAACATACCCCCTACTAAGTTTCCGAAGAAAACAAAAATGAAGTTTGGAAAATATTTAACCCAAGTTAAATGACCAGAAAAAATTGCAGCTGGGATGACAAACATATTGGCTACAACGTGTTGAAATCCAATCGTAACAAAAGTCATAACAGGGAACCAAATACCGACAATCTTTCCGATAAATTCTTTACTTCCCATACTGAGCCAAACAGCTAAACAAACGAGCCAATTACACCCGATTGCAGAAATGAAGGCTTGCAGTGGTGTATCTTGTAGTTTAGCTTGTGCAATAGAAACTGTTTTTGCTAAAAAAGCTCCCTCCGTTAAGCCGACGATATGACCAAAAAAATAAGCGACGAATATAGCACCTATGAAGTTGCTAAACGTAACAATAACTAAATTTCGTATGAAGTGAAATAAGTCGATTTTTTTGTGAAGCCATGCCATTGAAACGGTCATCATGTTGCCAGTTACTAATTCACCGCCTGCAAGGATAACGAGTATAAGACCGATAGGGAATACGGCAGCACCTAAAAAGCTAGTAAATGATCCCCAAGATTTTGGCATTGTTCCGATAACATGGATATCAAGTAAATATCCTAATGCTATGAAAGCACCACCAAAAAAACCGAGAATTAGCATAGGGAGCAATGATAAATGAGCTTTTTTTCTTCCAGAATTAGCAGCAAGTTCCGTAATTTCTTCTGGTGTAAATACAGACATGAATAACCTCTCCTCAATAGAATGATGGAATGAATAGAAGAAACATTTTAAAGAATCTATGTATGATAAAAATATGATATGACTTCTGTATAAATTTGTCAAAGTGAGTGGGGATGAAATTGGATATAACGAACATTGTTCATGTTGTCACATTAATGTAACAATAAGGATTTAAAGTGATTTTAGAGGTGAAAACATGAATACGCATCATGTAAAAAAAGAACGAAAAAAATCAATCGTAAAGATATTTATTATTAGTTTCATAAGTATATTAATGATACCAGTAAGTTTGTATTTCTATGCGACTGAAATAGAAAGAAGACTAGTAACAGTTACGTGGAATGAAATAGAAGCTCCTACAATTCCTAAAGAGTTTAATAATAAAAAAATATTGCAGTTCTCAGATGTACATTTAGGACCAGATTTTACATTGAAACAACTAGAAAATTTGGTGGAGAAGATGAATGAATTACATCCAGATATAGTAGTTTTTACAGGAGATTTAATAGATAAGTTTGGATCCTATAGTGCGGAAAGAGAAGAAGCAAAGGTTATTTTGCAGAAAATTAAAGCTCCCCTAGGAAAATATGCTGTGTTTGGGAATCATGATAGAGGTGGGGGCGGTAGTTTATTTTACAAAAAGTATATGGAGGAAGCTGGTTTTTCTGTGTTAGTAAATGAAGTGCAGAAAATTAAAGCGGAAAACGGCAAGTATATTACAATATCAGGTTTGGATGATTTTTTATTAGGGAAGCCACAAATAGACTCGACTTTAAAAAACTTAAGACAGCAAGATTTCAATATGCTATTAATACATGAGCCGGATGTTGTAGATAAAGTATCTCGTTATCCAGTCGATTTTCAAATGTCAGGACATAGTCACGGAGGACAAGTTCAAATTCCTTTTGTAGGTCCTTTAATTACTACAAAACTAGCTGAGATTCATGTTGAAGGTATGTATGAATTAGAAGGAACGAGTAAGCCGTTACATTTATATGTAAATCGAGGTATTGGAACGACTCGAATGCCTGTTAGATTTTTGAGTGTACCGGAACTTTCACTATTTGTATTGAAGCAAAGTAGTGACTGAAGTAGAACGTTTAATATTTTGAAGAATTAAGAGTACTTTTAAAGAAAGTTCTCTTTTTTTATTGATTAAATACAGAATATTATGTATTTTTTATTTAAACTGTTAAAAAGAAAGGGGAATTTCTATGATAGAAACATGGCATAAAGAATTGGAAAGTTTATATAATCAAATGGTTTCGTGGCGAAGAGATTTTCATCAATACCCAGAGCTATCATTTCAAGAAATAGAAACACCGAAAAAAATAGCTGGAATTTTAAAAAGTTTTCATATTGATGTGAAAACAGATGTCGGGGGAAGAGGGGTAATCGGCGTAATTGAAGGTGGAATACCTGGGAAGACGATGGCGCTACGTGCTGATTTTGATGCACTACCTATTCAAGATGAAAAGAAAGTTTCATATAAATCAAAGGTTCCTGGTGTAATGCACGCTTGTGGCCATGATGGACATACAGCAACACTTTTAGGAGTTGCAAAAATATTAAGTGATAACAGAGACCAACTTTCAGGGAAAATAGTCCTTATTCATCAACATGCAGAAGAGAAAGAGCCTGGCGGAGCAATTGCCATGATTGAGGATGGTTGTTTAGAAGGAGTAGATGTTGTTTTTGGTACACATTTATCTTCTCAGATGCCTTTAGGAATTGTTGGAACGAAAGCTGGAGCAATGATGGCGGCAGCTGATACTTTTGAAGTGAAGATTCAAGGGCGAGGCGGTCACGGCGGTATGCCACATCATACTGTAGATGCTATTATCGTTGCAACACAAGTTATTAATCAGTTGCAACTTTTAGTGAGTAGAAAAGTCGATCCACTTCAATCAGCAGTTTTAACAGTTGGTACATTCCATGCCGGGCAAGCCGATAATATTATTGCGGATACTGCTACGTTTACAGGAACCATTCGAACGTTAGATCCTGAAGTGAGAGAATATATGGAGAAGGAATTTAGACGAGTTGTTGAGGGGATTTGTCAGTCCCTTCATGCTGAAGTTAATATTCAATATAAACGAGGCTATCCAATATTAATAAATCATGTAGCTGAAACACGTCATTTTATGACGGTCGCGGAACACGATCTTGGCAAAGAAAGGGTCATGGAAGTACCACCTATTATGGGCGGAGAAGATTTTGCATACTACTTAGAACATGTTCCAGGAGCATTTTTCTTCACAGGTGCCGGTAATGAAGAAATAGGGGCAACATATCCACACCATCATCCTCAATTCGATTTTGATGAACGTGCGATGTTGGTTGGTGGGAAGTTGCTTTTAAGTCTTGTGAATAGTTATTCAAGAGATGGAAAAGAATTTCTTCATCATGTAGAAGTGAAAAAGTAATTTACATAAATAAAAAACAACAATAGGTCATATAAAACCTATTGTTGTTTTTTATTATTTTTGCAAGGAAAGACTATCAAAATATGTTCTATAGTTATTAGAGAATTCAAAGTTGTTTTTTGCATCCCAATTAATAGACCAAGACATTAGGCCACGGAATGCAGGATAGCCACTCTGACTTGAAAGTTTATACTTTCCTCCGAAAGGAATTCCTTTAATGATATAATCTAAAGCTTTTTTCATTTCAGTTGGAGAAATATATCCGCCACTTGGAGCGGCCGCTGGTGCTGCAGGAAGTCCTATCATGACTTGATCCGAACGAAGAGGCGGGAAAATGTTATTTGCATTACCACCTACAGGAAAACCATGTAAGAGCATATCTGCCATAGCGACTTCGTAGTCTGCAGTACCTTGATTGTAGTTATTACCGTCCATTCCAATCCCGCTACCAGCGTTGTAGTGTTGAACGTGAATGTATGTTAATTTGTCTTTCACTCCGTAAATAATCGGTAAATATGCACCCCAGATGCTTCCATATGCGCTATAGCCGCCTTGAACATAAGCTGTTTCAGGAGCCATGCTTAATAGAAAATTTGGACCATAATGATCTGAGATTGTCCGAATAGCCGAAATAAGATTTACGATTTGAGGAGTCGTTGGGTTTTTGAAATTAGTGTCATTACCGTTTAAGTAAATTCCTGATTCAAGGTCAATATCTATTCCATCAAAACCGTATTTATCAATTAGAGATTGTATAGAATTAATAAAACGTTGCTTAGCGGCATTATCAGGAAGTAAAACGACCCCATTTTGTCCACCTATTGAAAGAACTACTTTCTTTCCTTTACTTTTTAAATAAGCAATATCTGATTTGAATTCTGCATCTGTACCATACACAGGAGAAAATTCAACAGTGGAACGATCACCACCAGTTTCACCGAAAGATACATTGAGTACATCCCATTTTGGTGAAACGTCTCTTAATTTAATAATGCCAGTACCGTTATCAAAGTTATGCCAGTATCCAACGAGTAATTTTGATCCTAAATTGTTTGCTGCTTGTGCTTGAAAGGGAGCTAGCGGTAGCAGTAAGAAAATTACTAAAGTACAACAAATGAATTTGAACTTGTTTAACATATCAACACTCCTATACAAAAAGTTGTCTAGATGTATAATCTTGTTTATTTAATGATATCTGAAAATTCATTCTCTTGTAAGGTGACTATAATTTTCTCAACAATTGTGTATGGGAAATTATTAAACCTAATGAAATAATTTTTGAAGGAGGTCGAATTGCGATTGTTAAATTCAGAATATTTTGATATATTTTAAAGTATAGGATAAGATTTTTCACATAATACTCTTACATAAATTTCAAAATTAAGTTTGGAAGGGGATGTACAAGAGTTGGATAAAAATCTTAAGAAAGACCTCAAAATACGCCACATTACAATGATTTCCATTGGTGGCGTAATAGGAGCTGGTTTGTTTGTTGGAAGTGGTGCGGTTGTGCATTCAGCGGGTCCAGGTTCTATCGTTTCATATGCATTAGCAGGACTTCTAGTTATTTTCGTTATGAGAATGCTAGGAGAAATGGCAGCTATTAATCCGACAAGTGGTTCATTTGCAACATATGCAAGAGAGGCAATTGGTCCATGGGCAGGTTATACAATTGGGTGGCTATATTGGTTTTTCTGGGTAATTGTTATTGCAATAGAAGCTACAGCAGGTGCTGGTATTATTCAATACTGGATTCCAGAAATCCCACTCTGGTTATTAAGCTTAATATTAACGATTTTATTAACGTTGACGAATGTTTTCTCGGTGAAATCATTTGGAGAATTTGAATATTGGTTTTCATTTATTAAAGTAATAAGTATTGTTTTGTTCCTTTGTCTTGGACTAGCTGTTATTTTAGGATTTGTACCAGGAACGGAAGCACCTGGCACTTCGAATTTGGTAGGTCAAGGAGGATTTATGCCAAATGGTATAAGTTCGGTGTTACTTGGAATCACCGTCGTTATATTTTCATTTATGGGATCTGAGATTGTTGCAGTGGCCGCTGGAGAGTCTGCCGAACCTGTAAAGGCAGTCAAAACAGCAACAAATAGTGTAATTTGGCGTATTCTCGTATTTTTCATTGGATCGATTGCTGTAGTTGTTACACTCCTTCCGTGGAATTCGGCGAACATACTAAAAAGCCCATTTGTGGCGGTACTGGAACATATAGGGATACCAGCGGCAGCGCAAATTATGAATTTTATCGTTTTAACAGCTGTACTTTCTTGTTTAAATTCGGGTTTATATACGAACTCAAGAATGCTTTTTTCAATGGCAGAAAGAGGAGATGCGCCAAAGGCATTTTTGAAATTGAATAGTAGTGGTGTTCCAGTTCGGGCGGTTTTATTTGGAACCTTCTTTGCTTACATTGGAGTTGTTTTTAGTTACATATCTCCAGATAAAGTATTTTTATTTTTAGTGAATGCATCTGGCGGGATTGCGTTACTCGTTTATCTCGTTATAGCAGTTTCACATTTCAAGATACGTAAAAAAATGGGGAATGCGGAACAACAAAATTTGAAAGTGAAAATGTGGCTTTTTCCATATGTAACATATGTTACAATTGCTGCGATTATAGCAGTTTTAGTTGCCATGCTCGCAATTGAATCTTTACGTTCACAAGCGCTTTTAACAATGCTTGTTACTGTTCTTATAATAATTTCTTATTTTATTTTTAATAGAAATAAAAATAGTACATTGTTGAATCCTAAAAGTAAGAATGAGGAAGCTGTTCGATTCTAATTTCTTGTTTTAGAAGAGAGTTACACCCAATCATTGCTATAAAAGAATCATATATAATCATAGAAACAAGTAGTTACTATTGTCATAGTGAATATAAACTTTTTTCTTGACTTTTTATATGAAGGCGAGCAAAATGGTAAAAAAGGAAGGGGGGATGACGATGGAAGAGTACGTATTAGAGCTGTATAACTTTTTATATACGACAGAATGGCAAGATATTGTTTCATTTCTAGGAATAATGTTTTGTATGAAAATTGTAATTGTATATATGGAAGAGCAAGGTATGTTCTATTCCTTCTCATCTCCGTTCGATGTGCAGCGCGAGCCGTTGCCAAACTATGCCAAGGTAAATTACGAACAATTTCCTTTTGTGATTTTCTTTATGATTCGATTTATAACAGCAATTGTAAAGAAAAAGGAAAGTGACGATGAAGAGTGCCACCCAACTTGTAATATAGCGACTGCTTTTTAAGCTAAATACAAGGAGGAGATTTATATGTGGTTTCGATTTCTTATGATTGGTTTCTTTTCATTAACGGCAATTTCATTAATGGGATATCAAGTGTCTGAAATATATCAAGCGTATAGCAGTACGTTTTTTAACAAAAACTAATCGCATTGCTATTTGAATAATAAAGCGATAAAATCCTTCTTAAGAAGTATTGTTAAGAAGGATTTTTTCTTTGCCCTGTCTTACTGTGTCAAACTATTGTCACATTTACACCGTGAATAATATGTTAAAATAGTGAGGTTAATTATACATATTTGAAAGAAGAGGAGTGACCAATTTGGTGGATCAATCAACGAATCAGAAAAGCTATGCTCCTATTGTGATAACGCTTTCTGTAATTGTAAATGCGATTATTTTGTTTTTGTTCTTTGGACCTGTTGGCTATGAAGGGGAAGTACATTTTGATGTAACTATCTTACCAATGTTAAACGCAATTTTTAATAGTTTTACGTTTGTATTTTTATTAGCAGCTTTATACTCTATTATTAAAAAGAATGTAAAGATGCACCGTGGTTTTATTCTTGCAGCATTTACAACGACTTTATTATTTTGTGTGTCATATTTATCGTACCATTACTTGGCACCGGCAACACATTTCGGTGGAGAAGGATTCATTAAATATGTGTATTTCATCATTTTAATTACACATATTATCCTTGCGGCGATTATTGTACCCCTTGCATTGTTCGCACTTGTATTTGGTTTTACGAATCAATTAACACGTCACCGTAAAATTGTACGTTGGACGATGCCGATTTGGTTATATGTAAGTTTATCTGGTGTTATTGTTTACTTAATGATCTCACCTTATTATCAATAAAAAAATCTCAGCCTGTAGGCTGAGATTTTTTATTAGGCAAATATTTTTGTGAAATGAAAAAATTGTGGTATACCAAAGTATAGTTGCTTTTTATATAGAAGGGATGGTAAAGGTATATGCAAAATTTTGTATTTCGTAATCCGACAAAACTTATTTTTGGTAAAGGACAGTTAGAGCAGTTAAAAACGGAAATTCCACAGTTCGGTAAAAAAGTTCTTCTCGTGTATGGAGGAGGCAGCATTAAAAGAAATGGTATTTATGATAATGTAATTTCTATTTTAAAGGATATAAATGCGGAAGTATTTGAATTGACAGGTGTTGAACCAAATCCACGTGTATCAACTGTAAAGAAAGGGATTCAAATTTGTAAAGATAATGGTATTGAATTTATTTTAGCAGTTGGTGGGGGAAGTGTAATTGACTGTACGAAAGCAATTGCAGCTGGTAGTAAGTACGATGGAGATGTGTGGGATATTGTAACGAAAAAAGCATTTGCTAGCGAGGCGTTACCATTTGGTACTGTGCTTACGCTTGCAGCAACAGGATCTGAAATGAATGCAGGATCTGTAATTACAAACTGGGAAACGAATGAAAAGTACGGCTGGGGCAGTCCAGTTACATTCCCTCAGTTTTCAATTTTAGATCCACTACATACTTCGTCTGTGCCGAGAGATCAAACGATTTATGGTATGGTCGATATTATGTCGCACGTATTAGAGCAATATTTCCATCACGGCATGAATACAGAATTACAAGATCGTTATTGTGAATCTGTTTTAAGAACAGTAATTGAAACAGCTCCTAAGCTTTTAAGTGATCTAGAAAATTATGAGCATAGGGAAACAATTTTATATTGCGGTACTATGGCGTTAAACGGCATTTTAGCGATGGGAGTAAAAGGAGACTGGGCAACTCATAATATTGAGCATGCAGTTTCTGCTGTTCATGACATACCGCATGGGGGCGGACTCGCGATTCTATTCCCGAATTGGATGAAGCATGTTATAGATGAAAACGTGAGTCGCTTTAAACAGTTCGCTATTCGTGTATTCGATGTAGAAACAGATGGGAAGACAGATAAAGAGGTTGCATTAGAGGGAATTGAGGTGTTACGTCAATTTTGGACTTCAATTGAAGCTCCAGTAACATTAGCTGATTACGCTATTAGAGAAAGTGAAATTGACTTAATGGCGGATAAAGCGATGGCTTATGGTGAATTCGGTAACTTTAAAAAATTAAATAAAGACGATGTTTTAAGTATATATAAAGCTTCTTTATAAGTGAATCGAAAAAAGAAACCCATTTGATATAACAATCAAATGGGTTTCTTTTTTGTTGTCTATAACCGTTTGTGCCTGGTTTTGATTATTTATGAATGTTTATGGTTGATTTTTGTGATCGTTTTCATTATACTGTAATCAAAGAAGAGGTGAATAAAATGTTAACTCCTGAACGTCATCAAATGATATTGCAACTTGTAAAAGAGCAGAAGGTTGTTAAATTACAGCAATTAGTGGAAAGAACAGAAAGCTCTGAATCAACAATTCGTCGTGATTTAGCGCAATTGGAAAAGCAAAGGTTATTAAAAAGAGTTCATGGTGGTGCCTCTGTTTTAACAGGAAAAGGACAAGAGCCAACGATGGTTGAAAAATCATCCAAAAACATTCAAATAAAACAACAAATTGCCAAGTATGCGGCTAGTATTGTTGAACAAGGGGATTGCGTTTATTTAGATGCAGGAAGTACAACATTTGAAATGATTCCATTTTTAATAAACAAAGATGTTACTGTCGTAACGAATGGACTTATGCATATTGAAGCTTTAGTTGAAAATAATATTCGTGCGTATTTACTAGGCGGGATGATGAAGAGTAGGACGAAAGCTTTAATTGGTGCTATGGCACAGGAAAGTATGCAGAAGTATCGCTTCGATAAATCTTTTTTAGGAGCGAATGGTGTACACGAACAGCTTGGTTTTACAACACCAGATCCAGAAGAAGCGCTCTTGAAGCAACTGGCATTAACATTAGCAAATGAAGGATATTTCTTAATTGATGAAAGTAAGTTTTCAGAAGTTGCATTTGCAAAAATTGCAAATGTTGAAGATGCAAGTATTATTACAAACCATTTAGAAATTGATTTAGAAAAATATAGAAGACAAACAAATGTGATTGAGGCTGATAAACAATGATCTATACAGTTACTTTAAACCCATCTATTGATTATGTAGTACAAGTTAATTCTTTCGATTTAGGAACAGTAAATCGAGCAGAGAAAGATATGAAGTTTCCTGGAGGGAAAGGGATTAATGTTTCTCGCGTTCTTCATCGTTTAGGTGTCGAAAATGTAGCGCTTGGATTTACGGGTGGATTTACCGGTCAATTTATTAAAGGTGTATTACATGATGAAGGTGTAACAACAAACTTCGTCCAAGTAGGTGGAGATTCTCGAATTAATGTGAAAATAAAAGGGCAAGAAGAAACGGAGTTAAATGGACAGGGTCCTATTGTGACAAATGAGCAATTTGAACAATTGATGAAAAAAATCGAAAGTATGCAATCTGGAGATTGTGTTGTACTAGCTGGAAGTGTACCAGCTTCTATTCCAAATACCTTTTATGAATCAATCGCAGCGTTTGGAGCCGAAAAAGGTATTCGTGTAGTAGTAGATGCAAGTGGAAGTGCACTGCAGCATGTAACTAAAAATAAGCCATTTTTAATAAAGCCAAATCATCATGAACTTGGTGAGTTATTCGGAGTGGAGCTTTCAACAGTAGAAGACATTTTACCGTATGGAAGAAAATTAATCGAACAAGGTGTAGAGCACGTTATCGTATCAATGGCAGGAGATGGAGCTTTATTATTTACGGCAGAAGGTATATATGAAGCAACTGTTCCAAAAGGTGTTGTTATTAATTCGGTTGGGGCAGGAGATTCTCTCGTTGCTGGATTTGTAGGTAAATATGAACAGACAAAAGATATTGAAAAAGCATTTCAATATGGTGTTGCAACAGGAAGTGCAACAGCATTCTCGGCGGATTTATGTACAAAGGAAAAAGTAGAAGAATTATTGTCGCAAGTAATTGTAGCTAAGCGATAGGGGGAAGCAACATATGAAAATTACAGAACTATTAAAAAGGGATACAGTCATTATGAATTTGACAGCTTCAAATAAAGAAGCTGTCATAGATGAATTAGTTGAAAAGTTAAGCGGGGCAAATCGTTTAAATAGTAAAGCTGAATTTAAAGAAGCTATTTTAAAGCGAGAGTCACAAAGTACAACAGGCATTGGTGAAGGTATTGCTATACCTCATGCGAAGACGAATGCCGTTAAGCAACCGGCGATTTGTTTTGGTAGAAGTGTAAGCGGTATCAACTATGAATCACTTGACGGACAGCCTGCACATTTATTCTTTATGATTGCTGCAAGTGAAGGGGCGAATAATACTCATTTAGAAACGTTGTCTCGTCTATCTACATTATTAATGGATGAAGGTTTTCGTAAACAATTATTAGAAGCAAAGGATGAAGAGGAACTTCTTCGTTTATTTGATGAAAAAGAGAGTGAAAAAGAAGAAGAAGTTGAAGTAGTAAAGCCGGAAGGGAATGAGCCATACGTATTAGCTGTTACAGCTTGTCCAACTGGTATCGCTCACACATATATGGCTGCGGATAGTTTAAAAGCAAAAGCAGCAGAGTTAGGAATAGCGATTAAAGTTGAAACGAATGGATCAACAGGTGTTAAAAACGATTTAACGAAAGAGGACATTGAACGCGCAACGGCTATTATTGTAGCTGCAGATAAACAAGTAGAAATGAATCGTTTTGCTGGGAAGCATGTCATTCAAGTACCAGTCGCCGACGGGATTAGAAAAACTGAAATCCTTCTTAATCGAGCTATAAAACAAGATGCACCAATCTTTAAAGGTGTAAAAGAGGATGGGAAGGCAGAAAATGTAGAGAAAGAAAAAGGGCTAGGAATTTATAAGCATTTAATGAGCGGTGTAAGTAATATGCTTCCGTTCGTTGTTGGTGGTGGAATTTTAATTGCACTAGCATTTATGTTCGGTGGAATTAAGGCGGAAGGTCCTATTGCTGAAATGTTAATGAATATTGGCGGTGGAGAAAAAGGAGCCTTTTTATTCCTTGTACCTATTTTAGCTGGATTTATTGCAAGTTCTATTGCTGATCGTCCTGGTTTTATGCCTGGTGTTGTCGGTGGATTTTTAGCAGCACATGCGAATGCTGGATTTTTAGGTGGATTAATTGCTGGTTTCTTAGCTGGATATGTTGTTTTAGGATTGAAAAGATTATTTTCAGGATTACCAGTACAGTTAGAAGGAATTAAACCTGTTTTGTTATATCCAGTCTTTGGATTATTGATTACAGGAGTTGTAATGCAAAAAGTAGTAAACCCGCCTGTAGTAGCATTAAATGAAATGTTAACAGGATGGTTAAATGGTTTGAGTGGTACGAATGCTATATTATTAGGACTTATTTTAGGCGGTATGATGGCAATTGATATGGGTGGTCCAATTAATAAAGCGGCATTTACATTTGGTATTGCTGCAATAGAAGCACAGAATTTTGGAGTGCACTCAGCAGTTATGGCTGGTGGTATGGTACCGCCACTTGCGATTGCATTCGCAACCACATTCTTTAAAACAAAATTTACAGAAGCAGAACGTAAATCTGGTTTAACAAATTATATTATGGGAGCATCGTTTATTACAGAAGGTGCGATTCCATTTGCAGCTGCCGATCCGGTTCGAGTAATAGTAAGTTGTGTTGTTGGTTCAAGTATCGCGGGTGCCTTATCTATGTTATTCCAAATTACGTTGCCGGCACCGCATGGTGGATTGTTTGTTATCGCATTAGTGAATAAACCGTTGCTATACATTTTCTCTATATTAATTGGGACGATTGTTTCAGCTATTATGATAGGTGTTTGGAAGAAGAAAGTTAAATAAAAGATAAAAAGGGACAGCTAATAGGAGTTGTTCCTTTTTTGTTACAAAAAGTAATTTAATAATTGGATTATGATGGATTTTGGTAAAAGATGTAATGGAAAGTGGTTTTTTTGTAACAAAAAAGTAATACTGTAATTTTTTCTGGAAAAAAATTCTTATACTAATTTGTGAGAAATATATGAAAACTATTGCTAATTTTGGTAGAAATACAATTCTTTAATATGGAAATTTATGTTACAAATCATTAATCGTTTATTACGAATGCTTTGTAATTGTGTGATTTTCGAAATTCTACAAAAAACTGTTGCTATAATGAGAACACGAAAACAAAGCAAATGGAGGCTATTCATGAAAAAATTATTAGGTATAGCAACAGCAGCAGTTTTTGGTCTTGGGATTTTTGCAGGTTCTGCTAAAGCGGAAACGATTGTAACAACAGATGTATTAAACGTTAGAGAAAACCCAACTGTAGAATCAAAACTTGTAGGTAAAATGTTAAGTGGAAATAAATTAGATGTTATAAATACAGAAAACGGATGGTCCAAAATTAAATTAGATGGTAAAGAAGCTTTTGTAAGTGCCGAGTTTACGAAAAGTTCTTATTATGTAACAGCAAACGTATTAAACATTCGTGCTGGAGCGAATACTGATTCAGAAATTCTTGGCACGCTTAAAAAAGATGACTTGATTGAAACGACAAATCAAGTACAAAACGAATGGTTACAATTCGAATATGGCGGGAAAGCGGCGTATGTTCACATACCATTTTTAACAGGTACAGCACCTGTTATTGAAAGAAAAGAAGTTCCAGCTCAAGATGAAGCGCCAACTAAGGTGAAAACGGCGGTTAAAAATGATACATCAGTTAAGGAGAAAGCGCCGGCTAAAAATGATACGGCAGTTAATGGAAAAGAATCAGTTAAAAGTGGAGCATCAAGTAAACCAGTAGCGCAAGCGAATCCGGCAACTAAGCCAGTGGCGAAATCTACTGAAACAAGTGAACCTGCTGGTCGTGAAATAACAGTAGAAGCGACAGCTTACACAGCTCACGCGAGTGAAAATGGCACATATGGTGGTCGTGTGTTAACAGCGATGGGGCATGATTTAACAGCGAATCCAAATATGAAAGTTATTGCTGTTGATCCGAAAGTAATTCCTCTCGGATCAAAAGTGTGGGTGGAAGGATATGGAGAAGCGATTGCTGGAGATACTGGTGGCGCGATTAAAGGAAACCGTATTGATGTTTTAGTTGGTTCAGATAGCACTGCTGATAGTTGGGGTCGTAAATCCGTTAAAGTGAAAGTTATAAAATAATTTATTAAAATAAAAAACGGCTGCTTGAAAATGTCTAAGCGGCCGCTTTTTTTTATAAGAATTATTGAAAAGGGTAAATTGTTTTACCTGTAATAATTTTATACGCGGTGCAAAATTGAGTTTGCATATACTCTGTATTTTTATTTTCTGGATGTAACGTTGTTTCTTGAATAGTAGAATGAAAGGAACGTAGTAAACAATTTAGTGCGAAGTATAATTCTTCTTGTGAACAATTTTGTTCTTTTATAGCAGTAGCTAAAATAAGGTCTTTTATTAATAATGGAAAATCGATAGTCGCTTGTTTCATAGTCATTGCACCCTCTCCGAGCTATTTTTTATCATGTATATGCAGAATTGGACAAGCTATGCTCTTTTTTTGTGTAATTTCATGTACTAGATTCAAAGAACTTGCAATCATGCCGTTAAAATTGGTAAGATTGGTTATAATCAATAGATGGAGTATATTACATAAAGAGAGTTGAATGATATGGGAGAAGTGCAACGTGAAAAAGTTGCTGTCATCATTGGGCCAACTGCTGTCGGAAAGACGAAGTTAAGTATCGATCTTGCAAAAGCGTTGAATGGTGAGATTATTAGTGGTGATTCCATGCAAATTTATCGTACGATGGATATCGGGACTGCAAAGGTGACGATAGATGAGATGGACGGAATTCCGCATTATATGATTGATATAAAAGATCCGGAAGATTCATTTTCTGTGGCGGAATTTCAAGAACGTGTCCGTAAGTGCATTCGAGAAATTACAGAGCGCGGGAAATTACCAATTATTGTTGGTGGAACCGGTCTCTATATACAATCTGTTTTATTCGATTACCAGTTTACAGATGAGGCTGGGGATGCTACATACCGAGAACAGATGGAAAAGTTAGCATTAGAACACGGTGTGGAATATGTACATAAAAAGTTACAAGAAGTAGATCCAGAAAGTGCGGAGCGTATTCATGCCAATAATGTAAGGCGTGTTATTCGGGCGTTAGAAATTTTTCACACGACGGGTGAAAAAATGAGTAACCAGCTCGAAAAACAAGAAAATGAGTTACTGTACGATGTTTCATTAATTGGCTTGACAATGGATCGAGAAATGCTATACGATCGCATTAACTTACGTGTTAACCTAATGATTGAACAAGGTTTATTAGAAGAAGTAAAAGGTTTACATGAAAGAGGAGTGCGAGATTGTCAATCTATTCAAGCGATTGGTTATAAAGAGATATATGATTATTTTGAGAATCGTGTATCTTTAGAAGAAGCGGTATCACAATTAAAGACGAATTCACGCCGTTATGCAAAACGTCAATTAACGTGGTTCCGTAATAAGATGGATGTCGCGTGGTTCGATGTTACTGATGGTGAAAAAACGTCAGAAATTTTACGATACATAGAAGGAAAGCTACAACTAAAGTCGAATAATAGTAAGTAGAGAAAAAGAGGAGGATTCGACATGAAGCAATCAATCAATATTCAAGATCAGTTTTTAAATCAACTCCGTAAAGAGAATACGTTCGTCACGCTGTACTTATTAAATGGTTTCCAGCTTCGTGGATTAATTAAAGGATTTGATAATTTTACAGTCCTGCTGGAAACAGAAGGTAAGCAACAGCTTATTTATAAACATGCAATTTCTACATTTGTACCACAAAAAAATGTTTCAATTGAATTAGAGTAGTAATGAATTATTGTACATAATAAAAAAGAGCGAGTTTCTCGCTCTTTTTTTTATTTTCCATAAACGATAAATAGTGAAATTTAAGCGATTCTAAATACAGTAAGACGAATGTTAGTGTTTCCTGTTGCAGGGATCGTAATCTCGCTAAGCGTAGATTGGACAGAAATGTTTGCTCCAGCAGCTAATGTTTCGATTGTAGTAAATGAAAGTGAGTCGCCTATTAGATTTGAAGAGAAGTTGTCAGTAGCAACTGCTCCATTAATTGAAATTCCTACTCCAAGTGGAGCGCATCCTGGCGCAGTTGTAGAAATAGATACGCTAATTACATAAATACCAGCGTTAATAACAGTAACTGTATTTGTGCCGTTAAAGATAATATTGTTTACGTTAATTGCAGTACTAAAAATAAAGTTATTAAATTGGAGTACTGTTTGTTGGATGTTGTTTGTTACAACGATTGTTGCTACTGGGAAGCTAGGTCCAGTAGGTCCGGTAACTCCTATACCAGTAGCACCCGTTGGTCCTTGAACACCTTGAGGTCCGGTAGCACCCGTGTTACCTTGAGCGCCTTGAGGTCCGGTAGCACCCGTGTTACCTTGAGCGCCTTGAGGTCCGGTAGCACCCGTGTTACCTTGCGCGCCTTGAGGTCCGGTAGCACCCGTGTTACCTTGAGCGCCTTGAGGTCCAGTAG